>JBCDIX010000003.1:0-167335 GCA_038748405.1 Cyanobacteria bacterium P01_H01_bin.21 | reverse complement strand
CAGCAGTTCTCAGTATGAGATTTCAGCTAGTATCGGCAGGGATTTCAAGCTCTAAGCCTTGAATCATGAACGTTAGTAGATGATCCCAGGTGTCAAACCACATGTACCGTGTAAGTGCTCGCAAATCATCAAAAAAGGTCTTTCGAGAGGGTAAATGTGCCCTGAGTAATCGGTACTTGGCGTCGAACAGGTCCAGCAGGGTATGAAACAGCAGAGCCAAAATATTCAGCGTGACCAAGCAAGCGGCTAGATGCTGCTGACCATGGCCAAAATTATGCACTAGATTGTAGCCCTTAGTTTTCAGAGTATTGTTGTTTTCGTTTTCCACTTTCCAGCGTGCCCGTCCAGCCGCAACAATGGCTTCAACCGTTTGGTCTGAGATGAGATGGTGGGTCGCGAAGGCATTGTGATAACTCTGTTTACCCTTGGAGTCAGTAATGGTGAGTTCACACCAGTTCACCAGCAAGGCATCGTCGCTATCTTTGAGTGGAACCTGATTAAGATAGCGATAGGTATAGGTGTGTTGCACTTTGCCCATCCAATGCTGACGAATGACGGTGGGTAAGGCGATGCCTGCCAAGTGCTCATAGAGGGTTTTATGCGACTCTGGCAAACAGGTCAAAATAAAATTGAACCGCTGGGTCAAGATCAATTGGCACAGGGGCTGATGACAATAGAGATCATCGCCCAAGACCGTGATGCGTAAGTCCTGATAGCGTTTTCCGTGTTGACTCAGCCAACGTTTAGCGGCAGCAACCTCACAGTCTTGTTTATCATGGCCATCCTGGGGCACGACAAACTCGGGAATTAAGGGAATCACGTGCTCTCGACCTGGGCACGCTAGCACCGGGGTAACGACACTATGGAAATATTGGGTTTTCCCAGATTTGAGTTTGCGATGCGAGCAGTTAGGACAATGAAGCTGGGTCGACCTAAAGTATTCGGTCCCATCAAGGGGCATGAGCAACTCACCCTTGAAGCTGCGAAACGTCTTTAATTGGTCTGTGTCTTTGAGGCGTTGAAGACCGGCATCAAACATCGAAAACAGATGATGGGGTGCGACCTCATCAAGCAATGAGCGAATTTGATTGTCGCTGGGCACTTCATGAGTGCCGAATAAACTCTCGACATTGCTTCGGCCTTTACGGTCTGCCATCGCCTTTTGATGGGATAGGAACGATGGGTCTTGCATAAAAAACACGCTAAATGCGCTTAATCCGGCATCGGCCATCTGATAGCGGATATTTTTGCCCGTACGCCTGTCCGGCATCGACGCGAGCGTTTGCCGAAACTGATTTACGAGGGTATCGAAGCAGCCTGGAGGGCGCAAGGGACTTAACCTAAATGATCAACGTCATGATGGTACTACTATCCCTGCTATAACAGCTGTTCAGGTATCATTTGTCATACTGAGAATTGCTGGCTGCGGTACTCACAACTTCCTCAAAAAGCTTTTCTATGCTTTAAGCATGGGTACCTCACAGAATGCTTACCGATCGCCACGCCATCTCCGTCGCTGGCTTTACACCGCTTGGGCCATAATCTTAAGCCTGAGCGCTACTTGGATGGTGCCTCCCGTCAAAGCCGATCTCCTTGACCTCATTTTTCAGGGCATTCGCATTATTCAGATTTCTAACCTTTCGGAACAAGAAGAGATCGAACTAGGTCAACAGATTAACCAACAAATCCTGCAAGATGTGCGCGTCTATAACAATGCCAGAATCACCAGGTATGTTGATGGTATTGGTCAGCAATTGGCCCTAAGAACTGAACGTTCTCAAATCCCTTATACCTTTCAAGTCATTGAGGATGATCGGGTAAATGCCTTTGCCACAGTGGGTGGATTTGTTTACCTCAACACAGGTTTGTTGCAAACTGCAGATAATGAAGCTCAGCTAGCCAGTGTCATTGCCCATGAAATTGCCCACATAGACCGTCGTCATGCCATTCAACAACTGCAGCAGGCGGCCATCGCCGAAGGTATTTTGACGGCAGGGGGCTTAGAACAGAGCGCAGCGACCGCCCTCGGTGTGGAACTAGCTCTGAATCGCCCCAACAGTCGAGCCCATGAACTAGAGGCCGATGAAGCCGGGTTGATACTGCTGACCCAGGCAGGTTACGCTCCCATTGCTGCCGTTGATTTTCTACAAAAATTACTAGACGAACCCAACGCAACCCCTGATTTTTTAAGTACTCATCCCCATCCAGAAGCTCGCATCAATGCCCTCAATGACCGCTTAAATCCAGCCACTGCATCTACAGGGAAAGGCTTAAACGGAGCTACCTATCGCGATCGCATAGGTGCCTTATAGAAAAATTGTAAGTCTGTACGTGAAAAAGTTTAGTTGGCATCTTGATATGCACGCCAACCACCATACTCAGTAATTTCTTTCTTCCCATCCACAGTTAGAGGCTCTCCAATAACGCCAAGAACCTCTTCTCCGTCGTGGAGTATCACTTTGCCGATGGCCAAACCAGGGGGTTCTTGGGAGAGAATGACGCCAAGACCTGCCAGAGGAACCTGCCATACTTCTACGGCAATGGCGACGCCACCTGAACTCACCTTGATCATGGCCGGATATTTGTCGTCTATGGACCAAATACGATACCTGGGTTCTGTTTGGGCTTCTCGTTCAAATGTAGCGTTGACGTTGAGAAGGTTGGGGTTGAGTGCTAGCCCTCTCATGAGAGTGCCGTTGACAGCAAGCTTTAGGGTTTTGGTCATAGGGTTGAGAGAAGGAGTTACTAAGGGGATAAATGCCTAAGGCGTAAAAACTCCCCTCTCGGGAGGGGTGCCCTTTGGGCGGGGTGGGTTTCGACTAATTGCGCCATCGGTCAACCCACCCCGGAGCCCCTCCCAGGAGGGGAGAGATTGTCGACTCTAGCACTCAGTACTGCATTAATTTTTGCCTTAATCCTCTTTCCCCAACGCGCCTGGTAACCCCACTAAAGTTCTTTGCGGCGAACAAGTTACTACCATAATCAACAGCGTCAAAATGTAAGGAGCGGCGTTAAACAAATAATAGTAAGAGTCTACGCCCACCGACTGAAACGCCGGACCGATGGCCTGTGCGCCTCCAAATAGCATCGACGCCCACAGACACTGAATTGGATTCCATCGGGCAAAAATCACCAGGGCTACAGCCATCAGCCCCTGACCGCTTGAGATCCGTTCAGTCCATACACCCGGATAATACAGCGACAGACAGGCTCCGCCGATACCGGCTAAGAAACTCCCAGCAACAATACTCAACATGCGTACCTTAAAGGTGGAAATGCCCATGGCACGGGCCGACTGCGGGCTATCGCCGACGGCTCGAATGTAAAGTCCCCACCGGGTGTAGCGAAAGAACCAGTGGAGCAAGGGCGCGATCGCAACTCCTAATAAAAATAACGGACTGATCTTTAATGCAGCCTGTATCTGAGGAATACTGCTCCAGTTGCCCCAGTCAAAGGTAAACAGCTGCGGGGCCTGGGGTTGAATAAAGGGTTTACCTAGAAAAAAGGCCAGACCGCTGCCAAAGACAATCATGGCGATGCCGGTCGCGACATCATTCACCCGAGGCTGTTGCGATAGCCAGCCGTGGATAATGCCTAAGACCATGCCAGATAGACCGGCGGCCATGACTCCCAGCCACGGTGCCCAAAAGGGACCGACCAGATCCTGAGATAAAAAAGAAACTCCGTAGGCGCTCATGGCCCCCATCAGCAGAGTGCCTTCCAGCCCCAGATTGATCTTGCCACTTTTTTCAGTCAAACATTCCCCTAGGCTGACAAACAAAAATGGGGCACTTCCCCGCAAGGTGCCTGCCAATATTCCTAGAGGGATTCCCCATAACCCCAAGGATTCTGCTGCCATGTTTAATTCTCCCCTACTTCTCTAAACCAGGGCAATTTGCCATAGAGCGAGTCGCTAAATAACACGCATAAAAAGACAATTCCTTGAAACACTAGCACTGTGGCATCGGGTAAATTGTGAGCCCGCTGTAAAATACCCCCGCTGGCAAGAATGCCCCCTAGCAAAATCGCCACCAGGACTGTGGCTAGCGGACTATGACGAGAGACAAATGCTACTAAAATACCAGCATAGCCGTAGTTAGAAACCAAAGATTCGTTGATGCGCTTTTGTACAGCGGCCACCTCCACCATGCCTGCCAGACCAGCGGCAGATCCGCCTAAAAAACAAATGGCCAGGGTTAGCTTACCAACGGGTAAACCGGCAATTTTAGCTGCCCGCACATTGCCGCCAGCAGTACGAGCGGCAAACCCAAATGTGGTGCGCTGGATTAGCACATAGGCAAGAATACAAACGATCAGACCGTAGAACAACCCAAAGTGAATGCGGGTGCCGGGAATGGTGCCTAGCCAAATACTAGGATCAAGCTGGGCAGACGATGGTTTGGTGACAAAACTAACATCGCGCATGGGTCCTTCCACCAAGTGGTTCATGAGTGCGATCGCAATATAGTTCAACAACAAACTGCTAATCGTTTCATTGACACCGCGATAGTGACGCAATGCCCCGGCCAGCATGATCCACAGTCCGCCAGCGACCATACCCGCCATGGCCATGGCCATCTGAGCAATCAATGGGGGCAAAGACGGCCCCAACCCCAACCCGACAATAACAGCGGTTAGTCCTCCCATTACGAGAGCGCCCTCATTACCGATGATCACTAACCCTAAACGGGCGGGCAGCGCGGTACATAGAGCCGTCAGCATCAGCGGCGCAGCCCGCAGGAGAGTATTTTGCCAGGCACTCCAGCGACCAAACGCCGCTTTATAAATTGAACTGTAAACAGCAAACGGG
Source organism: Cyanobacteria bacterium P01_H01_bin.21 (assembly GCA_038748405.1). GTDB lineage: Bacteria > Cyanobacteriota > Cyanobacteriia > Phormidesmidales > Phormidesmidaceae > Leptothoe. Next base: position 162,525 of record JBCDIX010000003.1, on the reverse strand, counting down.
TTGGCCCCCGCCAAAGCACAAAAACCACCAAAAATAACCAACGCCACCAGCAGAGCTGCCACCGGTAACACAACAGCTTCTAAGGATCTGCGGGCAGGTGCCCGCTGAGAGAGACTGACCATCAGCCGTCAATGCTGCCGTTGACACCCTCAATCAGCCAGTCCATTTTCTCCAATTCAATATTTTGCTGTTCGTACTTTTCACCAGTCGACAAAATCGCCTTACCGGTGTTGTCCTTTAGCTCACCCTCGTAAATTACCAGCTCGCCAGCAAGAATAGTCTCTTTAGCAGCATCCGCATCGGCCTTAGCCGCCTCACTCACCGCTGGCCCATAGGGAGAGAGCTTACAGAAATTATCTGCCAAACCACCCCGCAGAATATGGTCAATATCCCCAGCCATCAGGGTCTTACCAGCCACAAACTGTTCACCTAAGAAGGTGTAAATACTCACCCAGTCCCATTCTGCCCCGGTTAAATATCCCTTGGGTGCCAGCGGACTTTGGTCAGCATGGTAGCCCGAGCTAAAGATACCGCGTCTCTCAGCTGTCTCCATAACTACCTTGGGGCTATCCACATGGCAGGTAACAACATCAATGCCCTGGTCGGCCATACTGTTAGTGGCCTCTGCTTCTTTGACCGGCAAAGCCCAATCACCAGTGAAAATTACCTGAGTAGTGGCCGCTGGGTTAATGGATTTTGCCCCTAGAGTAAAACTGTTAATGTTACGCAACACCTGGGGAATGGGCTTCGCCGCAACAAACCCAAGTTTGCCTTCTTTAGACATATGGCCAGCGATAACGCCAGCGATGTATTGTGCTTCGTCAATGTAGCCAAAGTAGCTACCCACATTATTGGGATGCACACCTTCCTGATAGAGACCGCCCGCATGGAAAAACTGCACGTCAGGAAATTCAGCAGCCAGTTCTAAAATGTAGGGGTCAAAGTAGCCAAAAGACGTCGGGAAGAGCACCTTAGCCCCATCAATTTCAATCATGCTACGCATGGTTTCCAACACGGCTGTTGTTTCAGGCACGCTGGCTTCTTCAGTAATTCGGATGCCTGCGACATTGGCCATGGCGGCCGCGCCTTCTGCGTGGGCCTGGTTATAGCCAAAGTCATCCTTAGGCCCCACATAAATAAAGCCGACCACGACCTCGTCACCACCAGCTGCATCGCCAGCTGCACCACCGCCTGCAGGCGTACAGGCATTTAGCTTTGTTGCGGCACCAAATGCTGTGGTCGCCAGCAACCCACGAATGATTTGGCGACGAGAAAATGGAAGGGAACTGCGGTGGGGCATGGAATGTCTCCTAGCATAGGGGCGTAACACCATAGTGTACGGACCAAAGGACTTGAACTATGGGCTCTTCTTTAGCATTGAGAAAACTTCACCCCTTTGTTGTATCTAATGCTGCAGTTTGGTCAAAAAAGATGGGCTAACGCCTGGCAACCTCATCTTTTGATAAAAATCTTCTTTTATTGCCAGCTTGTGAGCCGGTAGGAACTCTGATGCAAAATTTCTGTCGCTCGGTTAACACAGTCTCCAGAAACCGATCAAAATATTGAGTTTCTTTCAAATTTGGTTGATGCTAGCCAGTCCTGGGCAACTTGTGGACCTGGTGACCGGCACCAGAGCGATTTCTATTAGAGAGAACATCACTATGATCATGCAAGCGACAAAGCCAGTGTTAGAGAGCACTACATGGACTAAAGAACTTGTTCAGTCCCATGCTCAAACTGCTGTACTGGTGGAGATGTATACCCTGCCGTTTTATCTCACGGCACTCACATCCATTAAGCTACCTGATAAAAGTGATACATCTGAACAAGCAAAATTCACCTACGAGACCTACGATGCCATTTTGAGTGTTTGTATCGAAGAAATGCTGCACCTACAGCTGGCGGCTAATCTGTGTTTAGCCCTAGATATTGACGCTTCCAAAATTTTTCAAAAACCCATCTACGGAGAGTCTATTCCCTATCTAGCTCCCTATGACCCAGAGACTATGGGACCTCAGATGCCAAGCCATGAGGCCCTGCTAAAAGCAACGCTGGGGCCTTTGAATGAGGTTACTCTCAAAACCATGTTAGATATTGAAACTCCTTCAGAATTTGACACTGCGTTAGATCACACAACGCCCCAATATCCCTACGCCACTATTGGTCAAATGTATGAGGCGCTATTAAAGGGAATTTCAGAAGTTGAGAAAAATGGCCCTGTCTTTAGCTGGTCCACGGAAAACCAGCAAGAGCAGTTTATGTTGCCACCAGATCATAAGGAAAGTGCCTTGATAATTAATCAGAAAATTGCTTGTTTTGACGATGCGCAACAGGCGGCGAATTTGATTTGTAGTCAGGGGGAAGGGGTAAACATGACGCCTGCACCAACGCCTCCCTATAAAAAAGAACAGTTTCCGATTAAAAGTGTTTATCGCCTGTATACGCCTATCCACCACAGTCAACCAGGACAGCCTAAAGATCCTGAAACAGATACCCTCAATCAGTATGCTCACTACGGTCGATTTTTGTGGATTTATAATCAAATTGAGCAACAAAATAAAGCTTTCCCAAATACCTATCCCACTAGCGTAGGCACACCAACCCCGGAACAGGAGAAAGCTATTAACGACTTGAAAGCAGGATTTGACTCATTTATCACTATTCTGACATCCATGTGGGCGGGCGGTAGTGACAGCAGTTTCTTCTCTGTTATGGGTCAGCTGAAACCGCTGCCAACCAAGTGTTGGCAAGCTGGTATTGTCCCCCAGTGGTAGAAGAAGTTGTAAGAACAGATCTGACAAAGGGAACTAGCGCTCCTCAATAGTCTAATTCAGGATGTTTCATCGTCCTCAGGTCCATAGGTTCTGGGGACGTTAATCTTCATAGTGCTGCTGACGAGGCACATAAAAGCTGGCAATAACGGCCATACACAGCCACCAGAGGGTACTAACCTGGGGACGATACCAAACCGTGTCGACCAGACCGTGAACTAACATGCCAGAACAGGTTGCGATCGCACCAATTAACCAATACCCTTGCACATTCATATCCATCCGCAGACGCCGCAGCTGCTGCAACCCCTGATAAAATGTCGTTCCCAACATCCACAACAGGGCCGTAAAGCCAACAATGCCCGCTTCGACCAGGGTTTCTAAAAAGATTGAATAGGCGCTCAGAGCCGTATAGTTAGGCCGCTGATAGAACGGATACACTTTGTTAAAGGCGTCATTCCCCGGCCCAATCCCAATGATAGGTCGTGCCCGGATCATATCCATCACTCCTTCCCATACATTAATACGGAAGTTGTTGCTGCTGTCTCCTCGACCGGCAAACATAGTCATCACCCGTTCACGCACCGGGCCAACAAACAGCACAGCAAACACAACTAACCCCGCCATTGCCCCCAACAATAGCGGCAGTGCCCAGCGCTTCCAAAAAGATGGAAAGAGTTCGCTCCACCAGTACACCAGCAATATAGAGAGAACAAAAAACAGACCCAAAAGACCAATCCAGCCACCGCGACTATAGGTGAGTACCAAACAGGCCAGGTTTAAGAAAAATGCGATCGCAGCGAGCACTTTAGGGACCCACCGCGGCCAAACAAAAATAGCATTGGCACTCATGGCCACAGCAGGCATTAGATACGCCGCCAACAGATTTGGATTTCTAAGATAGCTATAGACCCGTGTGGCACCCGACAGATTTGTCGTGGGGTCAACCCAGGTTGCCAGCGCCTCCGCCCCATAGAAGTACTGCTGCATACCAAAGACGGTCACGGGTAAGGTTGCCAGCACATACACCGATATCACTCCGGTTCGCAGTCTTGGCTGTCGCAGCACCCGCGCCATCAACATAAACAGCAACAGGTTTAACGTGAGCTTGACCAGCCCAGAAACCGCTGCTGACTTTACCGGCGAGAGGGCCGTCGCCAGCACCATAGCCCCCCAAAAGAGGGTGACTCCGATGTGCACAGGCGTTAGCCAGCCGTTTGCCTCGTCACTGACCGTCAGCAAAAACCATAGGGCTGCACAAGCCAGCAGCAAAATGCCGATCAGGGTGGTAGATGTGTAAGGTGACAGCACCAGCAGAATCGCCATAATGACCGCTGCAATTAGGTCACCATAGGCCAACAGGCTACTGCCCTGTCGCCATTGACGCAACGGCGACAGCAACCGATGGATAAGGCTCACCTGTCGCCACTGATGTAGCGAAAACTGCCCAAAAGTAAGGGTGCGCAGCACTGAGTCAATCATGGAGAAAGAAGGCCGACTGAAATATGCGCCTGTATAGTAGCGGGTTAAAGGACGTCCCTCAACCTGAGGCTCGTATTTCTTTTTTGATAAGCAGATGATTTAACCAGGTCAGTTCATCTTTGCCTAAAGCAGGGACAGGATCTGCTTGATAGTCCAGCTTTAAGTCATACCCAGAGCGGGCGTAAATTTCAGTCAACAAACGCTGTAGCTCAACCACAGGTGCTTGATCTTCAGACCGTAATGGCAAACTAAACGATGGTATGGGATCGTCTAAGTTGAATTTATAAAGTTCTGCTTGGGGTCTTAAATCACTCCGGCTCACTAAAATTCTGTAATGACTCTGCAGACCTAGACCAAACACTGGCATCGGTTCATAGGCTCGCAACAAATCAATTTCTACTAAATGGGTTGAACTGCTTAATACCCGCTCGCGTTTGTTTTCATAGGTCTGCCGACCCCGCCCCGGACGCTTGTTGATGGGGGATAGTAGCTCAATCGCCGTAACGACTTCTTTTGTTGCCACCTCACGGATTTCTAAATATCCTTGCCGAATCGTCATTGGCATGGGTACTTCAACCAAAACTGGCTGAGAGGGAGGCGATGCTAACGCTACGTTGACCGGTTGCTCTTCCTGCTGCTGCGATTTCTGCACCACAACATCAGGGATACCGACTAGCAATGATTGCTCCCCAGTTGTTTCGTACATACGCACTTCAACTGAGATTGAATATTTAGGTCGCAGCTGCGGTGCTAAGGACTCAGCTAGGGCCGCGATCAAGAGCAAATGAACCCCCGGCCAAATCTCTGGGTGCTCTAGATATGGGTCCATTCCAGGAAACGGAGACGCCACTATGGTAATCCTGTTCACCTAATGCTGTTCACTGGCCATGGTAGCGCCTAAATCTTGTCAATGGTCCTCTGCTCTATAAAATGTAGGCTGTGCAGTTTACGCTGACTAATACATTGCGTTACCTTGCCATCATTGGCCCAGATACCCCTTATTTTCATGTATAACCGGCGTCGCTTTTTACTCCTTAGCAGCTTAGCCATCGGAGCTTGTTCCGCCCGTCCCATTGCTCAATCGGTTGCTGACGAGCCGACCGGTGTCTCTTCTACTCCTGCGGCTTCCTCTGCTCCTGCGGTTTCCCCGGCTACGCCTGAGCGTCCTCTAAATTTTGGCCAACCCATTGGCCCTACCGAACTGTTTGCACCCAAACGTGGCGATGTGCGGGCCGTGGTGATTAGCGACCTCAACGCTCGCTATGGCTCTGTGGACTATCGCCAGGAGGTGATGAAGGGTGTATCCATGCTGCCGCAGTGGAAGCCGGATATTGTGCTGTGTGTGGGTGATATGGTGGCTGGTCAAAGTCTTGCCCTAAACACGGCTGAGGTAGAAGCGATGTGGAATGGGTTTGATAACTTTGTCCTCAGCCCTATCCGTGAGGCAAATATTCCATTTGCGCTCACCATCGGCAATCACGATGCGTCGAATCTGCAGCATCAAGGGAGCTATGTGTATCCCGTTGATCGCGAGGTGACCACGCGCTACTGGCAGACCCACCAGGGCGACCTAGACCTGCAATATGTCGATACGGGCGATTTTCCTTATTACTACAGCTTTAAGCAGAATGATATTTTCTACCTTGTGTGGGATGCGTCATCGGCCAATGTGCCCGCCAATCAAGTTACCTGGGCTGACCAGCAGCTGAGTAGCGAAGCGGCCCAGTCGGCCAAGTTTCGCATTGCTCTGGGGCATCTGCCGCTGTATGCCATTTCTCAAGGTCGCGATCGCAACGGTGAATTTCTCAATAACTCCGACCAGCTCCAGGCGGTTTTAGAACGTCACAACGTCCATACCTACATGAGCGGTCATCACCACGCTTACTATCCCGGCTATGTGGGCAAGCTAGAACTCTTGCACTGTGGTGCTCTTGGCAGCGGTCCCCGAACGTGGCTCAACCGCAATGATGCGGCTATGCAAACCATGACGGTCCTCGACTTTTTCTTTGATACCGGAGACACCGTTTACACCACCTACAACATGAATCGGATGGAACTGGTGGACACCCAAACACTGCCCCGACAGATCATAGGACCTACCGGTCGTGTCCTAAGAAACGACATCACTGTCGCTGAATTAACGCCTGAAGAGCAGAGCCAGACTTACATTCAAAGCGAAAACTAACTCAATTTCAGTCTCCGTGTTGTCAGGAGCTGTGGATTAAATTGATACTGAATCAGCCGCTAAATCACGTATAAGGGAAAGTTGTGGCAATAATTTGTCTCTAAAGACAAATTATTCATAATCCATGCCTTCTATGGTGGTCAAGCAAATTCGTTCGTGGCAAATTCCTCAAAATGTGCCGAACAGACCCGCTGAGTTGCCACCAGGCACAACCGTTCGCTTAGCCATAGAATTTGATGGCCATGGCTATTGTCTGCTGGCCAATGAACTCGATGGTGACTATACCTTTAGCGAATGGAATCCATCTCTAAAGACGGCTGAGGCAGAAGCCACTCGATTTTTTGGCCCCACATCAAAAGACTGGGAAACCATGGGACTGCAATGACAAACCCCGTAGGGGCGCTCCATGCAACGCCCCTACAAAATTTTACGCAAAACCAGACAGCGCCGCCGATGAGGTTCTGGCGGGGTCAAGCTTAAACACAACCGTTGCCAGCGGAGGCAGGGTCAAATCGAGTGAATAGGAGCGATTGTGATAGGCCCAGTCTTCGGACCATTTGCCGCCCAGGTTGCCCATGTTGCTGCCGCCAAATTCACGGGCATCGCTATTAAATACCTCGCGGTAGTAACCTTTAGCCGGCACACCAACCCGATAATGGCTGTGGGGTTGAGGCGTAAAGTTACACACAACAACGATAAACTCATCACTGTCTTTTGCTCGGCGGATAAAGGCTACAACACTGTGTTTGTTATCACTACAGTCAATCCACTCAAACCCTTGTTGATCAAAGTCTTGAGTATAAAGAGCTGGCTCACTTCGGTAGGTGGTGTTGAGCTGCTCCATAAACATCTTGAGCTGTTTGTGGGCCTGATACTGCAGCAGATGCCATTCCAAGTCACCCCATACATTCCATTCGCTCCACTGGCCAAACTCCATCCCCATAAATAGGGTTTTCTTACCCGGATGCATAAACATGTAGGTATAGAGACAGCGCATGTTGGCAAATTTTTGCCATTCATCACCGGGCATTTTGCCAATCATGTTGCTCTTGCCGTGGACCACTTCGTCGTGGGATAGGGCCAGCATAAAGTTCTCGCTAAAGGCGTACCAAATGCTAAAGGTAACGTTGTTTTGGTGAAACTGACGGAACCAGGGGTCCATGCCAAAGTAGTCCAGCATGTCGTGCATCCAGCCCATATTCCATTTGAGGTTAAAGCCCAGACCGCCTACATAGGTGGGCCAGGAAACCATAGGCCAGGATGTGGATTCTTCAGCAATGGAGAGAATGCCAGGATAATAGCTAAACAGCAGATGGTTAGTCTGACGTAAACAGTCGGCGGCTTCAATGTTTTCTCGACCGCCGTAGTCATTGGCAACCCACTCACCTGGCTTCCGGTTATAGTCCAGATAGAGCATAGAAGCCACGGCATCTACCCGAATACCGTCAATGTGGTACTTATCAAACCAAAAGAGGGCGTTGGCCACCAGGAAGTTACGCACCTCGTTGCGGCCATAGTTAAAGACCAGGGTGCCCCACTCTTTGTGCTCGCCTTTGCGAGGGTCAGCATGTTCATACAGGTGGGTGCCATCAAAAAAGGCTAGACCGTGACCATCTTTTGGAAAGTGACCCGGTACCCAGTCGACCAGTACACCGATGCCATTTTTGTGACACTGGTCAATAAAATACATCAGGTCATGGGGAGAGCCATAGCGAGAGGTGGCTGCGTAGTAACCCGTCACCTGATATCCCCAAGAACCATCAAATGGGTGCTCGGCTATGGGCAGTAGCTCAATGTGGGTAAAGCCCAGCTCTTTAACATAGGGAATCAGCTTATCGGCCAGCTCGCGATAGGTGAGAAATCGTGCCCCAGGCTTAAGGTCGGCTACCGTAACCAACGGGGCGTCAGACCCGTCTGACTGTTTGGCCGGGGTCGCAGACGACTCATGCATCCAAGAACCCAGGTGGAGCTCATACACTGAAATGGGCTCGGTTAAGGGGTCCTGATGACGGCGTTTTTCCATCCAGCCCTCATCCTGCCACTCGTAGCTGTCAAGGTCGGCCACAATCGATGCGGTCTTGGGCCGAACCTCTTGGTAAAAACCGTAGGGGTCAGACTTTTCGTAAATATGGCCTTCGTGGTTTTTGATTTCGTACTTGTAGTGGGTGCCAACGGCCAGTTCAGGAATAAATAGCCCCCAAATGCCGCCATAGCCGATATTCATCTGGTGGCGACGACCGTCCCAACTGTTAAATTCCCCCAGTACAGAGACATTACGAGCATTGGGTGCCCACACAGCAAAATAGACACCGGCGACACCATCGATGGTGGTGGGGTGAGCGCCCAGCTTTTCGTAAATGCGGTGGTGGTTACCTTCAGCAAACAGGTGGGCGTCATACTCAGTGACTAGGGGAGACCGGAAAGCGTAGGGGTCATAGATGACGTGCTCATGACCGTCCGTTTTGTAGCGCAGCTGGTAGCTAGCGAGATCTTCAATTTCAAGGACGCACTCAAAGAAGTCGCTGTGGTGGCCGTTTGTCATCGACACTTCCTGACGACTATCGGGCAGTATGACCCAGGCAGCTTCAGCCTTTGGCAGATAGGCACGTATCGTCCAAACGTCCTTACCATCTAGCCGAATGCGATGGGGACCGAGAACGTCATAGGGATTGTGGTGGTAGTTGCCAACAATCCGGTCAATTTGCTCGGGGGCCGTTGTTAGTGCCATATGAAATGCCAACCTAGTAACCGTATATAAATTTCTATTCTTAAATGACGTCTTTCAGTGTTTCTACTGCCTAGATAACACAGAGGACTATGACGTTTAGGTTAACAGAACGTAATAACAATTGCTCCATCTAAAAAGTTAGAAATGGCGTTTTTTCTAAATATGAGCTAGCTAGGGCAGAAAGGGAATAACTGGCTTAAACGCACGCCGAGCCTGTAGCAAAAAGATGATGTAGCGAATATCGGAGTTCAGGGTGAGGGTGGTTTGGGAGGCGGCTAGCTCCGTTTGCAGCTGGGCATATTCGGCTGGCGATAGGGGGCGACCGTCTAATGGTGAACGGGCTTCAAAAATAATTTCAGTTCTCAATATCTCCTCTGGCACATCGTCAGCAGGCGGTAGCAACATTCGCTCGCCAGCGGCTGGCGGTGGGGTAGCGTTTATGGGCTGAGTGTCTCCTGCGGTCTGTGCTAGACCTTGAGCCCCAAAGTGGAGCCATAGCCCAATGCCAACGCTTAGGACTTTTGGCCAGAACACTCTAGATTTAGGTGGAAAATTTCCGCTATCGTAGTGCATTGCTATTGATGATTGCTGCCTCAGGTGGCGTTGATAAGGAGTTCTATGCCTAGCTTACTTAGTTTAATGGGTTGTCAGAGATATGCTTGGCTGCGTCGAGGGTGTGCCCAACTGGTCTCTGTGGGAGCCGCTCTAGCGCTGTGGGCAGCTACGCCCGTCTTGGCACAACCACTGCTAGAAGAAGAAGTTGAATTTCAACCACGGCAAGACACCCATACGTTTACGGCGGATGCGGGCGAAACGGTCATTATTGAAATGATCAGCGAAGAGTTTGATACGTTTGTAACGTTGCTCAACCCGGCTGGCGAGGTGCTAGAGCAAAATGACGATTACAATGGGCTGCCCCAGGCGACCATCGTTGCAGAGCTACCGGAAAGTGGTGAATATACCATTTTGGCGGGGTCGTTTTATGGGCAGGTTGGGGGGAACTATCGAGTATCGGTAAAGCCCGCCACTGACTATCAGCAGGTGTATGACCGAGCGTTGGAGCTGATGCAGTCTGAGGACTATAGTGAGGCGGCCGAAGCCTATATCGCTGCAATCGTTTTAGAACCGGAGGAGCCAAATGCTTATTTGGGTAAAGCGGATGCTTTACTGCGGCAGCAGGCGCTACTTTTGGGTGAAGCCTTTAGCGGCCCTGATGATTTGCCATCGGAACTGCGGACGGAAATTGTGGAAAGTTATGAACGCGCAGCGCAGCTCTACGCCGCCAATGGCCAGGGGGAGTTTGCTTCGTTGATTTTGGAGCAGGCTGAATTTGTGCGCACGGGTCAGACGCCGCCTCAGCCTCAATAGGAGCCAACACTGATACCGGGCAACTTTTTTGGATTTATAAAAAAATGGCGATTTCTTCACACAATAATCAAAACTTTCCGGACAGACCCTGGTCTTTAAGAATGTGTGAATGAGTAGATGAACCTTGACATATCCCTCACAGATAATGCTGAGGGATTTTTTTTGTCTAAATGTCAGGGTAGGCGTATGTTAAATTTCCTCATCTGAAGCATCGCTGACTATCGGGTTCGTGATATCACGCAATGGAGGCAACCACTATTGGGTATCCCACCATGCAAGACTATCCTTCCTACACCTGTTTGAATAGTTACGACCTGGAGCATCTATCCAATTCAACGTTTGGTCCCTGGTCAGTTCAAAATTCAAATTTCCTCAATGACGTTAAGACCGACGACGAAACCCAACCGGCATCTTTAACAGACTGTCTGGTGACGGTGAGTTTAATGATTTTTATGCTGGTTTCTAGCAGTATTTTGGTAGGGTTCGCCGCAGACCAGCTAACCCGAGGAATCGTGTCCCTAGTGCAGCATCAGTCGGATATGGAGCTTGTGGCTCGATAGGGGCTGCACTAATGGCCTGGCTTTAGATAATCGTTTTACCGCCGTCGGCAACAATGGCTGCACCGTGAACAAATTCGGCATCGCTGGTGGCTAGGAATAGGGCAACACGGGCAATTTCCTCAGGTTTGCCCATTCGTCCTGCTGGAATGGTGGAAATCACAGCTTTTTTCTCGGTGTCGGCATCATTGCCGATATTAAATTCAGCATGGATCATCGGGGTATCGGTGGGGCCAGGGCAGACGGCATTGATGCGAATATTGTGGGCGGACCATTCGGTGGCTAGGGCTCGGGTTAGGGCTAGGACTCCTCCCTTAGTGGCGCAGTAGCCACTGTATAAAGGCTGTCCCACCAGACCCAGCTCTGATGCGGTGTTGATAATAATGCCACTGCCCTGGGTCAACATTTGAATAATGGCGTGTTTACAGCCAAAAAAGACTCCTTTGAGGTTGACACCCAAGAGTTTGTCTAGATCGGCTTCTGTTGTTTCGGTAATGGGTTTGAGAACAGAGATGCCGGCGTTGTTAAAAAGAATATCAAGACGGCCAAAGGTCTTAACGGTGGTTGCGATCGCATCTTTTACTTGCTCTTCGTCGCTGACATCTACCCCAAGGCTTAAACAGGTGTAACCTGCCGCTTCGATGATTTCCTGGGTTGTCTGGGCTGCGTCGGCATTGATATCCACAGCCACAACCGTGGCCCCTTCCCGGGCAAAACATTCGGCGGTGGCGCGACCAATTCCAGACCCTGCACCCGTAATTAAGCTTACTTTGCCATCCAGCCGCATTCTATTGCCCCCTCGGTTTCCAACTACAGCGTTGCGCACTGTAGTTGTATCAAATACAGCGTGCTTAATGTACTTCCTGGCTGGATTACTCAATAGAGGAGGGAGCTTTTACCCAGTTAGGGCTTGTTAAAAATTACGCTCATGGTTTAACTATAAGCGTTTTGCCTAACAGGGAATGGAATGACGTCTCCTCTTAGAATTTTGTCGCCGCGCGCAAAATTCTAAACCACCTCACCGAATACTCAACTATGCGATTAGGGATATCGCTGATGTTTTTCCGTTGGGTTCTAGGGCGGCGGAACGCCCTAGCCATGGGGAAACCCCATTATGCGATTTGGAATACCTTAGATACTTCCGGAAAGAGAACTCGGCGGGACCCCACGCAACGAGTTTTGCTAAGTGCCGACTCTCCCAGGATACATCGATTAAGCGTTGGTCAATCGCGATAGGGGTTGCTCAGGGCTTTCCTCCCTCTTGGAAGTATCTAAGTTATCTCATCTAGGCATACTGGGGTTTACCCTCCTATTCGTGGGGGCCTCGACTCCCCCTTTCAGAAGTAATCGAGTTGTCGCATCTAGGCATATTGGGGTTTCCCCGAAAGGAGGATATCGCTCATTACCAAGATTCAGGTTTGGTAGGAGTTACGGTGAGGTCAGGGTCAATGTTTTTGCGTCCAAATCATGAACTTGTTTCTTAACAGCTCATTAATTGCCAGGTCGCCGCTATCCAGCCATCAACACTACAGAAGAATATTGTTCCACCCGATAGGATAAAACATCAATGGTAGGGGCGATATCTGGTGGACAAAAGTCTTCTGGAGTATCTAGAGACGTATCCACAAGTCGCTGCCAGTAGCTGCCCTCAGGTAACGGTGGTAGCTCAAAGTGTAGTGGCTGATGATAGGTGTTGAGCATTACGTGTAGCGTCTCGTTATATCGTCGGTAGGAAAGGGTAAAGGCCAGACTGTGGGAATAGTCGTTCCAGTCGGGCTCCCCCAGTTTGACCCCGTGCCAAACAATGGTGGGTTCTAAAATTGCTTGAGGGGTGACAATCATAGGATGATCGTGCTTAAACACGTGTAACGATTGAATCAGCCCAATTAATCCTTTAACAAAGCGCAAAAAAGTTTTTTGGGTGGAGACAGCATCCCAGTCAAACCAGCTCAGCTGATTGTTTTGACAGTAGGCATTGTTGTTGCCCTGTTGCGATCTCAACACCTCATCTCCCATTAACAGCATGGGCGTGCCCTGGGACATGGCCCACAGAGTAACCAAATTTTTAGCCTGTTTTAGCCGAAATGACTGAATGGCTAAATCGTCGGTTGGGCCTTCTACACCACAGTTCCAGCTCCAGTTGGCATCGGCTCCATCCCGATTGTCTTCTCCGTTGGCCTGATTGTGTTTATGGTTGTAGCTCACCAGGTCATTGAGCGTAAACCCATCGTGACAGGTCACAAAGTGAATGCTGTAGTTGGGGCCGCGCTGAGACTGCACATAGAGATCGGGACTACCCACAATCCGATCGGCTAGCGCCCGAATAATTCCGCTGTCACCCCGGACAAATCGACGCACTTCGTCTCGATAGGGACCGTTCCATTCGGCAAATCGCTCTCCGGCAAAGTGGCCTACCTGATATAGCCCGGCGGCATCCCAGGCTTCGGCAATAATTTTTGTACCCGCCAGGGCGGGATCAGTGTTGATCATCCATAACAGCGGTGGATTATTTAGGGGTTCTCCCGTAACGCTGCGCGAGAGAACCGATGCGAGATCAAACCGAAAGCCGTCCACATGCATCTCAGCCACCCAGTAGCGCAGACAGTCTAAGATGAGATAGCCGCTAATGGCGCTGGTCTTGAGCGTGTTGCCACAGCCGCTGTAGTTTTTGTAGTAAGCCTTATTTTCTTCTAGAATGTAGTACGACTCGTTGTTTAAGCCCCGCAGCGATAGGGTGGGGCCGGTATGATCTCCCTCGGCAGTGTGATTAAAAACAACGTCTAAAATTACTTCAATCCCGGCTTGATGTAGCGCTTTGACAAGATCTCTAAACTCGTCCACTGGCCCAACGAGACCTTGTTGAGAGCTATATTGCCGATGGGGGGCAAAAAAGGCTATCGGGCTATATCCCCAGTAATTGGTTTTGCCTGCTGGGGCATCGCTGGGGTCAAATTGTTGTACCGGCATTAATTCAACCGCCGTGATGCCCAAGGACTGTAGGTATGGAATTTTTTCAATTAGTCCGGCATAGGTACCGCGTTTATCTGCCGGTAGCCCCGAATTAGGGTGTTGGGTAAAGCCGCCAACATGTAGCTCATAAATAACAGTGGCGGCATAGGGAGTTTTTGGATGACTGTCCCCTTCCCAGTCGTACTGTAGCGGGTCGACCACCACTCCTCTAAGGGCTTGATCACAGTTGTCAGAGCTGTTGCTGGCGGCCTGACGAGAATAGATTGGCCACCCGACAACTGAGCGGGCATAGGGATCTAATAAGACTTTGTTGGGGTTAAAACGCTGGCCGTTCTCTGGATTGTAGGGACCATCCACTCGGTAAGCGTAGACCTGTCCGGCACTCAGGCCACCCACAAAGACGTGCCAATAGTGAAAGGTGTGATTAACATCAGGGTCAAGACGAATGGTGACCTGAGGCTCAGCGGTATCCGGTGCATCAAACAGCAACAGCTCTACCCATCTTGCCCCCCGCGCATATAGACAAAAATTAATTCCCCCGTCGCGAACCATCGCTCCCAGGGGAAAACTGTCACCAGGCTGAACTGTTAAAGTTGTCTGAAGCTTTTCATCTAACAGCATCTCATTTGTATGTCTCCTAACTATGTGCGGCGGCATTAAGACAATACCGCCGCACAACAGAATTAATGGGCTACTTCCTCGGCGGCAGGCACTGTTGCAGATACCGGCAGCTGCAGACCATCGCGATAGGCAGCAATATACAGCGCCTTGAGGTCTTGAATCAGGGGATAGCGAGGATTGGCCCCGGTACACTGATCGTCAAAGGCTTGTTCTGCCATTAGATCGAGGTGCTCAAAGAAGGTATGTTCATCATCGCTGAGCACATCCCGCAGGCTTCTGGGAATATCCACCTGCTGTTTAAGGGATTCAATCGCCTCGATCAGTCGGCCAACTTTCTCTTCATCGGTATTGCCCCCTAGCTTAAGCGAATCTGCGATCGCAGCATAGCGCGCTTTGGCCTGGGGATACTCATACTGAGGAAAGATTGCCTGCTTAAACGGAGCATCGGTGGCGTTGTAGCGAATCACGTGGGAAATCATCAACGCATTGGCTAACCCGTGGGGCACATGGAATGTCGACCCCAGTTTGTGGGCTAGAGAGTGACAGATGCCTAAAAAGGCATTGGCAAAGGCCATCCCAGCAATGGTGGCGGCGTAGTGCACTTTCTCTCTCGCTTCTGGGTCATTGGGTCCGTTTTGATAGGCGCGAGGGAGATACTTCACCAACAGCCCGATGGCCTCTAGGGCCAGTCCGTCGGTAAATTCTGTTGCCAATACAGACGCATAGGCTTCTAAGGCATGGGTGAGGGCGTCAATGCCGCCATAGGCGGTGAGTCTTTTTGGCATGTGACGCACCAGCTCTGGGTCGATAATGGCCATGGTGGGGGTGAGGGCATAGTCCGCCAGGGGATATTTAATGCCTTCACGGTCGTCGGTAACCACGGCAAAGGGTGTGACTTCAGACCCGGTGCCTGATGTTGTCGGAATCGCCACCAGAATGGCTTTATCCCCCAGCGGCGGTAGCTCATAGACCCGCTTACGGATATCCATAAACCGCATTGCCAGCCCTTCAAACTTCACTTCGGGATGTTCATACATTAGCCACATCACCTTAGCGGCATCCATCGGTGACCCACCGCCCAGGGCAATAATCACGTCGGGCTTAAAGTTGTTGATAATGGCTAAACCACGCTGCACCGTGGATAGAGATGGATCGGGTTCCACATCAAAAAAGGTGTGGTGTTCAATTTTGAGAGTGTCGAGGGTGTCGGTAATCTCTTTGGTAAAGCCCATGTCAAACAGAGGTTTGTCGGTGACAATAAAGGCTCGTTTTTTATGGGCCAGATCTCCGAGTGCAACTGGAATACAGCCCGACTTAAAGTACACCTTGGGCGGCACTCGGAACCACAGCATATTCTCCCGTCGCTCAGTGACGGTCTTGACATTGAGCAGGTGCTGCACACCCACGTTTTCAGATACGGAGTTGCCACCCCAGGTACCACAGCCCAACGTAAGCGAGGGATCCAGCTTAAAGTTGTACAGGTCACCGATAGCTCCTTGAGAAGACGGCGTGTTAATCAGTACACGAGAGGTGGCCAGCTCATCTTCAAACTGGACGATGCGATCGCGATTATCCGGATGGGTGTAGAGCACAGAGGTATGTCCCTGTCCGGCAAAATTCACTAGCTGTTTGGCTTGAGATAGCCCTTCCGCAAAATCTGACGCCCGATATAACGCCAAAATCAGCGAGAGTTTTTCATAGGAGAACGGTTCTTCTGTGCCAATGTCACTGACTTCACCAATCAGCAGCTTGGTTCCCTCTGGCACCGTTAGATTGGCCAGCTGGGCCAGCTGAGTCACCGGCTGACCGACAATCTCAGGGTTGAGTCGTCCGTTTTTGAGTAAAATCTGAGACACCCGAGACTGTTCTTCGGGGTTGAGAAAATAAGCACCCCGTTTAACAAACTCTTGTTTAACGTCGTCGTAGACTTCATCAGCAACCACGGCAGATTGTTCTGAGGCGCAGATCATGCCGTTGTCAAAAGTCTTACTGAGCAAAATTGAACTTACCGCCATCTGAATATCGGCGGTTTCGTCAATGAGTGCTGGGGTGTTGCCGGCCCCCACCCCCAGAGAGGGATGCCCCGAGGAATAGGCGGCCTTCACCATACCTGGCCCACCGGTCGCCAAGATCAGTTTAATGTCAGGGTGCTGCATCAGCGCCTGGGAAAGCTCCAGGGTGGGCTCATCAATCCAGCCGATTAAATCAGCCGGTGCCCCAGCTTTGACAGCCGCATCGCGAATGATGCGAGCAGCGGCAATAGTGCAGGCTCTGGCGCGAGGATGGGGAGAGAAAATAATGGCGTTGCGAGTTTTGAGACAGAGCAACGCCTTAAAGATAGCGGTGGATGTGGGGTTGGTGGTGGGCACAATGCCAGCAATTAGACCGATGGGGTCAGCGACTTTTTGGATGCCGTAGTGCACATCAGAATAAATCACACCGCAGGTTTTGGCGTGCTTATATTTGTTGTAGATATATTCGGAGGCAAAGTGGTTTTTGATCACTTTGTCTTCAATCACACCCATACCGGTTTCGGCCACCGCCTGTTTTGCCAGGGGCAGACGACCGTTGTTAGCTGCGATCGCAGCTTGCTTAAAAATTGCATCAACCTGGGCCTGGTTAAACCCAGCGTAAGTCTCTTGAGCTTTCTTAACTCTCAGTATTAAGGCTTCTAGACGCTCTAGCGTATCTACACGCGCAGATGATTGTTGTAAAGTCATAATTATTGGCAGTCCTCTAGTGAACGTTCAAGCCGTAGCGTTGAAACTGTGCTTTGACTTGTTCGATTTGTTCCTGACTGGGGGGTAATGTATCTTTTAGCGGATAATCGTACCCAAGGGCTTCCCACTTGTAGGCACCCATTTGATGAAATGGTAAAACCTCCACCCATTCCACATTAGTAAGGGTTGAAACAAACTTGGCTAGTTTCTCAACATTTTCTTGGGGATCGGTAAGTCCGGGCACTAAAACGAACCGGACCCAGGTGGGTTTATGAATTTCGTTAAGATGGCGCGCCAGTCGCAGGGTTGGTTCTTGAGAAACATGGGTCACTTGACGATATAGCTCGGGATCAAACGATTTAATATCGAGAAGAACCAAATCGGCATGGGGTAAAACCTGTTGAGCCGCGGCCAAATCTGAAAAACCAGAGGTATCCAGAGCGGTGTGCAACCCCTCAGCCTGACAGCTGCGCAACAGTTCTGCAACAAAATTAGGCTGTAATAAGGGTTCACCCCCCGTCACTGTGACGCCTCCCCCAGAAAGTTCCAGATAGGTGCGATAGCGCAGGATATCTTCCACTAGCTCAGCGACAGTTACCTCATGCCCACCTTCGACTGAGCGACAGTCTGGATTATGGCAGTATTGACACCGCAGCGGGCAACCCTGGGTAAAGACCACAAATCGAATACCTGGTCCATCGACAGTGCCGCAGGTTTCAACAGAATGAATACGTCCTGTGGTTTGAGAGGGAGCCGTTTTTAGTTGAGAGATCAGCATAGGCAGCCAGCGCATGTATAAAATCTCATGATTGAGATTGTCTTATGGAGAATTATCAGAAAATCGTAGACAAAGAAAAATTTGGTCTGTAAAGGGGGCGAGGGGGGCCAATGGCTAGTGTCAGTGATTGCCCCCCGATAGTCCCCCTTTATAAAGGGGGACACCGACTACGCCAGCTAGAACCGACTGTGGAATGTGCGATTAACCACATCCATCTGTTGCTCACGGGTTAGCTTAATAAAGTTAACTGCATAGCCCGAGACCCGAATCGTAAGCTGGGGATACTTTTCAGGATGATCCATGGCATCCAGCAAGGTCTCGCGGTTAAGTACATTAACGTTAATATGCTGCCCCGTATTGTGGAAATAGCCGTCTAGAAGACCCACCAGGTTGTTGATTTGATCGCTCTCAGTTTTACCCAAGGCTCCAGGCACAATGGAGAACGTGTAGGAGATACCGTCCTGAGCGTGCTGATAGGGAAGCTGGGCAACGGACTCACAGGCTGCGATCGCACCTTTCGTGTCACGACCGTGCATGGGGTTAGCGCCGGGTGCAAAGGGCTCACCTGCTTTCCGGCCATCGGGGGTGCTGCCGGTCTTTTTACCATAGACCACATTAGACGTAATCGTCAGAATCGACTGAGTGGGCACCGCATTGCGATAGGTCTTGTGCTGACGAATATGGTTCATAAACTGCTGCATCAGGTCTGACGCCATCTCGTCTACCCGCTCGTCGTTGTTGCCAAAGGCGGGGTAGTCACCCTGCACCTCATAGTCAACGGCTAAACCAGCCTCGTTGCGAATCACCTTAACCTGACCGTATTTAATGGCCGAAAGAGAGTCGGCAACAACCGATAAACCCGCCATGCCACAGGCCATGGTGCGATAGACATCTTTATCGTGGAGGGCCATCTCCAACCGCTCATAGCAGTACCGGTCGTGCATGTAGTGAATCACATTGAGCGTGTTCACATAGAGCTTGGCCAGCCAGGCCATCAGCACATCAAATTTGGCCGCGACCTCGTCGTAGCTCAAAATATCTGTGGTAATGGGAGCGTAGGCCGGGGCAATCTGTTCTCCTGATTTTTCATCACGACCGCCGTTAATGGCATACAGCAGCGCCTTGGCCAGATTCACCCGAGCACCAAAGAACTGCATTTGTTTACCAATGGGCATGGCCGAAACACAGCAGGCAATGCCATAGTCATCGCCATACTGAGACCGCATCAGGTCGTCATTCTCATACTGGATTGAGCTAGTATCCTTGGAGACTTTGACACAAAATTGCTTAAACGCCATCGGCAACCGCTCAGACCAGAGCACGGTTAGATTGGGTTCGGGGGCCGGGCCTAGATTATAGAGAGTTTGCAAACAGCGGAAGCTGGTCTTAGTCACCAATGGCCGACCGTCTAACCCAATACCCCCGATGGATTCGGTTACCCACACTGGGTCACCAGAAAACAGCTGGTTGTACTCCGGTGTGCGTAAAAAGCGCACCATCCGCAGCTTCATAACAAACTGGTCAATCAGTTCCTGAGCCTCTGCTTCGCTCAGACTACCGTTGGCAATATCGCGCTGGATGTAGATGTCTAAAAACGTGGAAACACGCCCCAAAGACATGGCCGCACCGTTTTGCTCCTTAATGGCTCCCAAATAGCCAAAGTAGGTCCATTGCACCGCTTCTTTTGCAGTTACGGCGGGTCGGCTAATGTCACAGCCATAGGCTGCAGCCATCTGTCTCAACTCTTGCAGCGCGCGAATTTGCTCGGCAATCTCTTCTCGTTGATTGATGACTGCCTCATCTAGCGTGTCGAGTTCTAGCGACTGGAGCTGTTGCTGTTTATCTAAAATTAAGCGATCGCAACCGTAGAGAGCGACTCGACGATAGTCACCGATGATACGCCCCCGTCCGTAGGCATCGGGCAGCCCGGTGATAATGCCCGAGTGTCGCGCCCGTCGCATCTCAGTGGTGTAGGCATCAAATACACCGTCATTATGGGTTTTACGATATTTTGTAAAAATCTCTAGCGTGGTGGGGTCAAGCTTGTAGTCGTAGGCTTCTAGAGACTTTTTAACGACTCGAATACCACCCAGGGGCATGATGGCTCGCTTTAGCGGCTTATCGGTTTGTAGCCCAACCACCTGCTCAAGAGACTGATCAATATAGCCCGGTGCGTGGGCCGTAATCCCAGTTGGCAGCTGACTGTCGGCATCTAAAATGCCCCGCTCCCGCTCAAGCTTCATCAAAGATGTAACCTGCTGCCAAAGCTGTTGGGTGCGATCGCTAATACCAGCGAGAAAATCTCCATCCCCGTCATAGGGCGAATAATTTTTTTGAATAAAATCACGAACATTAATTTCACTCGTCCATTCCCCAGTGGAAAATTGAGACCACGGCTGAGTTGGCTCAACCTGTCTGGACACTGCTGGGGCGGTCTTAACTTTCTTACTGACCGCACTGACTACACTCATTAGTTTAATCTCCTAGCAAAAGTACTGTTTTGCAATGTCATTAAGGAACACTAGCTAACACATCACAACGAACCTTAAAAACAAAATCTTCAATAATATCGATAGACTGACAGCTTTCTCGCCATCCCAACATCTATCTGCGTTTTTGAAATGAATTAACCGACGGATATTTAGTTCAATCAGAATCTTTGTAATAAGTTTAGATTCTGTTTAAGCCAATCAAAAACTGTAGCGTTTGACCAATGCTTTGATGATATGCTCTGCTGTCTCCCTCAACAGCTAATCATCTAAACTAATCATCCAAAGGTTATGTTGTAAGCTTTGTAGAACTAAGGAACAACCTCCAACGACACTGAATTCACGACACTCCATAAGTAATCTTGCTTACTCGTTCACTATAGCAAAAGCCTGTGGAATCGCAGGCTGTTTTGATACAGTTACGTTACGTTTCTAAAGAACATCACCACGTATTGAAACACTCTTAAATAAACAACAGTTTTGTTTCCAAACCTACAATGGCATCTGTTATGTTGCAATGATTACGTCTTGAGAGTGATTTTTGTGTAAAAAATCACCCTTAACAAGAAAATATTTGATGAATATATTTGGTTAATACTAGCTATAGAGAAATCAAGATACACTTTACTTACAAGATGTCATTCAGCCTCAACTCCAAACAATTTACAAGGCTATAGAATGGTGTGGGCCTGATATCCACAGGGTACTACTAGCACATCAGCAATAGAAGACTAAGAAAGATGTTGTTTGGATTGTAAAAGGTAACTAGAGAAAACTAGCGTGCCTCATCCGTGAATTTTGATCACACTCTAGCCATATTTTTGGGGCATTATTTATGACCACTTTCAATGCGAGTGAATCTATCCGCTCGACTGAGACTAAACTGCGTGAGACCACTACAAGTTCTCATGACTTAGGCCAGCTCCACTGTCCAGATCCTGCCCACGATATTCTGCGTTACGACCATCAACCGCTCTCGCACTTTTTTGCACCTCAAACAGTGGCTGTTATTGGCGCGACCGAACGCCCCGGCAGTGTAGGGCGAACTCTTCTCTGGAATCTAGTTAGCAGCTCTTTTGGCGGCACCGTTTTCCCAGTGCATCCAAAGCGGTCTAACGTTTTTGGGATCAAGGCTTACCCCAGCATTGAGGCGATTTCTGAGCCGATAGATTTAGCCATTATTGCAATACCGGCCCAGGGGGTGCCCCAGGTGATTGAGCAGTGTGGTTTGGCCGGGGTTAAAGGTGTCATTATTCTCTCTGCTGGTTTTAGGGAAACAGGGCCAGCAGGGATAGCGCTTGAGCAGGCTATTTTATCGGCCGCTCGCCGTCATCAGCTACGGATTTTAGGCCCCAACTGTCTTGGCCTGATGTGCCCCACCAGCGGTCTCAATGCCACATTTGCGGGCACCATGGCTCGTCCGGGTAGTGTCGGCTTTATCAGCCAGAGCGGGGCACTGTGCACCTCTATATTAGATTGGAGTCTGCGGGAGAATGTTGGCTTTAGTGCCTTTATCTCCATTGGCTCAATGTTGGATATCGACTGGGGAGATTTAATTTACTATCTGGGGGATGACCCGGCGACCCACAGCATTGTTCTCTATATGGAAACCATTGGCAATGCTCGATCATTTCTCTCAGCCGCTCGAGAAGTGGCCCTCAGCAAGCCCATTATTGTCATTAAATCGGGGCGAACTCAGCTGGCGGCCCAGGCTGCCGCTTCCCACACGGGGGCGTTAGCCGGGAGCGATGAGGTTTTAGATGCCGCCTTCCGGCGCTGTGGGGTACTGCGGGTAAACACGATTGATGAATTGTTTAATCTTGCTGAAGTATTGGGTAAACAACCCCGTCCTCGAGGTAAGCGGCTAACAATTCTCACCAACGCGGGTGGTCCAGGGGTGTTGGCAACAGATGCATTAATTCGCAGCGGCGGTGAACTGGCCTCCTTGAGCCCTGAAACTGTAGAGACTTTAGATACCCTATTGCCTGCGCACTGGAGCCGCCAAAATCCGATTGATATTTTAGGAGATGCCACCCCTGAGAGATATGGGGCGGCCCTTGACGTTCTGGCCCAGGATACCAACAGCGATGGTTTGTTAGTTATTCTCAGCCCCCAGGCCATGACTGAACCTGACAAGACCGCGACTCAGCTCCAGACCCGAGCACACCAGTGGAAAGATAAACCGCTGTTAGCCAGCTGGATGGGAACCGATCGGGTCGCAGCAGGTGAGGCTCAGCTCAATCAAAGTCAGATCTTTACGCTGCCCTACCCTGATGCAGCGGCTCAGGTCTTTACGCTGATGGCTCGATATAGCGACAATTTGCACGCCCTTTATGAGACCCCGAGTCTAACAACGACGCCAGCCTGTGAAACCAGTTTAATTCCTGACTTATTAAATAGTGCCAGGGCCGAAAATCGTCTGTTGCTCAGCGAGTGGGAATCTAAACAGCTGCTGCAGTCCTATGGCATTCCCACGGTGACCACTGAGTTGGCCACCTCGGCAGATGAAGCGGTCGCACTGGCTCAACAAATTGGATATCCGGTTGTGCTAAAGCTACATTCTCACACCATCACCCATAAAACCGATGTGGGGGGCGTTAGGCTCAATTTGCTGAATGAGGCCGCTGTTAGGGAAGCCTACGCCACCATTATGGCGATCGGACAGCCAGGAGATTGTTTGGGGGTTACGGTACAGCCGATGGTATCTCTGACTGGCTATGAGCTGATTATTGGCAGCAGTGTGGATGAACAGTTAGGCCCCGTCTTGCTATTTGGCAGCGGTGGGCAGCTGGTGGAAATTTATCGCGATCGCGCCCTGGGGCTGCCGCCGTTAAACACTACGCTGGCACGTCGCCTGATGGAACAAACCCAGATTTATAAGGCGCTTAAGGGTGTGCGCGGTCGACGCAGTGTCGATCTAGCCGCCCTTGAACAGCTGTTGGTGAGATTTAGCCAGCTGGTGGTGACCTACCCAGAAATTAAGGAAATTGAAATTAATCCGTTACTGGCATCTGCCGACCAGCTACTGGCCTTAGATGCGCGGGTGGTGCTCCATGGAGCCAATATCACCGAAGACGCTCTACCCAAACCGGCCATTCGTCCCTATCCAAAACAGTATGTAAAACCGTGGACGCTGCCGGACGGAACCTCTGTGACAATTCGTCCCATCTGTCCTGAAGATGAACCCTTGATCGTGGCATTTCATCAAACACTGTCAGAAGAGAGTATCTACTTCCGATATTTTCATCTAATTAAATTACAGACCAGAGTCTCCCATGAGCGGCTCACCCGGATCTGTTTTATTGACTATGATTGCGAGATGGCGCTGGTGGCCGAGCATCAAGATGAATCTGGCGAGCGTTCAATTTTAGGGGTAGCTCGACTTAGCCGCCTGCACGGTCTCAATGAGGCGGAATTTGGCATGTTGGTTAATGATCAGTACCAGGGCCGCGGTCTGGGGACTGAGCTGTTGCGATCGCTAATTACCATTGGTCAGGCTGAAGAATTAGACCGGATTTCGGCCGATATTCTGTCAGAAAACCGGGCGATGCAACACCTGTGCAAAAAGCTTGGGTTTTCAACCCAACGTGAGCAGGGCGAAGTTCGGGCCGTTTTGGATTTATAAGAACATTATGTAGGGGCGCACTGCAGTGCGCCCTTTCCGTACGCCCCTACCGTCATCTGCCCTAATCCTCATCCAGGGCAGGAAAAGATTCTTCAATCTCCCATAGCCGGCGTTTATTGGCCATAAACCAGCTGCGGGTTTCTGGCGTGAGTTTATCCCAGACCAGGTCAATATCAACATGGGGAGACTCATACTGATATTGACGACCCAATGCGCTCAAATTTGTGACCACGGTTTCTGGAATTTCAAAATCTAACCAGTCAACTTGGACAACTCGGGTTGCGATACCACCGCTGGGGTCGTAAATCAGCTGGGCGACCCGAACTAAATCAGCAAAATGTGTGGGTCTTAATCCCGTAATCTGTTGGATTTCTAGACCTCTTTCTTTATTGGGTTTTAGAGTCATGTTAAGGGGGTGGGATGGTGAACGTTAGCGGCCTCAAACAGCGGCGCTATAATTTTTTACTCGGTGGCTGGCGTCAATGCCCAAGATCTTGGCGAGCCAGGGTGGAGGAGAGGTGGCAATCGCCTGTTGTAAATCCTTTAGCAGATCTCGAATGGCACCGCCTGACTCTACTTTCATCGGATAGATATTGGCCTGGATAACCTTTGCCGCAGCCGGTCCGCCGATGGAAACAACATAGAGTACGGGACAATCCTTAATGAGATTGACCCGAAACTGGTTTTTGTTGTCGCTCAGGTCAGCTTCTAAAGCTGAGCGGACATCGATCAGCTTAATGGTATCTGCCGATAGCTGATAGATCAGATAGCGATGACAGGAACCAAAATGGCCATCGAGCTGTTCTGCTGTATTAGAGGCAACCGCAATCCTGATGGAATTGGGCATATCACCATCCTGATAAGCCTCGATGGGGAGAGGCTGTTCGCACTGTGCTGTTTCTCCCCACAAAATACGCACGGCTTCTTTTAATGCCGTTATTTCTTGATTGCTGGCATCTTCACCTTCCCATTCTCCCTCGTCCACATCGTAGATATTGCCAAAGGAGCGTTTTAATTGGGTGACTGTCAGATTACTGAGGGAGTCTTCAGTAATCTCGTCAAAATTAGTCTGTAGGGCTGTGATTAAGTCTCTTACAGAGATATCGGGGAGTACTTTAGCGGCCAGGGCAATTCTCAAGGCCACTTCGTTAGAAATTGGTTGATCAGACATTGTTGTCTCCTGTTTGTCTTAAATTAGTTTGCGCGGGCATCACAGAATAAAATCTGTGGATAAGAAGTTCGACTTTCGCTCTCTGACAATGTCTGTGATGATTGTCTTATTTAATGGCTGGTCCTTGGCCGCCACCAGCGTGCGAATCGAAAACGACCGGAGGGCATCGGATACGGACAGCGTACCCACAGCGGAGTCTTTGCGACCGGTAAAGGGAAACGTGTCGGGACCGCGCTGACACTGGCTATTGAGATTCACCCGACAGACCTGGCTAACTAGCGGATCGATCAGATCTGCGATCGCATCAGTATCTTGTCCAAAAATACTCACCTGCTGTCCATGGTCAGAGTTCACAAGATAGTCAATGGGTGTTTCAATATCATCGTAGGGAACAACCGGGATCACCGGCCCAAACTGTTCTTCAGCATAAAGACGCATGGCTGGAGTAACTGGGTAGAGTACGGCTGGATAAAAAACAGAACCATTCACTGCTCCCCCATTGGGGTTGACCACCCCCGCACCGTGACCCACCGCATCATCAACCAGGTCTGAAAAATATTCGGTCCTCTGGGTGTCAAACAGTGGGGTAACCGTTACCCCTTCGTCCCAGGGCATCCCCACCGTCAGCTGAGAGACCGCCGTCGAAAATCGTTTCAGAAACTCATCAACAATCTGACGATGAACAAACAGAATCTTGAGAGCCGTACAGCGCTGCCCATTATAAGACAGCGTCCCTAAAATACATTCTTTTACCGTCAGGTCTAGATCGGCACTGGGCAAAATAATGCCAGGATTTTTTGCCTCTAGCCCATAAACAGTACGCAGGCGATTGAGTTTGGGATGTTGTTTTTTTAGATCGTTAGCCGCATGGCTTGAGCCAATAAAGGCAAACGTGCTTACCTGACCTGACTTCATCAGCGGTGGCACCACCGTTCGCCCCTTGCCATATACCGTATTGACCACGCCAGCAGGAAATGATTTTTGAAAAGCCTCTAGCAGTGGATTACAAAACAGCACACCCGGACGGGGTAATTTCATAATGACCGTGTTGCCCATAATCAATGCCGGAATCAGCAGCGCAAAGGTTTCATTCAGTGGGTAGTTAGACGGCCCCATACAAAGCACCACCCCCAGCGGTGCTCGCCGAATTTGACCAATCACCCCTTCAGATATTTCAAACCGAGACGAGACTCGATCTAAATTTTTGAGGGCATCAATGGTGTCTGTAATATATCTGACGGTGCGGTCAAACTCTTTTTGAGAGTCTTTATAAGACTTGCCAATTTCCCACATCAGCAGCTTTACCACCGCTTCGCGTTTCTCCTTCATACGATGGGCAAAGTCATGCATGTGCTCAATCCGCTGTGCCACAGACAGTGTGGGCCATAGGCCACGCCCCCTGTCATAGGCCGCAACTGCCGCATCCAGGGCGGCCAGAGACTCCTCTTTAGTCAGTAAAGGGAAATGCCCCACTGTCGCTGGAACAGGGCCTTGCTCTGTTTGGATATGCACTGGCGACAGTACGGTTTCCACATCCCCCTGCCAATGGCGTAATTCCCCATTAATTAAATACTCACGCTGATTGACGGGCGCCCGCAGGCGAAATTCCTCTGGAACAGCCTCGGCTGTTGGGAAAATAGAGTCAATCGGGTCCGGTCTCTTGGCTGTAAAGTCTGTAGACAATGATTGAAGCGGAGCTGTGCTAACCATGGGTTTGATTCAAGTAGCGGTGGGCAAAAAATACGCGATTACCACGTCTAAGCAATGGGGCTGTAACTGATCAAGCAAGCCAGAAACGCTTCCTCTACAGACATTGAGCAATCTTTCTCTTTTTCCAATGCCCAACGTTGGCGGCTGTTCGAGTAGAACACCCCCAACTGTTCAACGCATTGAAATAATCTAAATACCAAACTATGGCAACAACTAAAGACTGTTTAGCTGTTAGCAAACAGCGCTGCCACCAAAACGCACATACTCTCTACTATTAATTACGAGAGATCTACGACAAACATTCTGTATCTTTCAATACAAAACCTGCTGTTCTTTGGTGTCGAATGTTGCCTATTGATTAAGTTTTGTCTATTCAAGATTTAAAGTTTGTTGCAGGCGGGCGTAGTCTTCAGTACTGACACTAAACCGTCCTTTCTCAACATCGCGCACCCAGCTTTGACTTTTCCCCAGCTGTTCAGCCAGCGCGCGCTGGGTAACATTTTGACGCTGACGGGCGGCTTTAAGGGTGCTGCCAGAAAAATTGGGAAGCTGTGCAGTTTGAGGTTGTTTACGCCGCCGTTTAGAGGTCCGGCGACGCACAGACTGCTGCCATTCTTCCGAGAGTTCAAACCCTAATAGTCGAGCGTTGATTAACCGTTGCCATTTATCTCGGGGGGCCGTATCTGTCAGACTGCGACTGCGTTTGGCATCGTTTACCCAAAATTCGAGGGCTTCGTCGACATCATCGGGCAGATCAATCACCCT
This sequence comes from Cyanobacteria bacterium P01_H01_bin.21, assembly GCA_038748405.1. Classification (GTDB taxonomy): domain Bacteria; phylum Cyanobacteriota; class Cyanobacteriia; order Phormidesmidales; family Phormidesmidaceae; genus Leptothoe. Next base: position 134,585 of record JBCDIX010000003.1, on the reverse strand, counting down.
CGACCACAGCGGTTGAATATCCGCAGGATAGGTTTCTGGATCAAACAACGGTTTTAGCCCGTAATAGTAAATGGTTTCAAGATCGCTCTCAAAGGTCTTTAGCAACCGTTTATGGGCACCCCGCACGGTGGTGGCCTCAGTCAGTCGTTCTTCACCATAGGCAATCCGCAGCAGAGTGCGTATGGTGAGGCGGTGATCGCCCCCCAGTCGTAGCTTAAACAACAGCCACAGCAAAATCCGAACAGCGCCTTCATGTTGTTGCCAGTTACTCATGACTTCAGCCAGCAGGGACTTGGGCAGTACACCATACTGATAAAACGCTGTTTGGTTGCGATAGTCTCGTTTGTTGAGAAAGTGTTTGGCCCAAATGCCAGCGCGAATGGTGAATCCCAGACCGATTAGATGACGATCGCCCTCAGCATCTGTTTCAAAATAATAGTCTGTCTTGAGCAGCTGCCAGATGGGGTGCTCGCTGAGGTTAAACGACTGAACTTTGCCCTGACGAGGCCAATCGAGGGTAACCAGCAGCTGACAAGACTGATAGACCAATTCTTTAATCAGGGTCAGCTTGTCGAGTTTGCTGAGGTCTTTGCGTTTATCGAGACCTAAATAGCGTTCAATATGCTGATCGTTGATAACAAAAGAATCTTCCCAGGGACAATCAAGCGTAACTGCGTAGGCAGCAAAAATTAAGTGTAAACAGGTCGCTCGAATGTCAAATTTAGCGATGGCATTGGCGGCATCCCTGCCAGCAATCGGCACAGGTGTATCGCTCTCTGGATCTGCTGCCAGCCGATATCGAATCTCTCCTCGACCTCGATGAATAGGACGACGATAGTAAAGCGTCTCGTCTTTATCAGTTTTCCAGGGTAGATGCTGACGTTGAGCTAAAACGTTACAGGCTTCCCAGATGACCATAGAGGAAGCAAAGGGAGTGGTCTTGCCACCGAGAAAGATTTCGGAGATGGCCGCTGGCAGCAGGGTGCTTTTCCGTCGCCCCTTTTTGGGAACTAGCGGGGCTAGGGAGCCCACTTCGCAGGCTTGTAAACAGCGAGGAGCCTCTAACCCCTCACAGTTATTGCATAGAGTTGGGTCAATCCAGTAGCTTGAGTGATCGGCCGTGGGTTTAATGGCACCCACCGGACATTCGGGCCGACAGCTATCGCACAAGATACAACCGTCTTTGATAGTGTAAGCCATAGACAAAATAAACTCATCAAGTTGTTGATGAGTGGAGTATTTTAACTTCTAGCTGATGAGACTTCGCTGTTCGATTCGCTACTTGTGGGCATCTCATCAGACAAAACGCGTTAGAAACAGTTAAGGAATTTCGGTGATAGACGCGCAGCAGGGTTTTCAAAATTTATTGCAAAATCACACCATTAGGAATAACAACCCGTGTTTTTGTAATCTATGTCACCTGATACGGTTTAACAGTTTCTTCAGAAAGCGCCAAAAATTATGTTCAGGATGGACTATCAGCTCACGGATTATGTTGTCGCTATAACGGTTTTCCCAAACAAATATGGCTGACTGATTAGATTGTTTCGAAATCGTTATTAATGATGCAAAGGTAGACTTTTGTTCGCATTTTGTTATATTGACGACATTATTGTTGGTTTGGTGTCTGACTATACGGAATGTTGCAGGCAGATCGTCACTAATAACGATAGAGAGTGTGCCGTTGATCGCTGCTTTGATCTCGTTTCTTGGGATCACCCTAATTTATGCCGTAGCAGCTGCGGATTGATGCTGTTGTCAATCCTTGGATACACCCACACTAAGACCAATGACTTCAACCATAAACCCTCCGTGGTTTTCGATGAACGGTTCTGCTAGAGCGCTGTTAGTGTCGGCTGCCCAGACTTGGGAAGACACGACCGTTTCTGAGCAGTATGTTCAACAAGCGCTTGCACAGCCAGACGTGGATCTCGATGTGCTGGTCAGTGCCTATCGCTATTACTTTTACAAAAATAACAATGCCAAAGCGCTGGCTATGGCTATTGAGGTGTGCGATCGCATAGCCAAATCTTGGCCCTCTGACTGGGAGACCCTCAAGCCCTTGTTAATAGCACAGCTTGATAGCCCAGCAGTCAGGCTGTATTTGAGTGCTTATGCGGCCTCTGGCCTTTTAATTGCACGTCTGGGGCAGTTAGAGAACGCCCAGCGGATTGCCGCTCAGATCCAACAAATTGAAGCCAAGGAATTTGGTGGTGAGCTGTTGTTCAGCATTCTCAATGCCGCTGATGATGAGGATTAATCTATGGCAACCATCGATTTTTATGAAAAACCCGGCTGTGTCGGTAACGCTCGACAAAAGAGTCTGCTGCAAGCAGCCGGTCATGTTGTGCGAGTTCACAACCTCCTAGCCCAGACCTGGACACCAGAGCAGCTGCGTTCCTTCTTTGGTGAGCGGCCTGTAGCAGAGTGGTTCAATCCAACCGCTCCACCGATTACGAAGGGTGAGGTAGACCCCAGCCAAGTCAGCGCCAGCGAAGCGTTGGCATTAATGATTAAACGCCCCATCTTAATTCGACGCCCGCTGCTGCAGGTAGAGAATCGTCGAGCGTTTGGATTTGATTTAACCGAGGTGGATGCCTGGATTGGATTAGCCCCAGACAGCGACCTCACCCAGGATGTCCAAACCTGTCCTACCAGTTCCCAACGAGTATAAAGGAGACCTTTGGAAATGATAAATTTATCAATAGCCGATGCTAATATATCGGCAATGGATTTTTTAATGAATGACTTAGCGATTCCGGAGGTAGATCAGGATTTTTTCTCTATTCTCGCGACTCGTGAAACCGGGAGCGATTGGTATGTTGTGGAAATTGGTGTAGATGGATTACCCGATAAATGGGTGCTACAGGTTTTTGATACTGGGCAGTGTGATCCGTGCTACACATTTGTCTCCCCGATGCCTAAAGGCGAAGATGCAGACTTAGAAGAATTTCCTGAACAAATTGCCAAGGTGATCACAATGGAGAGGGCTGGACATGTTAATTAATCTGCTCTTTAGCTTAATATCTACCTCTGAGGACCGCTAATGTCTCATTCACTTCCACCTGAAGATTTACCGCCAGAGCTAATCACAGATTTAGATATAGAGCTAAGACGACAGTTAGAGGGAGCCCTCTGCCAATATTTTTTTGAAGCATGCGATGGTTCAACTCAATCGATGCTAATGGAATGTAGATGGACTATCAATATTGTTGAAGCCGTTATTTTAACTATTCACTGCGCTGACCAAGAAAAAAATTGGCGTGTGTTAAACCGTATGGCCACACTGGCTGGGTATCTGTCTGAATTTAGCTCCCATGCCAGAATTCGCGTATACCCACCCTTGGATACGGGGTTACCCTTTGATATGCGGGTGGATGAACGCTCGGTCTAGCGGCCCAGAGAATCTGTCAGAAAATCTGGAAGTCGTCCGGCAGACCGTACTCTGTTATTTAATGCTGCAGATAGCTAACAGCAATGGTGACACTGCTCTGTTCTTTAAGGTACTCGCTGTAGTCGGCGAGGTTGTCTAACCCTACATAATTGAGAACAACCTCAGCGACCAACCAGACCAACAGCTTAGCTAGAAGCTGACAGTAGTTGATTTTCATAATTAATTTGGGGTTGCTGTTCCTCGGAATGATTTCATCTACGCGCGGGGCATTTCTGACCGATCAGGGCATCTCTTAAATCAGCAACGGCTTAGTTTGAAGAACAGCGCTCAGACGGGCAAAAGTGCTGCTCAATCAGGTGAGATATATTTTGGGAAGCTAGTCGGTCATAGCGATGTTTGCCCGGCATAATCGTCAATGTAGGTGCTTTTGAACAGCGTTTTTGACAGCCCGTATATTGAATCTCAACGTGATCTTGTAGTTGATATTCTTGCAACAATGTTTCGAGTGTGGATATCAGCCGTCCGCCGCCCCGTTTTTGACACCCTGACTTGCGACAGACCAAAATTTTGGCCCGTTTTTTCCCAGCGAAAACTGCAGCAGGCGCTGCCTCAGAGGCCACCAAGGCAGGTGTTGGGGGGGTGGGAGCATCGAACCTATCTTCGCTAGGGGGCTTTAAGGGCACGACATGATAAGCCTTGAGTTTAATCACACCAGATTTAAAGTCGACCTGACTACGGCCAATACAGCGGATTTGATCTCCTAGCTGCAGGTTGTGCGCCTGCAGCGACATGCGTAGTGGTTTAGGAAGTTTAATGGCAAGCTGTTCTTGCTCAAATTCGAGGATAAGGGCTTTGATTTTGGTTGGGGATTTGCCAAGATAGCCTAAAAAGTTTCCCTCTAGGCTAAACATATAGGGCGGCAGATGTTGGGTATTTAACATGGACAATAATCTCCTGTAATAATCTCCTGTGAGGGTGTGCGACCTAGCTCAAGCGTCTGGCTCTAACCGTCTGGGGTGTTTTGATCGGTTCACTTAGTCCTGTCACTGATAGTTCCCACCCGTTGGCTAACGTTAGAACCTGACTATCGTCAACCTTTGTTTGCTTGACCACTTCTTCTTCTAGGTCTTTTTTGGCAACATAAACCATGAGTTTGCCAGCACGGTCGGTGTGGAGCATAACTTTCATAACAAATCCTTAGGGTAGAGAGTAAGCGGGCGGAGGTAGCGAAAAACAAAGGGGGACAGGACAAACATGGGCTGAACTTATGTCAGGGCATTGCTGATCCTCGGGATGACTTTAGTTGTGAGATACCGTCAGACAGCAACGGCTCTAGACCGGTTCATCCCCCAAATCAGCAATCGCTATGTCAGCCCACGTAGCTATGGAACAACACCCACGGTTTCTTGTTGAGCCAGGGCTAATAGCTCATCAACGGTGAGACTGCGTTTTAACTGAATTGAGAGATCGCGGACGGCATTAAGCAGTGTCTGGCTGTTGCTATCATCTAGCTGAATCCCGTAGGTCTGTAAAATCTGGTTGAGTAAATGACGACCTGAATGTTTGCCCACCACAAAGCGCCGCTGCCAACCCACCTCTTTGGGGTCAAACGGTTCATAGGTGCTGGGGTTATGCAGCACCCCATGGGCATGAATGCCCGATTCATGGGCAAAGGTGTTGGCACCCACAACGGCTTTCCAAGGAGGAACTGGGCAGTTTACGGCTTTGGCAACAAATCGAGAGAGTTCTAATAAACGCTCTGTGTGAATAGCGGTTTTGAGACCATACACCTGCCGTAATGCCATGACTACTTCCTCAAGGGCGGCGTTTCCCGCTCTCTCCCCTAGCCCGTTGACCGTTGTGTTAATCGAGGTGGCCCCGGCACGAACACCGGCCAGGGCATTGGCGGTGGCTAGCCCCAGATCGTTGTGGGTATGCATTTCCACTGGAATATTGAGGGCAGCGACCAGGGTTTGCACCTTCTCATAGGTGATAAATGGGTCCAAAATGCCCACAGTGTCACAAAAGCGAAAGCGAAATGCGCCTAGTTCTTGAGCCAGCTGAGCGGCCTCAAGCAAAAAAGACGCATCGGCACGGGAACTATCTTCTCCACCAACGCTCACCTCTAACCCGTGGTCACGGGCAAAGGTTATGGTTTGTCGCAGCTGTTGAAATACTCGGGTCCACTGACCTTGAAATTTAACTTGAATCTGGATCTCTGAGACAGGCACCGAGATGTGGATTCGCTTTAAACCACATTGAATAGACGCCTGGATATCAGAGAGTACCGCTCGGTTCCAACCGAGGAGCTGCGCATTTAAGCCTAGATTTGCGATCGCACGAATTGACTTGGCTTCATCTCCTCCCATCGCTGGGATACCGACTTCCAATTCCTGTACACCGATAGTATCGAGAAAAATAGCGATCGCCACCTTCTCCTCTAAGCCAAAGGCAACCCCTGCCGCCTGTTCACCATCTCGGAGGGTGGTGTCGTTGATAGATATCTGAGGTGGAGTTGTCATCTTAGCTGCCTCCATTAATAAACAGGATATTGCTGATCCTTAAGATGGTTTTAGTGATGAGGGGTCAGCCCCCGCTCTAGATCGATTCATCCCCTAAATCAGCAATCGCATAAAAAGGGAAGAGGGTGAGAGAGTGCCGTGACGCGATCTCACCCTCAAGGTTAACCCGCTGGCAAGCGTAACAATTTGTTAGCTTGGCGAAGCGTCATCCACTGGTTGAGCTGGGTCGGCATCAAACACTTCGAGATCGTCTGCGATTAGCTGATTAAGCAAAAATTGCAGGACCCAAGCAAAGAGAATAAAAGGACCGACCATTGTCAGAGTTGTCATCATGGTGGAAACCTCCTTACTAATTGAAGATTGAATACACCTCTAAATTAAATCTGATAGCACTACCTTAAAAAGGGAAACGTAAGGCTATCTTCACTTAAGAAATGATCGATATGAAACGCGCGCTCTTCTGTCTTTAAGAGAATCTGTTCATATAGATAGCGAGTGGCGCGATCGCCCACACTCTCAACCTGTGTAGCGAGCCGCCGTAATAAGGTGATGAGCGCCTGTTCAGCGACCAAATCATTTTCCAGCATCTGCCGACAGCTATAGGCTCCATCTGTTTCTGGAGTAAAGCAGGACAGCTGAGCCAGACTGGCAAATGTGCCCGCAGGGATGCCGCCTAGTCCATTCATGCGTTCGGCAATATCGTGGGCCGCACCTTGGGCTTCTTCATAACTTTCTTGAAAAAATCCATGAATAGAATAGAATTCTGCCCCTTCAATGACAAAGTGATGTTTTTGATACTGCAGGTAAAGGGCCTGAAAGCTGGCATAAACTAAGTTCAGACCTTCACATACGGTAGTTGTTACCTCTTTTTCAAGCCCAACGGGGTTTTGACCCACTTCACCAAAGGCACGGACAAGAGTTTGAGTAGTCATGTAATTTCTCCAATCTAATGTAGGTAAGCAAGAAACTGTGTCTATCTCGATTGTTCTCGCAGAACAGTGTGAGCGTTGTCTCAGCGTGCCTTCTGCCTGACGGTGCAGAAAGTACGTGATTGTCAAAGAGGTAGAATACCCTCTTTAACAAAGTCATTTAGTGGTCTGTGGTACAGGTTACCTGGGCATCCCAACAGCGGTCTAACCAGGCTGCACCAACCTGGCGAGACGCTGTAAACCGTTGCACAACGCTGTGCACCAACAGCAGTTCTACAGGATCATTGATGGTCACTCGTAGGGTACCGTCAGCGGGACAAGTACAGGCGATATGAAGTTCCTGAAAACGACGCTTGATGGACCAGCGTTCGCCGAGAGGGACAGTAATAACCTGACCACGCGGAACTATAGGGATAGATTTATCCATAGGATTGAGACTCCAAATGAGAGAGAGATGGATAGGTGAGATTTTGTAATTGATTTTCTAACGCTTCAATCCGAGCCAAAAGATGTCGAACGGTAGTGGCTTCAATATCGGGGAGCTGACCATGCTCCAAAGGAGCTGCTGTTGTATTACATTCACAGACATTACGACTAGGAATACCAACGGCGGTGCAGTTAGCAGGCACGCTTTTTAATACAACAGAGCCTGCACCGATGCGAGCGTGGTCACCCACCGTAATACTGCCAAGCACTTTAGCGCCACTACCAATGACGACCTGGCTGCCAACGGTGGGGTGACGCTTGCCGGTTTCTTTGCCCGTACCCCCCAGAGTTACCCCCTGGTAGATCAGGCTATAGTCACCAACAACGGCGGTTTCCCCAATCACAACCCCCATACCGTGATCAATAAACACACCTTTACCTAAGGTGGCACCGGGGTGAATCTCGATACCGGTAAAAAACCTGGCTAAATGAGAAATAAAACGAGGAAAGAATGGAATGTTGTAAGCATGAAGCCAATGGGCTAACCGATGGGCCGTAATGGCATGTAACCCTGGATAGCAGCAGAGTACCTCTAACCAGTTACGGGCGGCTGGGTCGCGCTCAAAGATAATGGCAAAATCTGCAGGCTGACGCAGCTTGACCTGGGGTAACACATGTTGAATAGAGAAGTGCTGCAGAGATAGGGACATTGGTCTGGCAGGGCGTTGTTTTTCTGCTTATAGCAGTTGCAACTTAAGGGGTGAGATCGCAACAGCCCAATCCAGATTTACTATAACTATTACCTCTACACTCAAACGCTGAAACCTTTATAAATAGAGAGTTTAGAAATTCTTCTAGGGGCAAGGGACAAGTATTTTAACACCTGCCGATAGGTATTTCTAAGGGTGGGTACAGGTATTCTGTACTCAAGCCAAAGTCTATATATATAGTGTTTAGGCCCGATTTTGAGACAGTCTTATAAAAAGCGATTTGATGTACTCAAGACCCAGACGTTAATGAGAAAAATCACAACTCAACAACTGAAACTGTAACAACTGATGCAAAACCTTCCCAATTAATTTCAGCAATCCTTAACAACTTGCGAATACTTGGGTTCTAGAAGTGATTTGTTGCAGAGCGTTCTGTCTTGTCGAATTTAGACCTATCGCTTTGCAAACATATTTCACATAGAGATCGTGAATGTGTTAAACGGCGACAGCTGAATCATTTCTAAATCGCCTAGTTAAAAGAGTGTTCAAATTCAAAACTCTCGTCTGATTTTACATCATTTAATATGAAACCGTTAAATCTGTTACCAAAACCGAGTCTAAACTGAAAGCATCGATACAGACACGTTTTTGACACCAAAAGAACAGCGGCGAATTGTGTATCTAATGTAGCAAAATACCCGTTATTGAGTACTCAAAGACCTCGACTTTGTTTACTGGCAAAAAGAGTGTTAATCCCTTTTATATCAATGGATAACACTGAGTACAGTAATCACCGAACGTGGGTGTTAAAATGCAGGTCCACAGCGTTAGAAATACTAGTCCCCTACCCTAGAAAAAATATTTTTCCTTGAAAATTCAAGGGCTGTAGTCATCGAGTACAGCGTTAATCATCTAATAAATCCTATCAGGGCCGGGTTTCAATTTGCGTTTAGAGCCATTGATATAACTCTTTCATCGCCAGGCACTCAATTCATTTAGGTTGGTGAACTCAAGTAACAGGGCTCAGCTTGCTAAGCTTTTGTTTCTTAAGTTGTCACCGGTCGGGCGACCAGAGTAATTTCAGGCGTATTCACCCCTATCGGGATGTCCTCGTTATCTTACCCAAGACAAACAAGCACATCTCCATCTACACACCCTGGAAATTGCTGCTCGCCCAATTGAGTTCTGCGACTCGCATACTCTCTGGTGCTGCATTCGCTATCCTCCAACCCGGCTCTCCGATTTTATTGTGTAGAGCACCTGTTTTTACAGACTCAGCTAATGCAGCACCGCTTCATACTGAATTCCCTCACTCCCTCACTCCTTTAAACCAATGACGCCTCCGCCTCCTAGTGCTCTCACTTCCGCGCCCACGACGACGCCCGAGTTGGACATCACATTGACCAAAACTAAAACAACGGTCAAGTCCGGTGGCGGCTGTGGCTGTAGCACTAAAAATGATGCCCCCAAGGGCATGAGTGACTCTCTAAAGGCCCGTATTGAAAAACATCCTTGCTACAGCGAAGAAGCTCACCACCACTACGCCCGCATGCACGTTGCTGTGGCTCCGGCCTGCAACATTCAGTGCAACTATTGTAATCGTAAGTATGATTGTGCCAATGAAAGCCGCCCAGGTGTTGTCAGTGAGCTACTGACTCCTGAAGAAGCTGCCCACAAAGTGTTAGTGGTGGCGGGTAAAATTCCACAGATGACGGTGTTGGGTATTGCTGGTCCTGGTGACCCCTTGGCCAACCCAGAGAAGACATTTCGTACGTTTGAGCTAATTGCTGACAAAGCCCCCGATATTAAACTTTGCCTGTCTACTAATGGGCTGATGTTGCCTGACCATGTTGAGCGGATTAAACAGCTTAATGTGGATCACGTTACCATCACTATTAATATGGTGGACCCAAAAGTAGGAGAGAAGATTTATCCCTGGGTTCACTATCGCCGTCGTCGCTATCGCGGCATTGATGGTGTAAAAATCTTGCACGAGCGGCAGATGGAAGGTCTCCAAGCCCTGCAGGAAGCCGATATTCTTTGCAAAGTGAATTCGGTCCTGATTCCTGGCATCAACGATCAGCATCTGCCAGAGGTGAATAAAGCGATTCGCGATCGCGGAGCGTTCCTTCACAATATTATGCCGTTGATCTCGGCTCCGGAGCATGGCACCTACTTTGGTCTCAATGGTCAGCGCGGTCCTAATCCTAAAGAGTTGAAGACAGTCCAAGATAAGTGTTCTGGCAACATGAAAATGATGCGCCACTGCCGTCAGTGTCGTGCCGATGCCGTTGGTTTGCTGGGTGAAGACCGTAGTCAGGAATTCACCAAAGAGAAGTTTATGGAAATGCCGGCGGACTACAGTTTAGAACAACGTCAGGCAGTTCACCTTGGCATTGAACAAACAAAAGCAGCTGTCGCTGAGAAGAAGGAGGCCTCTGCTAGCCACAAGCGCGCGATCAATTCTCCCAAGGTTCTGGTGGCGGTGGCCACTAAAGGGGGAGGGTTGGTTAACCAACACTTTGGTCATGCCAAGGAATTTATGATTTATGAAGTAGACGCCAATGAAGCCAAGTTTGTCGGTCACCGTAAAGTTGCTGACTACTGCCAGGGTGGCTACGGCGAAGAGGCGGCCCTAGAAGGCATCATCAATACAATTATCGACTGTAAGGCTCTGCTCACAGCTAAAGTTGGCCCCTGCCCCCAAAAGGCGCTCAAAAAAGCCGGACTAACTGTAGTGGAAGCCTACGATGTGATTGAAACTGTTGCGCGTCACTTTTATGACGAACACATTTTAGAGAGTTAACAGCAGACGAGAAAAAGGAGAGGCTGATGGCCAGCAATCGCTTTTCTCGATATCTCCCAGTCGGCCTCTCTAATTCTCCTACTTTCTCTATCCACCTCTACCAGCGAGGACCCAACCCATGTCTTACACCATTACCAACAGTTGCATTAGCTGTCAGCGCTGTCTCGCAGACTGCCCTACCAATGCTATTCAAACCGATGGTTCAAGCTTTTGGATTAATGCCAATCTCTGTACTCAGTGTGAAGGGTCCCACGGTGTTGCTCAATGCTGGGCCGTATGCCCAACAAATGAGGGCTGTGTGCCACTGTTCACTGGAGCCACAGCCGTTAGCTTAAATTCTGAACCCTCAACAGACTACTGGAACAACTGGTTTGCAAACTACAGTCGCATGGTTGCTCGTCTAAAAAATGCCGAACAGTCAAGCTATTGGCGACATTGGTTTGATGTTTACTCTCAAACTCTGCAAAATTTGCAAACCCACAGCACTAGTGCACCTCTAATGCCTTAGCTCTCATTCTTCTGTTCTTTATTGTCCTTTTTATTAAACGCGGAGACGACGTAATGGTCATTTATTTAGATAACAACGCGACCACTCGGGTTGCCCCCGAGGTTCTGGACGCAATGCTGCCTTATTTGAGCGACCTCTACGGTAATCCTTCGTCAATGCACAGCTTTGGAGGGCAAGTGGGCGCAGCAATTCAGGATGCTAGAGTCCAGGTTGCCGAGCTGCTGGGTGCAGAAGACACTGAAATTATCTTTACTAGCTGCGGTAGCGAAGGCAACAACACAGCCATCCACGCTGCCCTGGCGGCCCAGCCTGAGAAACGTCACATTGTGACAACGGCTGTAGAACACCCGGCTATTCTCAATGTGTGTAAGCATCTGGAGAAAAAGGGCTACACCGTCACCTATCTGTCGGTGGACCGTCGGGGGCAGCTAGATCTGATGGAAGTAGAAGCGGCCATGACGGGAGGTACGGCACTGGTAACAACCATGTATGCCAACAATGAAACCGGGGTGATTTTCCCGATAGAACAGATTGGTGCGATCGCAAAAGAATATGGTGCCACCTTCCATGTAGACGCTGTACAGGCCGTGGGTAAAGTGCCCATCAACCTCCAGGAAAGCACCATTGACCTGCTGACGCTCTCTGGCCACAAGCTGCATGCCCCTAAAGGTGTGGGCGCGCTCTATGTGCGTCGCGGTTTCCGCTTCCGTCCGTTTCTGCTGGGTGGGCATCAAGAGCGGGGGCGGCGTGCGGGCACCCACAACGTGCCTGGCGTTATTGCTCTGGGTAAGGCCGCCGAGCTGGCCCGTCAGCATCTCTCTGCCGTTGAGCAAGAACGTCAGCTGCGAGACTCCTTAGAGACTCAGCTACTGGCACTCATCCCTAACTGTGAGGTAAATGGCGGCGGCACCACTCGCTTACCCAACACCACCAACATTGGTTTCAAATATATCGAAGGTGAAGCCATTCTGTTTATGCTAAATCAGCACAGCATCTGCGCTTCGTCCGGTTCAGCCTGTACATCTGGCTCTCTTGATCCATCTCATGTGCTGACATCCATGGGGCTGCCCTACACCATTCTCCACGGTTCAATTCGCTTTAGCCTATCGCGTTTTACAACCGCAGACGATATTCAACAGGTGGTCGACGTGATGCCCGGCATCGTGGAAAAACTGCGGGCTATTTCACCCTTTAACAACGACGAAGCGGATTGGCTACAGGATCGTGATTTGGTCCATAGCGCCTAAACCTCCCTACATTTATCTCCCTTGCTCCTTTACCTCCAGAAACTGTCATGTGGGACTATTCCGAAAAGGTACTCGAACTGTTTTATAACCCCATTAATCAGGGTGCGATCGCACACACCAACGAGCCCGATGTGGCTGTTGTCTATGGTGAAGTGGGGAGTATCGCCTGTGGTGATGCGCTACGGCTGCATCTCAAGATTCAAGAGTCGACCGAGACAATTTTAGATTCTCAGTTTCAAACCTTTGGCTGCACCAGTGCGATCGCATCCTCCTCGGCGCTGACCGAAATCATCAAAGGTAAAACCCTCGACGAAGCGCTCAATATCACCAACAAAGATATTGCTGACTTTCTCGGCGGTTTACCCGAAGCCAAAATGCACTGTTCTGTGATGGGACAAGAGGCCCTTGAAGCCGCTATCTACAAATACCGCGGTATTGAAGTCGAGCACCATGACGACGATGAAGGCACCCTAATCTGTTCTTGTTTTGGTATCACTGAGCCTCGCGTCCGGCGGGTGATTATTGAAAACGACCTGTCCACCGTTGAACAGGTCACCAACTATGTCAAAGCCGGTGGCGGCTGTGGCTCTTGTTTGGCCGGCATTGAAGATATCTTAATCGAAGTGCAGCGAGACAGAACTGCGGTAGCTGCCAGGGTAGAAGCTGTCGCCACTCCCCTCACCCCCATCCAAAAAATTAATCTCATTCAACAAGTCCTCACCGAAGACGTGCGCCCCATGCTCATAGCCGATGGCGGTGATGTTGAACTCTACGATGTCAGCGGCGATGTGGTTCAAGTGCAGCTCAAAGGTGCCTGTGGCTCTTGTGACAGCAGCACTGCCACCCTCAAAGGCGCAATTGAAACCCGCCTACAGGCCCAGGTTTCACCTGAATTAACCGTTGTCGCCGTATAGCCCTCTATTTTCTCCTAGTTGCCCTATGAAATCCCTTCACCACGCACTCATTGTCGAGCGTTCCCCACCGTTAATCACAAGTCTCAGAGCCTCGACAGGCCATTCACCAAGTCTATATCCAGCGTTTGCTAACAACTGAAGGAGAATCTAATCCATGAGACAGATCGCATTTTACGGAAAAGGCGGTATCGGTAAATCCACAACTTCCCAAAATACCATCGCAGGTATGGCCGATACTCAGCGCATCATGATTGTCGGTTGTGACCCCAAAGCAGATTCCACCCGTCTGATGCTCCACAGTAAGGCTCAAACAACTATTCTACACTTAGCTGCCGAGCGCGGTGCGGTAGAAGACCTAGAACTCGATGAAGTCCTACTCACAGGCTATAAAAACGTTAAGTGCGTTGAATCGGGTGGTCCTGAACCAGGTGTAGGCTGTGCCGGTCGGGGTATCATCACCGCCATCAACTTCTTAGAAGAAGAAGGCGCTTATGAAGATCTCGACTTTGTTTCCTACGACGTATTAGGCGACGTTGTTTGCGGTGGTTTTGCCATGCCCATTCGGGAAGGTAAAGCTCAGGAAATCTACATTGTCACCTCTGGTGAAATGATGGCCATGTATGCGGCCAACAATATTGCTCGAGGCATTCTTAAGTATGCTCACTCTGGTGGTGTACGCTTGGGCGGTCTCATCTGCAACAGCCGTAACGTTGACCGAGAAATCGAGCTGATTGAGACTCTGGCCGACCGTCTTGGCACCCAGATGATTCACTATGTACCTCGTGACAACATTGTTCAGCATGCTGAGCTGCGTCGTATGACTGTCATTGAGTACGCACCTGAGAGCAATCAAGCCAACGAATACCGCACATTGGCTAAAAAGATCGAGGCCAACAAGAATCTGGTAATTCCCACACCCATCTCCATGGATGAGCTGGAAGAATTGCTGGTTGAGTTTGGTCTATTGGGTGGTGACGACGAGTACCAGAAGGCACTTGCAGCAGACCAAGCGGCTGGCAAAGTTCCTGCCAACGTTTAGTGTCTGAACTGTCTGATTCTCGATCGGCACAGGCCCAAATCATTAGCGAGCAAGCTACCTGGGGTATCTCCTGCATCGAGTCAGACATCTTGCAATTGCTGATTTGAAAGATGGATCGATTTATAGACACGCCTGTTTAACAGTTTCTCACTGACAATGCCATCTCGAAGATCAGCAATGCCAATATCTTTTTCAAATGTCCATCACCTTATCGCAAACACGAGAGGACACCATGACCACTGTAGAAGATAGAAAAGGGCTCATCCAGGAGGTTCTGGAAGCATACCCGGAGAAAGCCCAGAAAAAACGCTCCAAGCACCTTAATGTTAAAGAAGAAGGCGCTTCCGACTGCGGCGTTAAGTCAAACAAGAAATCTGTTCCCGGCGTTATGACAACTCGTGGCTGTGCCTATGCAGGGGCCAAAGGGGTTGTCTGGGGACCGGTCAAAGATATGATTCACGTCAGCCATGGACCCGTTGGCTGTGGCTACTATTCCTGGTCGGGTCGTCGTAACTACTACGTGGGTACTACTGGTGTGGACACCTTTGGCACCATGCAGTTTACCTCAGATTTCCAGGAACGCGATATCGTATTTGGCGGTGACAAAAAGCTCAACAAGCTGATTGACGAATTAGAAGTGCTTTTCCCCCTCAGTAAAGGCACCACCATTGAATCAGAATGTCCCGTTGGTCTCATTGGAGACGATATTGAAGCCGTTGCTAAAAAGCAAGCTAAAAAGACAGGCAAACCTGTCGTTCCGGTTCGTTGTGAAGGGTTTAGAGGGGTGTCTCAATCCCTGGGTCACCACATCGCCAACGACACCGTACGAGATTGGGTACTGCCCAAGGCCGATGAGTATCGCAAACTGCCCGAAGGGTATGAAGTGGGTCCCTATGATGTGAATATCATTGGTGACTACAACATTGGTGGTGACGCCTGGCCTAGTCGTTTATTACTTGAGGCGATTGGCTTACGGGTGATCTGTCAGTTCTCTGGAGACGGCACCTTTAACGAAGTGGTGATGACTCCTCTGGCCAAAATGAATCTCATCCACTGCTATCGGTCGATGAACTACATCTGCCGCTTTATGGAAGAGAAGTATGGCATCGGCTGGCTAGAGTACAACTTCTTTGGCCCCACCCAAATCGCCAAATCTCTGCGTAAGATTGCCGAACAGTTTGACGAGACAATTCAAGCCAAGGCTGAAGAGGTAATTGCCGCGAATCAGGCGCGTATGGATGCCATCATCGCTAAGTATCGCCCCCGGTTAGAAGGCAAGACCGTGATGATGATGGTCGGCGGTCTCCGTCCCCGCCACGTTATCCCCGCCTTTGAAGACTTGGGTATGAACGTGATTGGTACTGGTTATGAATTTGGTCACGGCGATGACTACAAGCGTACTGCCGACTACGTTAAAGAAGGCACCGTCATCTATGACGACGTCAGCGGCTACGAGTTTGAAGAACTGGCCAAACAGCTTAACCCCGACCTGATTGCCGCTGGTATTAAAGAGAAGTACGTCTTCCAGAAGATGGCATTACCCTTCCGCCAGATGCACTCCTGGGATTACTCGGGTCCCTATCACGGCTACGAAGGCTTTGAAGTCTTTGCTCGTGACATGGATTTAGCCATTAACAATCCCACCTGGGGTTTAGTCAAGACTCCATGGGCAGAGTAGAGGAACAGGGGATTTTGACTCCCCTGCCTGCTCTAAGCTCTGTCTTTCTTCAAGAATCCCCTCATTCCCCTCCCCCGCAACAAAGGAGACCACCATGACTGAGACCACCAATCCTCAAGTGCCGGAGAACAACCCAGACCCCGGCAAAATCAAAGATCACTTCGAGCTTTTTCAAGAAGACACCTACCAAGACCTGTTTGAGTACAAGCGCCAGTTTGAAGGTGCCCACAGTCCTGAAGAAGTCACTAAGATGGCCGAATGGACTAAGACCTGGGACTATCGTGAAAAGAACTTTGAGCGGACGGCGCTTACGGTTAACCCAGCCAAAGCCTGCCAACCTCTAGGATCGCTTTTTGTCGCTTCTGGCTTTGAAGGCACCTTACCCTACAGCCACGGTTCCCAGGGCTGTGTCGCTTATTTCCGTACCCACCTCACTCGTAACTATAAAGAGCCGTTTCAAGCAGTGTCGTCTTCTATGACAGAAGATGCGGCGGTCTTTGGGGGGCTGAACAACCTCAAGCAGGGTCTAGAAAACTCCTACAAGTTGTACAACCCTAAAATGATCGCGCTGTGCACCACCTGCATGGCTGAGGTGATTGGAGATGACATCGGGGCCTTTATTCAAACGGCTAAAAATGAGGATCTGATTCCTCAAGATCTGCCGGTGCCGTCAGCTCACACTCCCAGCTTTGTGGGCTCCCATATTACGGGCTATGACAATATGCTCAAGAGCATATTGGCGACATTGACCGAAGGGAAAAAAGCAGACACCACCAACGGTAAGTTTAACTTCAATCTGGGCTTTGACCCCTACATCGGCAACCTGCGTGAGTTAAAGCGAATTCTAGGATTGTTTGGTGTTGACTACACAATCTTGTCCGACAACTCCGATACGTTTGATTCCCCCAATACGGGCGAATTTAAGATGTATAACGGGCTGACTACCTTAGAAGACGCGGCTGATTCGATTAATGCTGAGGGTACTTTCTTCTTCCAGAAGTACACTACGCTCAAAACCCAGGAACTGGTTACCAAAGAGTGGGAACAGAAGACCTATAACTTCCGCCCCTTTGGCATTAAGGGCACAGATGAGTTCTTGATGAATCTGTCTGCGATTACGGGCAAGCCCATTCCTCCAGAACTCCAGCAGGAGCGGGGCCGCGCTGTGGATGCGCTGACCGACTCTCAAGCCTGGATTCATGGTAAGCGCGTCGCCCTGTATGGTGACCCCGACCATGTATTTGGCATCACTCAGTTTCTGTTAGAAATGGGTGCTGAGCCTGTCCATATTGTCGTCACCAACTCCAATAAGGACTTTGAAGCAGAACTCCGTGAGGTGCTGACCAACAACCCTTATGGCCAAGAAGCGACAATTTGGGGCAAGAAGGATCTGTGGCACTTGCGATCGCTAATGTTTACTGAGCCCGTTGATCTGCTCATCGGCAACTCCTACGGTAAGTATCTGTGGCGTGATACCGGCACTCCCTTGGTGCGCATTGGCTATCCCATCTTTGATCGCCATCATATGCACCGCTACGCCACTCTAGGCTATCAAGGCGCGATCAATCAGTTCAACTGGATTATTAACACCATTCTAGATGAGCTAGATCGTCAGACCATCGTACCTGCGAAGACAGATATCTCCTTTGATCTGATTCGCTAGAAAAAAGAAGGAGGAGAGAAGAAAGAAGAGAGAAGAGAGAAACCTTCATAAAGTCTCCTTTCTCCTCCCTCCCCTTGGGGCTGGTACAAGATCAGCCCCTACTTCCCTACTCCCCTACTTCCTTCCTTTTCCAATGAAACTCAGCGAAGAAATCGAAATCGACTCTCCCCCTTTTTTCGACATGGGCGATCGCGTTCGTGTTCGCAAGCTTATTCGCAATGATGGCACCTTCCCTGGAAAAGATATTGGTTTTCATCTCGCTAAAAAAGGTGATGTTGGCTATATCGTCGGTATTGGCACCTATCTACAGCGAGCCTATATCTATTCAGTTCATTTTCTAGAAACTAACTATGTGGTGGGCTGCCTCAAAAAAGAGTTGGAGTTAGCAGAAGATCGTCCTCCCCTGATTGAACAACCAGATTGGTAAAAACCGATGGCTATCCTCACATCTCACTCTCAGCCCGTAACGGCTCCTAAAAACAACCCTCAAAGCAAACGCGTTGATATCTTACAGCCAGTTCGCAACTGGATTGACCAAATTCAAGTCACCAATCATCGGACTGCCCACATTGTTTGTCGAGTCATTCCCAGCCACTGTCCATTTGAGCGAGATATTTCTCTTTTTGGCAGTACAGTTCATATCCCCGCGCTTTGTAGAATCAACCCGCTCTACGACGAAATTGTCAGTCTGCGATTGCGGGCATTGGCCTACCTAACAGATATCTGTGGCGAAGATGTCGCTAGCTATATCCGCTAGTTCTCTGTCTCCCTAGCTTATTTTTAGGTGCACAGACGTTGCCTGCAGCGTCAGCAGCATTTTTGAATCACCCTCAATCCTTATCTCCTTATCGCCATGACAATTACCTCTGGCAAAATCAACGAACTCCTGACCCAGCCTGGGTGTGAGCACAACCATAAAAAAGAGGGCAAAGGCAAAAACAAAGCCTGCCAGCAACAGGCACAACCTGGAGCTGCCCAGGGAGGATGCGCCTTTGACGGAGCCAGTATTGCCCTGGTGCCGATCACGGATGTGGCTCATCTAGTGCACGGCCCCATCGCCTGCTCCGGTAACTCTTGGGGAAGCCGAGGCAGTCTGTCCTCTGGACCGATGATTTATAAAATGGGGTTCACCACCGACTTAAGTGAAAACGACATCATTTTTGGCGGAGAGAAAAAGCTCTATAAAGCTATTCATGACGTTAAGGAACGCTATAGTCCGGCTGCAGTTTTTGTTTATCTCACCTGTGTAACCGCGTTGATTGGAGATGACCTGGAGGCTGTTTGTCAAGCAGCCAGCCAAAAGTTTGACGTACCGGTTGTCCCAGTCAGCTCCCCTGGATTTGTAGGCAGCAAGAATCTGGGAAATCGCATCGGTGGAGAAGCTCTCTTGGAGTATGTTGTGGGCACCCGGGAGCCCAGCTATACAACCCCCTACGACATTAACTTGATCGGTGAGTACAACATCGCTGGAGAAATGTGGGGCATGCTGCCTCTGCTAGAAAAGCTAGGAATTCGAGTCTTAGCTAAGATTACGGGCGATGCCCGCTATAACGATGTGGCCTGTGCCCATCGGGCCAAGCTCAACGTTATGATTTGCTCCAAAGCCCTAATCAATATGGCTCACAAGATGGAGGAACGCTATGGCATTCCCTACATTGAAGAGTCAATCTATGGCATTGAAGATATGAATCGATTGCTGCGAGACATTGCAGCAAAACTGGGCGATCCTGACTTACAAGCCCGCGTTGAGACGCTCATTAAAGAAGAAACTAATAAATTAAATATCGCCCTTGCCCCTTATCGTCAGCGACTTAAGGGTAAGCGGGTTGTGCTCTATACCGGCGGTGTCAAAAGCTGGTCGATTATCTCTGCTGCCAAAGATTTGGGCATTGAGGTAGTGGCCACCAGCACTAAAAAGAGCACCGAAGAAGACAAAGCCCGCATCAAAGACCTGCTGGGTAAAGACGGCATCATGATGAAAAAAGGCAACGCCCAGGAACTGTTGAAGGTGATTGCTAAAACTAGAGCGGATATGCTGATTGCCGGTGGTCGTAATCAATACACGGCCCTCAAAGCGAGAATTCCCTTTCTAGATATTAACCAGGAGCGCCACCATCCTTACGCGGGCTATCTCGGCATGATTGAGATGGCAAAAGAACTAGATGAAGCGTTACACAGCCCAATTTGGTCTCAGGTACGACGCGAGGCTCCGTGGGAAAGTATTAGCGCTAGAGCCGATGGGACCCCCTCCGAGCAGGCACTCACTAAAGTGCTCTCTCGCAGAAAACCGGTTGCGGTTAACCCTCTCAAACAAAGTCAGCCCCTCGGTGCGGCCCTGGCCTATCTAGGTGTCAAAGGCATTATGCCATTATTTCATGGCTCCCAGGGGTGTACGGCCTTTGCCAAAGTGATGCTAGTGCGACATTTTCGCGAGGCCGTGCCGCTGTCTACCACAGCCATGACTGAGGTAACCACGATTTTGGGTGGTGAAGACAATGTGGAAACTGCAATTTTAACCCTATTGGAGAAATCAAACCCCAAGATTATTGGTTTATGTACCACCGGGCTGACAGAGACCCGAGGCGATGATATGCAGGGAATCTTAAAAGACCTGCGTAAACGTAACCCACAGCTGGCATCGCTACCGATTGCCTTTGCTTCTACACCAGACTTTAAGGGGGCCTTACAAGATGGCTATGCAGCTGCGGTAGAAGCGCTGGTAAGAGATATTCCCGACAATGATCAAGATGACGGTCGCCAGCAGGGGGACACGATCGATCCGTTCTACAGCTATGCCATGCCAGGGATGCCGTCCCAAGTAACGGTCTTGGCTGGTTCATCTCTAGCACCTGGAGATGTTCAAGCCATCAAAGAGATGGTGAGCGCCTTTGGCCTAAATCCGGTGCTTGTTCCCGATTTGTCTACGTCTTTGGATGGTCATCTATCCGATAGTTACTCTGGGTTAACCAGCGGTGGTACCACCGTCAATCAGCTAAAGTCTCTGGGCTATTCATCGTTTACTTTGGCCGTGGGCAACAGTATGAAGCTAGCGGCTGAGATTCTGCAGCAGCGTTTTGGCACTGAGTTTAAACTCTTTAACAGCCTGACTGGCCTGGGGGCGGTAGACAACTTTTTACAAACTCTCTCAGAGCTAAGCGGACGCCCCGTTCCCAACCAGTTTCGACACCAGCGGCGACAGCTACAGGATGCGATTCTTGATACCCACTTTTTCTTTGGCCGTAAGCGGGTTGCTCTGGCGTTGGAGCCCGATCTGCTGCACACCGTTGCCTGGTGGTTGACCACCACGGGTGCCGAAATTCACACGGCGGTTACCACCACCAAGTCTAAATTGCTCAAACAGCTGCCGGTGGATACCGTGACCATTGGCGATCTAGAAGACTTTGAAAATCTGGCCAAGGGAGCGGATCTGTTAATTGCTAACTCCAATGCCAAAACGATTTCAAAGCGTCTAGATATTCCGCTCTACCGGCTTGGCTTCCCAGTATTTGACCGTCTGGGTAATGGGCAGCGCTGCACCATCGGCTACGCGGGTACTACCCAGCTCTTATTTGACATCGGCAACATTTTTCTAGAAGCGGATGAAGCCAGCGCCCATGCCCAGGTCCATGCCTGGCGAGAAGGTGACGTGTAGAAGCGCCATTTGTGTAAAAGGAGACCTAACCTATGAGAATTGCCTTTGCTACTCAAGATTCACTGCATATCAATGCCCACTTTGGCTGGGCTAGACAGATGAGTGTCTATGACGTTAATGAGACAGGCTACACCTTTTTAGAAGCTTTGAAATTTGGAGGTGATCTAAAAGAGGATGGGAATGAAGACAAGCTGACACCAAAGGTTAAAGCCCTTCAGGGCTGCACCATTGTCTATGTCTCTGCCATTGGGGGCAGTGCGGCGGCGCGGCTAATTCAAAAAAACATTACCCCCATTAAGGCTGAGTCTGAATCAGATGAAATTGAGGCTGTGCTAGCGCGACTAGTGCAGTCTCTCAAAGGCAGTCCGCCGCCGTGGCTGCGCAAGGCTTTAAGACAAAGCCAACCGGCTCAGCCATTTGATGACAACTTTGAAACTATTGAGGAGGAAGTAATTGTATGAGTCCTGCTGCTACTGACATAAAGACTGCTGAACTAGATGCCGCTTTGGTGATCGATAGTTCTCCTTTTCTTAAGGCGATTATTCAGCAGATTCGGGCCAATGATCCCTACGGTACCTACCGGAACTGGGCCGATGAGATTTTGCTTAAGCCCTACATCATGTCCAAGAAAAAGCGTCGGGAAATCCCGGTAGAAGGAGAAGTGGACCCGATTACTTTAGGGCGCATTTTAGGGTTCTATCGTGCGATCGCAGCCCGTATCGAAGAAGAAACCGGCCAGCTATCCCAGGTGGTTGTCGATCTCAGCCACGAGGGCTTTGGCTGGGCCTTAATCTTCTCCGGTCGTCTCATTTTAGTTTCTAAAACCCTACGAGATGCCCAACGCTTTGGGTTTGACTCCCTCGAAAAACTCAATGCCGAAGGTGAAAAGTTAGTCCAAAAAGGAATTGATCTAGCCCAGCGTTTTCCCGCTGTTTGCGATATCTAGCCCTGCAGCCGGGTAGGGGTTGTGCTCCCCCCTACCTTTCCTCTATCAACCGTTTGTCCTATGCCTCAAACCACCACACCCCTTGACGATCTCAAAAAACAAATCAGAAAACTAAATAGCAAAGCGGGACAAATGAAAATGGACCTGCATGATATTGCAGAAGGTCTGCCCGCTGATTTAGAAGAGCTGCCAGCCGCTGCCGCTCGCACCTACGACATTTACTGTCAGCTTCGTGAACTTAAAGAGCAACTTAAAACCCTGGAGACCGACCAATGACAACATTAACTCGCACCCTAGCTCAGTTTAACCAGCTCAAGGATGCTGAAGACTATTTTCAGTTTTTTGGATTGGCCTATGACCCCCAGGTCGTCAATGTTAATCGTCTGCACATTTTGCGAAAATTTGCTCAGCTGGTCCAAGACGACGATAAATCCCAACCTGAAGCACAGCGGTTAGATGCCTATCGTCAAGCTCTGCAAACTGCCTACGATTTGTTTTTAACCTCTTCGTCAGTAGAACAAAAGCTCTTTAAGGTCTTTCAAGATAGACCCAAGAACGTGGTAATGCTCTCTGATATTAGCGCAGAGTAACTGGCTCTTTTGTTTCCCACTGTCTCTTCTCTCATACTATGCTGCCATCCCTCACTCCCACTGAAGCCGAACGCTATCGCCGCCAGATGATGTTGCCTGGGCTAGGTGAAACTGGACAACGCCAGTTAAAAAACACCACGGCCCTGGTGACAGGGGTGGGGGGGCTAGGGGGAACAGCAGCCCTCTATCTGGCGGTTGCCGGAGTTGGCAAACTGATTTTGGTACGCGGTGGCAACCTGCAGCGAGACGATCTCAATCGACAAATCCTCATGACCAATGACTGGGTGGGTAAACCCCGCGTTTACAAAGCTCGGGAGACTTTACACAACCTTAACCCCGATATTGAGATTGAGGCAGTGTGCGAATACGTCAGTGCCGATAACATTGACACCCTAGTGCAGCAAGCCGACATCGCCCTGGACTGTGCGTTTGATTTTAAGGAACGAGATTTGCTAAACAGCGCCTGTGTCAGTCGGGGAAAACCCATGGTGGAGGCCGCCATGAACAGTATGGAAGCCTACTTGACCACCATTGTGCCAGGTAAAACCCCCTGTCTAACCTGTCTCTTTCCTGAAAAACCCACCTGGGATCGGTGGGGGTTTGGCGTGTTGGGTGCCGTGTCAGGCACGCTAGCCTGTCTAGCCGCTCTAGAAGCGATAAAGCTTGTCACCGGTCTGGGACAGCCTCTGCTAGGGCAATTGCTAACGATGGATTTGGCCCGTGCCGAATTTGCCAAACGTCGTCCCTATCACGACCCTAACTGTTCTGTCTGTGGTCAGCGCACACAGCTATCTGACCCATTACCCGCCGTTTCAGTATCTCTCTAATTACCAAACTCTTGTTTGTCATGCCCTGGACTACTCTACTTTTATTTGGAATGGGTCTGATCTCCTGGCGATTTGCCCAAAAACACCCGGATGATGTGTGTCGATTTTTAGGCGCGCAATCTACCCTCGTCTGTGTACTTGCAGGGTTGGTAAAAGCGCCCCTATATGTACAGGGAGCCACCCTGATCGGTGTTTTAGTATGTCCCACCTGTTCATCAAGATCTGAACGAAGCATCAAACGCGACTGCCCCAAGTTGTGTGTGATGCGGAGGCGGTGTGGCTAATCGAGCTTTAGAGAGATTTTCAAGCCATTGACGTTGTTTTATTTTAAGGAGAGCTTATGACTGTTACATTGACCGAACTCGCCGAGCTGCGCCTACGCACGTTTGTTCGAGGTACGCCTGACTATACGCCAACGCGGGGAATACGCCTGGCGGTTAAAGATGGCGGCTGTAATGGCTATGAATACGCGATTAAAATAGCCGATGCTCCCAATCCTGATGATGAGATTACAGAGTCAGGGAGTCTCAAAGTATTTATCGACCCTAAAAGTGCTCCGTTATTGGATGGGGTAATGGTGGACTACATCGATAGCCTGTTAGAAAGCGGCTTTAAGTTTACCAACCCCAATGCCACCGATACCTGCGGCTGTGGTAAATCATTTCAGGCAGGAGACTGTACCCCCGCTGGCCAGAGTTGTTCCTAAATCGTCTAAATCCTGACCATTTTTTAGAGAGGAAATTCACCATGACCACTTACCAAGTCCGTCTAATCAACAAAAAACGCAAAATTGATGTCACTATTCCAGTTGATGATGATATGTACATCATTGATGCTGCCGAGGAAAACGACATTGAGCTGCCCTTTTCCTGTCGCTCTGGTGCGTGTTCTAGCTGTGTTGGCAAGATAGTTGAAGGAGAAATTGATCAAGAAGATCAGTCTTTTCTAGATGACGATCAGATTGCTAAAGGGTTTGTGGTACTTTGTTCTACCTATCCTCGCTCCGACTGCACGATCAAAACCCACATGGAAGCTTACTTGGTTTAGTCGAGGGCCAGTTAAAAGTTACTGAGGATTGACTATGTTCGACAGTTTTACGGTATCTGGATCGTCACTCAAGCTACTCAAGGTGGGTGAACGTGGCGTAATTGCCAGGGTTCGGGGAACCAACCCGACTATTGCTGAACAATTAAAAAGGCTGGGTCTTTCTCCAGGTACATCGATTACTCTAGAACAGCGGTTTCCTCGGTTTGTGGTCCGCACGCGCAGAGGTCCACTGGCCCTAACCCAGTCGATGATTCAATCGATCTACGTACGCATCGGAGGTTTCTAGAATCTACCATTGCTGATTGAGCCGATCAATTAATTTGACGTTGAAATCATGACAACGATCAGCAGTGTAGACAAGTAGTTCGACAGTTTACTAGGAGTCAGAACAATGGCAAAGATTGGAATTTTCTATGGCAGCACCTCAGGTACTACAGAAGAAATCGCGGAGCAGCTGTGTGAATCTATTGGCGAGGATATCTGTGATTTACACAACATGGAAGAGGATTTTGATGATGTCGACGATCTGTTGAAATACGACTATTTACTGCTTGGCTGCTCAACCTGGGGGGCTGGAGAAGTGCAAAACGATTGGCGTGAGCCCTTGTTTGACATGGAAGTCGACAAGCCTGACTTCTCTGGAAAAACTATCGCGCTCTTTGGCCCAGGCGATTGTGAAGGCCACAGTAAGCACTTTGTAGGTGCCCTGGGTATTCTCTACGACCAGTTTAAGGCCCTGGGAGCAAAGCTGGTGGGGGCTGTTTCTACCGAAGGCTATTCATTTGAGAAGTCCACCGCCATTCGAGACGGTCAGTTTGTTGGCTTACCCCTCGATGAAATCAATGAAAGCGATAAAACAGAACAACGAATTGCCGATTGGCTAGAATTACTCAAAGCTGACTTTCCAGTCTTGGCTTCTTAAATGATGCTCCCGTGAGCATACCTGTGATCATGTCTGACTTTTTGAATCGATGGCCCATAAATTCTGGGCCATCAGCAATCACTAATTCACCTCAGTTTCACCGTAGATGGGCCGACTATTATCAGGCCGTTGCCGGTCGCCCTCCCCGTGAAACATTGTTAACGGCGCTTGAGCGTTTCTCGGCTGAGCCGTTGTCTAATGCGCGAAGGACTGCGGTGGATTTAGGCTGTGGTGACGGACGTGACACAGTAGAACTGCTGCGACAAAATTGGCGAGTGATTGCCATTGATGGAGAATCTGAAGCAATTATTCGACTGCGGCGGCGTTCTGATATTAATCGAACGTATTTAGAAACTCGCGTACAGCGGTTTGAAGAGCTGACACTGCCACCGGACGTGGATTTAATCAACGCCAGCTTTTGTTTACCCATGTGTAAGCCAGACTGTTTTCCAACGCTGTGGGAAGAAATTGTCATGGCATTGAGACCAGGCGGTCGATTTTGCGGACATTTGTTTGGCGATCGCGACTCTTGGACAATCTATGGCGACATTAATTTTCACACACGCTCCCAGATTGAAGAATTGCTAAGCCACTTTAATGTAGAGCTTTTAGATGAAGAGGAACATCCTGGCAAAACCGCACTGGGTGAGGAAAAGCACTGGCATTTGTACAATATTGTTGCCCGCAAACGATAGTTTTTTCTCGGAAAAGTTAGAGGTGTACAGTTGTTTCACCAACGCTGGTTTAGCCTATAAGAGACTATTATCAAGGGATTGTCCCAACGAATAGGAGACCCCCCTCATGAAGGTTGCTAAAGACGTAACCCAGCTGATTGGCCAAACCCCCCTGGTGCAGCTGAATCGAATTCCTCAAGCCGAGGGCTGTGTTGCTAAGATTTTACTCAAGCTAGAGGGCATGAATCCGGCGGCATCGGTTAAAGACCGAATTGGTGCCAATATGATTCATGCCGCTGAGGTAGCAGGTGCGATCGCACCTGATCGTACTGTTTTAGTAGAGCCCACCTCCGGTAATACTGGCATTGCCCTGGCCATGGTGGCCGCGGCCAAGGGCTATCGCCTCATCCTGACAATGCCCGACACCATGAGCCTAGAGCGGCGGGCGATGCTCAATGCCTATGGGGCAGAGCTGGTGTTAACCCCCGGTAGCCAGGGGATGAACGGTGCGATCGCAAAGGCCCAGGAGATTACGGCTCAGCTGCCCAATGCCTTTATGCCCCAACAGTTTGAAAATCCAGCCAACCCGCAAATCCATCGCGAAACCACCGCAGAAGAAATCTGGAATGATACGGATGGTCAGGTAGATATGGTAGTGGCCGGTGTTGGTACCGGTGGCACCATTACGGGTGTTGCCCAGGCACTAAAACTTAAAAAAGAGAGTTTTCGAGCCATTGCGGTAGAGCCCACCAACAGCCCTGTACTGTCCGGTGGCAGTGCTGGCCCTCACAAAATTCAAGGCATTGGAGCTGGATTTATTCCCCCGGTGCTGCGAGTTGATCTAATCGACGAGACAGTCACCGTCACCGATACAGAGGCTATTGACTTTAGCCGTCGTCTTGCCCGAGAAGAAGGGCTACTATCTGGAATTTCTGCCGGTGCCGCCCTGGCTGCCGCTGTTCAAGTCGGGCAGCGTCCTGAAAATAAAGACAAGCTCATTGTTATTATTCAACCTAGCTTTGGCGAACGGTATCTCAGTACTGTTCTATTTAAAGATCTCGCGCCGGCCTATCCGGCCCTGATGCCAGACAGTGTGTCTGCCTCGTACCAAATTCCCACTCCTGTTGCCTAAACCAGAGAACCTATGAACACTCCACCCAGTCCACCCGATCCCCGTCAGGCAATGTACTTTGGCCTAATTGACCGACTGCTCGCCTGCCCCAACGGAGAAGAACCTGAGATTCTTAATGCTGAGCCTGACCTGTTAGATGCCGGATTTGTCCAGGCCCTAATGCAGACCGCCAGCTATTTTGCCCATCAAAATAATCCTGATGCCGCTAAGTTTCTCGTTTTTATTGCCCGTGAGTTGGCTCACCAGCTAGGTCTTTATCCGCAGACCCAACCCCAGGCATAAGAGACTTTGAGCCTGGGCTTAGCTTTTACGCTAAGCCCAGAGCGTTGAGTTTTGGTAAACAGTTTAAATTGTGACATGGCTGATTTTTGGGATGAAGCGATGGGAGACCGTTAATCATCCCCTAAATCCGCAATTGTTAAATTGACCATAGCCCACGTCCTTGTTCCCATAACCCAGCGCCCCCACCATGCAACGCCGTAAATGTCTCACCCTCTTTCTCGCGGGCTTAGTCTCTTGGTCAATCGCCGTAGGCTGTAGTCGCGAAGATCAATCCGTAGGCTCTGACGGCACCGTAACCCTGACGGTATCTGCCGCCGCTAGTTTGCAAGCCGCTCTAGAAAAGATTACGACCCAATTTACCGAAGCCCATCCCGATATCGCCATAGACTACAATTTTGCCTCCTCCGGAGCACTACAGCGCCAAATCGAACAGGGGGCTCCGGCTGATGTCTTTTTTGCCGCCGCCGCCAAACAAATGGATGCGCTTTCAGATAAAGGGCTGATTTTGCCTGATTCTCGGCAGGACTTGGTAGCCAACCGGTTAGCCTTAGTGACCTCCACTGACTCAGCCCTAGACATTACCGATATCGCACAGCTTGAGACCACGGATATAAACAGTATTGCGGTCGGAGAATTTCGTAGCGTTCCAGCTGGTCAATATGCGCAGCAGGCATTTCAAAATCTAGAGCTGTTAGACACACTCCAATCTAAATTTGTCTTTAGCAACAATGTCCGCAGTGTTTTAGCCGCAGTGGAAAGCGGTAATGTTGAACTAGGCATCCTGTACACCACCGATGCGGCGCTATCTCGTCAGGTTAAAGTATTAACCACGGTACCCGAAGAATTTCATCTGCCGATTGTGTATCCAATCGCCATTGTCAGCAATAGCGCTCAACCTCCTGCTGCCCAACGGTTTATTGACTTTTTAACAACCGAGACCGCTCAGACAATATTCACAGAGTTTGGCTTTAACCCACTTCGTTTATAACAATCCCATGCTGGATCTCTCTCCCCTTTGGATATCGTTGCGAATTGCGACGATTGCCACTGTTGTCACATTTTTTGTTGGCATTGCTGCGGCCAACTTTATGCACCACTATCGCGGTCGCGGTCGCGCCCTGCTAGATAGTGTTTTACTAGCGCCCATGGTGCTACCGCCCACCGTGCTAGGTTTTTTACTCCTTATACTGCTCGGGAAGAGAGGGCCTCTAGGGTTTTTGTTGGCCAATGCTGGCATAGGTGTTGTCTTTACCTGGTATGCGGCGATTATAACCGCGACGGTGGTGGCGCTACCCCTAATGTATAAAACAACGTTAGGGGCGTTTGAGCAAATTGATAGCAATCTGCAACAGGCAGCTCGGACCCTGGGGGCTTCGGAGCTGACTGTGTTTTGGCGCATCACCTTACCCCTGGCACTGCCGGGGGTAATTGCCGGGGCCACCCTTGCTTTTGCCCGCGCGCTCGGAGAATTTGGAGCCACCCTGATGTTGGCGGGTAACATTCCAGGGCGAACCCAAACCCTACCCATGGCAATCTATTTTGCGGTTGAGGGAGGAGACTTTTATGAGGCAACGATTTGGACCGGAGTGATTTTGATCGTTGCTTTAGGGGCACTGGTGTTCGTCAATCGATGGCAGCCAAAACTCAGCAAAAAAGGTAGAAAGAGAGAGGAGAATGTAAAGCTTAGAGTCAACGAGGTAGACGCTACCGG
Source organism: Cyanobacteria bacterium P01_H01_bin.21 (assembly GCA_038748405.1). GTDB lineage: Bacteria > Cyanobacteriota > Cyanobacteriia > Phormidesmidales > Phormidesmidaceae > Leptothoe. The sequence goes on along the minus strand of JBCDIX010000003.1, from coordinate 104,966 downwards.
GAAGAAAACACAGCACAGCCCGCTGACGTATCCATCTACCTATCATCCGGCTGTCGATGCACCGACACTTTCTGTCACCCTCACCAAACACCTGCCAAACTTTACCCTAAATGTTTCGTTTACAACGGACGATCAGCCGTTGGGGCTATTGGGGCCATCGGGGGCAGGCAAAAGTTTGATTTTGCGCTGTCTTGCGGGTATTGAAACCCCTGATGCTGGTCGAATTGTGCTCAACGGTCGGGTATTGTTTGATTCAGAAAACGGCATTAATGTACCGATTTGCGATCGCAAAATCGGTATTCTCTTTCAAAACTATGCCCTGTTTCCCCATCTGACCATTGGGCAAAATGTGGCCTTTGGGCTACATCGCAAGCTGCCACCTGAGCAAATTCAAACCGTTGTTGCCCAACAGCTAGCAGCCGTCCATCTAGAGGCATTGGCAAACCGCTATCCCCATGAGCTGTCGGGTGGGCAACAGCAGCGAGTGGCTCTAGCCCGTGCCCTGGCCAGCCAACCTGAAGTCCTCCTGCTGGATGAACCCTTTTCTGCCCTCGATACCCATCTGCGTGACCAGATTGAACATCAGCTCATCGACCGACTCCACAGCTATCACGGCATTACCCTATTGGTGACCCATAATTTAGAAGAAGCCTATCGCATGTGTCATCGGTTGCTGGTATTAGAGGGAGGCAATGCCATCGCCCACGGCCCCAAACATCTCATTTTTGAACAGCCGCGCACCGTTGGCGTCGCTCAGCTCACCGGCTGCAAAAACTTCTCACCCGCCGTCGCCCACGGCACCCATCAAGTTGAAGCCCGTCATTGGCAGTGTCTTCTCGAAACTGTTGAACCGCTGTCTGCAAATCTCACCCAAGTCGGTATCCGCGCCCACCAAATTGATTTCCTTGGGCAGCCGTGGAATCAGACCACCCACGGCCCAAATACTTTTCCTTGCTGGCTAGCCGCCACGAGTGAAACCCCCCACCGTATGACGCTGTACTTAAAACTTCACCAGCCATCGACGGGGGAGCGAGACTATCATCTACAAGCAGAAGTATTTAAAGAAAAATGGGCGACCCTCAAAGATCAGCCCATGCCTTGGGCGGTTTGCCTAGACCCCCTGCGGTTGATTCTCTTAGAAGAGACCAGTTAAAGGTGAGCTATAGTCAGGGCAATTGTGTTGTCTGGAAAATGGGCAATGACTATACTAGGCTGCATTGTTGGTATGTTTTCTAGAGCGACTGCCTGACAGGCTCGAAAATGTGAGTAGCTGGTCATCTTGACGCATAAGAAATAATGCAATTATCGCACCGAGAGTCGGCACTGCCGCCCAAAACAGATGATTCGGCGGCGTGTATGGATTGAGCAGCGGTTCGTAGGAAGACAGCGTAGACACCGCATGCATGCCCAGCAGCGCTCCATAGGTCCACAGCTTGAACAATCCAGCTAAAAATAGCAGGACAATTGCGGTTTGCAAAATACCGATGGCAATAGAAACCCCAGGCGAAATCGTTGAACCATAAAAGCGAGCAAATACCTTTTGGGCAATGTCAGGGGCAACAATTTTCTCAATCGACCATACCAGAAAAAAAGCGGCTGTGGTGATGCGAATGGTGGCGAGGCCAATTTCTAGTTTGCGAGTACTGGTCATTGTAATACCTCCATAGATGAAATGAATCAAAACATTGAACAATCGGTCTAAGCTAAGACAAAAAATTTACCTGCTAGAGAGCAGGTGTCTATATAGCTCGCGTAATTTGAGCAGCGTCTCCAACGTCTTTAGGAAGACCCCAAGAGACATCTAAAACCTGCTGTCTAATGCAGTAAATTACGATATAAACTTAGCACAACCTAGACCATTTGGTCAATGTTTTTTGAAATCAATTAGCTGATCCTGCAATCAACAACCGGCCCAAATACCTTTTCCTACTGGCTAGCTGCCACGAATGAAATCCCGCACCGCATGACGCTATATTTAAATCTACAGCGAGGTCATGTCTACACTTTGCTAGCAAACGCTGCTGAGATTAACTCTTTTGGTCCAAGTGCTGGCATCACTGTAGCCTGTAGACCATTGCAACCCCTCCAATACGTTACGGACTGTGATTGAACGCCGAACGCTAGCCATCGACTTTACTCAAGAGACATCTGTACTTGATGTCTATCCTGATAAACCACTGCTTTCTAGCAAAGACTTATCTTGGCAAGGAATTCATTTTGGCTACTACTGTCAACCGCCTCACGAGACGCCGGAGTATCGGCCAAAGCAGTGTTTGATAAGCATCCATCTTGGTCAGCCACTGACCCTACAGCAGAACTGGAAAAACGGACTTGCTACTAACGAATTTCAAACCTACGGTAGCGTTAGCATCTATCCAACTACTCACTCACTCAAAGAGACTTGGAACGCAGATGCAGAATATGTTGAGATTTACCTAACCCCTACACTGTTTTCGCAAATTGCCCATGAATCGCTTGATGCAGATCGCTTAGAAATTCTGCCTCAACCTAATATCCGAGATCCTCTTATTCAACAGCTTGGTCTCTCTCTCAAGACGGAGCTAGAAAACAGGCACGTTGATACATCAGCGATAGAAACTAACAAGACTCGCCTGTTAGCTGAGTCCATATCTTCAGTACTTGCCATTCATTTGATCAAAACGTACTCGTCCCACCTGCCGGTTATTCGCGACTATTCAAACGGGTTGCCCAAACACAAGCTACAGCTCGCGGTCGACTATATTCATACAAACTTAGCGGTAGATCTTTCTCTCGATGAACTGTCTCAAACGGTTGGTATGAGTATGCACCATTTCTCTAGACTGTTTAAGCAATCATTAGGGTGCTCCCCCTATCAGTACGTTTTAAGGTGTCGCGTTGAGCGGGCCAAGCGGCTGTTGCTTCAGAGAAAGCTGAGCATTGCAGACGTTGCGCTGACAGTTGGGTTCTCCAGCCAGAGTCACTTGACACAGCATTTTAAGCGTCAAGTTGGCACTACACCGAAGCGGTTTCTCAAGCAATAGCCAGAACCTGATAAAAAGCGCAAAAAGCTTATATATCAGAAACTTTAAGGTTTATATCTTAAGGATAGTCAGTCGCTGAAAACCTGCTCAAAGGATAGCGCAGTAAGTTTTATACTGCGTTCTCTCACTCAGTCAATTGCTCAGGTTTTCTCCTAAGTGACGTCTTTGTATTAAGGAAGCTATCTGAGGTATGACGATTGTTTTATCTGCTTCAGTGCGAGCTGAAGTTAAATCACTATTCACACTTGCCATTCCGCTGGTAAGTGCCCAAGTTGCCCAGGCAGCAACTGGCTTCGTCGATACCGTAATGATGGGCCATTTGGGATGGAAAGTTTTAGCTGCAGGAGGGCTGGCGTCCTTCACCTTCCAAGTCGTTCTCAACACACTTAGCGGTGTGGTTATGGGTGCCAGTCCGCTGGTTGCTGAAGCCTATGGGTCCGGTCAAAAAACTCGAATAGAGCAGATAACAAGACAAGGGCTTTGGTTAACAGCAGGTGTATCAGCCGTGGCAATGTTGGCACTCTCACAGTCCAACATCCTGATGCTATGGCTAGGACAAGCACCAGAGACGGTTACTCTAGCAAGTAGCTATCTCAACTTTGTTCTATGGGCTGTGTTTCCTGCTGTTGGTTTTGCCATGCTTAGAGGTGTAGTAGCCGGACTGTCACAAGCTCGTATTATTATGTTCATCGTCATAGGTGGAACAGGTTTTAATATTGCAGCTAACTACGTTTTGGGTTTCGGTAAGTTTGGTTTTCCACGGATGGAGCTAGCAGGATTAGCGCTAGCAACTGCGCTCTCCTGGTGGGGCATGTTTGCTGCACTGATCATTTACCTGCTCAATCATCCAAAGCTAATAGCCTACCGTTTGTTTCAACAGTGGTATCGACTGAGAATAGACCTGTTGAAAGCGCTAGTTGTCGTTGGTGCGCCAATTGGTATTTCTATCTTCTTTGAGTATGGTCTGGTGCTGGTAATGACCTATTTAATGGGAATTCTGGGTACTGATGTTTTAGCCGCTCATCAGATTGCGCTACAGACTGGGCTGATGATTTTCATGATTCCCCTTGGTATGTCGTTTGCCACGACTGCTCGGGTTGGTCAGTGGTTTGGTCGGCGCGATCTAAAGGGAACCGAGCGAGCAGAGCGCACTAGCATCGGCATTATCTTTGCAGTTGCAGTCTTAGTAGCCAGTACCTTATTCATCTTTCGCGAGCAGATTGTGGGACTCTACATAGATGCTAGCGAGCCTGAGAATAGAAACGTTCTACGATTAGCAGTGCCGATGCTAATCGTAGTGGCCATTGGTCACATTTTTGATGCCGTTCAAAAAACAACCTTAGGCGCGCTTTATGGTCTTCAAGATACTCATATTCCCGCAATTATCGGTATCTTTGCATTTCTGGGCATCGGTTTATTGAGCGGCTATACATTGGGCTTTACTATGGGGTTTGGTGGTGCAGGACTATGGAGCGGCTACTACTTGGGTAGCCTCACTGCCGCTGCGATCTACATATGGCGCTTTAAGCAGTTGGTGATTAAAAAAGTTGCCGAGGAAACTGCTGCTTAAGGAAACAGTGGCAGCAGGTCTGGAGCTGTACATTAAACTGATTGGCGATACGTTCGAAGACATTTTGATACTGAATGTTATGGCAAAAGACAGAAGGCCATAAGAGACTAGTGAATGATGCTGAACTGAAAAGGACTTTCGCCAAATTGGTTGAGATAGGTTTGTGTCAGATAATCAGCACTATCGCGCTGTTCGCGCAGGTGATGATCAAAAAAGGCGAGGGTGAGTGATTTTAGAGCGGGCTGGGCCAAGTTCGGGTTGGGGCCAATAAGAAAGTCCGGTACAGGCAAAACCTGTTCGCTAATATCTAGTGAGGTGAAATGGGTGCCGTTTTCGACAACGACCAGATATTTATCTCCCGTTGTCAGCCATCGAAAAGGTTCAATTTGTTCTGGTAGCGCCGGAACAAAATAGTCGTCGGTACCTGTCACTAGCATTGTTGGCACCGTAAGTGTCGCCATCCCCTCTCGCCCAAAAAGATGGCTGGTTAACGGATTCATTGCTATCACCGCCTGAACGCGATCGTTCTGGACCGTTAGAGAAGTATCCTCTGGCAACTCATCAAAGCGACACTGGAGCAACATCGACAGGTTTAACAGGGGCCGTTCGTCAACGGTTTTACTACAGACGGTTTCCCACAGCTGAGGTTGTAGCGTGGCTCCGGCTGCCGCCAGTGCTGTATAGCCGCCGAGCGAATGGCCCAACACACCTACTGAGGATAGGTTTAGCGATCGCAAATTGGGCATTTCTGCTGATTGTTGTTCCAACGTATCTAGAACCGCCGAAATATCACCGGGACGATGTAGCAGCGATTGTGGATCTGGGGGACCGTCCAGCCCGGTCAAAAAAAGCTCAAATTTCTCGGTATTGGTATCGGCATGATCGATAACAACCACTCCATAGCCGTGGGAGGCTAGGTGTTGAGCGAGATATGCAAAGGTATGACGGCTAGATGCAACCCCATGGGAAATCACAATGACGGGAATGGACTCTGTCTGCTGTTGTGGCACGTATAAATCTGCTACGGAAGTCTGGGAGCGATTGGGATTGATAAATGTGACGACTTCCTGCTGCCAGCGGTATGTGCCCAGCTGGCTAAGATCTTCAGCGGGGAGAGCCCCAACGTTAGCCTGGGCCTGCTGCTGCAGATCGGCAATGACACCCACCTGCTCCTGAAAAATTGCCTGATTTTCGGCCAGCACCTTCTGCGCCAGGGGCCAGTTGAGCTGAATCGTATCTAAGGGAAAATGGCGGATAATGTTGATTATGCTTAGCCCCTGGTCATCGTCCGCTGCAAAAATCAGTGCCGCTCGCAACGCTCGTTCACCATTCAAGCCGCTTTCGGTTTGGATAATTTGACCCAAGCGAGACAGCAGATTTTCGCCCACAGCGCTATAGCTGAGCTGCGACATCATCACGACATCCACCTCAAAACGCTGATTGAGAAAGGTTTGTAACTCTTCAAGCTGCGATTTGTTGAGCCGGTCGAGCCAGGGAGCATCGACGTTTTCTGGGGCTTCGCTAGAGGCAACTGCCTCTAGATCCTCGACCAAGATCGTGGGCTCAAAGGGACCATAGAAAAACTGAATGCGTTCGGCTCCCAAGCCGGGCGGTACGATCGCTAATATCCCCAATCCCGCCCAAAGTGGCAACATTTTTCTGAGCGATCGCAAGTGTTTCAATCGGGCTTTCATGATTTTGTTTGCAAATCCAATACGAACACGAACATTAAATGGCAGGTTACGCGGTGGAGAGACAGACTTACTTAGGGCTAGCGGGCGGGCGTCTGTGTTTGGGGACGGGTCAGATTTCGGACAGTGGCTCAGCTATGATGGGTGCGCTCTCACCGGGCAGCATCCAGCGCAGAAGTAGTGGCGCAATCAGTGTGGTTACAACCACCATCAGTACGATGGCAGCGGTCAACCCCAAGGACAAAATGCTGATGGAGGAGCCAATGCCGACAAAGACGAGACCCACTTCGCCACGGGGCACCATGCCAATGCCGATCGCCAGTCGATTCAGCCTGCCGGGACGAGGAATGAGATAGCTGGCAGCTACTTTGCCTAGCACTGCAATAACGATAAGAAACGCCGCCATCCAAAGCCCTGTAGTACTTTCAGGGTTTGTCGGATTCAGGATGCTAAGGTCAGTCTTGGCACCCACCACAATAAAGAAGATAGGTGCTAGGACACCTGCGATGGGTTCAAATTCTTCCAAAAGCTGTTGTCGTTGCTTAGCACCGTTGAGGATGATGCCCGCTGCGAAGGCTCCCAGAATTGCTTCTAAATGGATGGCATTGGCGATTGCCGCCATCAGTAGCGCAAACACAATGCCGGAAATTAGCACACTGTTGTCTGAGCGCAGCCAGTTGTTGAGTGTTGTGAATCCTCTAGCGATGGGCGATCGCAATAGCACAATACCCCCGACAAAGGAGGCCGTGCCGAGCAGCAATAGCCCCAGTCCAGTCACATTGATCGAACCCTCTTTCATTAGACTAACCACCAGCGCCAGGATGAGAATTCCGAGCAAGTCGTCGAGCACGGCTGCACCGATCACAATTTGCCCCTCTGCCGATTGCAGTTGCCCCAGTTCCTTCAGTACCTTAGCCGTAATGCCGATGCTGGTAGCAGTCAGGGCAGCACCACCAAAGACGGCGGGCAACAGAGGGATGCCAAACAGCGTTATGAGGCCCACTGTGCCCCCGACAAAGGGAAGGACAACGCCTGCTGTGGCAACAATCGCGGCCTGGGGGCCAACCTTGAGCAGACTCTCAAAATCGCACTCCAACCCGATGAGAAACAGTAGGGCAACAACTCCCAGATTCGCCGCTCCTTCCGAAATGGCAATGAGCTGATGAGAATAGGCCGTCAGTGCGCTCGCTGTATCCGCCTCAGTGGTTTGCTGGATCAGACCAATCACAGCGGGATTAATCACCGATTCGCCTTCGGCAAAGACCAGAATTTTTAGCGCTGAGACGCCTAGCGATAGACCACCGATAAGCTGTCCCAACACAGGCGGCAGCCGCAACCAGGCACAAATCTCTTCCCAGATCTGGCTGGTCAAAAAGATGACAGTAGCCGACACGAGCAGTGCAGCAAATACAACCGACTCGCTGATTTCTCCGACTTCTGCCAAGAAAAATTGTCTGATTCCAAGATTGATAAACATCAGTATTCTGTTTCGGCAATTCGGTTTTCAGGGTGTTCGTAAGTCCACGACCGAACTTCTGTGCTCCAGCAGCGCTCAGCTAGCCAGCGAGGATCTTCTTCATGGGGATGGCGACTGCAAAAGTCGTGATAATACACCACAAAATTTTGATAGTTCGTATCCCAGCAGTGCTCCAAAAAAGCATTGTGCAAACAGCACTCAAGATGGTGTCGCCGATAGCGCCGCCAATAGTCCATCGGGTTGAGAATAGATGAGTGAACAGGGTCCCACAGAGGTTGGTTAAGGTATTGCCAGAGTGGAAAGTACATGGCCTGTTATTTGTTATTTGTCAAAAACAACGTTCGATCCAACATTTGTTGCGTTTAGAAGAGTGTAATTCTCCAAAGAATTGCTGCTGCCTTTACGGTGGCTGTCATGGTGATCAAAGATTTTTGAGTCTGGCACTCCTCGGGGGTTAGATAAAGGTGTCTTAACCTGTTTGGCAAGGGTTAGCTCACATTATGCGCTTAAGACTTTTTGTACGGTCGCCAATTTAATTGCAGACGACCAGACGTCATGTTTTCCCAGAGAATCCGTCGAATTATCGCTAATTTTTGGGTGATTAATCTGCGATTAATTCGTGAATTTTCTAAAGCATTTTCCAGATCTTCAAAAAATAGATTTCCAGTCGAGATACAGCTCTCTAAGTGATACTCAAATCGATTAAGCTCATTTAAGTCTCTGGCAGTCAACGACTGAGAAGTGGAATAAGAAATGTTCATGATGCTGACCCTCAGAAATCATCGAGAATGACACATGTTTCTAATCGCCTCACACCAGGGAATGTTCCAGCGAAAGCTGTTCTGTAGAGGAACTGGGCGGCGAACTATCGGATTTGCGCTGACCACACAGCAGAATGTATGCCGCCGGTACAAAGTACAGCGCCAGTACCGGAGAGCCGCCGATGCCACCAGCGATCGCAATCGACAAGGGGGCCCAAAACGGATCGCCATCGGCTAACAGGGGCACAAAGCCCACCATGGTCGTAATAGTTGTGGTCAACACGTGACGGGTTGCTTTAACCACCACATCTTGAATCGCCTTGGGATCGCCCTGTCGGGCGCGGGGATTTTCATTGAAGGCGGAGAGCACAATGATGGCCCCGTTGATAGCGATACCCACCAGACCCATCGTTCCAACAATCGCCATGAAGCCCAGCAGCGAGCCAAACACTTTGAGGGAAAACAGCGCCATGCCGATGGAGCCCACTGCCACCGCTGCCACGACGCCCGTTTGCCGGAATGACCCCAGGGATAGCACAAGGGCCGTCAGCATAATCAGGCCTAAAATCGGTACGTACAGCAGCAGGTTGCCAACGGCGGTCTGGCGTTCGGCAAATTCGCCGCCAAACTCATAGCGATAGCCAGGGGGCAGCTCAAAATTCTCAGCTACTAGCTTTTCTTGCAGGGCGGTGAGCACCGTGTCGGGCAGCACGCCAGTGGTGATAAACGCCTGCACCGTATTTACCCGCTGTTCTTCGCGACGGGCAATGCTGGCGAGCTGGGGCACTAAGTCAAATTCACCCAGGGCCGAAGCCGGTCGAAAGGCCCGATCTTGCGCCTGCTCGGGTCGTAGATCCAGAGACGCGAGGGCTTCGAGGCTAGCTCGGTCAGAATTCGTCAGCCGCACCCGCACCGGCAGGTTTTCGGTTGATTCCAAAATCGCGCCGCCCGTGACGCCTTCGGAATAGGCCGCGAGCTGCTGGGCGATCGCGGTATTGGTCAGGCCGGCTTGCTGCACCTGCTCATTGTCTACCGTCAGACCCAGCTTCGGACGTCCTTCGGTGAGGTCATCGCGCACCTGAATTACATCCGGAATTGTCGTCATCATGGTTCGCACTTCCACCCCCAAACGACGCAGCTCATTGAGGTCGGGACCGTAGATCCGCATTTCGACTGGGGCAGTGAACGGGGGACCCTGCTGGAATTTTTGTACAATCACACGGGCAGAGGGCAGTAGCGCGTCCAGTTCTCTCTGGAGTTCTTGCACCAGCTCACTGACATCGTCTTCTGACTTGAGCTGCACCATCGCCTGGGCATAGTAGGCTTGACTTTCACGCCCACCCGTCAGGTTGTAGTAAAACTTGGGGATGCTCTCGCCCAAAGACCAGTGGACGTCCGCCACGTTCTCGTGGGCCAAAATCGCTTCCCGCGCCTGCATCACCTTGTCTTCAGTTTCGGCGAGCGCAGTTTGCGACGAAAACTCAAGCTCGATGTGAAACTGGTCCCGGTCTAGCAGTGGAAAAAACTGGTTTTCGAGTGTGGTGGCGGCGATAAACCCGATTAGCGGCACCGTCATGGTGAGGGCGAGGGCCAGTCGGGGGCGCGCCGTCACCCGCCCAATCGACCAGCGATAGAGTCTACCCAGTTGAGGTGACGAAAATCCATCATTCCACCAGGCTCCCGGTTTCATCAAGAACAGCACCATCCTGTCCTTCAGACTGGGGCGTGTTTTATGCTTTACCTCGTCGTACTTTTGGCTGCTGTTGCCCAACATGCGTCCGGCGAGCGCGGCAATCACTGTCAGAGAGATTGCCAGTGAGGAAATAAGTGACAGAATCACACTCAGAGCAATCGACCCCACGAACTCCCCCGCACCGCCGGGCAGCAGATAAATTGGCAAAAACGTCATCACTGTAGTCAGCGTTGAGGCAAACAACGGTGCCTGCAAATACTTCACCGTCGCTGTCACCGCGTGGAGTGGCTCTTCGCCGTGCTGCATCTCGACTTGAATTTCGTCCACCACCACGACGGCATTATCGATCAGTAGTCCTAATGCAATAATCAGTCCCGTGACCGACATCTGGTGAATCGGCACGCCAAACATGCTCATCCAGCCAAATACTGCGAAGATGGTCAGTGGCAGGGCAGTTCCTACCACGATCGCAGAGCGCCAGCCCATGCCCACCAGTGTTACCCCGACAACCAGAACGGCCCCAAACACGAGGTTGCCTAACAAAGTGCTGATACGGTCAGCCACGTAGCCGCTCTGGTCAAAGATGACGTCGAGGCTGATCCCTGCAGGAATGCGATCGCGAAAGGCATCAATTTCCTCGTGCATGGCCACAGCCCACTGGTCAATGCGCAGCCCCGATTGCATCATCACACCGACCATAACTGCTGGTTTGCCGCTGACAATTGCCTGATCCGTCAGGGGATAGCGGACACCGCGATCGACACGTGCAATATCATTCAGTCGGGTAAACTGTCCGTTTCCTGTTTGAATGGGAATCTGGCGAATCTGCTCCAGGGTTTTCAGCTCACTCTCCACCTCCATCGCAATATTTTGATTCGGGCTACGGAGCTGTCCAGCACTGACTTTGGCATCGCTGAGGCTGACCTGATTTGCCAACTGCTGTGGCGATAGACCGACGCCGACCAACTCTGCCGGGTCAATTTCCACCAGAATTTCTTCATCGGGGCTACCGAAAAACTCGACCTCTTCGGTGCCGTCCACACCCCGCATAATGACCGCCAGCTCTTCGGCATAACGGCGCAGCACGGCATAGTTCGGCGCATCAGGCAGATTCCAGGTGAGCGACGTGATAATGGTGTATGCCTTCATGTTGGTTTCTTCCAACTCGGGCTCAGCGGTCCCTTCTGGAAATCGGGTTGCCGCGTCGTCCATCTCAGCACGCACTCTTGACCAGATGGGCTGGGCATTTTCGACAGCGTCTACTAGCTCAACCGACACACTAGAAAATCCCACCCGCGAAGTGGAGGAGATAATGTCAACCTCTTCGATTTCGGCAATTTCTTCTTCCAGTACGGTCGTGACCAGAGCCTCAACGCGCTCAGCACTTGCCCCCGGAAAAGAGGTGGTAACTATAGCGGTACGAGCCACCAGTTCAGGATCTTCTTGGCGTGGCAGTCCCTGATAAGAGGAGAGACCCCAGCCAAGGATCAGGAGAATGGTAAGGATGAGCAGACGGATATTGGTAAAGAATGGACGAACCATAGGCTTGAGGGAGGTGAAGTGGGCTCAAGGGGAACAGAGTCCAGGATTCTTGATTTGTGGCATAACACAACAACTACGGGCAGAAAACCCTGGGCTCTCTACCGAAGAGAAATCTTAGGTTCTCTACAGAAGTGTTACTTGCTGACCAGGAACCAGCCGGTGGACACCGCTGGCAACAACCTGAGTACCGGTCTGTAAGGTTCCACGCACCAGGGCTCGGTCGCTTTCTTGATGCAAAATCTCGATGGACTGAGACTGTACTTCATAGGTGTCTCCCTCATCAGCGGGCACTACTACATAGGCGCTCCACAGACCGCGAATGTCTTGAGTAAGGGCCGAAGTGGGTAGCCAGATGCCATCAGCGGCAACAGTTTCGTCAATTTCAGCGCGCACCGTTTGACCAGGATTGAGGCTGGGAATAGCCGCTGAGTCAAGCTGAAACACCACAACCTGGGTACGGGTACCGGGGTCAACTTCGGGCAGCACCGCTGTTACCGTAGCAGTAAAACTCTCGGTCCCTAGTTGCAATGCCTGGGTATCATCCACTCGAAGCTGGCTGGCGGTAGCTGTAGGCATACCGATGCGCGCTTCGGGGGCCGCATCTTCTACCAAGCGGACAACTGATTGACCAGTTCCCACAACGGTGCCTTCATCCACTTGCCGGGTTGAGACAATGCCGTCAAAAGAAGCTGTGAGGGTACTTTTGCTGATGTTGACATCGACATCGGCAATGCTGGCATCGAGCTGTTGTACCAAAGCTCGTTGAGCATCGAGTTGTTCTTGACGGGTGCCGTTTTGTAATTCTTCTAGGTTGCTTTGAGCCTGATCTAACCGCGCCTGCAAAGCGCCTCGTTCGTAGGTAAATTCGTCTAGCTCTTCCCTGGAAATAGCTCCTCTGTTGTAGAGGTATTCTCGCCGTGATTGTTGAGTTTGCTGCAGAATTAACTGTTGTTCAATATCTCGCACTGCTGCCGCTGCTGCGGCAATGTCTTCTGAGCGTGCACCCGCCTCTAATTCAGCTAGTTGGGCCAGAGCGCGGGCTCTTTCTGCTTCTAATTGTTGACGCTGGGTTTGCAGGTTACGGATATCCAAACGAGCAACAGGAGTTCTGGCAGCAACGCGATCGCCCTCCTGCACATAGACTTCGACTAACTGACCGGTTCGTTCAAATCCCAGGTCACTCGTTCGCAGTGCCGCAATCTCGCCAGTGTAGGTCCGAACTACCTCGTAACCTGAGACGCGTTCAACAGTTAATGTTTCTACCGACAATACGGAATTGTTGTTGACCTCAGCCGTTTCTTGGGCCGCTAGCCGTGTCTGGGCAATGGGTATCCCAACCACTAACAGTAAGCTGATCGCACCTAGCCCAATCATCGATTTTGGGGGGTGCTGCAAATAGCGTTTTAGCCAACTAGAACGGTCAGATTGATCAGTAGAATTAATCTTTTTATGTAACAAGGGGTTGTCAAACATTGTTATTTCTTCAGCCAAATAGTGCTCAGCAAAGGTTTGGATTAATTAGTGCATTCAATCCAAAATTGGTTAAATAATTTATGAATATGGGGCCGCTGGGTTCCATATCCACACGGTAGTATTGAATATCGGTATTGAAAACCGACCAAAATGAAACGAATCGTTCCAAATTTGAAACGAACGCATGGATGACTTTGACCTCAACGATCTCAGAGCCTTTGGTCTGATTGCGAATGCGGGTGGATTAAGTCCGGCTGCTCGTAAATTTGGACAGGCCAAGGCAACCCTTTCGCGATCGCTCTCCCGAATGGAAGCCGCTGCTGGTGCCCCGCTGTTTGACCGTGTCAATCGAGGACTGCGCCTAACGCCGTTGGGTGAAAGCCTCTTGCCAACCGCCGAGGCCGCTGTGGCGTTGATGCTGGAGGCCGATGAGGCCCTACGAGTTACTAAAGAGAAACCACAAGGTCCCCTAAAGATCGCTGCTAGTGCGCTGGCGGGCCAGAAACTACTTGCTCCTGTGATTGCGCAGCTTGCGGAAACGTATCCAGATGTGAAAACAACTCTGAGGGTTACCAGTCAGGGGCCTGATCCTGTTGTGGAGAATCTCGACATTGTGTTGCGGATTGGTCGGCCAACAGAGCCTTATCTTGTTTCTAGCCGCATCGTCAAATCGCCCCTTGCGCTTTATGTGTTCCGAACACGATCATCGGAAATCGATCTTGATGATGCCGTCGCTGTCGAACAACTTGGCCGCATCACCATCGGCGTAGACGGTGTGCCCCAAGATTGGCTATTAAAGAATGATGATAATCAAGAGATTCTTATGAAAAGCGAACCCCTTGTCGCTGTCGGCGATCCGACAGTCGCACTCGGTATATTGAGTGCTGGTCCAGGTGTGGCGTTTCTCCCCCAAATTTATGCTGAGTCGTTAGCCCAAGCTGGCGTGCTTGTCAGAGCTCTGCCAGCCTTTAAAGGCCCCGATCTTGAGATCTACGCGGCACTTCCACCAAAACGCAGCAGTGTCCCCGCCGTGCGAGTCTTTCTCGATATGCTGATCAATTACGTGAACGGTCAGGAACGATACGCCCCATGACAGGCTTATTCAAGATCTGAGAAATCAGACAGTGCTATCCTGCATTGGATAAACAAAGGCATCTAATGCAGGATAGATAGGGCGCACTCAACGGCTGACTCCGATCTCTCTAGGATCGAGCTCTATTGCCAGTTCCATAGGTAGACGCCAGCAGATCAAAGATCTGATCAAGTTGCTCCAGGCTAATCAACCCATATTGCCATAGGACTATTGGAAAGAGGCTAGTATCTCGATCGCTTTGTTGTAACGCCGATGCGATAGATTTCTCTGGAACAGCAAGTTCATCCCGTAAAAACTTGAGTAACCGGGTGTTCGGAAATATCTTCATCGGCTGTGATCCTCTTGATAGGCTAAACGATGACAAGGAATCTTGTCAGATAAAATTGAGCTAATCGGAGAGCCCGTATGAATTTCTAAGTGATCGTCTCGATCAGCTTCAAAGACAAGCCTGGTTTGAGGCATAACCATGCGTTCGAGAAAACCGCTAGAGACATTTGCCACCCGAACAATCTGAAACCGCGTACTGGTGTTGACGTAGCAGCATTGAATTCGGTTATTAAACTGTAGCTGCCGTTGGCAAGATGATTTTAAAGTGGAATTGAGTTGTTTTTTTTGAATTACGTTCATAATCTTCTGTGGGTTACCAACCATACCCCTACCGCTATCAGTGAGAACAACAGAGTTCCCCACTGGCAACGAGAGCGCAATTTAGCAACCTTAGTAAGGTAATATCGCTGACCATGGCTATCTACCAACGGGTTTACCCTAGCGGCAGAATATGTAGATTGTATGTTGGTAGATTTTGATCAGCAGCTCCGCAATAACTTAGAAACAACGCTTTTGTAGACCAACAAGATAAAACGTATCCGTTATTATCTCGATGTCATCACTCCTCACACTGTTCGTGATGTTCCCGTAACAGACCCTATCTATAGAGTCGAGAACTCTACTTTAAACAACACTAATATTGTTTAAAGTAATGGTGACTACTTTAGCAACAAATTCCTTGCTAACGTCAGGCGTCTATCATAAAGTTTTGTAACGGGTAGATATATACAAATCCCGCAGGTTTGTATATATCTGAGCAGGGTGCACGGAGCTAAAGAACCTTCTCTAGGAACTGACAGGCCCGCTCACTTTTTGGGGTGCTGAAAAAGATCTCCGGTGTGGCATCTTCTACCACATATCCCTGATCCAAAAATAAAATTCGGTTGGCGGCTTCTCTGGCAAATCCCATTTCATGGGTGACGATTACCATGGTCATACCGCTGACGGCTAAATCCTTCATCACATCAAGCACCTCTTTGACCATCTCTGGGTCCAGGGCCGATGTCGGCTCATCAAATAACATGATGTCGGGTTCCATGGCCAGGGCACGCGCGATCGCAACCCGCTGTTTTTGCCCCCCCGACAGTTTAGACGGGTACACATCGGCCTTTTCCGATAGACCTACCTTACGCAATAGGTCCGTGGCCTTGTCATAAGCCTGAGCTTTAGGCACCTTTTTAACCCGCATGGGGGCATAGGTAATATTTTTCAGCACGCTCATGTGGGGAAATAGATTAAAGTGCTGAAACACCATGCCTACGTTTTGCCGCATTTTCATCACATCTGTTTTGTGATGGGTAATGTCAACACCGTTGATTTGAATGCTGCCGGATGTGGGCACTTCTAACAGATTAATACAGCGTAGAAAGGTGGACTTGCCTGACCCTGACGGGCCAATCATGGCCACCACTTCACCCTTGTCAACATCGGTCGAGATCTCTTTGAGCACATCCAGAGTGCCAAAAGACTTACACAGTCGTCGTACCTGGATGACGCAAGACGCTAAAGACATCGATGAATCGGGCATGGTGGTTCTAGACAGCTCGGACATGGCGGCTAACTGCTCTGCTGTAAACGACGTTCTAACCCGGTTGCCGAGATGGCCAGCAGCATCACTACCATGTAGTAAACAATGGCCACAATTAATAACGGTTCAAAATAAACATATTTTTCAGCCGCAACGATTTGAGCCCGACGCAGCAAATCTTGAGCCCCAATCACCGACACCAGTGTGGAGTCTTTAAGCAGAGCAATTGATTCGTTCACCAGCGCTGGCAAAATGTTTTTAATCGCCTGGGGCAAGATAATATCTAACATCATGGGCCTATACTGTACCCCAAGCGAGACAGCGGCCTCCATTTGCCCCTTGCTTACCGCCAGAATCCCTGCCCGAATCACCTCAGAAATATAGGCACCGGAGTTGAGGGCAAACGTAATCACCCCTGCCTGAAAGCCTGAAATATCCTGCCCTGTGAGCTGAGGTGTTGCAAAATAAATCAGCGACAGGGTTACCAGCAGCGGTGTCCCCCGAAATATAGATGTATAGACGGTACCAAACCAATAGAGAGGTTTAAAGCTAGAGATCTTAAACAGGGCAAGAATAATCCCCCAAACAAATCCCAGCAAAGCCGATAACGCTGTGAACTGCAGAGTGATCAACAACCCCGACAGAATAAAGGGAAGCGAGGGCCAAATGCGGCTAAAGTCTAAATCTAGAGCCGCAACTAAAGGGGGCAAAAACAGATGCATTGGATGGGGGGATACAACAGCGAATCTCTCAAATCGGTCAAAGGATTACTGATCGTAGTAATCTTCAAACCACTTGGTGATCATGCCGTCTAACTCTCCGCTGTCTTTTAGATCGCTCAGCGCCTGGTCAAACTCAGCTGCCAGAGGAGAGCCTTTAGGAAATGCGATCGCAGAGCCAGATTCGCCCTCAATGGGCACGGTTTCAAACTGCAGATCTTCGTTATTCTGCACATATCCCTTAGCCACCGTATCTTCTACGATTGCCGCATCAAGACGTCCGGCTTTAATCTCTTGCACCAGTTCGCTAATCTTGTTGCGCGGTTCAATGGTCATGGTGACCGTTTCTGCCTGGTCTTTAGCTTCCCCTTCTTGAATCGAGCCCAGCTGCACACCGACCGTTTTGCCCTCCAGGTCCGCGTAGGTAGCCAGCCCCGAGTCTTTCATCGAAATAATAGTGTTTTGAGCGTCGTAGTAGATCTGAGAGAAATCAACGCTTTCTTTTCGTTCTTCTGTGGGCGTCATCCCCGCCATGGCAAAATCAGCGCGTTCTGACTGCAGGGCAGGAATAATCCCGTTAAAGTCCATATCCTTAATTTCTAAGGTATATCCCAGCTTTTCAGTAATCGCTTTTGCAATATCAATGTCAAATCCAATCGGTTCCCCGTCCCCACCGGCAGTTTCATAAAACTCATAGGGGGGATAGTCGGCAGAGGTGGCCATCACCAAAACGTTGTCGCCATCGGCTTCAGCGGTGTCACTAGGAGACGCACAGCCGGTCGCTATACCCAAGGCCACAACAGCCGAAAGAGAAGTAAGGGCTAAAAAGCGTTTACGTTTCATGAATTCTGCGATTCCTTATGTGCGTATTTTGCTGAGAAAACCGATGAGTATCCTTTCTGGATGGAATTAAGCTTAAATTTAGAAAACCAGGTAAAACTGGGGATTTAACCAAATCTAAATATTTTGTGATTGATTTGTCTTGAAGCCCGAAAAGCCCAGTCTGTGGCTTAAAGAGAGTTCAAACCCTTTAGAATACAGTCAGTTTTATTCTATAACGGTGACGGTTGTTACCTAAATCTCTCCAAGACTGACGGGGTTTTCTATGGCAGCTATACACAACGCCTAACGATGGCGCTTAAGCCCAAGACTGGCAATGCCCAACCCTCCTAATATCCCCAAAATCAGTCCAGGTTCTGGTACCGGGGCAATGGTGACTGACAGTTTCTCAAACGAAATTCTTCGGGTTCCTTGACTATCGGTGCCCGCGTAGCCAAAAGACTCGGGAGTTCTCACAAAGCTAACGCCATAGGTGGGGTCACTCTCAAAACTTTCGCCAAATGCGCTGGCTGCATTTGGCTCAAAAAGTGCGATCGCAGTTTCAGTAAAGATCCGCTGATCGGTCCAATCCCCCAGCTCATCATCAAAATAGCTAAAGATATTCTCTGTGACCGGCAGCTCGCCACCACCGGCTGTAGTAAGCAGCGATTTATTATCAAAGAAGGCCGTTCCAGTAAATGGATCAAACCGATCGCCCTCAGTTAAATAGGTCACCTCCACATCAGAGATTGTCCAATCGCCGTTTTTCTCTCCCACCTCGGCCCCAGACAAATCAGAGATAAAAACACCGCCCTGACCCAGCACCTCAACCATGCCATCGTCAGTCACAATCAAAGACGTATTCTCATCTACCCCGTAGGTCATCTCTACACCTAAATCTGACGCCAGCCTAATTAATCGACCCTGTCGTCCCCGTTCACTAAAGTGACTATCGATGAGGCCATATTCAAAGAATCCCAAACCACCCAAAGGATTGTAGTAGAGCGTATTATTAAACGGTGGGCTACCAATAAAGCTGATCGGACCGTCTCGCAGTGCCTCATAGGTTTCGCCATTGGTAATCATCGGCTCGACCGGTTGCACAGCCGTACCGGCACTGGTGCCAGCGATAACAGCGCCAGCATCAAACTGCTCCCGCAGCACTTCAATCAGAGCCGTATCAGTACGGATTTCAGCCACCGGATCTTCATTAAAAAAGCAGTCCGTAATAAAGGATTGATCTCCCCCAGTAAAAATAAAGCTGTTGCGTCCCTGCATCTGGGTCACAATGCTAGAGGCACTATCATTTTTATAGGCATTACACTCATCCACCGTGATCGGAATCCACTCCACATCAGCAGCATCCCCGTAGAGAATGTCAAAATCTTCTAGATAAAAACCAGCTGAGCGTTCTGGATTGGAGCTAGCTGTTGAAATAATGCCAATTTTGGCATTGTCTAGACCACCGGCTAGATCAACAATTTCCTCGTAGATAGAAATACCGTAGGGCTCCGCCTCACCACCGCTGCCAGGGAAAGCCCAACTGCCCCCCGTTAATACCAGAGAGCCTGCCAACGCAGAGGAGGACTGAAGTATGGTGAACGTTGTTAATCCTAGGCCAATGGCAAGTTGACTGTGCTGGGTCATCATGTTCTATATCTGTAAAGAAACTTAATTTTGATGCTCGTGGGGCTGCATCAAAGAGATAACATCACTCGCCTATAAGCAAAATATTTACCCACAGGCTTTGTTTTTGTATCAGAAAAATCTTTTCGATTGTGTTTTGCCTGTCACACTTTCAGAAATCTCTGCAAACGACAACCCCTATATGAAGCTTCTCCCTGCACTTGGACTATCGTCACTGGCGACCTTGGGCTCTATGACTTTCTGCTCTGCCCAGGCGGCTATCTTAATTGGTAATACCGCAGGCAACAATATTGTTGAGCTAGATGAAAATACAGGTAGCTTTCTCGGTGAATTTATTGCTCCCTTTGATGATTTTGAAAGTCCAGATACCCTGGCTTATGGACCAGACGGTAATTTGTACATAACTAGCGGTACCACCCGTGACACGTCCGCCGTTTATCGATTTAATAGTCAAACAGGTGAGTTAATCGATAGATTCGCTACAGGGAGTGGCCTATTTCGACCCTATGGCTTGGCGTTTGGGCCAGATGGTCTACTGTATGTCAGTAGCTTTCTCTCTGATCAGATTCTGCGTTATGACAGCATTACAGGGAGTTTTGTCGATGTTTTTGCCAGTCGAGATGGCACCAATGAAGGATTGAATGGTCCCAATGGTCTGCTATTTGGTCCGGATGGAAAGTTATATGTCACTACACAGGGCAGTGTTGCCGATAGTGGCGGTAATTTAACCTTTGCGTTTGACAGTCAGGTGTTGCGATATGACATCACCACAGGAGAGAGTGAAGTATTTATTCCCCAACCGACTCCATTTCCCAGTAGTTTTGGATTCGTCAGCTTTTTGGGGTTAGCCACCGGCCCAGAAGATGGTGATTTATATGTCAGCGACTTTGCTAACGGTATTCGTCGCTATGATTTTTTAACTGGTAGAGAGATAGACATATTTGATACCAACTACACTCAAACAATTCCTAGCAATAACTTTATCGGCAGTTTAGCCTTTGGTCCTCAGAATGACTTATACACAGTTGGGTTTGATGTCAGCACCACCGTTGGTTCACTCTTGAATTTTGATACGTCTACGGGGTCACGCACTCTAGTTGCCAGCAACTCTTCTGCCTTGAATCGCCCCATTGGTCTACTGTTTAATGCGTTCCCTAATAGTGCGAGTGTGCCTGAGCCTGGAGTCGTATCGGGACTACTAGCTCTTGGGCTGATGGGAATTGGATTTAGACATCGTCATAAAAGGTGTTGAGTAGACATTAGTCTCACCATAAAAATTTGAGCAGAGTCGACGTAAATTCCTCAGGAGCATCTTGTTGTATCCAATGAGATGCATCAACTGGTTTAAATATAGCCCCTGGAATCTCTGATGCCAGCTGTTTTCCATCATCAGCTTTTTGCCAGGGGTCGTCCATCCCCCAAAGAATCATAGTCGGTGCCGTAATGGTTCCGTGGCGGTCAACCAGTGCCATGGTTTGGTTAGCATTGAGTGCTGCCGCATTGCGCAACAGGCTGAGCTTGCCGTCTTCACTGGCCCAGGGGGCAATCATGCCTGCTCTAAAGTCTGCGGTTAGCCGCTCAGACCGAGAAAGCCCCATGGCCAAACTCTCTTCCAAAGCAGCCACTAGATCCTCAATAGGCCGTGGCTTCCAGCGTAGCGGATGGCCAAAGTCCAGCATGTCATCGTCAAACCGGTCGTAGCAGACAGAGTTCGTAATAACAAGCTGGTTAACCACTTGGGCATGTTCAATCGCCAGAATTAAAGCAACCGCTCCACCCGTATCATGGCCAACAACATGCACTTGAGACAGCTCTAATACCTTCAACAGTGCCAAAATCATTGTGGCCTGATCTTGAAACGACCGATCAAAGCGATCGCGTCTGTCGGACCAGCCATGACCCAAAAAATCTGGAGCAATGACTCGATAACCCGCCTCCACCAACGGTGGAATCACTGCATGATAAAGATAGCCCCAAGTGGGAATCCCATGCATTAGCAAAATGGTGCCGGTTTGATCAGTCCCCACATCCACATAGCGAATCTTGACTGGGATATGGGCGGCAGCACCAGTAGGCAGCTCAATCTCTTTTTGAGCATTTTTGTAGTCTTGCCAGGTAGTCCAAAATGTCATACAGGTAGCCGCTAGCGGGAGAAATTACAGTGTGGTCAAAAACTTTTCTATACCTGTGGCAATTGCGTTAGCCGCAAGCCTATTCCACTCATCTAAGGTGGCAGTATCTGTTACCGAATCAATAAAAAAGCCCTCTGTAAGTACAGCTGGCACAGGTAGAGGCACCCCTCTGAGTACTCCTAGACCGGCTCGTTTTACTCCTCTATTTGTAATGGGCAAAACGGCGGCTAGTTCCTGATTAATCAGAGTCGCCAGTCGCTCATCTGCCGCTGTTCCCTGACTGTGCACAAACACTTCATGCCCTTGTGCCTGCCGGTTAAAGGCATTTAGGTGAAGAGAAACAAAACAATCGGCCCCTCTGCCCTCTGAGCCAATTTCACTGAGGGTTTTAGCGCTGTTATTCTCAACAATGTTAACGGTTGCCCCTTTCTGCACTAAGTTTGTTTTAACAATATCAGCCTGTCGACGCACCTCATCCCGCTCGTTTCTACCGAGATTGGTGTTAACCGCTCCCGGATCGTTGGTACCGCCTTGAAATTCCCCATGCCCCGGATCTAGCACAACTAGCTTGCCAGCCAAAACCGATGTCCTCCCACCGGGGAGTGAGGAAACAGGAATCTGACAAAGATCGGGTTCAGTTCCATTTAGATTAACCACCATGCCGCTGGGGATATCTCTTCCTGTAAACCAATCTTGGGGAATATACAGCCGTAGCTCTGACGGATTCTGATTGGATGACGAAACGTTTACCTTGTTTACATAGCAGTCAGAACCGCTCTTCATGAGATAAAGCGCTTGTCCAGTTAATTTCAACCAAGACATAATCAGAATCCTTATTAGACACATACACCACTCATTACCCGTATAGTAGGCGGATATGTCTAGATAGATTGACGGTTTGAGTATATTTTCTAAACCTTTTGGTTAAGAATTGATTCTATCTGTTTTGCAAGCGATACTAGCTAAAGTCTCTGCACCCTCCAATTAAGACAGTGGGACCGCCCTGATTGCTATCCTTAAAGAGTTTCAAAGTGACTCCTGTTGTAATAAAAGGTAGTGCTAAACAGGTAAGGATAGAGTGATGAGCCTTTGCTCTTACCTCTTTAGCACCATCAAAGTCTAAGTGAAGTTACCTGATCAACTCAGTACCCGCTGGATAATGAGGATGATGAGTTTGCGTGCAATCCCATGCCTGACTTTTTGAAAGCGGCGAAGAATGGCAACATTGGGGCTCTTGAAGCTTTGATGAATAAGTCATTTGGCTCTCAAGGTGTAGTTGCACATATCGGCAATGTAAATTCGACATTAAAGGTTACGCTTAAGACCCCTGACAAACCTGGGCCAGACAAAAAGTTGGTGATTCGGGTAAAAGCTGGACTCGACAAAATAAGCCCCAAAGGATTTGATAAGGTCTTTGTTTGTGCCAAGACCTTGAAATCTGACAAAGCTATTTGGTCCTTACAATGGGCAATACAATCTTCTAAAAAGAATTCTCAGGTCACTCCACTGCAGGTGCTCGACACTCAGAAAAGAGCCAGTGACTTTAAGGTGGCAATTCCTCTCACTCCACCGCAGGTGCCTGATACTCCGAAAAAGGCTAGCGACTTTGAGATAGCAGTTCCTCTCACTCCATCGCAGGTGCCCAACAATCAAAAAAGGGGTAGTGACTTTGAGGTAGCAGTTCCTCTCACTCCATTGCAGGTGCCCGAGATTCAGAAAAGGACTGCAGTTCCTCTCACTCCATTGCAGGTACTCGATACTCAGAAAAGGGCTAGCGACTTTGAGATGGAGGTTTATCTAGAAGGGCCTCGCAAATGGGTTTTTCCTTCTATATTAGGCGTTACTGCCGCCACAGGGCTTGGGTTTTGGTGGTTAGCTCGTTCTGAAGCTCCAAACGTTTCAACAACTAGCTCTTCGCCATCGACTATTGCAGCTTCTACAGCCTCTCAAAAACCTAAAGAGCCCGCCGCTACACCTAGCGAAATTCAAGTTTTCACAAAGCTAGTTGCCTTAATCGATCCTCAACAAATGGTTATTACTCAAATTCAGCAGCATAACGACACTGAGTTTCTATATTTAACCGTTGGACAAGGTTTTGTTGCTGATGACAAAAGTAATCAAGGCGACTTAGCTATCCGTTTAAGAGACTCCTGGAATAAGATATGTGGTTGTTATGGCCAACTGCTCTTTCAATCTGCTGGTGGGCAAGAACTGGTTTATATTTCTGCGTCAGGTGAACCCAGGTTTAATCCAAAATAAGCTCACAACCGGATGCTTACACATCGGATGAAGCACCGGCAGTAGATACACTCGATAGCGGGGGAAGCGGCATATGTAGGACTATCGTGGCTGTACTCGCTTAAGCCATAGTTAAGCCACAAATTTATTCAATATCTTAAACCCTTACAAATAAAGGCATACATCACCAAGGACTACCAATCGAGGTAAACGAAGCCCAGAAATAGGGATGAGAAAACAGGCTGCTGTCAATCTGGGCTAGTTCATCAGGCAGGGGCAGGGTGCCACCAGACCAGACGAGCTGGCCGTCTTCTACCCGAATTTCTCCGTTGAGCATGGCCAGCTGGGCCTGACGTAGGGCTTTTGCCTTGATAGGCTCGGTTTGCAGACTAGTGTAAAACTGGGTCATTAGCCCGGCAGTGCCGACATCGTCGACTTTCCATAGACTGGCAACAGCGGTTTTCACACCAGCCTGTACAGCAAAACCAGCAAAGCCAAGTTCAGCTTCTACATTACCCAGGGCAGTCCGGCAAGCGCTTAGCACCATTAGCTCTACAGGTGGATTGTTGAGGCCCAATAGCCGTACTTGGTCAAGACTTAAGCGTTGGTCCCAAAACTGAATATAGGAGTTGTCAAGGCTGCCTGCCTTAAACTCTCCATGGGTGGCTAAATGGACGATGCCATAAGGTTTGCGGGCGCGATTGGCCACCAGCGAATCGGGCGTAAAGGTCTCATTAATAACAAAATCACCGGTCCATAGCTCCTCGGCGATGGTGCTCAGCTCAATGGGCACCGCTGGCAGCTCTGGCTGATCTTCAAAGTCAGAGGCTCCCATGGCCAGCACTTCGGTTTCTCGCACATCTACATAGCGCATATCGGTCAGGCTGACACTGGGCATAAGGCCAACGCTATAGCGCTCAACCAGAAAGGTTTCGCCATTATGGAGGGCAGAAATAGGGAGCGATCGCAACCCCGGTGGCATGACAAAAGCAAGATTGGTAATACCGCGCTCAGCCAGCTCTGCTTCTACCGGTTCAATCATCCAGGAATGCAGCTGTTGTGCTGCACCTAAATAGGTACGTGTTCGCACTCGGCCCCGGTTGACCACATTTTTGCGAAACTGATCGACCACATCAAGTACCTGCTCATGCTGCACTGGCAGCGTCTTGAGAATCGGCAGTCCTTCGGGAGTAACCACGACCAGCTCTAATACATCAGTGGGTTGAATCTCTTGACCCGCCTTTGCTTGAGATATAGGTGAACCATCAAAGTCACCGGGTACAAACGAGACATAAACAATGGCCGGCGGTTCTCCTGTTTCTTCTGCAATGAGCAACAGCTCAGCCTGAAGCTGGGGCAGATCGGTCTTTGGCTGCTCGACAGATTCTAGATTGAGATAATCTCTAAATTCGTCAGTGTAGTTTGTTTCATTACGCAAGATAGCGCCCTCAACACCCGGAATTAGCTGTGGATCAACCGTCAGCAGGTTAATGGCATCTTCTTCTGCTAACAGCTCAGGTCTGGTGCGCTCAGTGGTACAGTCTGCGTCGCAATCGTCCACATCCGGTAGCTCGGGCGGATTTGGCGGCTCGGGAGGTTCAGGCGGCTCGGGAGGTTCAGGCGGATTTGGCGGCTCGGGAGGCTCTTCCCCGGTCAAAATCGAGATATTTCCTCGAATCTCGTCCTCTAAAAACGCTTCGGTTGGCTGAATGTCGTTTCCCGTAGTCACAATGGCACCTGCCGTACCGTTAACCTCAGCACTGCCAACAGTAAAGGGTGTCACACCGTTACCCCCGTGGGTAATAGTCACTTGACCTTCCTGGCTGATAATACTGCCGATGGGTTCTAGACCTCCAATCTCACTCTCCTCAAAAAAGACACCGGTTGCTCTAAAAAATCGCGGCGTTGTCACTGTAATGTTCTCATCTGATATCAGCGCACTAACTTGAATATCGCGATTGCTGGTTAGAGTAATGCCACCGCCGCCAAAAATATCGTCGGTGATCAAAATTCCACTGCCGCTGGTACTGGTACCCGCTACCGATAGCAGCCCACTGTCGCTAAAGATGCCGCCTTCTACAACGACACTGGTGTCAGTATCGCTCTGCCCTACCAGTGTGAGTGCTCCTTGAGCATCAATAATTGAATTATCTTCTAACCGAATACCTGAGCCGTCGCTGGCAATCCCTGTTAAAGTCACGCGACCACCATCGGTAAAGCCTAGGCCGCCACCGCCAAATTCATTCTCGGTGGTAATCTCGTTGCCGTTGGCTAAAAGAATCGCTGGGGTATCCGCCAGATTGGTGCTGTTGGCCGTTACAGTTAAATCACCACCGGCTGTATCAATAACCGTTAAAGGTTCACCAAAAACAGGTTCACCCAGGCGGTTGTCAAATACAACCTGACCATTGCCGGTGCCATCTGTATCTGCTGCCAAATTAATGTTTAAGGGCCCTGTTACTGTGTCAGGTCTAATGGCGGCGTTGATAAAAATACTGCCAGCTGCCTCTAGAGAAAGAGTGGCTTCTTCGGCATTGAAGAAATTAAGATTGCTTTCTAAGGTAATATTGCCTGTTTCGGTACCGCCCTCTCCAGTGGTTACCCGCACCGTTCCGCCACCCGTCAGAGCATTGGCCAGGGTAAATACATTTATTCGAGCGGGTGAAGACACTGCAATAAAGGGATTAGCCGGGTCGAACCCTTCAGTATCTACTTCGTTAGAGATAATGACATCAAACGGGTCGATAAGCCATTCACCTGCTGTTCCTAATGGGGCAGAAATATCAAAACTCTCGCCTAGCGTTAGCCCCCTTAAACCGCTGGTTTCGATCAGACCACCATTACCACCGTTAGGGCCACCCCGAGCTAAAAACTGTCCGAGGGCATGGGTAGTTTGATCGCTCCAGACAATAATCTCACCCCCATTACCGCTATCGGTAGCGCTGACATCCACAACTGAGTCAGCATCCACATAGGTGAGCTGGGCATTGGGCAGCGGTCCCTGGCCCTGGTAGCTACCGCCAATGTAGATAGCTCCACCGCCATCTGGGCCGCTGGCATCAAGCAAACTGTTAACAACACCGACTGTATCCCCGAGTAGCGTAATCTCATTGGCGACTGCGGTGCCGTTGACAATTGTTGTGCCGGGGGTATCGGGGATGGCTAAATCGCCATTGACCAAACGGATCGTGCCATCAGCCTCTAGCCGTAGGCTAGGCACAAGATCGGCAGAGCCTGTCAACAGCTCTGGTAAATTGAGGGGCGACAAACTGCTGTCGTTGCCAGCAACAATATCGTAGCCAAGGATAGCTCCGTCTGGACTCAGTCGAATGAGTCGCTCACCAGGGACAGCTGCGATCGCAACGTTACCAGCCGATGTTGTTCCAGTCGATACAACGCTGCCCCCAGCCAGCGTTAGCAAGCTGTCATCATCAAGCGTCAACTCTCCAGCATTGATAACAGACCCTGGATTACTAAACCGAAAGAGTAGCCCAGTAGGGTTGCCAACCAAACTAGCATAGTCAGGAGTACCCACCACATCCAGCGTATTGTCGGCAAAGGCTAACCCATCGGCTGTGGAAACACTTAGATCGCCAGGCAGTGCCAGGGTGGCATCTTGACCAAAAATCACACCCACCGGGTTTAGCAAAAACAGGTTGGCCTCGCTACCCGTAATTCTAAGCTGACCGTTAATCAGAGATGGCGTACCACCATTAATGCGGCCAATGACATTGACCACATTAGGCTGAGTGATAAAGTTCGCAGCTTCTGCAGCCGTGAGACCAAACTGTTCAAAACTATGAAACAGGTTGTCCCCATCGTTAGATGTAGTCCCCCCTGTAATCTGATAGTCCCCATCCACTGGTGTTACCACCGTGCCTGCCCCATTGGGGACCACTGACTGGGCCCAAACTTGACCGCCGCTCAGCAGCAAACCACCAACAGTGAGGGTCCCACTAACAGTGAGGGTCCCACTAACAGTGAGGGCCCCACTAAGAGCAAAAGCCCCACCAAGGTTGAGGACGGCACAACGGTTAATATGGGCCATAGTTTGTCTCTCCAGCTAGGCATCTCACACCATGACCTATCTTCACAGTGCTCCGTAAATTTACAGGACTATCTACAAATTTCTGTATGATGCCTCTGTAAATTTCCCGAGTTTTCTTGTAAAGAACTCAGGTCTACATGTTGCGGATATACCCATTCTGTTGATACCACTGGACCGTATCTTTGATGGTGTCTTTGATGGGGCGATAGGAGGTCTTTAATGCCTGGGCTGACTTACTCGCATCAAACCACTGTCTTGACAGCATAATTCTTACCATGTCGCCGTGCAGAAACGGTCTTTTGCCCTTAATCCGGCTAATCAGGTTTTGGACAAAGGCCCACAGACGGACGGCAAATCGAGGGAGTTTTTTACTGGGGACCGGCTGACCGCTGGCTTCAGAAATGTTGCGCATCAGCTCATTAACAGAATAGTAGCCACCTGTAACCAGATAGCGCTCGTTGGCCTGTCCTGAATAGACCGCAGACAGCATCGCCATGGCAACATCACGGGCATCCACAATTGGGAAACCACCGCTTGGCACTAGCGGCGCTTTGCCTTTAAGACAATCTAAGATAAATCGCCCCATCTCAGTTGGCCCCGAATCGCTTGGCCCAATCATCCCCGCTGGCAAAATTAGCACAATCGGCAGATCGTGGGTTTTTAGAAAATTGGCAATGGCCTCCTCAGCCATCAGCTTACTTTTAAAGTAAGGATTCTTATGGTTAAATTCCTGGAACGGTGTGGATTCGTTACTGGGGGCACCGCCACGAATAATGCCCACACAGCCACAGGCGCTGCTGACGTAAATTACTTTAGACACCTTGGCACGATCAGCCGCCTCTAGCAGCTTAACGGTAGCGTCCACATTAATAGTTTTCAGATGTTTCCAATGATCGCCATAGTCAAAGGATTCTCTAAAATAGGAGGCTGTATGAAACAGCACATCACATCCCTTGAGGTAATGGGCAAAAGCATCTACCTCCTGCATGTCTCCCTGAACAATCTTGAGATTTGGATGCTCATCTAGTAGTTTGCTGGCCTTCGTTAATTCACGGGTTAACGCAATCACTTCAAACCCTTGACTTAGCAACAAGCGGGTCAGGTTGCTACCAAGCAAACCGGTACTGCCAGTTACAAACGCTTTCATAAAAACTCCTAACTCTGAATAAACTGGCTGGATATTGAATAGTGCCCCTTTGGAGCGTGTTGTACTAAAGTCACCAGACCTTTAAATACAAAGGGGCCAGCCGTGTAAATAACGGTGATGGCTTGAGTGTCCGGCTATTCGATCTCAACATTCCATTTACCAGAACCATATACAAAGTTCCATCCCCATAATCCGATTCAATATAGATTTAATGCCCTAGTCAGTACAAATAATAGCTAACGGGAGTCTGCTTCTATACATGACTACAGATGGTGGATTCTGTAAATGGTTCCTGGTGGTGCATGAATGTTAAAACGTGCTGACACATCACTTCGCATACTTGGCGTATTTTTGCTGAGTGTTTGGCGTATTTTTGGGCCTTAGTCCGCTAACACATCCTGTAATAACGGAGCCAACTCATCCTTCAGCTGCCCGGCTCGAATAAATTCTGCGTAGGTATCTGACTCGATGGCCAGCAGTTCTTCTTTAACTTGCTCAGCGGCAAATGTTTGCAGCTCTGGGTTGCTAGTCTGCATCGTTTGCATTTCTTCGCGCAGTTTTGCCACCTGCCCTTCCACCAGGGCTAGCTGATAGCGACCAAACTCACTGTCTACTTCCTGGCGTTCAATCAGTTCTTTGATACGACCAATCACTCGGGTTAAGGCAACCCGTCGGGCAATACCCTGCATATATTTCTGTCGCAGGGGCTGATCTCCGAGCAGATTTAAGGACTCCAGCAGAGGCTTAGTGGTCAATCCCTGCACCAGCAGGGTAAACAGCATGACGCCAAAGACCGTGGCAATAATCTCATCACGCTCAGCTAGAGCTGCAGGCACACTTAGCGCCAGGGCAACAGAAACCGAGCCGCGTAACCCGCCCCACCACAAGACTGTTTGGCCTTGCCAGCTAATGTCTTCATTGTCGGCAGTGATCATATTGCTAAAAAAGCTCAGACCAAAGACACTGACCAGACGAGCTAACAGCATGATTGAGATCGCAATGCCAATCGATTCCGTATAGTTGCTTAAATTACTAAACTGCACCTGATCGCCAATCAGCAAAAACACAATCGAGTTCACAAAAAATGCTAAAAACTCCCAAAACTCTGATACAACGAGTCGAGTACGAGGGTTCATACCAATACGTGAGCCAAAATTGCCCAAAATCAGCGCCGTTGTCACCACAGCAATAACACCAGAGCCCCCTAGCTCCTCTGCCACAATATAGGTGCCATAGGCTGACACCAGAGTCAGCGACTGCTCTACCAGAGGAAGGTCAAAGCGCTGAGTCAAAAACGAAATACCAAACCCAATTAGAGCACCAATACTGATGGCGATGCCGGTAAACACCAAAAACTGGGCAATCGTAACCGACAGGTCAAACTGTTCTACCCCCAGGGCAATCCCCAGTACCAGGTTAAAGGCAACCACCGCCACACCATCATTAAAGAGACTTTCTCCCTCCATCAGCGTGGTGAGCCGTTTGTTCACCCCCAATTCTCGAAACAGAGCCACCACAGAAACCGGGTCCGTTGCCGATAAACTCGCCCCCACCAGCAGCGCCGTTGCCAGCGAGGCCCCAGCTAGATTGACCAACCCCCACAGCAGTGCCCCGACACAAATCACGACACCAATAACGGCATACAGTACAATCGGCACCCAATCGCGTTTGAGATTTTCCCACTTAATATTCCAGGCCGCCTCAAACAGCAGGGGGGGCAGAAAAATAAATAAAATTAGCTCAGGAGATAGGTTAACCAACCGCACATCGAGTACGGCCAACCCTAGCCCCACCAGCAATAACAGCAGTGTATAAGGAATATTACGTAGCCAGCTAACCACCCGCGACAGGGTAGCCACCCCCAAAGATACTGAAAGCACCAGCAAGAACTGACGCAGATTTTCTTCAATCGCTTCATTTTCAACGACCAAATCCGCAGCAGCGGCCGCAGCAGCCAAAACACCGTGAAAATAAGTCAAATCACTGTCCAAAAGCATAGTGAGCAGGATACCAGTGATCAGGCTACATCATAAGTATCGATAGGCTTACCCACAACCTACCCAAGTTAAAACCTTAGATTTTTCCCTGCATTAAAGCTCCAGCATCTTCTCCTACGGAAGTCTCTTATTTGTCTACTCCACAAATTTCACTAGATTTTGATTGTCCCAACCCTATCGTTGGTATGCCTGCAATACAGATATCTAATTACTCGCAAATTTCACAATTATTAATACCAAATCTGTTAGTTGGCCAAATACCAGAGGCATATTCTATTAACTGCAGTGCTCGGCAGTATTGATATAGATTTTCTGTTTATTCTGCCGTTGCTGATTTAGATGAAATCGCAGTTTGGATCAGCAACATCTCGATTTTACATACCACCCAATTTAAACATATGGGCTTTTGTCCGTCTAAACCTATCTCTTTTAAAATACTTTCTCTATTCTTTATGCTGCTGTGCACCGGATGTAGTGGGCCTGCCCCAGATTTAAACAACACAGATATTGAAATAGATAACACAGTAAAGCAAAGTACTCTTTTGCAAGAAGAACCCGTTAATGTTGGAGTACTCTCGATCGACAGTGCTGTATCTGTCAGTGAGCAATATAGCCCTCTGATGAATTACCTGTCGTCCGAAATCAATCGCCCTGTGAGCCTGATAGTTCTCTCACAAGAAAGTCAGTTTCAAAAGGTAGAAGCGGGGACATTGGATTTTATAATCAACAATCCATTAGCAGCCGTCCAAATTCAAAGGCTCTATCAAACAGAATTTTTAGTAACCCACACTCGACCCAGAACAGGTTCAAATTTTAGTGGTCTGATTGTAGTAGACAGTGATAGCACAATTAACAACATCGAAGATTTGAAGGGTAAGCGCGCAGCCTGCGTCAATTTTCAAACCGCTGCAGCAGGATGTACGTTTCAAATTTATCATTTACTGCAAAATGGTTTTGACCCCCACAAAGACTTTAGTCAATTTATTGAAAATAAGTCTCAAGACAATATTGTCTTGGCAGTACTCAATGGCACTATTGATGTCGGTTTTGTCCGCACCGGTCATCTTGAAAAAATGCTTCATAAGGGCTTGCTCTCAAGGTTAGACGAAGTGCGGATTATAGATGCCGTAGACGATGACTTTTCTTATTCTCACAGTACGGAGGTGTATCCTGAATGGCCAGTTGCAGCCTTGCCAAACACTGATCCTGAATTAGTTCAGCAAGTTAAATCAGCTTTAATTAAGCTCACCCCCGAGCATCCGGCACTAGCCAGGTTAGAAGTAGATGGCTTTGTGCCAGCAGTAGACTACGGCCAACTACATAAACTGATTGAAAGTTTAAGGCTGAAGAGCTGGAATATTAGCAACGATAGCTTATAAAAATATGAAAAGCTTAAAACAAAAACTTGTGCAACGGTTCCAACAAAGTCTAGCATTACGCTACTTGACCATTGCCAGCTCTTTTGTGTTGGTCATACAGTTGGCCTTTAGTTTACTTCAAATTCAGCGTACTCAGGCACGCCAAATAAAAAGCTTGCGTAATCAGATAGAAAGCCAAGCTGATTTTTTGAGTAATGTTGTTCCAGAAGCGATATTAAGTCTTGATCTTTTGTACTTAGAAACACTAATGCAAAAGACCACAGAAGACATTGATGTTGTTTACAGTGTGATTGTCAATGATGAGGGAGACGTTATCACACGCTATCTCGATTATGAGCATCCCTTGATTATCTCTGCAATGGAGAAATCAAATGCTCAATCAGGAGACACTTCAAAAATTCTCCAATCCCTTGAGCAGCTCACCCAGCTTCATCAGGTCAATACTTCTATTGGTTCTTCTGAACAACCATTAGGGGAAATTCGTTTAGGGTATTCATCTCAACGATTACGTCGTGAAAGTATCTTTGCAATTCTATTTAATATTGCAGTAGCGGTGTTTGTCAGCCTGCTATTGGCACTACTCACACTTATATTATTTAATCGACAGGTATATATTCCCCTAAGAGCTTTGAGCAAATTTGCCCAAGCCTTTGAGAGGGGAAATTTAGAACAACGTATTCAGATTGACCATTTGGATGAAATTGGTCAGGTTAGTCGAGCCCTTAATCGAATGGCTGACCAACTACAGGAAAATTTGATTGGTCTGGAAATTGCACGGGATGAGGCGCTTTTGGCTGCTCAATCTAGAAGCGATTTTCTGGCTAATATGAGCCACGAGATTCGTACACCCATGAACGGCATTCTGGGTATGTCAGGGCTATTACTAGATACTCAGCTTACCCGTGAACAAAGGAACTTTTCAGAAACAATTTGGAACTGTTGCAATTCTTTGATCACTATCATCAATGACATACTTGATTTTTCTAAAATTGAGTCCGGTAAGCTCGATATGGAAGAATGCCCCTTTGACCTCCGCACGTGCATTGAAGAATCTCTAGATTTGCTCGCGGCTAAGGCGGCAGAAAAACAGTTAGAACTTGCCTATCTAGCCCAACCCGATATGTCTAATCGGCTGGTGGGAGATGTTACCCGTCTACGTCAGATTTTGGTCAATCTAGTTGGGAATGCAATTAAATTTACCCATGAAGGGGAGATATTAGTCAAAGTTCGTACGGCCTCTTTGTCAGCCGATTCTCCATCCTATCCAGAGCAAAATACTGAGACAGATAGCAATTATGTAACTGTTTATTTTGATGTTCAAGATACAGGTATTGGCATCCCTGCCGATAAAATGGACCGTCTCTTCAAATCATTTAGTCAGGTGGACTCTTCCACTGCACGAAAATACGGCGGTACAGGGCTTGGACTGGTCATTAGCAAACAACTTTGCGAACTGATGGGAGGCGCTATGACCGTCAGCAGCGTGGTTGGAGAGGGGTCTTGTTTTTCTTTTTCGATTGTGGCAGAAGCACTTCCCTCGTTAGAATCTGAGACAGTCTCTACGAACAATCAACTCAAAGGAAAACGAGTGCTGATCGTAGATGATAATGCCACCAATCGTAAAATTCTAACCCTGCAAACTCAATCATGGGAAATGGAATCAACGGCGGTTCAGTCTGCCTATGAAGCCTTAGGTCTTCTCAGCTGTCATCAAAATGCCTTTGATGTTGCCATTCTCGATATGCAAATGCCAGAGGTCGATGGTCTGACTCTTGCCCAAGAAATTCGTAACCAGTCCTATGGCAAAACTCTCCCTCTAGTGATGCTAACGTCTGTAGGTAAACCTATTCTTGAAGCTGATTCTCTCAAAAAAGTAAATTTTAGCGCATTTCTCAACAAACCGATTAAGCAATCCCATTTATATGATGTTCTTAATCAGATTTTTGTTGAGAAACCGGTTAAAATACAGACGCCTGAATTAACCCATCGCTCTGGCTTAGATGATAGTCTAGCCAAAACTCATCCTCTTCGCATCTTAGTCGCTGAAGATAATCTGGTAAACCAACAGTTAATTCGACAGTGGCTAAGTAAGCTAGGCTATCGCTCCGATATTGTGAGTAACGGATACGAAACCATTGATGCATTAAAACGACAGATATATGATGTTGTTCTAATGGATGTTCATATGCCTGAAATGGATGGACTGACAGCTGCCGCTGAAATCTGTAAGCAGTGGTCCATTGATGAGCGTCCCCATATTATTGCCCTAACGGCCAATGCTATGAAGGGTGATCGGGCTCGGTGTCTGGCAGCTGGTATGAACAACTATATTAGTAAACCAATTCATATCCCAGACTTGGTAGCTGCCTTAAAACAAGTACAGCCTTTGTCAATTTCTCACCATTCTCAAGCCTTAGATTTAGCCATGCTTGAGCCGACATTAGTCGCTCTAGGGGGTCTAGAATCAGACGCATTTGCCAATCTTCGTGAACTTTATCTGACCGAAGCGTCGACCTTAGTCGATAAAATTGTGCAAGCCATTAAAACGGAAGATTGCGAGCAATTAGAACACAATGCCCATATACTCAAATCGAGCAGTGCGGCTCTGGGTGGTGTGATTCTCCAAGACCTATGTCAAACGTTGGAAAAGTCAGGTAGATACAAAGAAGTTGTGGATTTGAAGTGGTCTGAAGAAATCAAAATGGCGTTTTCCAATTTCAAAGTGGCGCTGACAAACCTAAAAAAACTACCGGCTGTTTAGGACGTTCAGACAAGAGTATAGGTCTGCGCACAAGCAACTGGCTCGTAAAAATCATGGGATATTGCGGTCGTCTTAGGTTTGTTTGATTCACAGTAAAAGTAGGGAATCTTTAATTATAAGGTGGCCTGTTTAAGCTGAATCACTTTGCTATGGTTGCGTCCACCATCAGCCTTAAAAGCTAATGAATGCAGTTTTGGATATAACGTCTGCCGTTGAAAAAGTGCCTGTCGTTCTAATTGTGGATGATGATAGCGTTTCGAACTATATGCTATCTGAGATCTTACACAAAGACGGCTACCAGACTTTAATCGTTGAAGATGGCCGGGCAGCTTTATCTGCATGCAAAAAAGAACTGCCAGATATTATTCTGATGGATGCGGTTATGCCGGTGCTAAATGGATTTGACTGTTGTCGAACGCTGCATGCCGTGTATGGCCATGATTGCCCTCCTACGCTGATGATTACGGGCTTAAATGATAGTGAATCAGTGGAATCTGCCTACAAGGCTGGAGCCGTGGACTACGTCACAAAACCGTTTCACTGGGCCGTACTCCGTGGGCGTGTCCGTCAGGCAATCAAGGCCCATCTTGCCCACCAAAAGTTAAAGCAATCTCTGCATAAAGAGAGATTACTTCGCCAAGAGCTTAAGGTGGCTAATCAGCAATTGCACCATTTTGCCACCATTGATAGTCTTACTGGTATTGCAAACCGTCGTGTGTTTGATGAAAAACTTGACACCGAGTGGAAAAGACTCTGTCGAGAACAATCCCCCCTTGGGCTTGCCCTTATTGATATTGACTGCTTTAAGGCCTATAACGACACTTACGGGCACTTGGGGGGCGATCGGTGTTTATGTCAGGTAGCTGACGTTATCAACGGCTGTGTTCGTCGTCCTGCTGATGTAGTTGCCCGTTATGGGGGAGAAGAATTTGCATTAGTCTTGCCTAACACAGATCTCGAAGGTGTGATGCATATTGGTAAATCCATACAAGCCGATCTGAAAAAACTCGCGATTCCTCACATCGGCTCTGTAGTTAGGCCCATAGTGACTGTCAGCATCGGCGTAGTATCGACTGTACCAACCCTTACTAGCTCACCTCAAACACTGATTGGTTGGGCCGATCAGGCGCTGTATAACGCTAAAAATAACGGTCGAGACTGTGTTATTG
Organism: Cyanobacteria bacterium P01_H01_bin.21; assembly: GCA_038748405.1. GTDB lineage: Bacteria > Cyanobacteriota > Cyanobacteriia > Phormidesmidales > Phormidesmidaceae > Leptothoe. Next base: position 68,732 of record JBCDIX010000003.1, on the reverse strand, counting down.
CTTTTTCGACTTCTACGGTGATGAGATAATGCCGTTATTGTCAGCTACGATCCAAACTTTGTTGATCTTGTAAAGTGCCATAAATGTTTGGTGTTTGTTTACTGAGTCCTTAGCTCAGGATGCTGATAGCACCCAAGCCTGCTGGACATCTTGATAGGAAAAATCCCTCACTCCGTAGGTGCTATCTGATCGGATTTAAGCGGATAGTTCCCGACAGATTTACTGAGCTCGGTTGGCGAAAAGCTGCTATGACATCCTCTATATTTACTGCAAAATCTGACCATCGTTGGCCTCTAGAAGAAGACATCCAAATTGACGAGACGGCCCTGGTAATTTTTGACAGTCGTGTGGATGATTTACCACTCTTGATATCGGGTCTACGCTCAGGGATCAGCGCCTATGTGCTCGACCCAAATCGCGATGGTATTGAGCAAATTAGCGAGCTACTCCACCAGCACCCTACAGCTTCGCTCACTCTGGTGGCCCATGGTGCTCCTGGGGAACTGCAGCTGGGAGCAGGCAGACTAACGCTAAGCAATCTCAGACACTACAGTCGGTATCTTCGCAGCTGGTTTAGAGTAGCCGATGTTGCCCGGGTCAATTTGCTGGCCTGCCATGTGGCTACAGGGGATGCTGGCGTGGAGTTTGTTGAGAAACTGTCGGCGGTCACTGGAGCAGCGGTAACCGCATCAGCTGGGGCTGTGGGCAATGGCTATTGGCCCCCCATGGCAGCGCAGACATTTCAGCCAGCTGTGTTGGCAAGCTACACAGCTACCCTGGTGCTTACGTTTAGAGACGATATTAAGGATGGCACTATCGACGGTGGCAGCGAAGAGGCAAACCGTCTTTTTAGAACATCGGGAGTGGCTGTTAGTCCTGATGGTACTCAGGTGTTTGTCACCAGTGCGGTGGATGCATCGCTCACAATATTTGATTTGGATTCATTTGGCAATTTGACTTTTCGTCAGGTCATTCGCGACAGTTTTGAGGTTGACGAACTGTTTGGGGCATTTGGCATTGCTGTGCCCCCTGACGGTAGCCAGGTTTTTGTTACCAGCACAGGCGATCATTCTCTGACTGTGTTTAGTCGAGATCGCACCGGCACCCTAGAGCAACAACAGCTGCTCAAAGATGGCCGAGAAGGTGTCAATGCCCTGGAGGGGGCCGTTGATGTGGCCGTTAGCCCCGATGGCACCCAGGTATTTGTTGTCAGTCTTGTAGACTCGGCAGTGACGGTATTTGATCGGGATGAATCTGGTAATCTAACCCTTCGGCAGGCAATTACCGACAACATAGGGGGCGCAAATGAACTGTCTGGCGCTTCGGGGGTTGCTATCAGCCCCGACGGTAGCCAGGTGTATGTCACCAGCCGAGAGGATGCCGCTATCACCGTTTTTGACCGCGATGCCTCTGGCAATTTAACATTTCGCCAGTCGATTAAAGATGGTCAAAACGGAGCAAACGAACTATTTGGCGCATCGGGTATTGTTGTCAGCCCGGACGGTAACCAGGTATATGTAGCTAGCGCCGTGGATGCCGCCATTACGGTATTTAATCGCAACGTCGACGGCACCCTCAGCGTTGCCCAAACCATCAAAGACGGCGATAATGGGGCCCAGCTATTTGGGGGCACTGACGGCACTGGCGATCCTGGTATTCCCAACGTCACTGGGTTTACCAGTCTTTCCATCAGCCCCGACGGCAATCAAGTATTTGCCGCTAGCTTTGGCGATAACGCCCTCACTATTTTTGACCGCGATGCCTCCGGACGGCTTACCGTCAGCCAGGTAATTCAAGATCAAGATGGTCGTAATGGTGCTGATGAACTAGGGGGAGCCATTGGTGTAGCCGTTAGCCCCAACGACCAGCAGGTGTTTGTGGTGAGCGCAACAGATTCAGCCCTAACCTCCTTTGATCGGGACCTAGCTCCAAAACTGTTGGCCATCACTCGTCAGACGCCTACGACAGCCACCACCGATGCCGACAGTTTGGTATTTCGGGTTAGCTTTAACGAAGCTATTCAGAATATTGATGTCGCTGACTTTAGTGTGGCGGGAGGCTCTACGGCCACGGTCACCGGCGTCACCGCCGTTAGCACCACGGCCTACGACATTACGGTCTCGGGGGGCAACCTGGCTAATTTTAACGGCACAGCGGGTCTAGATTTATCTGCCAATCAGAATATTACAGACCCTATTGGTAATTTGTTACCAACAACTGAACCCACTATCGATGAAGTCTACACGCTGTTAAATACGATAACAGCACCCCAGCTCACTCCGTTGTCTGGATTGGAGATTACCAGCCTGGGAAGCGACAACACTCTCCGTCTGCAGGTGGATCGAGTCAATATTTCTGCCGTGGGTGAGATTCAAATTTTTAAGACTGAGGGTCGCGATCGCACCTTAATCAACAGCTTTTTTATCTTAGAGGGTGAACAACTTCCCGACACCTATATGCCCGCCTTTAGCCTTGATCGCAACCAGGTAAGTGAAGGTCAGTTTTTAGAATTTCAGCTAGTGGTTGACGGCACCACCCGGCTCGCAGCTCCTGCTGCTATTAATGACACTGAAATAGCTCTTGATTTTGGCAACGGCACCCAGCTAACGGTGGAGACATTTACCCAAACAACCACGACAAATCTGTTAGTCAATGATGCAGCCGCCATTGACCTCACTGGTCAAACAGGCACCGTTAATGTAGATTTTCAGGTTTACCGAGAAGCGGCCATGGACAATACCGTTGGTTTTTATACTACAGACTTTATTGACGGCGGTATCCGTGATAGTTTAACCAGCAACATTTTGCGACCGGGCGACGCTGGCTACAAAGAAGCCGCCCTGGCCAATCGACTAGCCATAGAGCTAGCTGGAAAAAACAATCAGATAAGGACGTTCTCTACAGAGATTGTTGCCGGAGGCTTTTTAGGTATCTTTTTGGTGGCCGATGGCGGTGACCCTGTCACTAGCGACGTGTACTTTAGTCATGCCGGAGCCAATGCTAATAACAACGACCATGTCAGATTGCTAGGAGACAATACCTTTGGCTTTGAAGATATAAGTGGGCTGGGCGATCGCGACTACAACGATTTTGTTGTGGAGTTTTCTATCGTTTAGAGATCACAAAGTTTACGGTCACTTAGACGTTGCTCAATCCCTGGCTAGATAGTCCTAGTCTTGCCCGCTATCAAAAGCTACAGATACGGTCAAAACAAAACCCTGCGCCTGGGCACAGGGTTTCAAATTTATAGCTTGGCGCACATAGTTCAGGCCATATGTAATCCCTGAAAGCTTTAGGTGACAACGGCTATGTGCGCAGCAAACTGCTGAATGCATTCAACAGTTTGCTGCAGTATGGACTCATACCGAGTATCACAAGCTTAGAAATTTTCCTAAACCGCTTGCTTTTGACGCTTAGCTACAGCCGCAGCCCCAGCTACGGCCAAAAGACCCAGTAGAGTCGCAGGCTCAGGAACAGGCTCAGGATCAGAGACTGAAATTGTACCAAGGGCAGTGACATCACCATCAGAGGTGGTATCTGCACTGAAGTTATCTACAAGCAAAAACTCTAGATCAAGGCCAAAATCATCGGAGCTGAACAAACCCTGATCAAGACCGTCGGCCAGCCCAAGCTCATTAGGTGTACCGTCAACAAAGAAGCCAGTATTGTCAAACAGAGAAGCAAATTCACCGTCGGAGGAAGAAACAGTAAATGCTTCTACTTCGCTATTGCCACTCCAACTCCATTCCCAAGAATCAAACTCATCACCGGAGACAACACCATCAGTGGCGGCTGCATCTTCAGCAATAAAGAAACCACTAATGAAAGCATCTTCAGCAAAAAAACCAGTGTAGTCAACACTCCACTTAAATAAAGCGGCCTGGGCAGGTGTTGCAAAAGCAGTTACACCCAGTGCCGCAGCCACTGCTAAAACAATTCGTTTCATAGTTCTATAGTGTTGATCAATAAAGAAGCGATAGACAGAACGGCCAAATCCCACGTTAGTTTCTGGTCCTGACTATAGCCAGGACCAGAAAAGGCTATCAACTACGAGCCAACAATGCCGCCATCCTTACGGGTGATGACAATCGTACAGTCGCGAGGAATTGTGACACCATCAGTTGGTGCAGGGAAGTTAGTTGCCGTTGGATCGCCGTTACCAGGGTGCTGGGTATTGATGAACAAAGTTCTGCGATCGGGCGTATATGCGATACCCGTGATTTCATCGCCGCTAACACCAACAAAGAGACGACGAATCTCACCTGTTTCAGGATTAGCAACTAAGCACTGGTCTTGCAGACCCTTCTGCTGACCACCGTCGGTTTCAATAAACAAACGCCCGTCGGGGTCAGCCCATAAACCATCGGGATCGCTGAACGTCCGCTCGTCGCCTTCAGCGTGCGTCTCGTCAGCAAAGATAAAGTGCTCCCAGGTAAATGTGGTGCCAACGTGATTATTTGAGTCCCTTGTTTTTAGAATATAACCATCGGGATTTGGTGCCCGAAGATTCACCGCATCCGCTGTTTCACGTTGGCTGTTGTTGGTCATCGCCCAGAAACAATCACCAGTGGGTCCAACAGTTACCCACTCAGGACGATCCATGGGTGTAGCTCCCAAGATGTCAGCTGCCACGCGAGTAAACACCAAGACGTCTGCCTGATTTCTAAATACAGGCTGTCCTTGTTCATCTCTAGCATTACGGATGGCAGGATTTCTATAGGTGATTTCCATCCACTCGCCGGTATTATCGTCGTTGAACTTTGCAACATATAGTTTGCCGTAGTCCAATGGACTTAAACCACGAGCACGCATAGAGCGCCAGCTTGTCTGAGAAACAAACTTATAGCAGTAGTCAAAGCGCTGGTCATCGCCCATATAACCCACGAAACGACCACCTGCACCTACAGTCCCGCCAACACCTTCGTGCTTAAAGCGACCCATCGCCGTCCGCTTCACAGGCTTTGCCGTCGGGCTTTCTGGATCAATTTCAACAATCCATCCAAAGCGATTACGCTCATTTACAAAAGCAGGATTAGAAGTATCACAACGGGGGTCAAAAACGGTGCCACCGGTGCCACCCCATGCATACCCAAAGCCTTCAGCCGTCACACCGTAGCGCTCATCAGCTCCGGTTAGAGGACTCCCCTCACCCAATGCAGGGTCATCGGGAGCATTAGCTTGATCAACTTGGGAGTTGTTGAAGTAACCATTAAAGTTCTCTTCACAGGTCAGGTAAGTGCCCCAAGGCGTGAAACCGTTGGCACAGTTATTGACAGTTCCTTGGAACTCATTACCAGCAGTGTTTTGCAACAGATCGCTATTGGCTGCAGGACCGCCGAAAGCGACCGGTGTATTGAAGTTAACTCGACGGTTCTTGGGGCTGTCTAACACAACTTGCCACGTACCATTAACTTTCTCAATTTCCACACAGGAAACGCCGTGGGCATGCTGCATCGTGCGTACATCTGACGCCGACTCAGGAAGATCCTTGCCCAGAACGTGGGGGGTACGGCCAAACTCGTGGTTGATGCACAATACACCCTTTGTATTGCTGGTGCCATTCTCAGGGAAGAAATGCATCCCGTCGTGCCCAATACCCACCTGCTTTAGCTGAGCATCAGCGGTAGTTCGGTTGACTGGGTCACCTGCATACTCTGGAACGCCAGACTCTAGGGGAGTTCCCCAAGGAATAAGAACATCGTACTGATAGTCAGAGGAGATGTGAGGCACTGTGCTGTCCACAATAGCCTCTGCAATAGTCACTGGACTAAAGCCAATCTCAGGGTTGAGGCTAAGGCTCTGAGCAACAAGAGATCCGGCGAAACTAGTTTCAGAAGAACTTGCCGCAGCGGTTTTACTGGTTAAACCGTTGCCTACAAGTGAACTAGCAAAACTTGCCGCAGACAAGACAGCGCTTCGCTTCAGCAGATTGCGCCGTGACATACTTGCCTTCAATACATCCTGAAAAGGGCGATTGCCCGAGCGATTGCTGGGCTTTTCATCATGAAGCATGGATTTGGTTCTCCTCTCTTAGAACGTAGTTACACCATTAAGAAAAACAAGCTGCAGAACTCTTCTATCCAGACTGGTGTCTAGATTCTTGTGAATATAGAAGAGTCCTTTCTGTCGAAAGACCTTATGCGAAACGCTAATCTATAAAATCCGCGTAAGTCTGTATGGTTCTACCACTGAGCTGATCAGCATCAAACTGTCGCTCAAACCGAGTAGCAATAGCGCCCTGAGGCGCTGACGAGCGACGGGATGGTGCAGCAGCCACCTGGGTAGGTGACTGGCTATCATGTCGTTGAATCAAAGCATAGGAGCTGTAGTACTTGGTCCAAGCACTTACTTGTGGGTTCTCTTGCCACTGTGTGCGAGAAACAGTTGTCGTCAGAACAGGGATGACATCACCATTACGACTACCCAACACGACAATTTCAACCTCAGCCAAGCTGGGATCAGAATCAAAGTGACGGACTATCTCTTGGCTTACCATTGACTCAGCCTGACTAATTAAGTCATCGCTGGATGTCCGGCTATAAATGGGCATTTCCAGAAGCACTGGCCCATCTGAACTGGCTAAAGCTGATCCAGGAAAACTAACGGTAGCAACCATGGTGATAAGACATGTTGCCACCGAAAAACCGCCTAGCAACAACCTGCTAGACAACATAGAAAAACAACTAGCCAACATAGTTTGGCAATACTTGTGAAACTAAAGATTAGAAGCGTTAGTCATTCGACTAGCTCACTTCATCCCCGTTCAATATGGTTCCATAAACACCATTTTTTCAGGTAAAGGCAAGGTTAATGAAAGTTTCGCTACAGTTAAAGATATGATTAGCTTATGGGGCACCAAATCCTTTAAGAAGCCGCAAAGGCTCTTCTCCAAAGGATTTGGCGCGCTACTTGAGAAAGTCATCTTCAGCTAAATCGTATTCATTTTATTTTTTCTAAAGAGTCTCCTCAGTAAATACACGCAACTTAAAGAGCAGAGTCTAGATAAGAATAAGCTCAATAATAAAATTCTGATAGATGTGTAAAATCAGGCATTTTAAGACATTTTTTAGAATAAAAGGGCGATTTCATCAGGAAATAATTGAAACTATTTCTTAATAATAAAATTCAAGCAGCTGAGAATATCCTCAACAAAAAGTTAGCGATTGATGACACCTGTTTTTTATCAAACTTTGAAGCACAGTTACGGGCACAAAGCTATGTTTAAGGCACCAATTAGAAAGAGCATCTCAACCCATACAAGTTGAGATGCCCTCTTTAGTGTTTTGTTTTTACGCTCAAGCCCTATAGAGCTGAGGCTTGAGCTATCGGGCTAGGTTAGGCTATTAGTTCGATAAAGGATGTATCGTCTAGAACAGTTGTTACATTCTGCACCACAGCGAGGGTTTCATTACCCGTAGTCAACAGCAGGTCAGTGCCCTGAACAGTCTGGGTGATTGCACCCAGGTTCAGACCGTCCAGCAGACCAATAACATCCATACCCAACTCAAAGTCAGTGATGATATCGGTACCGGCACCTGCCGCTAGAGCAAAGGTATCACTACCGCCACCACCGGCCAGTGTGTCATTACCAAGACCGCCGTACAGCAGGTCATCGCCAGCATCACCCCAAATTGAGTCGTCGCCTTCATCACCAAAGAGCAGATCGTTACCGCCCTTACCACCAATGCGGTCGTTGCCAGCACCGCCAAAGATGACATCATCACCACCGGAACGACCTTGAGGATAACGGGTGTTGAGGTCACCCCGTAGAACGTCATCACCATCGCCACCGCTAATGGATTGGTCACCCTCACCACCGGCTAAGACGTCATCACCACCGGTACCCACAACGTCAGCATCGGGGTCAACACCGCCACTGCCGCCATCGTCGATAACAGAGTCCTCACGGAAAGCCAGGTTCTGAATCCGTGTATCGTCTTCGCGAGAGGTTTCTGCCTCGTTAAAGGGACTGTCTGCAGCAAAGTTATCGGCTAGAAACTCAGCTAGAGCATCTTGCTCAGTACCATCCGGGGCAAAGGTGGCATCGCCAGTAAAGGTCTCATCTGCATCGAGGTCAATGCGATTGGCTGAGTCACCTGTGGGGAAGGGGTATCCATCACCACCATCAGCCAGAAAGCCCAGGGTTACCATACGGAACTCTCGGCTGGGGTCGCCGACAATTTCACCATCCTGAACTACTACATCAATGTCGTTACCCTCGGCATCTTCAATGGCTAAAGAAACCACCCGATCACCAGACTCACGGGTAAGATCAAAGCTAAAGGAGAAACCAGCAATTTGAGGAAAACGCCCCTGGGTGTTGGAGTCGTCCAGACTGCTAGCCGCCACAGAGTGCTCCATTAGTGCCAGCAGCTCTTCTGCGGTCACCGTCAGCAGGGTTAAATTATTGTTAAAGGCCAGCGTGTTAGCAATGTCGGTCTCAGAGATGCCACCCTCGGGCTTAACTTCGTTACCATCTGCATCAAAGACGGCTTCGTTGGGTAGCTCCTCGGGCTCACCGGTACCACCGGCAGGAACTACAACTTGACCAATATCAGCTCGGATACCACCGCCGTTTTTCAGAGAGATTACAACGGTGTCATCGGCTTCTTTGGCCGCCGACAGGTTAGCATCTGCAGTCAGGTTACCTAGATTCGTTTCTTCGGTCCGTACGCTGCCGCGAGTACCATCTAAATAAACTTCACTGACTCCAAAGACATTACTCTCAGCCTCAATAATGACTTCTCGTAGATCGTCAGTGATGGCCTGAATCTCAGGGTCAACCAAGCCTTCAGCATTGAGGTCTGCGACACCTTGGTCATCAGTGGCGTAAGCACCGCTCACCTCGGCATCATAGCTGTCTGCAATAATGTTGCCGTTTTCGTCGAATTCAATTACCAGACGACCCACATATTGATAGTTGCCGTCAGTGTTGACAATGGCAACCGGCTCACCGTTAGCATCGGTGGTGAAGATGGGATAGTCACCCTGGGCCTCGTCACCATCGCGCAGCCGGTCTGTCTCATCGGCTAAAAGAGTGTTGGAGCCACCCGCAATGATGACATCAACATTGGTTAGGCGAGTTGCCAGGGCCTGCTCAATGGCAATCTGCTGCATATGAGACAGCACAATCACCTTATCGACCTCAGGGTTGGCTTCTAACAGTGCATCGACGTCTGCCTGAATTTCAGCAGCCAGGGCATCTAGTTGGGCATCGGTGGGGTCACCGTCAAAATCTGCCGGCAGAACAGTGACATCGCCGGAGTCAGCAATGGAAGTAATGGTAGGAGTAGTGGCACCAACCACACCAATGGGCTCACCATTGATGTCAATCACGGTACTAGCCGCCAGGCTATTGCCCTGGGGAGATTGAGCATCATCGACCACCAGCGGAGCCAGGTTGGCATCGGTGCTGAAGTCTAGATTGGAACTGAGGTATGGGAATGCAGTGCCAACATAAGACTCGTCAACATCCGGTGTGGTTGGGTCATCTTCAACCGCTGCGATTAAGCTGGCTAGATCTTCAGTGCCGTTATCAAATTCGTGGTTGCCTAGAGCAATGGCATCGAAGCCCAGCTCGTTTTGAATCAAGATATCGGCTCGGCCTGCAGCACCCAGGGTCTCTTCAGAGGCTTCGTACACCAAACCAGGAATAAACGCATCTCCAGAAGAAAGCACAATGGTATTGTCGACTTCCCCATCGTTGCCCAAATCTTCCGCTTTTAGAGCATTCAGCACAGCTGAGAAGTTGGGAGCATCATCTAGAGCGGCAATACCGGCTTCTTGGTCAGCTGCATGAAGAATTTCTAACGTAAAGTCTGTCACGGATTGTTCCTCGAATGTAAATTTACCCACAATGGGTTCGTGATCGCTGGCAACAACAGTGTTTTCAAATTGAGCACCGTTGTCATCGCGAGGGAAATCGTTGTTGACGTGGACAATGTCAAATTCGGCCCCGTCTAACAGAGAATCGGTGACGAACATATGGTCGAGCACCTGACTGTTGCCATCAAAGATGAAGGTATAGGCATCATCGTCGGCAACGGCTTGATCTACCAGGTTGGTGAGTACTTGCTCAGCACCCGGCAGAATTTCACTTAGGTCATTGGTGAACTCAAAAGTGTTGAGATCACCAAGCACAATTACGTTGGCATCTGGATCTGTAGCCAAAATGTTATCCACATAATCGTTGAGAGCCTGGGCTTGCGCCTCGCGCTCTGCCTCACCGGCCTGTACAAAGGGCTGAGGGCCGCCATAGACCGGGGATGAACCAAAGCGGGAGGTGAGGTGATTGTTAACAACAGTCACCTCATTGCCATTAAAAATAAAGTTGGCGACCAGTGGATTACGGGTACCGTCAAAGGCTGGGTCGTCATCGATGGATTCAAAAGAATCTAGCTCCACCCGCTCTGGGTTGTAGAGGTAGGCATTGCGAATATTGCCGCCGGGAATGCCACCCTGGGTATCGTCTTCGGGCGTAACGTCAAAGAACTCATATTCAGGACCGCCTGCAGCTGCGATCGCATCCACTAATGTCTGCAGTGTCTGGGTGGCATCAACGGTGCCATCATCAGTTTCCCCGCTGTCATCCTGAATTTCTTGCAGGGCAACAATGTCAGGACTATTTAGATTGGCGACAATCTGCTCCGCCAGCAGATCAAACTGTTCAACGTCTGTGCCGTCCCCTGACAGGTTAAGTACGTTGTAGCTAGCAACAGTGAGGTCGTTGTCGCTACCGGTCAGCGTAGTCACTTCCTGCTCTAGACCGCTGGGGGTAATATCAAACTCTTCAGTGACATTCACCTCAAAGTTGCCAAAGCTATAGCCGACCACACCCGTAACATCGCCGAGCTGATCGCCCACAGTAAGGGCGGGGGTGTCAAAGCCATCGGGCAGCAGGTTGGGGTTGAACTGAATCTGCACCCGCTCTGGGTTCTGGTCGCCAGTGTTATCAGGGCCGGAGTTTAGATTGATGCTGCCCCGCGCAGTCAAACCATCTTCAGGAGTGACGCCTGCCCCCTGGTTAGGTAAGGTAACCGCCTCAGCAGAGAAACTACCAAATACCCGGGTAGGCGATACCGCCATGGCGTCTTCAACCGTGACGCGCATACCCTCTAGGCTTTCATAGAAGTCAATGGCATCTTCATCAGGGTCAAAGTTACCCGCTTCCTCTTGTAGGTTGACCGGTAGCTCATCACTGCTAATAACAACTTCGCTGGGGGCCAAACGACCGCTCTCACCAATAGTGACGGCATCTGGCAGCTCATTCTCAGAGGAGAGAACCACGACATCTGGGTCGTTCATCTGAGTGATGGAGAGGTTGCCAGTGTCAGCACCGCCGGGAATGGACTCAGTTACGACACCAAACAAACGAACTTCGTCGCCAATGCTGACCGTGGGGCTGCCGCTAGTGGCAATAAACAGACCGTCAGAGGTGGCGTCATTGTTATCGCTTTCACCCTGAACATAGAAGCCACGGAAATCCACTGCTGTGACAATACCTTCGGTCTGCACCAGCTCACCTTCTAAGGGAGAAATGTGACCAGCGCCCTGAATTTCAGAGATAGTCGCGGCAGGCACGTTAGTTTCGTATACCGCCAGGGTGCTAGATACCTCATTGGCAACCGTCAGCAAAGGCTGACCGGTGGGGCTGTCTTCTGCTGAGATAAAGGCAAAGCCTTCGGGGGCAATATCCTCATCACTGCGGGCATATTGCACAAATTCAGGATTGGTCGGATCGCTCAAGTTATAGACCAACACACCACCGCCAGCACGCTCTAGCCCCACAAAGGCAAAGGGAACACCGCCAATTTCGCCGACGGTCACCGCTTCGGGTTCAGCGCCCTTGTTGTCTGAGCGATTGTCAAACTCAGCCGGGTCACCGTCGTTGGCATTAAACAGTTCGGGTGTTAGCTCAGCCGTAATCTCAGCAATCTGGCTACCGCTGTCAAAAACCTGGTTACCACTGGAGTCCCAGATTGAGAAGGAACGACCACCGTAGGAAACAATTTGGTCAATATCCCCATCGCCATCAATATCGCCGTCAATGGAGGAAATAGTCAGTCGACCTAGATTCTCATCTTCAGTCAGAGCCGGGTCAAAACTCTCATCTAGCGACAACCCACTGCGTCCAAAGGAAGTGACATCGCCAAGATCACCCAGACGAATCGCATCGCCACGGGCATCTGCATCAGCGTCACCCCGGTCGTCACCCTCATTGGCCGTAATATAAAAGGTGTCATCGCCAACTTGAAAAGAAGCAATGGAGTCTGGCATATACAAGCCAAACACAGGTTCGCTATCGATGTTAATACCGCCGTCGCGATCGCTAGCATCTAAGCCTACCTGGCTAAAGTCTTTAAGACCCAGGGGAACAATCCCTTCAACTTCATTTGTAGTCAGGTTGATCACAGCCAGAGCATTGTTTTCTTGCAAAGTGACAAAGGCCTGAGAGCCATCGGGGGAGACGGCCACAAATTCTGGCTCAAAGTCTTGGGCTGCAGTTGCATCGGGGAAGATGCGCACACCGTCAGCCCGCAGCTCGGCTTCGCGACCGTTAAAGGCTTCAAACCCAACGGTGGTAACGCTGTCTTGGGAAAGACCGGCAACACCGTCAGATATATCAATGATGCTGATGGAGCCATTGGGGTCTACACCATCGTCGGGCTCACCTTCGTTGGCGGTCAGTAGCTTAGTGCCGTCAGGGCTAAAGACAACGTTGTCGGGCAGCGCCCCTACCTGGACTACTTCAAAGGCATCGAGGTTACCGCTCAAAACGGCATTGATATCGGCCACTGCAACAAACCCAGGGTCGGTTTGGGGGTCAGCACCAACTGCGATCGCAACCAGTCCGTTGGCCACCGCTACACTATTAACCCCGTCAATATTAGAAATAAAATCTGCAATATCAACTACACCAAGCGGAGCAGGGCTACTGGGGTCAGACAAGCTAATCACCTGTACCTCAGTATCGCCACTGACTACAAATAGGGCTTCTGTTGCCGAGTCAAATGCAGTAATCTCGGCACCAATATCACTGGTAAAACCACCAACTCTCTCTAAAAAATCTGTCATGTTCTCTCCACAGGTAAAATAAGCATTGCGTAAAGCCCCCATAGCCCATGGGGAGAAGGTGGGCTGAGCCTTCTCCCCGTCTGGGGTAGTTAAATTTGAATAAAAGACTCAGCAGCCAGAGTGGTTACCCTTTGAACCAGCGCCAGAGTTTTATCGGCGACAGCTAGCAACAGGGTGTTGCCCTGATCGATGCCGCTGTCACCGGAGGCGTTATCTCCGGTAAGACGGTCTGAACTGAACGGCGGAGAACCAGGGTCCGTTTGCTCAAAGCTCCCTTCAGTCGGCCAAAACACACCGCCCTCAATGACATAGGGATACTCAACGGGAGTATTGCCAGATGCTAAATAGTTTGACCTGAACAGATCGATAGCTTCACCCTTGGCATCATAGTCAAACTCGTCAAGTAGCCGTACATCAGGATTGACTTGTTGAACAAGGGTGGCGACTGCTTGAGCCTGGACATTGTCCGCAATAGATAGATCAGTAATTGGTTCTCCAGGGTTGCTGCGATCTAAGGAAGCATTAAACGTAGCGAATCGAACGGGAACAGAATTTGGCATGACAAGTAGACAGCCTGGGGGTTAGGTAGCAGGCAAGGCAGTGAGGATTAATCAAGGTTTTTAGCTTTGTAAAGCAGCTCTGTTGAGCCATGTCCCCCGAGCAGTGTGTTAGCACTCCAAAAGTGTGGTAGCGATTAAGCAAAACCAAACTGCGTTAAAGCACTCAGCGCTCGCCCGATGGGTAACATAATGAGCCCAGGTAAAGATGGGTTTATGAAAACGTTATCGTCGTAGAAAACAATCCGGATACAACAGTGAACTTCACAAAAACTTCTTTAATCAATATTTTTTTACGGTTTAAATGTAATTTTTAGAACATTAATGTGATAAGGCAAGAGACAATTGCCAGGCACATTGATTTCTTACATGTCTTGCCATAGAGAACTTGCAGGAGACATGAATGACTCCCGTAGGCAGGTCTAGATTTTGTTTGAGTAGGTCGTCTTACAAACGACTGACTCACCCTAAAGAAATAAGAAAAATACTCTAAAAAGATGACCGTAGGGTGCACAGAATGCCTTGATTTCAGGGCATTGCTGATCCTCGGGATGACTTTAGTTGTGAGATGCCGTCAAATCGCAGTGGCTCTAGATCGGTTCATTCCCTAAATCAGCATCACCCTGCCTGGTTTGTAGTCTTTGTTTAACCGTAGCCTGCAGTAATAAGATCTCGGCATCGATACGGGCACGTCTGGCAGTCCACACACGGTTGAGAGAGGCGACCCCTGCCTCATGCGAGACGATTTCTTTATCATCGATCTGTTGAGCAAGCTGCACCTGGCGCTTTCGCAGCTCAATTTCTTGATCGGTTACCTTGGGCCCAATCAGGATTGACGTATCCGAATCTAATAGCTGTCTAGCCTGCAGCAACATGATTTCGCAGTCGAGACGAAATCGTTCAATAGCAAGCACATCCCGTTGAGCAGTTAGATTAATCTCTTGCTCTTGGGTGGCTTGCTCCTCTATATATTTAGCAAAATCAGCCTGATACTCCCGCAGTTCAATTTCGTCTGGTGTCAGCAGGGCTGGGATGATCGGAACTGAGCAAGACGATGGGACGGTGTAAACCCCCGGCAGTGGAGCACGGGCGATCAGTGGCTCTGTATTGACAGCCCTGTCCACGGGCGACGACGGTGTTACAGGCCCACGGGCGGCTATGGCTGCTGTGCTGGTTGCCGCCAGAATAACGACCAGGATGATAATTAGCGATCGCAACGCCTTTGGAGCCAGTCGCCCCATATGCTTAACGTATTTCATATCAAGATTCGAGTGCCACCGGGGCTGTCCTCTACGCTTTTCAAGGCTAACGCCTACATTTCCTTAAAAAAATTGGAGCTGAGCGACTAAATCAATCACCAGAGACCATTGAACTGACTGATGCACCGAGTGCCAATTGGAACTCTAGTAAACCATTTGCTTTTCCACAGCGGCAAGCATTCCTAACTTGGGAGGAGTGATTGTTCTAAGCAGCTTGCGCGTTAACTCCTTAAACTAGATAAACGCCCATTATCTCTCCATCATGCACGACCAGATCAAAGCCATCACTGAGAAAATCACCCCGCGTCTGCTTGAAATTCGTCGTCACATCCACGCCCATCCAGAGCTAAGCGGTCAGGAATATCAAACAGCGGCCTATGTGGCGGGGGTGATGTCATCCTATGGATTTCATGTCCAAGAAATGGTGGGTAAAACTGGCGTTGTTGCTAATCTGCAAGGGACAGGGCAAGTCTCCGAGATATTGGCAGTGCGCACAGATATGGATGCATTACCAATTCCTGAACAGGTGGAGTTACCCTTTGCGTCTAAAAATCGGGGCATCATGCATGCTTGTGGCCATGATGTTCACACCACTGTGGGTTTAGGGACGGCAATGGTGCTGGCAGAACTCACCGAAAAGCAACAGTTTGCCGGCACAACTCGATTTTTGTTTCAACCTGCCGAGGAAACGGTGCAGGGGGCTAAATGGATGATCGCAGATGATGTCTTAGCAGATGTGGCCGGAATTCTTGGGGTGCATGTGTTTCCTTCAATTTTGGCGGGTAAAGTCGGGCTGCGTCGGGGCGCCCTAACAGCGGCAGCGGATGATTTAGAAATTGTCATCCTCGGTGAATCAGGCCACGGGGCGCGTCCCCATGAGGCCATCGATGCGATTTGGGTGGCCTCCCAGGTGATGGCAACGCTGCAGCAGTCCATTAGCCGACAGTTAAACCCGCTGCATCCGGTGGTCATTACCATTGGCAAAATTTCGGGGGGTAAAGCAGCCAATGTGATTGCCGACCGAGTCGTCATGCAGGGAACGGTGCGATCGCTACAGCCCGATGTCTATGAAAAGCTGCCCAGCTGGATTGAGGACATGGTGTCGGGGGTGTGCAAACTGCACGGGGCCAAGTATGAACTTAACTACCAGCGGCGGGTGGCTTCAGTGATTAATACAGACCAATTCACTCAGATTGTGGCCAATGCAGCCGAATCTACCCTGGGGGAGCATGGCATTGAATGGCTACCAGAACCATCTATGGGGGCTGAGGATTTTGCCCTGTATACCGAGCGGGTGCCAGGAGCCATGTTTCGCCTTGGGGTAGGGTTTGAGGATCGACATAACTATCCGCTGCATCATCCCCGGTTTGAGGTAAATGAGGATGCGATCGCAACCGGTGTTCTCACCATGGCCACCAGCGTGTATGAGTACTGGAAGCAAATTGAGAATTAATCATTATCAACTATCAATTCTCAACTCCCCAACATTGTCTGTACCTGCTGTAGCGATTTCAGGGCTCCTTGCACTAACGCCTGCTGCCGCTCTACCCCCCCTTCATCCGAAAGACTTAGCAGCTTGGCCTCGATATCAAATAGGAGGTCAGTGACCGGGTCTTCGGTTTTAGGTAAAGTCTGCGGATTCGGGACTGAGGAGGAACCATCCCCAATTTGATGCAGGGTACGCTGTAGGCTCTCAATGATGCTGTACATTTCAATCGGGTCAAATACTCTGAGCAGGCTTGTTTGGGTAACAATGCCTAAACCACTCCCCCAGTTCCAGGACACCACCAAACGGCGCACATGGCGGGCCTGCATTTCTTGGTGGGCCGTCCACAAAGAATCCGTCGGCTCTAACAAAAACAGCGGCGTGCTCATCACATCTTGAGCCGTTAACCGCTGCAGATTTAGCTCCAGGGCCTGAAACTGCACAATGTCTCGCTCGGTCACAATGCCCATGGGCGTAAACGCCTGAAGCTCACAGCGCTCAGTATCGTGGCTGTCCACTTCGACGATGACAATACAGCTAACCCGGTGCTTTGCCATCTGCTGAGCCAACTGCATCACCGACGTATCCGGCGAGGCATGGATCACATCGGTGGACATCACATCAGCGACCCGTCGCATCTTGAGCAAATTGGCCGGGCGTAGCACCCGCCGAATACTATCGGGGGTGACAATACCCACCGGTTTATTGTGCTCATCAACAATGGGTAAATGCCGAATCCGATAGCGACGGAATAAAAATAAGACTGCAAAAATATCTTGAAACGCAGATTCTTGTAAGGTCTTGACTGGCGAGGTCATGACATCAGCAATGCTCAGAGGGCCCAAATCTGTCCCCTCTGCTGTAAGTCTGACAATGTCTCGCTCGGTAAAAATGCCGACTATCTGCTCTGCTTCTACGACCAAGGCACAGCTGGTATGCCGGCTGGTTTGCCCCCCCTCCGTCAAACCACAGTTACTCCGGATGGCCCCCATGGCTGCGATCGCACGACTCAACGGCCAATCAGAGGACACCATCAACACATTTCGATCAATAGCATCCGTCATCATCGGTGTGACGGTCTGCAGGCTATCTGCTGGTCGGCCATCTGCTGGCAAGCCATCATCAGTTGGCAACATCATTTTCCCAGCCGCCGCTGGCCCCAATTAGCTATGAACACTGACATTAAATTAAAGACCTTATCAGGGGTCATCAGGGATGTAACAGAGAAACAAGTTTAAAAGCTTATTGAGTATGGACTTTACTTAACCTGAGGTATATAGTTAGGGATGTAACGTTACATCCATTAAAAAGCTCATATAAATAGCAGTTGAGGGAGCTTAGGTTATGCTTAAGCCCCCTCATCAGCGGCGGGCTCAGTTTGAGTAGGTTCGGCTTTGTTAAGTGTGTCAGTCACTCTAGGGGTTTTACCATAGAGCCGATCTAACACTCGCTTAACAGATATCCGCTGCCATTCTCGACCTCGCTTAGTCTTGTAGCCCTGGATATTCATCCAGTTAGCGATTTGCTGTAGCGACTTTCCGGACTTATGATGCCGACGAATTAGTTCAATAATTTGCTGCTCTTTCTCATCAGCCACCAGATTGCCATTGACTGATTTTTCTCCAAAGGCAGGCGATCCATAGCCAGCATAGCCTCCTTGGGCTGCTTTGCTACGTCTTCCAAGGTCCAGTCTTTTCCAGATCGCGTTCTTTTGAGGCTCGGCAGTCATAGGCAGAAGCAGTGATGGGTAACAAGAACAAGCCAAATGGCCCGAAACCGACAATCTCAGGATATAGGTATTTCGGTCACGGTGTTTCTAGTAGCCTACCAAACTTAATCACTGTCTTGGGTAACGCCGCAGCGCATTTTTTTACAGCCAGGAGATAATAGATGGCAACATACAAAGTAACTCTGATCGATGAAGCGGGTTCACAGCAAGTTATTGATGTCCCCGACGATCAATACATCGTGGATGCAGCTGAAGAGCAAGGTATCGACTTACCCGTTTCTTGCCGTTCTGGTGCCTGTTCCACCTGCGCTGGGAAAGTAACTTCGGGCAGCGTTGATCAGTCTGATCAGTCATTTTTAGAAGATGAGCAAATCGAAGCTGGATTTGTTTTGACCTGTGTTGCTTATCCCAAATCCGATTGCACAATTCAAACTCACCAAGAAGACAACCTTGAATAAATTCGCTGCAGACTTTATCAGCGGTCAATAAGCGCCATGCCCAAATTTAAGCCTCTTTCACATCAGCAAGTTCGCTGTCCCCACTGTGGGGCCATCGCAGATCGTTACTTTTTGGATATCAATCAGCTGTCAGCAGAGATGGCACATCGCTGCGCAGCTGATGACTCTGCCACCCGCACCGTTTGTGATCGATGTGATTATCTGATGGTGCTATGTACAAAAAGTGATGCAGTGCTAGAGGCTTATATGCCCGGATTTTGAATAAAAAGAAGCGCACCCAAACACGGAGTTTTATTAAATAAGGAGAGCAAACCAATGATGGCAGCTAGAGAAATCATGACCAAGGATGTGGTCTCTATTAGCGGCTCAGCGACGGTAGCTGAAGCTGTTGCATTAATGAAGGAAAAGGGATTACGAGCGTTGATAGTAGATCGTCGCAATGAAGACGATCCCTATGGCATGGTGACGGAAACAGATATCGTATATAAAGTAGCTGCCCATGGCCATGACCCCAAAGAAATGCGGGTTTATCAGATTATGACCAAGCCCTGTATTGTAGTAACACCAGAGCTGGGTGTGGAATATGTAGCGCGTTTGTTTGCCAATACAAAAATTCGTCGTGCGCCCGTGGTTCAGGGCCGTCTGCTCGGCGTCATTTCAATTTCAGACATTTTACGCAAGAGCGACTTTGTCGAAAAACCAAAGAAGAATTTCTATGGAAATGATTCCTATATGGATAATCCAGAAGTTCTGCAGCAGCGAGAATATGATGTTTAATCTGTTTGGGTAGCTTCTATAAAATCAGACAGATTAAAGGGTTAACCAAGAGATTCTCACATAAAGGGGGATCTCTTTTACTTATGCTTAGATGAGGACAGTGCAATTATGATGCAGGCAAAAGACATAATGACCGCTGATGTAATTACCATTGGTGGTTCGGCCACGGTAGCTGAAGCAGTTAAGCTAATGAAAGATAAGGGGCTACGGGCACTGATTGTAGAGCGCCGCAATGAAGCAGATCCCTACGGCATGGTAACGGAAACTGACATCGTTTATAAGGTGGCAGCCTATGGTCACGATCCAAAAGAAGTACGCGTGTTTGAGATTATGACTAAGCCTTGCATCGTGGTACAGCCCGATCTCGGCGTGGAATACGTAGCACGCCTATTTGCAAATACTAAAATCCGTCGTGCTCCGGTGGTACAAGGCCGTTTGCTCGGCGTCATTTCAATTTCAGATATTTTGCGTAAGAGCGACTTTGTGGAGAAACCAAAGCGCCTATTTATTGAGGATGAAATAGATGTGGCCCGTCAGGAAGCTCGTAAAGTGTGTGCTGAGCAGGGAGCAACATCACCAGCCTGTGCA
This sequence comes from Cyanobacteria bacterium P01_H01_bin.21, assembly GCA_038748405.1. Lineage (GTDB taxonomy): Bacteria > Cyanobacteriota > Cyanobacteriia > Phormidesmidales > Phormidesmidaceae > Leptothoe. The sequence continues at coordinate 48,804 of JBCDIX010000003.1, read as the reverse complement.
GCGGCATGGGATGCGGTTGAGGAATTACAGGCTACAGCATCTCATCAAAGAGCAGCCGCAAAAAGCTAGTAGGCAAATAACAGGCTTGCATCAAAACTAGACAACGATTTATGCCGTGCGCTCATCCCGTTTCTTAAGGGAGTCGCACGGCATAAATCGACTACTGGCTGAATGAATATCTATTGGGTGAGACAAACAACGCTAGGCTGCTATCTTTGTTGTGAGTTGTTCATAGGTAGCCCGCATTTTCAGACCCACCAACACTTGAAATAATCCACTACCATTTTGAGAACCTGGATAGTCGCGATGCTTGAGCAGTAATTCCGTCATTTCACCATAGGTTTTAGTGGATGTATTGCTCAGGTGCTGCTCAATGTAGATGAGTTCATCAAGACGATCAAACTGACCATCGATCTCTAACGCCGAAACATCATTTCCAAAGTAATTATCAGGTCCATAGTGCATGCGGATACCCGGATAGGAACAGGTTAGCTTACGACCGCAAGGAACCCAGTCAATGGTAGACCCCTCATCAAACAGATAAACCGGCTGAAAACCCTCAACTCCCTCTTTCTGAATCATTCTCACCCGTAGTATCTTACGCTCTTTATCATCAGGAATCAGTTGAGTGGGTAAAATTTGGATAACAACATCGGCATACTGTTTTTGGATATCGATATAGGCCTCAAAGTCAGGTTTACGGGCATTAATAGAAGCCAACACATCTTCGTAGGTGTGACCCCGCTCAGCCATATCTCGCTGAATTTTCCAGGTGACTTTTACCTCATCGCTGATATCAAGATAAACGCTGAAATCGATCAGATTGCGTACCCGTTCATCATAGAGAGGATGTAATCCCTCAATCACCACAATGTGGTTGGGTTCAATCCGCTCTGGTGGATCAATCAGACCAGTCTCGTGGTTATAAATCGGTTTATTAATGGCTTTGCCAGCTTTAAGCGACTTGATTTGTTCGTACATCAAGTCAAAATTGTTGGCTTTGGGATTTAATGCAGTCACTCTAGCGGCCTTGCGCTGCTTCCTATCTAAGCTGTGGTAGTCATCTAGACAGATAACAGTCATAAACTCTGAGCCAAACAAATCGGCTAGGCGGCGCAAAAAGGTTGATTTGCCGCATCCGGAATCACCGGCAACACCAATCAACACAACACGTTCTGGCTGACTAGTCATAAAATCCTCTACAAATAAGCAGGTTTACAAAAATGTGAGCTGTTGATTGATCAAGACATTACCTGATCTGGATCGTTAAAAATTGACCTTTTTAGAGCTATCGCGACCTCCGCAACACTCTCTGTGCCGTTAATCGTTTTTAAATAGCCAAGCTGTTTGTAAAAGTTAATTAATGGCACGGTTTGTTCTACAAAAACATTAAGCCGTCGTCGAACAGTGACCTCATTGTCGTCCTTGCGACCACGTTCCAACATTCGTGTCACTAGGGTTTCTGTTGGCACTTCAAAAGAAATCACATGGTCACAAACTTGCTTAATTTCCTTCAGTAATTTCTGCAAAGCTATTGCCTGAGATAAATTACGGGGAAATCCGTCTAAAATCCAGCCATTTGATGTGTCGGCTTGATCTAATCGGTTTTGAATCAGTTCGATTACCAATGAATCAGGCACTAGATCACCACGATCGATATATACCTTGGCTTGTAACCCCAGCTCAGATTCCTCTGCAACAGCTTGACGTAAGATATCTCCAGTCGAGATATGGGCGATTTTCTTGTCAGAGGCAAGCACCTCTGCTTGAGTTCCTTTTCCTGCTCCCGGAGCCCCTAGAAAAATCAATCGCACCATTTGCTCTCCTCCCATCTAAAGGTGATTTATGTATCAAAACATGACTAAACTCGGACCTGTTAATTTGTTGAGGTCACAACAATCTTCCAGCAAAAAAATGCCAGATATCTGAGGTTTAGATGCTTTGAGCTAATTTTTTTAATTTGTATTGTTCGATCTTACACCTAAATAAACTTAAAATACTGAAAATTAGACATCTTGAGCTTAAACCCGTTACATCCCTAGAAGGGTGTATTACTGACCTTTGTCAAAAAATTACAGTAAATTTGGGTTCACCTTTAAAAGATCTAAACTTTATGGTGTAAGCTTTTGGTGATCTCTGCTGTTACATCTGTCATGGAGTGAGCACCGATCAGCAATTCATACATTTTGTGCCATGTTGCGATCGCACATCGAAGCGTCTATTCAAGAAGGAATAGCGCTGCAGCAAATAACCCTCAAGACCATGGTGCCTACTATTGCCGCAGCAGCTCGTCTGCTTGCTGCAACTCTCATTCAGGGAAACAAGGTGCTAGCCATGGGAAACGGTGGCAGTGCAGCTGAAGCTCAACACTTTGTAGCAGAACTCGTCGGTCGCTTTGAGAAGGAACGGTTGCCTTATTCTGCGCTCTCATTGAATTCAGACACCCCAGTATTGACGGCCCTTGTTAATGACTATGGCATCAGTCAAATGTTCTCTCGTCAAATTGAAGCGATGGGAAAGCCTGGTGATTTGGCCATTGCTATTAGCACAAGTGGCAATTCTCTAAATGTTGTAGAGGGTGCAAAAACATCACAGGCACAAGGTTTAACAGTACTGGGCTTGACCGGACAGACCGGAGGTCAGCTGGCAGATTACTGTAATTTGATTTTGCAGGTTCCATCTGTTCGGACAGCTCGGGTTCAAGAAATTCATACTCTGATTTCCCATATACTCTGTGAGAGTGCTGAAGAATATATCCACTCAGCACCTCAAACAATCTACAATCCTGCCATCAATTTACATCGATTAGATGCACCTGCAGCAGTAACAGTTGACGAGAAACTGCGTCATATTAAATTACTAATTCTTGACTTTGATGGGGTGTTTACCGATAACCGAGTTTTAGTAAGGCAAGACAAAACAGAAGCTGTGCTGTGCCATCGGGGTGATGGCTGGGGAATCGCCCGATTGCGGGAAACAGGTTTAGAAGTTCTAGTGCTGTCGACTGAGCCTAACCCAGTTGTGCTAGCCCGCTGTCACAAACTCAACATTGATTGCATTCATGGCTGCAATGACAAACCGAGGGCTCTCCAAAAATTAGCCCAAGCGCGTTCATTGTCATTGGATGAAATTGGCTATGTGGGCAACGATGTGAATGATTTAAGGTGCATGCAGCAAGTAGGTGTTCCCATTGCCGTAGCCGATGCAGTACCAGAAATTAAAGCAACAGCTTGCTACATCACAACTCAACCTGGTGGTTATGGAGCTGTGCGAGAAGTGGCAGATCGCTTGCTTGCGGCTAAAGCTAGGAACTAAGAGGTAAATCAGGGCACAACCAAAATAAACTCAAAGCTTTACAATACAAAACTTATAACTGGTTTTAGTGTAACATCCCTCTTGAGTGTTGATGTGATAACAAATTTCAGTAAGTACATTTCAGTAAGTACAAAGGTAGCCAAGGTAATATGAGTAATTTTTTAGACGAACTATTTTCATTGCAGGGGCGTGTTGCGATCGTAACCGGAGCGTCTCGAGGGATTGGCTATGGCATTGCCAAGGGATTAGCCAAGGCTGGAGCAGCCACCTATGGTACAGGCCGTTCAGAACAGCCTCGTTGGGATGAAGCAATTAATACCCTCCATTACAAACAGTGCGATGTGTCCGATGCAGCCGCTGTGCAAACACTTTGTAAAGAGCTTTACGAGACCCATGATCGATTAGACATTGTTGTCAATGCAGCTGGCATCACATTGCCCTTAAAAGAGACCGATACGTTAGAGCAGCGCCTGGAGAATTTTGATCGCACCATTGCGGTAGATATGCGGGCAGCCTATGCGGCCACAATGGCTGCTAGCGAATATATGAAAAAGTCTGGCGGCGGCTCTGTTATTAACATTACTAGCATTAATAGTGTTCTGGGTTTTCCTGGCAATCCAGGCTATGTAGCCGCTAAGGGAGGACTGCGGTTAATGACCAAGGGACTGGCCATGGACTTAAGTAAGCACAATATTCGGGTAAACAACATTGCTCCGGGCTATGTCGCCACTGACATGACCAAAGGCAGTTTCTCAAATCCTGAAATGTATGAGCAGCGTCTGCGACATATGATTATTCCGCGTTGGGGACAACCTGCCGATTTTATGGGAGCTGCCATTTACTTAGCCTCCAATGCATCCTCCTATGTCACTGGACAAGATATTTTTGTCGATGGCGGTTGGACATCAAAAGGTCTAACCTCGTAAGGCAGAGTTCAAAAATGACAGATATTGGTTTCATGCAGGGGCGATTGTCGCCAATGGTGGATGGGAAGATTCAAGCCTTCCCTTGGAACCATTGGCGAGATGAATTTGGTCTGGCCAACCTGCACAAGTTTACTTGTATGGAATGGACCTTAGATCACGACTACCTTGAGTACAATCCATTAATGATGGAGGCAGGGCGAAGTATTATTCGTCTCCTGAGTAAGCGTCACAATCTGAAAATTCGTTCTCTCACGGGTGATTGTTTTATGCAATCACCGTTCTGGAAAGCGTCTGATGTACAACGTGCGTACCTGTTGAAAGCGCTGCGAACTATATTATTATCTGCGGCAGAACTCGGTATTGAACTGATCTTATTACCACTGGTGGATAATGGCAGTTTAGAAAATGAATCTCAAACAGAAAATTTGTTTTCTGGATTATCAACCGTTCAAGATTTACTCAATGAATATAATCTAAAAATAATTTTTGAATCTGACTTTCCACCTGATGAGCTGCAGCAGTTTATCAGTGGCTTAGATCCAACTTGTTTTGGTATCAACTACGATGTGGGTAACAGCGCTGCGCTGGGCTATGACCCAACCGAAGAGATTGCAGCCTATGGCGATCGCATCTATAACGTCCATATTAAAGACAGGCTATTGGGAGGGACAACCGTTCCCCTCGGTATGGGTGACGCAGATTTGCCTAAGGTTTTGAATTTGCTAAAAGCCAACAACTATTCAGGACAATACATCCTACAAACGGCTCGAGCGATGAATGGTGACCATACCGGTATGTTGTGTCGCTATCGAGATATGGTGCAGCAGTGGCTAGGTGAATAGCACATGGATTTAGGACTCAAGGGTAAAACAACGTTAGTCACTGGGTCTGGCCGAGGGATTGGTTTGGCCATTGCCTGGGCACTCCACAGCGAAGGTTGCAATGTGGCCCTCAACAGTCGTTCAGAACCCTTACTACAAGCAATTGCTAGCGCTTGGGGAGAGGGCACCAGCATCCATGTGGCGGATGTAACCCAGCCAGCGTCTTGTAGAGGGTTGGTGCAATCAGTGGTAGATCACTGGGGTGGCCTCGACATTTTGGTGTGTAATGTGGGCAGCGGCGCATCGGTGGCACCGGGGCAAGAAACCTCTGATGAATGGCAGCGGGTGTTTAATCTAAATCTGTTTTCCACTACCAATATGGTGGAGGTGGCACGCTCATTTTTGCAGCCTAATGGCGTGATTTTATGTGTGTCGTCAATCTGCGGTTTAGAGACTCTTGGAGCACCCGTGACCTATTCAGCGGCCAAGGCGGCATTAAATCACTACGTAAGTGGAATTGCGAGACCCCTAGCAAAGGAAGGGATTCGCATCGTTGCGATCGCACCCGGCAATATTCTCACAGAAGGCGGTGTGTGGGAAGACAAACTCAACAAAAATAGAGCTGCCGTCGAAGACATGTTAACCACAGAAGTCGCCCTGCAACGGTTAGGAAAACCAGAGGAAATAGCAGACATAGCCAGATTTCTAGTCTCTGAGCGAGCCAGCTTTATCACTGGCACCGTAGTCGTGGTAGACGGAGGTCAGGTACGTGGCTAATCTCAACAACACCCTAATTGGCAAAACAGCTCTGATTACGGGAGCCGCTGGCCTATTGGGAATAGAACATGCCATTGCTCTCGCCGAGCTAGGTGCTAAAGTCATTCTCACCGATATCAATGAGACAGCCCTTAAACAAGCTGTTCAGCGACTGTCTCAAGAAATCTCTAATGTACAAGTCAACACCTATCGGATGGATGTGACCGATTCAGAGTCCATTACCCACGTCCAATCGGCACTACACCCAACCGGGGGGGTCGATATTTTAATTAATAATGCCGCCATTGATCCCAAGGTGAACAACGATGGTAGCGTAGCAGAAATGTCGCGTTTTGAGCATTTCCCATTAGACCAATGGGACTTTCAGTTAGATGTTGGACTCAAGGGAGCTTTTCTCTGTAGCCAGGTATTTGGTACAGCCATGGCTAAACGAGGCAGCGGTGTGATTGTAAATATTGCCTCAGATCTATCAGTAATTGCCCCCGATCAACGCCTCTATCGACAGACAGATCGCCCAAACAAACAACAACCCGTCAAACCCGTTACCTACTCAGTCATCAAAACAGCCTTGATTGGTCTAACTCGCTATTTGGCCACCTATTGGGCACAGCAGGGAGTGCGTGTAAATGCGATCTCACCGGGTGGGGTGTATACCAATCAAGATGAAGGGTTTGTCGAGCGGCTCACACAGCTGATTCCTATAGGACGGATGGCAGAGCGTTCAGAATATCGCGGTGTTATCCAGTTTTTATGTTCTGAAGCATCTCGCTATATGACCGGACAAAATATTGTTGTCGATGGCGGACGCAGTGTTCTCTAGAGTGTTGTCATTAATATAGGAATCATAGATATCATGGGTAGCACGATTAAAATTGGTGGGCATCTTGTAGGAGAGGGACAACCCTGCTTCATCATTGCTGAGATTGGTATTAACCACAACGGCAGCTTAGACCTAGCGCGTAAACTCATTGCAGGTTCAGCCATCGCCGGATGTGACGCGGTAAAATTTCAAAAACGTACTGTCGATGTGGTGTACACAGCAGCTGATCTAGCACGACCTCGGGAAAATCCATTTGGCAAAACGAATGGAGACTTAAAGAGCGGATTAGAATTTGGGAAAGACCAATACAAGACTATTGATGCCTACAGTAAAGGGCATAATATTCTCTGGTTTGCATCTGCCTGGGATGAAGCATCAGTGGATTTTTTGGAACAGTTTAATCCGCCTTGCTATAAAATTGCTTCAGCCAGTCTGACCGATGACAATTTGCTAAAGCACCATCGTCACTATGGTCGCCCGATAATTATCTCCACAGGCATGAGCACCCTAGATGAAATCGACCATGCCGTAGATGTACTGGGCACAGAAGATTTGTTGATTATGCACTGTACAAGTACTTATCCATCCAAACCAGAGGAGTTGAACCTACAGGTGGTTCAAACCTTAAAGGAACGCTATCAAGTGCCTATTGGTTATTCAGGCCATGAGTCTGGACTCGCAACAACAATGGCTGCTGTAGCGATGGGAGCTTGCTGCATCGAACGACACATTACCTTAGATAGAAATTTATGGGGCAGTGACCAATCAGCCTCGATTGACATTGCAGAATTCATGCAATTAGTAAGGGATATACGTATATTTGAGATTGCTCGGGGAGACGGTGTAAAGCGAGTCTACGACAGCGAGATATCTATTAGAACAAAACTACGACGCGTCGGATGACCCGTCAGAAAATTAAGCTCATGATTTGATGCTGGCTATTGTACTTAACAGAAAATTAGATAGCTTCTCCCTGCACAATATCAATGGCTACCCCATTAGGGTTAACAATGACAAAATAACGATCACCCCAGGGTGCATTGCGTAGCTCAACTTCGATGGGGAGACCAATCATCCGTATGAGGTTATATTCAACCCTGACATTATCTGCCTCAATAGTCAGCCAACCACTGGCACATCAGGGATTATTCAGTGAATCAATAACAAAATGGGCTATCAATTTATACCAGAAGTCGATCAGGGAGAGTTTTAGCTAAGTTGCTACTTTGGTCTAAAATGTATCCACACCAAAATCCAGAAATAAAGTAGCCAGATTTCATATCCAAAGCACCGTAATGGGACATTACTTATCATTAAAAAGTGGTGCCTAAGCTACCGTGTCATCAACGTTTGACGTAGCAAATTAATGTTCGTTGCAAACAGTTATAAGCTCACGTGCAATCTTAGGCTTTCACAGTTGATATATCGAATCAGGATATTTTGTTCACATAAAGACGATAGTCCTAAATTATACAAAGTGTTGATAAACCTACTTTCGTCTACATGAAAACCGTTGGCTTAGTAGAATACTGTATTAAGTACAGAACATCTACTCCGTCTAGAAGTGTTACCGGCTGTTTCGTTGTCATCTACCAGACAAATAGATACGAGGGGCTTATCTACCACATCATCACAACGCTTCTAAGAACGGGCAAGCCTGACACAAATGCATCTACGACATTTTGATTTACCCATACTAGGTAATCGCTGTATCTAATAGCACTGAGTTTTCTTCCTTCTCGCCCTAACGAGCATCTAAGTCTGCCGGAAGATATTTTTCTTCAGGCTCACCGGCTCTACCAGGCTGTAATTTTAATGGTCATGGCCTGTATAGGTACGGCTACGGCACCAGCGCGCTAAAGCTTAAATTCGCCAGTCTTTACACTTGCTACGGAGTCATCGCGTAAAAATAGTCTGCATAGTAGAAACTTCTCAAGAGTTAGACAACATAAAATACCTATCGCTTTCTCAATAGCGCTAGTGTTTATCAAGTTCTTAGAAATTTCTCTAAACTAGCATTCAATTTTCGAATTAGGTAACCGGAGAGAATGTTTTAAGCAATGAATAGGTTCCTAGACTGGTTATGCTTGCCTTCAGGTCAAGTTAAAACAAACTAAACAGAAATAGGGTTTTCATGAATTTGTTTCTCTCTTAAATATTACTGTTAAAAAGGAGATTTTTCAAACGATTTTCTTGAATTTAGGCATAATCAATGAATATTGGAAACTTGGGAACTATTCACATCTATACATCTATATTCATCTATTAGCGGCGTGAGAATAGATTGCTGTGACGCTATGTAGCTGTAACAAGCTAAATTCCAAAGACTTTTTTTATCGTATTTCTACTGTCACATTCATTTTGACTTGACAATAGGTAATAGCTAATGGGTGAAGACCTACGGGAAGTGTAAGGACATGAACTTAATGAAAAGCTTGCAAAAGTCAAGACTCACAAATACAACCAAATCTATCCGAAGTTTCCAACCTCCGGTTTTGCTAGCAAGCTTCGTTCATACCTACGGAAGTGGTTGTTTAGAAGTTGATGCAAAGTCAGTGTCGTGGTGGATATATTTCAAAGACGGCAAGTTAAACTACGCATCCCATGCTTCCGAAAAAAGTCTTGCCTATTCCCTTAAATGGCTCAAACTCAAGTTGGCATTTATGAGTCAAGGGGCACTTTCTTGGCTTGAAGAAAATTCAGAAGAGTTATTGGACATACAGCCTGATAATGTTCAATCAATTCAATACTTTGAGTACCAAATCATTTGCTATTTGGTTGAACAGAAACATTTAGAGGAATGGCAAGCCAAAGAACTTATAGAACAGCTGACTCGAGAAGCTATTGAGTCATTTTTATCTCTCTCAGGTGGCGCTGTCAGGATTGATAGAGAACTGTTTGAAATTCCCGTATTTTGTAAGCTTGATCCGGCAGCTACTATTGAAAACTGTCAGGCACGCATCAAAACCTGGAAACTACTGAGCCCCTTAATTACTTCTCCCCATCAGCGTCCTTATATTGTTAGTCAAGATGCTTTTTTTAGTGCTAATGACTCAGCGTCTATATCGCCTAGATTAAAAAGTAAGCTAGGTACAATTTTACGTGGTTATAGCATTCGTCATATCGCTGCCATCTTGCAGCAGGATGAGCTGGATGTCGCAAAATTTTTATATCCCTACATTAATGACAAGTCGATTATTTTAAGAGCACCAGAATCACCGTTTGATCGGTTGTCTGGACTTGAGAATTATTCAACTAGTAATGGACAAAACTCAGAGACACTCAAAACCGATGAATTAAGTAGAAGTTTTGCAACACCCTATACACCCAATAAGTCAAAAAGACAAAAGTCTAGACCAGTAGTTGCTTGTGTTGATGATAGCCCAAATACTTTGGATCAAATTGAACGTTTTTTAGGTGAAGAAAACTTCTCAGTATTTAAATTTCTTGAGCCAATTAAGGCCACATTTCAATTAAAACGACTTAAGCCAGATATCATTTTACTTGATCTTACAATGCCAACAATTAGTGGTTATGAATTATGTAGGATGTTAAGACGTCTTCCCGGATTTGAAGATATACCAGTTGTAATGGTTACAGGCAAGAAAGGGATTATCAATAAGACAAGAGCTAAATTAGTGGGTGCCACAGATTATTTGGAGAAACCTTTTAATAGAGCTAGTTTGCTAGATGTGATATCTAGAAACCTAACGTAAAAGATACTTAAAACAGTCAGGGTTTATACATAGTTCTTTGACTGTTAAAAGCTAATTTTTACGGATTTGATTTTCCCAGCCAACATTCAAACAAAAGCTTTTGAGGTGAACTAAAGTGACTAAGATCTTAGTTGTCGATGACTCTATCAACGAACTGGAAATGATCAGCAACTATCTGAGGAAAGGCGGATACACCGTAATCGTAGCCACCGATGCCAAAGAAGCGTTGAGTAAGGCAGTTGAGCATCAGCCAAATGTAATTGTGACTGATTTGGTAATGCCCGGGATGAACGGTCTGGAGCTGTGTCGCAATCTCAAGAAAAATCCTGTAACTCAAAAGGTACCTATCGTTGCGTGTACCTCCAAATCGGGCGAGATTGACCGTCTGTGGGCCATGAAACAGGGAGTCAACGTATATGTGACAAAACCCTTTACTGAAGACCAGCTTGTTAACGCCGTTCGATACAGTCTAAGTCAATGAAGTCATCTGTTCTTGCCCATAGACAAATTCAATCTGAGGCAACATCTGGTGCGGCCTGTTTGAGCTTTCAATTGAATGAGCAGACACCCGCACTGTTCTCCATGAGTCAAGTCCAAGAGGTGATTGTTCTTCCAGCACAGCAGATTACGCCTATGCCAAATATGCCATCCTGCGTGCTGGGGTTGTCTACTAGGCGAAGCCGGGTAATGTGGCTGGTGGATCTAGCCCATATGCTGCTGTCGACACCGCTACCTGCCAATACTCGTAGTTATAACGTTGTGATTATTCGTGTAGCTCAGAGATCGCAGCAACAAAATATGCTCGTCTCCACAGCGCACAATCAGTCACTTTTAGGGTTGATTGTTCCTGTTATGAGGGGAGTTATTCGCTTTCCACCAGATTTAATTCAAACACCAAAAGGGCATTTTGCACCAAGCATAGCACCTTGTCTGCGTGGCTGTTTACTGCAGCAAGATGAGATGTTGCTGGTGTTGGATGCTGAAGCAATTGCTAGTTCTCCTATCTTGCAGAGTGCTTAGGGTTAATTCTTTAGCGCTTAATCTTTACCGTACCTTCTATCCACTCTTAATTTAAAGACTTACCACAATGGCCCCTAATACTGAATTTCCCTCTCAATTGGACAATCTCACAGCTGGCAGCGGCACTCTGCCTGACAGTATGGACTCTACTGGTCTTTCTCCTGCCGTGACTGCCAATCGCCAATATGATGACCAATCTGGAGCTCAAACATCCTCTAAAGGATTTTGGCAAAAACTAACGCTTAAGACAAAAGTGCTTGGTCTGGCACTCTCACTGGGAGTGGCTCCGGTGATCGGTGTAGGGGGCCTGGGGTATTTCTTGGTGGAGCAGCAGGTAACGGCCCAGGCAAATAGCGCTCGACAAGCAGCAACCGCTGACATTGCTAACTTTGCGACAGAGTTTATGGATGCACGTTTCCAGGATTTGCAGACATTTTCTAATCTGAGTACGTTTGCTGATCCTAAAGTGCGTGAAGCGTTGACTACCGCTGAGAGAAATGCGTTTCTTAGAAATCTGGTTGAGTCGTCACCGATTTATGACGATATTGCGGTTGTGGACCTCGACGGAAATCCAATTTCCGTCCAAGACCCGAGTGCGATTAGGTCCAACGTAAGTCAAAACGACTGGTTCCAAAATGTAGTCACTACCCAGTCTATTACGTGGGTACAGCCAAGAGCGCCGCTGGCTGGAGACTTAGACTTTGTACTGGTGGGTGCGGCACCAATTTTTGACACCCAGACTGGTGAGATGGTCTCCATTGTTCGTGTACGTCTTGACGCCGATGAACTGGAGCGACGCATTAATGAGTTTGCCGCTCAAAATGCTGAGGTGGCGTTGATTGACGCCAATGAGGAAATCTTTCTAACCAACAATGAAGACTCGGAACCTAATGCCCTTCTGGCGAACCTATCTGATCAGTTTTCTTGGTTACAGGATAGAGAACCGCAGATTTCGGTTCTAGGGTCAGGAAACAGCGCTCAGCTAACGGCCTATGCACCTATTCTTAATGATGCTGATGATCCTCAGCTAAATTGGAGCGTAGTTACGCTGGTGGATACCTCTACCGCCTATGCGGCATCACGACAGCTGTTAAACACTGTACTTGTGGGTACTGGTATTACGGTATTGTTGGTGGCTGCGATCGCAACCTTAGTCGCCACCCGAGCTACGCTACCGATTTTGCAGATTACGGATTCGGTAAAACGCTTGGGTCAAGGTGACTTTGGTACCCGAATTAACACCCAGGGCGAAGACGAAATCGCTCAGCTAGGCTCCAACATCAACCTGATGGCTTCCCAGATTCAAACACTGCTGGTAAAGCAAGAAGAATCGGTACAGCAACAGATTTCTGCCCAAGCCCAGGTTGAGCGCGCTGAAGAGGAACGCAAACGTAACGAAGTCCTGCAGCGCGAACTGGTGCAACTGCTCAACGAGATGGAAGAAGCCTCCAACGGTAACCTCACCGTACGTACTGAGCTAACAGCGGGTGAAATCGGAATTATTGGTGACGTTTTCAACGCCATTATTGAGAACCTGCGGACTATCGTTGTTCAGGTAAAACAAGCAACAGGCCAGGTAAATGCCTCCATTGACCAGAGTGAGGGCGCGATTCAGCAACTAGCGGACGAAGCGCTGGCACAGATGGATGAAATTACCAACACCTTAAACTCAGTTGAGCAAATGTCGAACTCCATTCAGGAAGTGGCCGACAACGCTCGTCAGGCAGCCCAGGTCGCTCAAGTCGCCTCCACAGCGGCCCAAAATAGTGGAACAGCCATGGACCGCACAGTAGAAAGTATTGTAGACCTGCGGTCAACGGTGGCAGAAACCGGTAAGAAAGTAAAACAGCTGGGTGAATCATCCCAGCAGATTTCTCAGGTGGTTTCGCTGATTAACGAGATTGCGATGAAAACCAACCTGCTAGCCGTGAACGCCAGTATCGAGGCCGCCCACGCTGGCGAAGAAGGCCAAGGTTTCGCGGTAGTTGCCAGTGAGGTTGGTCAGCTAGCCGAACAGTCTGCAGCAGCTACCAAAGAAATTGAGCAGATTGTAAAAAACATTCAGATGGGTACCCGAGACGTGGTAGAAGCCATGGAACGGGGTACAGCTCAGGTGGTAGAAGGTACACAACTAGTACAAGAAACCAAAGAAGGGCTAGGACAGATTGTGGACGTATCCCAGCGTATTGACCAGTTGCTGCAGTCCATTTCTAAAGCAACGGTTTCGCAGGCTGAAACATCCCAAACAGTTACCCAGCTGATGCAACAGATTACGCAAGCCTCTAAGCGTACATCTGAATCATCACGACAGGTTGCAGGAACTCTACACAACACTGTGGAAGTTGCCCGCGAGCTAGAGTCTGCGGTAGACCAGTTTAAGGTTAGAACAGACGCGTAGCTACTCTTAACGAATCTCTGGGATAGGGTTGAGTCGGTTCTCAGCAGGGTATCTATCCCAGAGATTTACACCACTTTTTTAGTCTTTCTCTTCTCAACCAGCTCTGCTCTATTAAATTAAACATCATGTCACATGAAGCAGATCGTGAGGTTTGGCTCAACTTCCTAGATGAAGTTGATGAATATCTCAACACTATTGAATCAGTATTAATTGGGCTTGCTGAGACAGGCGTTGACCCCCAGCAGATGGATGCAGCTTTACGAGCCGCCCATACCATTAAGGGTATTGGCTCAATGATTGAATGCCCATCTCTAAGTCAGCTATCGCATCAATTTGAAGACTCCTTAAAAATCTTGCAGGCTCGCAGAAGCTCAATTCAGGTTGATACCTTTTTAGAACTGCTGTTGTTAAAAGGTCTGGATGGGATGCGTCAGGTTAGCTCGCTTCATCGTCAAGCGACGCCAATTACTGAATCATGGTTAAACGATCATGCCTATCCCAGTTTTGAGAAACTACGGGACCATTTAGGTGAAGTTCAACCCAGTGATGAGCTAGCGCTTCTATCTGACGACTCCGATGACAACACAGCCGTTGTCATGTTTAGCACTGAAGTAGAAGAGTTGTTGGAACGTCTCTCATCAGTGCTCGCAACTCCAGGCTCCCCCTGTCTGAGAGAAGAACTAGAGATGATGGTAGAGGAGCTGCACGATCTTGGCAAAATGCTGCAGCTAGATGCATTTATTAGCCTATGTGATTCAATTCATCAACAGCTAGGAACAGCGGCTCCCCACCAGATCGAACCCATTGCACATCAAGCCCTAGAGGTGTGGCAGCGCTCTCAAGCGTTGGTGATGGTGGGTCAATTTGACAAACTCCCCACCCAGTTTGAGCCAGTCCTCACTGATGCTGTGATAGAGCATGAATCACTCAGCGAGGAGAGACCAGAGATATTCTCAGATCCAGAAGACTTTGAAATAGAAATTTCTGAGCTAGAGACTTTAGATTTAGAGGATGATGCAGAGGCGCTCTCTAACCTTGAGTTTACTCATGAAGCCGAGGTCACAGAACATGAGCCAGTGGATGCTGATTTTTCAGAACAGCTGATTTTTGAACAACCATCATCGACAGCTTTTGAAGAAAATACGGAGCAGGAATTTTTCTTCAATGCCGCTACAGCAGATGTTGATGTTTCCCATAGCGCCCCTGAGTCTGCGACAGACAATGTCTCCGATACGGTTGACGGACTTGATTTCTCCGGTGGTGGACTTGACTTCTCTGGTATGGAAGCCGCGATCGAAAACTTTGATCCGGAGGAGTTTCACTTTGAACCCGAACCCGAACCCGAGCCCGAGCCCGAGATTGAGAAAACAGTCCTTGAACCTCAAGTCGAAGAAGTTCAAACCTTTCAGCCTCAGTCTTTTCAGACTCCATCAGATGATGAATCTGATGAGTTTGTTGAAATTCTTGTTGAGCCAGTTGAGCCATCTACAAATTCAACTCCAAACCAGGAATTACAGGAGAACACGGTTCGAGTCCCCATTAAGCTTTTAACCCAGTTAAACGACTTATTTGGAGAACTGATCATCCAGCGTAACACCATGAACTCGCGTCTGGATCAAATGGAGGACTTGATGAATTTGTTCTCCCAGCGGATGAAAAGTCTAGATACCACCAATGCTGAACTGCAAATATTTTGCGATCAGCTGGCGGTTGATACATCGGTGCCTAGTACAAACACCAGCAATGGCCATACTGCCCGAACCGCTAACGGTGCAGCAGGAAACATCGGCACAATCCTACTCACTGAGCATTCTGCAACAACCGATCAGGCCTTTGATAGTCTGGAACTCGATCGCTATAGCGACCTGCATTTGTTGTCGCAGGACCAGCGCGAAACGCTCGTACAGCTGCGAGAGGTGAGCAGTGACGTCAAGCTAAACATGCGGGAAATTAAGCAGGCGTCTAGTAACCTTAACCGTACTGCTAAGGCGTTGCAAATTAATGTCACCCGCGCCAGGATGCGGCCTCTATCTGACATTGTTGAGCGCTTCCCCCGAACTGTACGTGATTTATCGCTGCAATATGGCAAATCAGTAGAGCTGAAGATCGGCGGTGGTACCACTTTAATCGACCGGTTTGTTGCCGTACACCTGCGTGATCCCCTGATGCATCTTTTGCGCAATGCCTTTGACCACGGTATTGAAGATACTGAGACGCGCAAGTCCCAAGGTAAAAAGCCAGAAGGTACGATTGAAATTCGAGCCGCCCATCGAGGTAATCAGACCCTAATTTCTATTAGTGATGATGGAGCCGGTATTAATCTCACCAAAATTCGGTCTCGTGCGTACCAGATGGGGCTCACCGATGAGCTACTAGACGCCATGAGTCAAAGTGATCTGCTGGGAATGATTTTTGAACCTGGTTTTAGTACTGCCACCAAAGTAACTAGCTTGTCTGGACGCGGCGTCGGCATGGACGTGGTACGGACAAATCTTGAACAGATTCGCAGTGAGATTAAGGTAGATACTCAGCCCGGTGTTGGCACAACATTCACCATCAGCGTTCCGTTTACCCTATCGATTATGCGGGTGCTGCTGGTGGAAAGTGGAGGGATGCGTCTCGCGTTCCCGACAGACGGTATTGAGGAAATGATCCGTCTCAATGCTGTCCAGGTCTTTGATTCTCCAGAACAAAAAGTTATCAACTGGGAAGGGCTGACTGTTCCATTGATTCATTTAGAGCAGTGGTTAACGTTTCGCTGTCCGATGCGGTCAACCACAACAGAGATTACGCCCATTATCAATGAGCCCTCAATTCTCATTGTTAACCGAGGCGAGCGCTTAAACGGTATTCATATTGATCGCTTCTGGGGAGAGCGAGAGGTTGTTGTCCGTCAGGTGGAAAACGTGATTAGTTTACCGCCTGGGTTTAACGGCTGTACTATTCTAGAAGATGGCCATGTAGTACCGCTAGCGGATGCCAGTAAGCTACTCGACTGGATTGACAATGATGAAGTAGAAGATGTTAAGACCAGCAGCGCCCAACCCTGGCACCATCTATTGCACTCCATACCCGAAGAAGAAGAACCACCGCGACCGCTTGCCTTACCTCAGGCGCAACAAACCAATGTCTTGGTGGTTGATGACTCTATCAATATGCGTCAGTTACTGAGAACAACATTAGAGCAGGCTGGCTATAGTGTGGAGCAGGGTAAAGATGGTCAAGATGCCATCGACCAGCTGTTTGGTGGTCTATCGGTTGACGCTATTGTCTGCGATATTGAAATGCCTCGTCTAGATGGCTATGGGGTATTGGCCGAGATCAAAGCGGATTCTAAACTAAAGAATTTGCCTATCATTATGCTGACTTCTCGCGGTAGTGATAAGCATCGTCAGCTTGCCATGCGCCTAGGTGCATCAGCATACATTACTAAACCCTATCAAGATCATGAGCTTTTGCAGATGATTGAAAAGGTACTTCAAACACAACCCCTTAGTGCAGTGTAATTAAGTCCTATGGCTATTTTATCTCCCCTAAAATCTAGACGTCTGAGACCCCATAAGGGTGAGACAACTCAACAGGTGATTGTCTTCCAAATTCAGCGTGAATGGTTTGCATTACCGATTTTTTCAGTCAAGAAGGTAGTTCCCAAAAGCGAGACTCAAGGGAACTATCAAAACGCTGAGGCTGGACTGACTGTATATGAAGGCAAAGAGCTGTTAGTACTAGACATTGCCTATCAGGTGTTTGGAAATATTCCTAATCCACCAACAAGTGCTGCAGCCGAACAAGCTCCTGATGATGGGTATTTATTAATTATTCGCAGTCGTCAAGGAGACTTGGTGGGACTGCCCATAGCATCGTCACCGACTGTGCGGCAATTTGGTGAATCAGAAATTGTTCCGTTACCGTCCAACTATGCGGCCAGAGTAAATATTCAATGTGTTGCTGGCCTAATTGTTCAGCCAGATAACCAGCCTATTTTATTTTTCTTAAACCCAGATCAGCTGCTGCACACTCAACCTTTGCTGCCACCGACGGCATAATGTCGTATCTCTAAATTGTTTTGGCTGTGGCCTGGGATCAATATGATCTGCGCGATCGCACAATGTTCCAGCCTTAGTCCAAAACTATAGCTCCAAGTCAGATAAAGTTACATTCTTTAAGCGTTTTATTAAATAAGCCTTTTGGCTTAATACTCCCAATTCAAAACAGGCCATAATACAAGCACTTGCATTTAGACACATCTCGGGGTGTAAGCCAATGGCTTACTACACCTGTTTCAAGCCGACTTTAATTAATAGACGGCGAACAAAAACCGCAGCTTCTCTGTAATCAAATACTAAGAAGTTGACTGCTGATCAAAGTTTGTATCTTAAACTACAAATATTGCTGATTTAATAAACCCTTAAACAGCTGTCAGCCTTCAGCATTGGTTTGGCCAAATTGTAAGGCTATCAATTTTTTTGTATTTAAGAAATATTACGACTTTCCGGTCAGTCCAGAAACCTAGGTGTTTTCTCTGTTTCAGAATACTACCGTTCTCGCTAGTTTAATATCCACGCATTAAGATGCCCTATGATGTCTTCAAGCTCGAAAACGTTACTCAGGCTAGGTTCTAACCACAACAAGGTTACCAAACTGCAACAGCTCCTCAGCCAAAAGCTGGGGCCAATTTCCATTACAGGTGTTTTTGACTACGAAACTGAGATTGCTGTTAAAACGTTTCAATCTCGTATGTTTCTAAGACCAGATGGGATCGTTGGATTTCTTACATGGCAAGCGCTTTTAACCAATGTCCCGGTTAACATGCCAACGTTGCAACCAGGGTGTTACGGTAGCGCAGTCGAATCGGTGCAAGAGCTGCTTTCCATTGACTTGTACTACACCAATGCAGTTAATGGGCAATTTGGCCCTGATATGCACCAGGCAGTTAAACGCTTTCAATTAGACCAGGGTCTACCGATCAGTGGCACAGTCGACACTCTAACCTGGCGAGCACTCAGCGAGATTTAGACTCTCACTGAGCACTTGTCCTATGGGTATAGCAAGATGCCGATGGCACCGGCGATGGGAATGATCAAAGCTACTTCGATTTTCCACTTCAGCAGTGCCGCCATGGAACCGGCAAAGATTACGGCGGTTACCAGATAAGCCTCCACGGGTTGACCAAGCTCTAACATAGGCTGGGCAAAGGATATACCCGCCACAAAAATGAGACCTACTACAGCTGGGCGAATCCCTTTAAGAGCCGCCTGAATTGCAAACGATCGCTTAATACGCTGTAACAAATGTGAGCAGGTTAGCATCAGCACAGCGGGTGGGAAGAAAATACCAACCGTGGCTACAAGAGAGCCCAAAATACCCTTAACTGAGTAACCGATGGCAGCTGCACTAATCAGGATTGGACCTGGAGTTAGCTGACCAAGTGCGATCGCATTTGTAAACTCTGGCTGACCGATCCAGCCGTAGGTATTTACCACCAGCTCCTGAATCATGGGAATAAACACATAGCCACTGCCAAACAACAGCAGACTCATACCAGAGAATGTGATGAACAACTGAGCCAGACTGTCATCGCTGATAAACGGCAATGGCACAATGTACAACACCAAAAAGAAGCTCAGAAATACAAACGAAGCAATAATGTCGCCCTTTGTAACATTAGATTCAGGTGCCGGGGCTGGGTTTTCTTCTAAGGCTGCTTGCCGCTTAACCTCGTTGAAATACCAGAAATAACCAATAACACCAGAGAAAGCCACAATCAGCAGTGTGGTGTAAAAGCCACCCACAAACCTCAAGAATAGGGCAGATACAACCGCAATTAAGATTGCCCGCCAGTTACGAATTGACTTAATCGTTTTCTTACCCATACGCCAGGCGGCTGCCAAAATAATCGCCACCATGGCAGGGATAAATGCCATAAACGCCTTCTCTACAGCTGGGATAGATTCAAATCGCTTAGCGTAGATAGAGAAGATAACCAGAATTAGATAGGAGGGTAACAATGAACTAATGCTGGTGACCAGTGCGCCCAAGTTACCGCGAATTCGATAGCCTACATAGGCAATCACATTAGCCGCCATAGGACCGGGCAGAACAGCCGCTAGAGAAATACCATCCAGCATATCTTCATGGGTCATCAGCTTACGCCGCTGCACCACAAAGCTCTCTACCACAGAGATCAAAGACATAAATCCGCCAAAGGCGGTGCTGCCGATCTTAAGAAATGTCCAAAACAAGTAGCTAAGGCTCACCGCCTCCTTTTCACTTGCAGATTCACTCGGACCCTGGGACTGAGTGACCATAGTGTTCTTAGTCATGGGTACTGCAGATAAGATTTGCTATTGACTAACCTAAAATGATGGATCGGGACTATCCCAACCCATCATTGCCGTATTACGCCGTAATACGACGTAATACTTAGACAACTCCTACTAGACAGCGGCCAGGGAACCGCGGTCTTTAATTGCCTGAAGCAAGGCAGCCTGGCGCTCACGGCGCGCCCTATCTTCTGCATCCATAGTCTCTTTCCTCTCAGCTTTCAAACGCTGATTCTCAGCATCAAACTGGGCGATCTCTTCAGCGCTGAAATCAGCCACATCACCTGAAGATGTCTGAGTACGCTCATAACCCAGAGCGTCTAACACATCACCAGCCACCAGTTCAAAGATTCTCACTTCTTCTTCAGAAGCCTGCTTCAAAAACTTCTTGGTGTTTTGATTCATGATGGGCTTAGTTACGTTGTTCCAAAGAGAACTTGATGAAGCCGTGTTTTTAGCCTCACTCGATTCGTGGAAGCTCATCATAGATGGACTGTATTCCACTTCCAAAAACTTACACAGAGCCTTGAGACTTTCTTCCGGGGACCCGGTTAAAGACTCATAGCTGATGCTAAAGAACTGACTCTCATCAAATTTCTGACGCATCTTGAGTGCTGCGCGCTGAGCTTTTGCCCAGTCCTGTGCAATGTGGTAGAAGTGCTTTTGACCGACAACAGCCTTCTTAAAGGACACCGCTACATCTCTACCGTCTCTGTACAGGTAAAGATACTTGGCCTTAGGAAGATATTCATCAATTTCAGGCACATAGTGAACATTGGACAGACTCTTACAGCACCAGGTTTGCGCACCACGAGTTTCTGCTAGTACATCATAAACAGCAGAAAATACAGCAACCAGAGAGTTTTGGGTGCAGCGACCAGCGATATCTTGTCTATCTAAAACAACGCCTTCCCAAGGAACAGGATTAAGCTCGATCAGCTGACAAACATCGTCGACCAGCTGAGCAAATGTAGATGCATCTGAGAGATCTTTATAGGAAGACATCAGAGGCATTAATCTCTGCAAAATATGGGGTGGATGTGGTGCCTCAATCGTGGGGATCTGGTTCAACATTAATCTCATTAAGTTGGAACCTGAACGCTGAGTACCAATCATTAATATAGACATAGCCCTGCCTTACTCCGCAAAAACTGATTTAGAACAAATAGACCTTATGAACAATGCATCAGCCTACAAAATTGTACGCCATGGCGTACTAAAGCTGAAGCCGGTAGCAACCCCTCGATGCGATCGTAAACGCTAACAACCGATTGTTGTCAAAATAGCGCAAATGCAACAGTTTAGTCAGTATACATAGACTCACTTTGTAACCGAAAATTAGCTCAAAGAGTATTCAAATATTGGATCTAAAGTACTCTTATCACCTCTGCCACAATACAGTGACATATCAAGACCGTCGAAAGAGCCAGGGAAACAACTGGCTATTCAAAGAAAATGTGACGATTACGAGATTATAGCTACCACAGACGAACAACTGCTCAAAAATTCTGTGCGAGACAAATCTCAACAACAAAGGTAAAGCGCTCGAACTACGTATAAGACATTAAACGCTCTTTGCAACACAAACGTTGACAGTTCGAAAGGCCTTTTTTCGTAGGCCAATTATCGAAATCAAGTCAAACTTCCAGATAGTTATTAGATAGCGTGAATAACTAAAAACTGATTACTAGAAGCAGAGATAAAGACTGAGAAAATCCTTAGAAATTGCCGAGGCAAGATTTCAGGAATAAAAGTTAGCAGTCATACAGTTTTTCAATATGCCAAACACTTTTACTTATCTAGAGACCAAACGTTTAACACTTAAGAAAAAAACGGACTTCTTTAATAAGAAGAACCTGTGCCTAGACCCATAATAGCCTTAAAAATTGATTCATCCGCCATTTGGCTGAAAGAACATAAAGTTTTTACGGGGCTTTAGGATTTCTTAAAAATCAGACGTTAGTAGCAATAATACCAGCTTTATCTGATTTTTGTTAACTTTCATTTTTTTTTGGACTAGCCCGCCATATATATGAAGATAGCAAGAACATAACCTAAGAATATTAAGGATTCGTCCCTGTCGATATCTCGCGGTTATCGTTAACCAAAGGATTAATTTACTTTGATTAAATGATTTTTACTTTATTTAGACACCTTAGGCATCAATGCTTTTAGAATGAATGTAATTTTCGATACAAATTATCAAGTCGTTTTTACTGACCGATATAGAGTTATTTTTATACTCTAAGTTTCAGAGCGGAAAACGAAATCAATAGTTTATTCTAGTCAAATAAAAATATTTGTAAGATTAGATGTTGTCAATTTTCTAATGATTGAGCTAAACAAGTATTGTTTGGGCAATACCAGAGCTTGTGCATGTGACCATGACTAAAAAATTGAAGAGGAGTCATTGCACTTGGTATTGATAGCGGCTGGTATTCGAGCAGGCTAATTACTCTGTAGCGCATAGAGTTATTAGAAAATACGCTGTGTAGACTGTAACGGTGCTTTGTCTACAATCGCTTACCTTAAAGAGGTAGGCAGATAATAGACATCTACTATTTGATAAAAATATCCTTGGTTAAGCTTTTTCGTAAGCTTTAAGAACATATGCTGACCTGAAAAAAGTAACTGTCAATAACAACTGTGATGCAGCGATGTGTATCACGAAAGACAGCAATTTAGATAATTAGAAGATAATCTGCCATTAAGCGAAAATAACTATGTTGAATGAATAGAGTGAGATAGGGCACAAATATTCTGATAGCAATAGTCTTATCCACCATGATTTCATAACGTTTAAGCTAGCTATTTTCAGAAGCTGGCAAAGCATCGGCTGCTGTTTGGATGATTTTGACTAATTAAATACAATAGTTGTCTTTGCTCTCTGTTATTGGCTAAGAACGTTTTACCCTAGTCATTTTGCAGTACTCAAGGAAAGGCTGGTTAGTGCCCAAAATATACTTGATGGTCGTCACTCAGAAATTTTTCACTAGAATAAACTGCGAAAAACTGCTTAATTAGAGAAGAGAAGAACAATCATAGAGTTAAGTCTTAGGCTTGTTTTCTCGATTTTATTGTTGAATGTATTCTGGGTTAAGAATAAAGACGCAAAGGAGATACACTATGTCTGTAGGTTTGATTGAGCCCCATGGTAAGCAATTAATTAATCGCTCTTTAGAGGGTAATGAGCGTCAGGATGCATTTGAGCAAGCTCATGCACTGCCGCGTATCACGCTCTCTACGCGTAATATCGCTGACTTGCAGTGTATTGCAACTGGTATCTACAGTCCCTTAGAGGGATTTGTTAATGAATCTGAATATACCCTAATTGTTAATGACATGCGTCTTAGCAGCGGGTTAGCGTGGTCTATTCCCGTAACACTACAGATTCCTGAATCAGAGGCCGAAAAGTGTCGTCTGGACAGTCAGATTGCTCTAGCTCATCCCAATGGAGATATTCTGGCGGTGATGACGGTTGAGAGTAAGTTTACTCCTGACCAAGACCATGAAGCCCAGCAGGTTTATCTCACCACTGAGGATGCTCATCCTGGTGTAAAAGCAATGAAGGCTGAGGGTCCGGTTTATCTGGGAGGCCCTATCTCATTAGTTAATGATATTCCTTACGATAACTTTCAAGAGTATCGTTTAAGCCCAGTGCAGACACGTCTTGAGTTTGCCAATCGAGAGTGGAATACGGTTGTTGCTTTCCAGACGCGCAATCCGATTCATCGAGTCCATGAGTACATTACTAAAACGGCTCTTGAGACTGTTGATGGTCTCTTTATTAACCCTTTAGTGGGTATGACAAAGGCCGATGACATTCCTGCCGATGTTCGGGTTAAGTGTTATGAGACTATTATGAGTCTTTACTACCCCAAGGATCGTACGTTGTTAGGTGTCTTCCCAGCGGCGATGCGCTACGCCGGGCCTCGGGAAGCGATTATGCATGCGATCGCACGTCAAAACTATGGCTGCACCCACTTTATTGTGGGTCGTGACCATGCCGGTGTTGGTGACTACTACGGCACTTACGACGCCCAGAAGCTGTTTAACGAATTCAATTCGGATGAGCTAAAGATTCAGCCCGTTAAGTTTGAGCACGCTTTCTACTGCACTCGCACTAACGGCATGGCCACTGCCAAAACTAGCCCCAGCACCAAAGAAGAGCGCATCCACCTATCTGGTACTAAGGTTCGAGCAATGCTCAAAGAGGGCAAAAAGCCCCCTGCCGAGTTTACTCGCCCCGAGATTGCCGAGATTTTGATTGACTCCATGCAGACTCCTGCACTGAGCGCAGTCTAATCAGGCTTCTAGACAATTTTCCAAAGCAGCCACCTGTGTAAAACACAGGTGGCTGCTTTGCTATGGTTGCAGTCCCTTAGCAATTGCTAACGCTTACAAAAGCTTTGTATAGCAAACTGCTGAATGCATTCAGCAGTTTGCTGCGTATATAGCCGTTGCTACCTCAAGCTTTCAGGGATTACGTATGGCCTGAACTATGTGCGCCAAGCTACACAAAACCGAACCAACCTTAAAGCTTGCGGCAATCTAGGGCCGTCTTTTCTGAGACCGGACCCAGTGGTTGTTGAACTTAGCAAGCATAGGGCCCCTAGCTAATTACAGACTGACCAAGCTTAAAATCTGACTTAATGCTCAAATCAAGAAAGTGGCTGTCCTGGATTTTACCCGGACTGATATTCATCATCGGCATCGGCCTCAGTCTGGCCCTGCAGATCCACAGCCGCAATGGAGTATTTTTTAGCAGTGATGCTGGTCTCAAGGCGCTTCTGGCCCAGCAGTTGAGTACAGGTAACTGGCAAGTATCGCTAGAGATTTCACAGCCAGCCTGGGTGCAAACCCTCTGGCGGCAAGGGCTTTATCCCTTTGCTCCCCCCTACGCCTACGAGCAACAGGGCAACTACTTTATTACCTTTCCATTTACGTTTCCAGCCATTACGGCTCCGTTTTATGCGCTGATAGGGCACCACGGGCTTTATGTAGTGCCGCTTATATCACTGTGGGTTACCTGGTTACGGCTGTGGCACATGTGCAGCGTCTGGCGAATCCATTCAGGAATTACAGCCATTGGGATGGCTATGGTGATTGTGGCATCGCCGCTCACACTATATGGGGCCATGTATTGCGAGCATACCCTGGCCGTAGCGCTGGCATTTTGGGGACTGTCGGGGATGTTGCTACATGTTCTACCCAGAGGCCAAACCAACCGCATTAGTGTTAATCAGGCACTGGTGAACGGTGTTTGTGTGGGTCTAGCAGTTTGGTTTCGACCCGAATTTTTATGTCTGGTGCTGATTTTAGGCACACTTACAGGGATCAGTTGGCTGTCTCAGCTACCGGTGTGGTGTCGGGCGGTGATGCCCCGTCGACTCACCCTGGGTCTGGTGGTTGCCTTTATTGGGGCCATGATATTGACTGTTTTGGGACTATTGGGGGTAAACGCTGTCGCCTATGGTAGCCCCATGGGGGTGTATGCCAGACCAGGAGCTGACTTTGGCCACAGATTAAGCCAAATTGGGAGCAACTATGGTCATATGGCGATATCGCTACTGCGCTATTTTCCGGCTAGTTTACTGGGGCTAGGTCTGCCCTGGCTGTTGCGAGGCAGGGCTCGCTCTACGGGGCTTATTTTGTTGGCTATTGGCGGCGTATTTGCGATCGCAGTCCCCTTAATCTCACCGCCGACCACCCACGCGCTGCAATGGGGGCCTAGACAATATTTAATTTTGGTACCGATTACGGGGCTGTTGGTAGCCGCAGCCCTGCAGCACCTATGGTCGGTCGGCCAAAAACGATGGGGGTTGCTGGGTGCAATTGCATTCATGATGGCCTTGGGTATTCAGACCAATCTGGTCAATGGTGGGCTGCAGCCCTACCGCGATCAGTTAACCAATTCCACCTCACTGCCTAGCACCTATGAACCTGTTGCCCCGGCGATTGTTGCCCTGGCTAACTATGAGGAGCGTTGGGTCGCCATGTCTCAGCAGCAGGTGGCCCATCAACTCTGGCCCAGTGTCCAGCTAAAAACATTTTTTCGCACTGAAACCGATGAAGCCCTGGAACAGCTAGCCACAGAATTAGTCAATCAGGGGGAATCTTCATTTTTATATATTTGCTCTTCAGACACCCCCTGCGCTGTGCCAGATAAGGGCATGCTTACATTGCAGCAAATCAAGGGAAATAATGATGAAGTCCCAATGCGTGTATCCTTTAAGTCGTTGGGTACATTTGGTAAATATCCGTTTTATCGCGGACTTATACAAATTAATAAACCGTCTAAGTAGCTACTGAAATTTATTATCTAAGTTCAGGATAATCCCTGGGCAATCCCCCTCCTCTGTAGAAGGGTTAAAAGACTTTATTGGTCTTACACACTAATTTCTGCTGACTACTTATAAAATTTCTTTGCTGTGGCAGCCTTGTCGGCTGCAGCACCCTATATGTCCTACATCAATGACTTATCTCTCTGAGCTAGTTAAACCTCCCCAGGGGCCGTTAAGGATTACATCTACGTCCACTGAGCTACCGTTTTCTCTGGTGATTCCCACCTATAACGAAAGCAAAAATGTCGGTAAGCTCGTCTCCCATCTGTCTGCACTGCTCGATAATCTGCTGCCAGACCAGTATGAGCTAATTGTTGTGGATGACAACAGTCCTGATCAAACTTGGGAAGTCGCCCAGCAGCTAACCTCTCACTATCCGCAACTGCGGGTCATGCGGCGACAGCAGGAACGAGGGCTATCCTCCGCTGTGATTCGCGGCTGGCAGGTGGCCCGTGGTGAAATTTTAGGCGTCATTGATGCCGATTTGCAGCATCCCCCTGAGACCCTAAAACAGATGGTGCAACACATCCAAACAGGGGCCGATCTAGCGGTAGCCAGCCGTCATATAGAAGGCGGTGGTGTTAGCGACTGGAGCCCTTTGCGTCGGTTTTTATCGCGGGGGGCACAAATGTTGGGACTGTTAATTTTGCCCAGCGTGGTCGGTCGAGTGACCGACCCCATGAGCGGCTATTTTATGGTGCGTCGCAGTGCCATTGCTGGGCATACCCTCAATCCGCTCGGGTACAAAATTTTGCTAGAGGTGATTGGTCGTGGTCAGGTAGGGGATATTGCTGAGGTGGGCTATGTTTTCCAAGAGCGCAAGGCAGGGGAAAGCAAAGTCACCTGGAAACAATATGTGGAGTATTTGGGGCATTTAGTTAGACTGCGATCTCAAGGACGGATTGCTCGGTTTCGTCAAAAGTTTCCCATCGGTCGGTTTTTGCGATTTGGCGTTGTGGGTCTAAGCGGTGTGTTTGTAGATATGGTGGTGCTCTATTTGCTGAGCGACCCCAGCACCCTGGCCTGGGGGCTAACCCGCAGTAAAATTGTTGCCGGTGAAGTCGCCATTCTCAATAACTTTTTGTGGAATGATGCCTGGACTTTTGCCGATATTGCCAAGTCGCAGCAGGGAACCGGGGCAAGGCTCAAACGATTTTTAAAGTTTAATATTGTTTGTCTGTCGGGGCTGGTGCTCAATGTACTGCTGCTAAATTTGATCTTTAATGTGATCTTTGGTCAGCAGTATCGGTATTTAGCAAACTTAATTGCGATCGCAGTGGTCACCGCCTGGAATTTCTGGATGAACCTCAAACTCAGCTGGCGAGTAACACAGGTAAAGAAAACAGATTCATAACAGAAAAGCAATCTCAAAAAATCAGACTTCTGTTATGCCATTAGATCAAGCAGAGAAAATACGCTGTGCAACCATAAACGCATGGTCTTTAATTCGACATTCAAAGTCGGCGATAAAGCCCTCCCATTCAGGTGCTGCCATCTCAGCTTCAACAACATCTGCGCTGTCCATATCAACTGTAACAACGTACTTAAATTGAGGGCGCTCTTCTCATTGCTGAAAGTAACGCTGGAGAAGACACCTTAGAGGGAGTTTCACGTGCATTAGAACAGACTATTTTGGGTTTAAAGGTCAGTGGCTAGGCTCAGTCTTCTATCGAATTTTGGTCAGCTGTATGTAGTAAACCAGGACAGAAACAAATCTGCCCTGGTGAAGCGGGTAGCTGTAGTTTATTGTCGACTAGGTGCCCTTAGCTAGGGTTGCTATTCTGCGTAGATTAGCCGGATCAACATAGTGACAGGTGGAGTTGTCTTGGCAGATAAATGCCCAGCCCGATTGGTCGACACTAATCAGCTGGTAAACCGTATTGTTCTCAACAAAATACCCCTTGTGATTACGCGTATTGGTGCGTACACCAAAACTATGACCAGCATCAACGTCAGCGTTAATCATTGCATTTCTCCTTTGTGGGCAACCCACCAACATTCATAGATTGTTGTAACTTCAACAAGATATCTGTTTTGAAGTTGGCTCTTAGCATAGCCACAGTAGAACTAAAATATCTTGACCCAACGTGACATAAACACTGACTTAACCTGCCAATCGGCATTGACCCAAGCTTTTTGGTCAGTGTCATGCTGGTCAAAGTCCCCTTAATGAGAGGTTTTCTGGCTTTCGATCACAAAACATCCTTAAAAACAGAGCCGGTTGCCGTTTGTCATTCGGCTAAGTTCGCAATTTTGTAGCTACGCTATGATCGAAACGACGCTCACTAAGTTGATTAGCGAACTATCAGGGGGTTGAAGCCTCATGCTTACAAGCTTTAGGGGACTAGCTCAAGAGATTAAGCTAGTTAAAAAAATCAAAGCCTGTCTACAGAATGACAGTTGGCAATCAGTCTATATAGATTATCTACTTTCACCAGTTACGATAGCTGCAATTGGTTTACTGTTTGTGGCAGGTTTAGTCTTCTTTGTAAGACGTGGTTTTGTCCACATAGAAAGAACAATGGATGTAGTGCTCGCAATTATGGCCGGAGTTCTGTTCTATGCAATTGTAATGGTCTTTGCTTTGCTTCTCATGCACCTATGGATGATACTCATTGATGCATTTAACTGCATTTGGTGTTTACTCGATTTTGGTTTTCGCCCACATGTAAGACGCTCAGCTAAAATTCAATTCAAAAATTACAGACCAAAGCAGACCAAAACAATCTTAATGCCAACAGGCTTTTCTGCCTTGCCTTGCCAGCTTAGATTTCAGGCTGCTTATTATCTGGATGTGGATATACAGGCTATTAATAAGCGTCTTAAGGTAGCAGAGCCTTTTTATGATTCGATTTCGACTGGTGACGGGGTTGATATCACATCTGTTTCCGGTCGATTTTCTAAGCGTGTCTATCTTCAAAAGGTTGGGATGGATACACTGGCATCAAGCTAAAGTAAGCCGTGGGTCAAACCGTGCGCTTTTTAGTAAGGTCTCAGCACTGTAGGAATTGATGGCAGAGTCCCGATGTGTTTTAGATCATACACACTAGGACTCTTACGACCGCAAAATATTGAGAAGAACCAAACAACCTTTATTTTTTACGATTGCGGCTCCCTCCAGACACGGTGCTGCTGGGTTTACCATTAGGGCGGGGCTTGTAAAGGCTTTGGACCTGAACAGAGGGTACCTCTCGGGTAAGCCGTTGAAACATTTGTTTAGCAACAGCGACAATGGTTTGTTTAAGATGATTAGGAATATACATTAGGGCTTTTTGGTAGTGTGCAGGACAAGGGGTCGGTGAGCTAACAGTTTTTGTCTGGAATTTGCGTAAGGGGAACGCTGGATACTTCTGTACGTCTAGAAGATCGCTGGCGTTGTTCTTACAGAAATACGCGTTATTTTTCTTCTGCCTTGTCACTTACTGATCGTAGACACATACAGACTCATGTACAGCACCCTTTTGGGTACCCTTCGAGTCAGTTATGATGCGCCATATTAATGCAGTAAACAAGATAACAATCTGGCTGCTGCTGATCTTTAAAGAGGGTGTCATCTGTAAGACACCAGTGGTATGGCATTTCTGAACAGCTCTATGCGTTTTATGCATTATCTTTAGCGAATTTTGCATAATTCCAGTCGCAACGGTCCTAAAATTTGCGATCATAAATGTCTGGTTGGAACAAGAAATGCGGGTTTAGAAGCAATTCTGGGCTTCTGTCCCGAGCAGGCAAGCAGGAGCCATCATGTCGCCTAAGACAATTTCGCCAACGAATGCTGAGTTGCAAGCATTAGAAGCCTGCGAAGAGTATCCCATTCGAAACATTGCCCATATTCAGCCCCACGGCTGTTTACTGGTGGTGCACTGGCACGATCTTACGATAGTACAGCTGAGTGCAAATACTGCAGCCATGCTGGCCATACCTGTTGATCAGCTTTTGGGTCAATCCTTAACCACTCTCTTGTCAGCAGCAAGCATTGAGCAACTGCACTCAGCATTCGTCCAATCTGAGAAAACACCACAGCGACTCACATTCAAGCCAAAAGGGGACGCTTTTGGGGTTTATCTCCATCGTCAGGGTGAGTTGGTCGTGCTAGAGCTTGAGCCAGAGGTATCGGACCTGCTTGATGTAGAGGTGCTACAGCAGCAAATGGTGGGGGCGCTGACTCGCCTTGAAACCGCTGATACGCTAGCTACCTTTGCTCAGACACTGACGGATGTGGTCAGCACCCTACTGCAGTTTGATCGGGTGATGGTGTATCGCTTTTTGCCTGACGATAGCGGTGTGGTAACTGCTGAGACCAAGCATTCTGACCTGGAAACTTATCTGGGTCTCCATTTTCCAGCAACAGATATTCCCGCTGAGGTCCGTGCCCTGTTTCTTGAAAATCCTCTGCGTTGGATTCCTGATATTTACTATCGACCCACACCGCTGGTGCCAGTCATCAACTCAATTACTGCTACGCCTCTAGATCTCAGTCAAATGTGGTTGCGTGGTGTCTCGCCATCCCATGTGACGTACTTGCACAATATGAACGTGGCTAGCTCCATCACCATTCCTTTGGTAGATGAGCAGGGATTGTGGGGGTTAATCGCCTGTCATCACGGTCAAGCCCGGTTAATTGACTATAAAACACGCCATAGGTTTATGATGCTGGCAAAATTGGCCAATCTTGAGCTGATTCGTCAGCAAAGTCGAGAGCGCCACCGCTACCGTGCCCACAATAATCACCTGGTTACGACTCTACGTCATGTCATTAAGCAGACGGTCCAGTCGACTCAACAATCACTGAAATCACTGATTCAAGCGGCCCAAACATTTTTCAGCCTATTTGAAGCGGACGGTTTGGCCATTGTCTTTGGGCAAGACGTTGCGATCGCAGGTAACACCCCAAGTCAACCCGAAATTGCCAGCTTTATTCCCTGGCTAATTGAGCAGGGTCAGGAAGTCTGGAGTACTGACAGTCTTAAGCAACAGTATCCTCACAGCCAAACCTGGGACTATCAGCCCGCTGGAGTACTCGCCATCACCCTGGTGTGGCCACAGCCTCGCTCCGCGTCCTACCATCTCCTGCTGTTTCGGCCCGAACAGGTAAAGACCGTCACCTGGGCGGGTAGCCTTAGCGATTCTCTCGAAGTTAGTGAAACCGGAGAACTGTCGTTGTGTCCCCGTAGCTCCTTTAATTTATGGAAAGAACAGCGACAGGGGAAATCTTTACCCTGGTCTGCCAACGATCTCGAATTTGCCGCCGATCTCAACAACATGCTGGCTTGGCTATCCTTAAGTTTTCAGCCGATGTCCTAACGACTCATCAGACTTTGTTCAACTACTAAAGAAATCGCCGCCAAATCCGTTAGAATCTGGCGGCGTTGCCATTGGGATATTCGTCATGAGAGGGCATCAGGCTCAGGGACTTACCCCCAATGGCACCAGACCCGATTTCTGAGCTTTCATCTACGGTCTGAAGCTCTTGGCGTTGCTTTCTCCAACGCTGCTAAGTCGTTAGCGAGCAGTTTATGGCCTGTGCCATAAACTGCTTCACGAATGTGCCTCACATAAGGCTCTATGTCGCCGCTTTTGCTTCTTTCAACGCCTTGTTGGCTTCTTTGATCAAAATACCGCCCGTTATCATCGTCACGTGCGCTGCGATAACATTTGTTGCCGCATGTCCCAAATGAAGGGCCGCGCTTGTGAGTGGTTCAGTATTAACTGCTGCTATTGACCTCAGAAAGCAGAGAACGTTAGGCAGCGCTGAGAAAACCTCACTACTGATATTCGCCCTTTTGATGCGATCGTTCTCCTCTTCGACAGCCGCTAGGTAAAGCGAAAAGAGGCTCATGTCAATGGCGTTTAATAGAGCCCACATTACATTGAAGCTTGTTTCTACGCGCCGCATCCGCTCAAAATTGTTCGCTATCATTAACACGGTATCTATCGCCAAGGTTCCCCCTCGATAGCTCCATAGGATGATTTCTTGACGGTCTTCCTCGTTAACGCCGTCAGACGCTTCGAACTGAGCAGGATAGCTAAAGCTCCAGCTCATTAAACTCAGAACAAGGCTTGATACCTCCAATGCCTGAGCAGGCGTAATCCTACCTGGTATAGGAGAGTCTGCTAGATCGAGGCCAGGTATGTCAGCTAGATCGAGGATGAGAGCAATGAGGTGATTAGTCGTGTCCGCCATAGTCACGATGGTTGTGAAAGCCAGATCCTGACGCAAGTCACGGAGGCTATCAGGTTCATCCGTCTCGGCTGTGCTGTCGGAGTCTCTCGACGCATCGGTGCTGTCGGCACGAACTGAACGCTTAGTTGTCACGCTCGCCAATGCCGGCGGGGTCCCTGTCTGATTCGCTAAATCGAGCGGCATCGGCACGCTACTGGCAAACAGATGTTGGCCGGTCACCAATTTTGCCGTGATCGTGACCGGAATCGCCAGAACGATCGTAGCCAGATTCAGCACCGTTAGCTTACCGACGCCGATGAAGTCTAACAGGTCTGAAATAAAGGGAATCCTGATTTCCTTATTCAGCAAATCTTTGAACAGGTCGATCGCGAGACCCACCACATCCAGCAGGCCCAGCGCCACATTTTCGACCGCATCCAACGACTGAATAATCGCATCGCGGAGCGCTTCGATAATGATAATCAGGGCCACCTCTGGCTCGCGAGGGTTTGCGATCAGTGCCTGGATGCTGTCAGACATGCCTTCCGAAAGCCTGAGCCCCGCACCGATCG
Source organism: Cyanobacteria bacterium P01_H01_bin.21 (assembly GCA_038748405.1). GTDB lineage: Bacteria > Cyanobacteriota > Cyanobacteriia > Phormidesmidales > Phormidesmidaceae > Leptothoe. The sequence goes on along the minus strand of JBCDIX010000003.1, from coordinate 15,609 downwards.
CATCCTCAAACGCTTCCAGCATTTGCCGCACAAAGCTGGCTAACGGCGAATCCCCGCTCCCAGAGCCCGATGTGGCCTCAGAATCTGAGGATTTCGATCCCCCCAGGAACTTGTCAAGGAACCACTCCAGCTCTTCCGGCATCTCGAATCCCGATTCCTCTACCTCCGAAGGCTTACCTCCCAATTTTTCAACCAGTTGGTTCATGCCATCTTCTACGCCGTCTTGCAGGTCATCTACAAAGGTCTTGACATGGGGTTTGGCATTGACTGCTAGCTGCTTAGCCGAATCTAAGCTGGTGTTGATGGCTCTTTTTAGATAACGCTGCGTGTCGAGAATGTCGCCCCAGTCAAACAAAAACTGCAAAAACTCAATAAACTGCTTAATGCTTTCGACGACTTTTTCAACTACCGCTTCAACAAATTCAGCGACTTTTTCAACCGTGTCTACAACAAATCTAAAGACGCCTTGGGCGGTGTCTACAAGGATATTCACCGCATCTTCAAAAAAGCCAATCGTAGCCGAAGCGCCTGATTTAATCGCATCCCCTATCGTCTTAAAGGGATTGCCAATTTTAATAAATCTGGCTGGCCCTGGCAGATTGGGCGTAGTTGATTTGGAATCTGAGAAATTGGAGCCGGGGGAATTGGAAGACGTTTCCTCTGGAATCGCTCGGCTCAGTAACTGAGCAAACTCATCCTGGCTAATCTCTGTTTCTTGAATGGTCGATTTGGGTGTGCTGGCAGACAGGTTTTGGCGATCGCGCTCATTGGCTACGCTGCCTGCTGCTTTAGCAAAACGCAGCCGACTCGTATTGCCAGCAGCCCCAAACTCAATCTTCCAGGACTGATCAATCGTTGCCCCCGAAACAACACGACTCGTAGACTTTACACGAGAGCGAGATCCCTGCAAACGAGCAACGCCCGCACGAACTGCCCGCGCTCTGGCAACGTTACTCTGCTTTGCAGAGGACTGATTGTCAGAAACTTGACTTTCAGAAGTCTCATCAGCATAAGCCACAGTCGCCATCACCCGCTTAATGGTATTTTGTACGCTGGCGACTTCAGCTTGGCTGTGAGCCTCACGGTCTACGATAAAGTTGCCCTGCGCATCTTTTGCATTCCAAAGCGCCCCCTCTTCTAGCTCAGCAATTTGCTGATGCGCCGCTTGATTAGGAAAAATCACCACGTGTTCATTCGCGGCCATAGCACTGGTGCGAATCTTCAGCCCCGGTGTATTGATGCCATCGGCCTCGGATGTAATCATAATCCGATTCATTGCATTGGGGCTGAGGGTAACCGATCGCGATTCATCGATTTTGTAAACCGTGCCTTCAACTTCAATCTTGGTTAAATCAGTCGCTGACACCTCAACCTTAAGCTTGCGATCGCCCGGAGCAAACCTCAGTGTCGTTCGATAAGCCGAAAACTCTTCTAGCTGATTGCCAACCATCTTATAGTCTTGGCTCAGTTTGGTGGTGTAAGAGGTAAAAACATCCTCAGGCTCCACCGTTCTAAAGATTTTGATCGAAGAAATCGTATCGTCCCCAATCTGGCTATCGAACAGATTTGGAGCATTCTCGACAATATCTTCAACTAAAGAGGCTTTAGTCGCTTCTTGGGCTCTCTCAGCAGCTTCTTGGGCTTTCTCAGCAGCTTCTTTAACCTTCTCTCTGATATTCCGAAAAGCTTTAGACTGCCCCTCATCTAATCTTCTAGCACGGTCAAATTGTCGAACTGGTTTTTCTTCTAAGCTTCCACGAAACTTATCTTCTCTAAACACGGTCACACCTGTCTCTGGCCCTAACCGAATAGATGAGGTTTCATCCTGCAAGCTCTGAAAAACTGAAAGGTCCGGATATTCACCAGAGAGATCTTTTTCAGTATCAGACAAAATCCAAGTTCTGCCGTGATAGGCGACATGCTGATACAAAGCCACCTCTCCAGGCGCTAGCTCACCCACCTGATTTTCATGATCGGCCATTTTGGCCACACGGGCAAAAACAGCTCGCTTTTCTTCGCGATCAGTCCACTTAAAGGTGTTCTTCTCCCCCATCTCTAACCATTGATCCTTAGCCTGGTTAACGATAGAAAACTCACCAGTCAAAGGCCGTAGCTCCTCAACAAAAAGTGGAATAGCCTCCGTCCTAGGAGCCACTCTGAACAAAGTGTGTTCTTTGTTAGCGTCGTGGATCAGCTGAATACGGGACTGATTTGACTGCTGCTGTAATTTAAAGAATGCGTTGAACGACCGCTTGGGCGATGTTATGAGCACAGATTTGACACCTGTGAAGGGAGCATTAATGAGATTTAAGAATTGACCATTAGGGGCTTTGATCAACCACTTCCCGGTAAAGGGTTCTCCAATAGCTGAGCGAATGCGCACAGAGGCTGGAAAATCATTTAGTCGCGATTGCCTAATATCTGGCAGATCCGCGTACACCCTTTGGCCTGTGCCGCTAAAATTAGCCTTGCTAAACAGCGAAACTCTTGTATCTGGGCCGACTCTTAGCGTTTGAAACTGTTGTGAGAAACGAGAAAGATTTTTAACATCTTTCCTGAAAATAACAGCAGCACCATCGGTCGCCACCAGCTCAATTTCACCTTCACTCAAGGGTCGATTTACAGGTGGAACCAGGGATTGGATCTCGGCATCGCTGAGCGCCGTATGGTAGATGCGCAGATCTTCGTAATGGGCGGTGGGCGTATGCCGGGTGTAATGACCGAGCTTCACATCAACGGTTCGATTAATATTGGCCACACCGGTTTTGGAGGCCCCTTCCGCCATCAAAGTGCCATCAAAGTAGATTTTGACTGTGCGGTCCTCTCTCACCAGGGCAATGTGATGCCATTTTTTATCAAACAAGTTCGACAGGCGAGGTGTTTTGGTGTTTGCGTGGTGCTTGCCTTTGCTGTTTTCGTCAACTGCAAAGGTTAATCGCCTGCCTTTGTCCTCAAGCCGCAACGAAAACCAGTTACCGTGCCCACTTATCGAGCGAGTACCGATGATATCTAGATCATCCTGACCATGAATATCCATGATTTTGATGCCAAATGCCACGGTGAAATCCCTGGTGCCGAACTGACCCACCTCAGGGCCAAAAACAATCCGCGACTCCCTAGAATCAAATCTAACGGCACTGCCAATGCGACCATGCCCATCCCACGAAATAGTACGGTGAAATCGACTTTCGATTCCACTAATCACATCCCGCGAAATATTCCCTTTTCTTTCATCGAATTGCCAGTGATATGTAGGTTGAATCGTCATGAGATTTTTCTCGTTGTGAGTTTTGGACAATAGAATCTCGGCCACGTCTAATTCCAGTATTTTTCTGGGAAAAGCTCAGATATAAAACTGGATATGGATTAAAGAAATTTGCGCACTTTTAGACGTGTTTAGGTCGTCAAAAGGTCATGTGAATGATTACTTCTGTTTGTGAGATCAAAATCCCAGAAATTATGAGATTAGAATATGCTGTGAATTTGTATCTCAGTAGAAACGTTGCTGGCATCTGGCATATAAGGCTTTTGCTAGGAACAGTTATCACCGAACAACAACTTTAGCGTGGTGCACCAGTAGGTACACCACGCTCAATAGGGCTGCTATTGATTAGCAGTAACAGATACAAATAATGTTTACGCTTAGATAAGTTTATTTTGAGAGCGTGTCGTATTGTCTTTGCTTATCTCAGCAATAGATAAACGGCTACAAAACAAGCGCTCCTCAAACAAGTCTTAGTGCTGTTCAATAGGCTTTCCTTTGACATCGATCAACAACTGACTATTAGTACGAATGACGCTGTGGTTTGGATGAAAAAATCTTCAAACTGGTTTGGACGCTTTTATCTAAGACCTTTTGACAATGGTTGGCTCGGTGAGCAAATGGATCTAGAGCACTGCATGGCGTGCTAAAACACACACTCAAGTGTCTGATAGATCATTGACTAATTGTTTGATGACTATAGAAAAACCATGCGATCGCAAGTTCAGCAGGCATCACAGATCCGGTTCCTCTTTTATCAAGGGTCTCAACTACCCCGACAGATGTAATATCTCGGCTAACGACTTAAGGACCGAGGCTATAAGCCCCATCCAAACCCATCTGAGGATATGTAAAATCAGTTTGAAGCGGTCGGTTCTTCTGATTTATTTGTGGTGTAAAAAGGACTTTACCTGATGGTTAAAGTCTTTAGCCTCTTCATAAGCTCCGTGGCCAAGTCCTTTATAGATAATCAATTTGCTACCACAAATCTGCTCTGCCATTTCTTCAGAGGAGTTAAGACCGACAACATTATCTGAATCCCCACCAATCACTAACGTAGGGCATTGGATAGAAGGGAGTTCACGGTAAGTATCATGATTGATACAGGCATAGGCTTGCTTTAGAAACCTATCAAAAGACTTGGGCTGGCCTATTCTTGTGAGTATTGGATAAAACAGCCTATACCGTTTAATTCGATTTTTAGTAAAGGTTTTCTCCATCGTATCAATAAAGAGGCGCTTATAATCGCCATTCTCTGCCATCGTTATCCAATTACCAATAACAGTCTGAATGGTTTGATTTTGTCTGGAAACAGAGACTCCTACAACAAGTTTAGACACCTTGTCTGAAAAATCAATGGCTAAACGCTGAGCGATCATGCCACCTTGGGAGACGCCAAAGACAAAAGCCTGCTCAATCCCTAATATGTCCATGGCTGTATGCAGATCGTTCGCCATATCCCTGATTGAGTATCCTTCTTCCATGTCTTTTTTGCGACTAAACACATAGACTTTGAAATCTTGTGCAAACAATCGATAGTAAAGGGCTAACGTAACGGCATTGCCTTCTACTGTTTGTAGCCCATCGCTAAGACCAGGAAGAATAATCAGCGGAGTATCACCACGCCCAAATGTCACGTACTCCATGGTGGTGTTGCCAATTCTGATATTGTTTCCTGAGCAGTGATAGACCATCAGAATTGAGCTCCAAAATCACTCATGCTTATTTCGACCAATACAGGAAACAACACCATATGATTGCTAGACCGATGTATTTTTCTAGTTCAAGGTCTGCTGCGTATAGCATGTCGACTGGCAAAAGATTATCTGACAGGGGCTCATCATCATCATCATCATCTTCTTCTTCTTTCGCAAAGTTTGGAATCCATGCATCGTGTGGCTTATAGGCTTGGATATGCTTCTTTGAAACCGCTTCTATCTCTGCTTCACAGTCTCCTACACTTTTGAGATTAGCAACTATCTCGCCAGTATTTCTATCCCAACATGCTCCCCAAATTCCATCATTACAGTCTGCATCGCCCTGATTAAACACAATACGAAACGGCATTGGATTTTGTGCAGAGTCTATTAAATCAAAGTCGAACCAGTAATACATCCCGGTGTACTCAAGATACTTATAGTCTATCAGGCCACCTGTGGAAGCTCCAGAATTCTGAAGATGCCACTCTGGAAGATTGGGACAGTCTAAATATTTATCCGTACTGCATTTTCCTAAGAGGGCAACCATACGGATTGGAACTAGCATCTCTTTGAGATTTTTAACTCCATTCCGATGGAAAGCATCCACCAGAAACTGTGGTAGCTCGTCTTTAAGCGCGAGCTTGAACGGTTTTAACTCATCAAAACATGTTGGCCACATAATTTGACTCTTTATAAGATTTTCTGTACGAGAGCTAACGGATTGACATCAAAGGGACACGAAAAGAAATCTATGTGGTGTTTAATTTTGTTGGAGTAATTCGTTTTTGGTTTGCATAACATACCCCTTTGTTGGCTAACGATATGTTTGCAATGTATCTCAAGCTTGCTAAAAAAAATTGTAAAAACGCGACATCTGACCTGGTAGTTGACACGGGTGTCTTTAAAGGCGATGTAGGAAATAACCTGGTAAATTCTGTGAAATCGTGGGTTAAAAGGGGCTAGTCCTATTTAACTCCTGAAGGTTTGACAGTGGAACCCATCCGGACTTTGAACTGGCGGGATTATCGCACCAGAGCCAGCCATTCAAAACTTTTGAACCGAGAAGCAGATCTCCCTTTTGTACATTTAATTCTCTCGCCGTGTAGTCTTCACGAGCACTGGCAGTATTATCATTGAGGATTTCAATTATCTGAGCTGGAACCCAGCCACTTTCTTGCCCTGGTGTACTGCAGAAAAACCAGTCATTCCAGCCTTCTGAACCTTCATACTTTTCACCAACCGTGAGGGGCGCACCTTTCTTGAAGGTGATAGGCTTGGGATACTCACTTGTATGGTCCTGGGTGACGAGATATCTCTTAGCTTCCATAGGTGTATTTTTGCGCACTAGTGTTGCCCATCATCCATTGCAAAATTTTCTGCATCATATCGATCTACTTTCGGCGCTCGGTAGATGTGAGCGTTGTTAGGTTGCGATCGCTAATCTTAACAACTCATTACTTTCGTATAATAACCAAGGGAACCAGAAACACAAAGCAAGCAAAGAGAAATAACAAACTACCCAAGAGACTTAATACATCTCCCGCTCTAATGCTAGCCGCTATAAAAAAGCTCGCCGATAGGATAAACAAAATCCATCCTAAAAGCTGAAGCTTTAGTTCGATCTTCTGAACGCGATTGCTATGCTGCGACATTTACAGATGCTCCCCAAAATTGCTTGTATATTTCCATAGCCCTTTGTTTTTCATTGATTTCTACTAAAAAATCAAGCATCGTTCTCCCTGCGAACAGCGCACACGAACTTCAGAAAACTGATCCTAAGACCACATGTTACGCAGAATTTGTCTTTGCCCATTCCAATATTTGAAGCATCCCGGACGTGCTGCATATACTCAAACCCAAGCGGGTAATCTCGTGGGAGCCCGAAATAACTGTGGTCATAGGAACCGAAATCCACCATACAGAAGTTGCAAAGCACAAGATGATGCCCTGGTAGCACCTCGACTTCCTGATACTGTCTGCCCTTTTGATAATGTGCTAACTCTTTTGGCAGGCCGCCGCACTCCATGCATGGAGCGACGTCTCGCACCTCTAGCTCTGAATAGCAAATCGGACAGTGCGTCTCCTGTGACACTTTTGGTACCTCCTATGTCCTAGCTCTTAAAACATTAGTTCAGCAGATCTGCAGATCTATAGATATAAAACAGAACAACTAGCCAGCACTGATCAACATTTAATTTCTGCCTCAACAGACTCTATCGATAAGATTGAAAAATTTTATGTGGTTTTAACCTTTTCATTATCTTCTCTAGCCGTGGCCTTGCTAGTGTTTACAAATGATAAAATCCTGAATTTCGTAGCTGTCTAGACGTCTTTACCTTTAAAAGAGCATTAAAGTGGAGAGCTGAGCTGATGAACTTAGCGTATGGAAAGTTAGGTCTTACTGTTGGTCTACTGACTGTTTTAGCCGGTTGTTCTACCCCTCCTGACTCTGCTTCAGTAGAAGTTGAGTCAGCAGATATTGCGGCTACCTCAGACAGCTATATGCCCGTGAGCATCGACGGTTCCAGTACGGTATACCCGATTACGCTGGAAATGGCTGAGCGCTTTAAGCAGCTAAAGTCTCCTGACGACATAGAGATCACCGTTAACTTTTCAGGTACCGGGGGTGGTTTCGACCAGTTTTGTCAGGGCGCAACGAATCTCAGTAATGCATCTCGCCCGATTACCCAAGCAGAGATGACTGAATGTAAGGCCAACGGTGTGGAGTACATTGAACTCCCGGTTGCCTTTGACGCTTTGACGGTTGTGGTAAATGGAGAAAACACTTGGGCTCAAGATATTAGCCTGGAAGAACTAAGAACACTTTGGGAACCCGGTGCTGAAGGTTCGATCACCCGCTGGAGCCAAATTCGCCCAGGCTGGCCGGATGAAAATATTGTGCTCTATGGCCCTGGTGAAGACTCTGGAACGTTTGACTACTTTACAGAAGTTGTTGTGGGCGAAGATGGCGCTAGCCGCAACGACTATGTTAGTAGCGAAGATGACGAAGAGTTGGTGCAGGGTGTTCAAGATGACCCCAATGCACTGGGGTACTTTGGCTATGCCTACTTCAAAGAAGCGGAAGACACGCTGGCAGCGCTGTCAGTAGATAGCGGTAATGGGCCAGTTGCCCCCTCTGGCGAGACAATTCGCTCTAGCGAATATCAGCCGTTAGCGCGTCCATTGTTTATCTATGTCAGTGTTGACGCCTTAGATAACAACCCAACAGTTGGGGAGTTTGTAGAGTTTTATATGGCAAACTCCCGCACGGTTGTAGACGATGTGGGCTATGAGCCTCTACCAAATGAAGCCTATGGTATCGCTATGGACCACCTGATCAATCGTAAGGTGGGTAGCGTATTTGATGGCAAAGCTCAGCCTGACTTAACCATCGAAGCACTTCTAGAAAAGGAAGCTGCTTTTTAGTGCTAGGTTTCTAAGGAGAGCGAGTTTATGCTCTCAGAAGATTCTCCTGATAAGCTTTCCATAGAATCAACGTAGCATGCTTAAAACAACTGAAAAGGACGTCTACCTAACTAAGCTTTGGACATTGGCTAAGCTTTTTCTAAGGCTAGGATGTCTTGGGTTTGGTGGCCCTCAAGCCCACATTGCGATGGCCAACGATGAGGTTGTTGAGCGTCGTCAGTGGCTGAGTCAAGATCAGTTTACCGATGGGTTAGCTGTCTGTGAGATGTTGCCAGGCCCGGCTTCGACTCAAATGGGTATCTACATTGGCTATGCTCATGCGGGGTGGCTTGGGGCACTGGTTGCTGGTATCTCCTTTATCGCGCCAGCATTTGTGATTGTGGTGACCCTGGCGTGGGTTTATTTTAGATTTGCCCAATTGCCTCAGCTAACAGCTTTGTTTTTTGGCCTACAGCCGGTGATGATTGCCATTATCCTGGGGTTTTGTTGGAAGCTGGGTCGTAAGGCGATTAAGGATTGGGTCGGTGTGGTGCTGGCGCTATTGGCCCTGGCACTTAGTGCGCTAACTAGCCTTAGCACCCTGCTGATGTTTATTATTTTTGGGTTTGTTGGGTTACTCTTTTACGGACGCAAGAATAATACGGGTACAGGGTTAAGCTCACTGATTGCCAGTGTTTCAGTGGCTCAGTCTGACGCTGTACTGTCCCAGGCAAGTTTTTGGGGCACCGAGCGGTTTTCTCAGTATTTAGATACGCTGTTCTTCTACTTTCTTAAGACGGGCGTATCTATTTTTGGTGGTGGTTTAGTCATTATTCCGCTGTTGGAATTTGAAGTGGTAGAGCGATTTAACTGGCTAACCACTAGCGAGTTTATTGATGGCGTTGCGATTGGCCAGTTGAGCCCTGGGCCAGTGGTGCTAACGTCCGCCTTTGTGGGCTACAAAGTGGCTGGTGTGGTGGGTGCTCTAGTCTCGGCGGTGGGTATTTTTACGCCTTCTTTTTTGTTTATTATGCTGGCGGCTCCGGTATTGCTCAAGCTACGACAAAATCCACAGATACAGGCATTTTTGAAAGGGGTAAAACCAGCTGTTTTAGGGGCAATTGCGGCAGCAGCAATTCCGTTAAGTCGCACGGCGTTTGGCCAGGCAAATGTGCCATTGTCAGTGATGGCGTTGTTAGTCGGTATAGCCGCACTAGTGGCCATCGTGCGGTTTCGGGTTACTTCTTGGAAGCTAATTTTAGCAGGAGCCTTAGTAGGTCTGGTTGGCTATCCCTTGCTGGGGGGCAGTTAAAAGACTAAGGACTAACTAGAGCGATATGCATACGCCTTACCTACGAGCTTACTCAGTTCCCCAGGTATCTAAAAGCTCTTCGGCACGGGCGGCTTCAGCGTCATTATCTTGCTCTTCATACAGACGTCTGGCCTGCTGTAACGAGTCTACGGCGGCCCGGCGACGTCCCTGGCCCCATAGGGCTAGGCCCAGGTTGTACCGTGCACCCGCGTCATCAGGAAACTGACGCACAATCTGACGATAGGAGATGACTGCCCGAATATACTGTTCACGTTCTAGCAGCAACTCTCCAAGGGCGGCCTGGGCGGGTGTAAAGCTAGGGTTTGATTCTACTGTTTCTTCAAAATGGATCAAGGCCGAGTCGTTATCGCCACGCTCTTGCATCATCTGGGCGAGTCGGTAATGGCTTTCCCAGTCTCTGGGGTTCGCCAAGATGGCACGTCGTAATGATTCTTCTGCTTGACGTTCACGTCCTTGATGAATCCAGATTTTAGCTAGATTGCCATGGATGCTGCCGCGATTGCTGTCGATGCTCAGGGCTCGCTGTAAAGGCACCAGGGCATCGTCGTAACGATCTTGCTGTAGGTAGAGTAGACCGATGGCTTCGTATACCTGGGCGTTGTTGGGGGCCAATCGGGCGGCTTCTTTTAGAGCGTCGAGCGCCGTATCGTACTCATCTTGACGCAGCAGCATATTGCCTAGCCCCAAAAAGGCATCGGCTTCGCCGGGGGCCATGCGGGTAATGGCTGTGTAAGCATCGGCCGCTTCGGCATAGCGTTCTGCTCTAAACAGGCTCAGGGCTAACCCATAGTGAAATGAGACATTGCGACCATCACGGTCAATGGCCTGACGATAGCTTTCGATAGCAAGCTGGTAGTCGCCCTTAAGGAACTGTAGATAGCCAATGCCTGAATGCAGTCGGGCATTGCCACGGTCGATGGTCAGGGCTTCTTGATAGGCTGCGATCGCAGCTGAATAGTTTTCGTTATCTACATTTTGCTGAGCATCACTCAGTAGCTCATTTACCCGTTCCTTATCGGCATCCGACAGCTCACTCAGCTGTGTTTCAGCGATAGGGTCTGCTTGAGCCAACACCATTTCGGGATGCTCAACTCCATAGGCGGCGGCCATAGGTAAACTCCAGAGCATCCCAGCCAGGGTTGCTACCAGCCGTGCTGTTGGCGACTTTCCCGTAGGCGTAGTAACAATGGACATTTTGTATAAACTCCTCACTGACTCTAAAGAACGCGGTTTGCCTGGCTACGGCAGAACGCGACTCAGAATTTGTGTCGTAATATAGCGATGCTGCTAGCGTGATAGTCAATGATTTTAGCAACTACCGATACACTTCAAGGAAAAAATATTAAACAATATTTGGGTATTGTCACCGCTGAGGTCGTCTATGGTAGCAATATGCTTCGTGACTTCTTTGCCAGTATCCGGGACTTTTGGGGTGGACGCACAGGGTCTTATGAACGGGTTTTTGAACGGGGTCAACAGGATGCCCTTAAAGAATTACAGCAGCGGGCTCAACAGCTCGGAGCCGATGCCGTTATCGGTGTGCAGCTTAAGACCGATACGATCAATTTAGATGAAACAGGCGTACTGATGCTGATCACCGCCAGCGGAACAGCGGTTAGGCTATAGACTTCTGTCAAGCGTCTTTTTGGCATCTATTCTTTGATATCTGAGAATATCTACAAGATTGACCTAAGTATTCTGCTCTAACCGCACTGAGAGAATCTCTCTATTCTCTAGCTAATCCGCCTCAGCTGCAGCCTCTCCGTCAGCCTCTCCGTCGTCTCCAATAGAACCGTGGGGCTGACGATCTGTTTTGGCGCGGTGGCCATTACGAGAACCGTTGCTGTGGTCATTGCGGGAAAATTTATCATTTGACTTCTCAGCAATCCGATGCAGCTCACCCGACAGGTTGACCTGTATCCCATCCGGCGCATTAAGCCAAACCTGTCGCTGTGGAAATGGAATGTTCGTATCCATATCCTCGAGAGCCTGCTTAAAACGACGGCGATATTCCCGAGAGACATCCCACTGTTTTAGTGGCTGAGTTTTAATCCATACCCGCAGCGTAATTGAACTATCACCAAAATTCTCAACGCCGAGGATATCTGGAGCTTCTAAGATGAGTTCGCCCCAGTCTGGGTCGTTACGCAAATCGTTGCCCACCTCACGCACTAGCTGCAGCATTTCATCAACATTCGCTTCGTAGTGAATAGGCAGCATTAAGTCACAGCGAGACCAGTGTAGTGAATAGTTGGCAACACGGGTGATATCGCTAGTGGGAATCGTAATTAGGCGACCCTCTGTATCCCGCAGCTGAGTAATCCGCAGGTTCATATTCTCAACTAGACCGGCGTCATCGCCAATTTTTACCACATCACCAATGGCGTACTGGTCTTCTAGCAGAATAAAAAAGCCGGTAACAGCCCCTTTAATCAGATTTTGAGTAGCCAATGATAATGCTAAACCAACAATACCAAAGCTAGCCAACAGCACACCCAAGTTGATGCCAAAAATCGATAGGGCAATGAGCAACCCTATCAATAGCCAAACAAAGTTAGCAATATTTTTAATTACGCTAGAGATTGTTGAAATTCTCAAATCCAGCCGTCGATAGTTTTCAAAATCAAAGCCGCTACGGTCCTGCAGAGTATTAACAAACCGGTCGATCAGCACATAGCTCACACGCACTCCTAGATAGGCAACAATTGCGATAATGACAATTGCAACAGGTACTTTAGTCCAGACAAGCAGACTGCTTTGAAAGGCTCGCGTGGTGGGAAAGAGACCTAACGACCAAATGAATGCCGCTGCCAAGATAACAAACTGCAGCAGCGGCAGCAGAATATGACGAATGACGTGAAACTTCCGCTGGTGGTTTTCGAGCACCTTTTCGGGGCGCTCACCGGGCAGATTTTGCTCGGCCCAGTTAGACAGCTGATAACGGCTGAACTGCATAATTAGAGAAAGTGCGATCGCACCCACAATCGCGCCCATAGTCATCAGCCCTGCCCGCTGCAGATATGCCGGTTGCCGCTCCTGGTAAGCCTGCTGCAGCGCCTGACTGACATCCTGACGAATCTCCTGTTCTAACCCAGAGACGGTGGTGCCCTGCGTTCTCGCATCTGTATCGGTCAGGGTCATCAGATAGCGCCCGTTGACATACAGACTGGGGGCATCGGCGGTTTCGGGGGTGCTTCTAACAATGTCTGCCTCAGGCTCTGCCATACTCACATAGGTGTCGCGGATATCTCTCAGGTTCTCATTAATGTTTTGTTGACGAATCGACAGCGCCGCAGATGGGGCAGCAATTTGAAAGATTTGCTGGCCGTCTAAAGTAATCCATCCCACAGCAGTCTGGCTAGATGAGCCACCGGTTAGTCCGCCCAGTTGGGCTAAGACTGGTGTGGGTGTAGAACCTGCCGTTAGGATCACCAGAGCAACACTCAAAAGAAAACTGCCGAGACGAGATAACCACTTGCGATCGCGATGCCTGTACTGTAGTTGTCTAGCGTTGAAACGGGGCAAATTCATAAAGCTGATTCAGTCTGGCGGCAAGCCTGCAGATTATCCGTGATGCAAGTCTCTAACATCTATCGTCTGGGTGATGCTTTATCTCAAATGTCATCATATTTATACGATTGACCTACGCCTATGGTTACTGAACCTAATGCAGCCTCTATTTCTGGATTAGAAAGTCTACTTTCCGATAGAGTGTCAAATATTCAATTTTCTTTAGAATCTTCTGTAGATAGCTTGTGAGCCACTGCAGTTAGGAGATTTTATGGATTTAGGAATTAAGGGAAAAGTCGCCGTCATTACAGGAGGCGACATGGGTGGCATGGGGCATGCCACGGCAAAAATCCTGGCTACCGAAGGTGTAAAGATTGCAATCATCGACAAAACCCAGGAGCCATTAGACAAGGCCGTTGAAGAAGTTCGTAAGATTGGTGAAGCGATTGGTGTAACGGCTGATTTAACTAAGCTAGATCAGGTTGAGGCAGCGAAGCAAAAGATTCTTGACCACTATGGCGAAGTTCATATGCTGGTCAACGCTGCCGGTATTACAGGTGCTACTAAGCCCTTTTTAGAACTCACCGATGACGACTGGTGGGAAACCATCAATGTTGATTTAATGATTGCCGTGCGCGTCTGTCGTGCCTTTATTCCTCCAATGAAGAAAGCAGGCTGGGGTAGAGTTGTGTTGTTCACATCAGAAGATGCGCTGCAGCCCTACACTGACGAAATGCCTTACTGTGCGGCTAAGGCGGGTGTACTAAATCTGACAAAGAATCTTTCTAAAGAGTTTGCCAAGGATGGTATTCTGGTGAATTCTGTTTCGCCTGCCTACATTGCCACACCAATGACTGACGCAATGATGAAAAAGCGGGCTGATGAGAAGAATATGAGCTTTGATCAGGCGATTGAGACTTTCTTGGATGAGAAACGTCCGCATTTGGAGCTGCATCGACGGGGTAAGGCGCAAGAAGTTGCCGCAGTGGTTGCGTTTTTGTGTTCTGAGCTGTCTAGCTTTGTGGTGGGTGCTAACTATCGTGTGGATGGGGGATCCGTGGCGACGGTTTAGTGAGGGTTGAAATTGTATGATGGAAACCGTCTGGTGTGGCTGGGCGGTTTTATTGTTGGTTTAAAGCGAAATCTGTTGCTTGGGGTCCCTCCGAGTTCCCCAAACCCCCTGGGTAGGGCCGGAATGCCGCCCTACGACCCAACATACTAGGTTATTTATAATGGCACTAAATTAGGGGTTACGGCGGGGTCGATTATCTTTATTTCGAACTTTCTCACAAGAGAAGGTTCGGGCCTATAATCTGTGTCTAGCAATTCCTTAGCTATGTGCTACATCTGGGTTGTAGCCTATAGGTCAAGAAGACTATTACGATTAATCAGTGACTAGCTGACGAATGTGCTGAGCTAACGATTCAGGAGCTTCTAACGGTATCAGGTGTCCTATGCCTGACAACTTGATTAATTTAGCTGCAGGGAGAAGGGCTATCACTTCGTTTTCTATGGTGTTCCGAGGAATTACGGGGTCATCGATGGAGGCAATTACCGAGACAGGTACCTGGATATTGTCTAACCTGTCATTGATGGGGTAGTTCATACCGTCTTGCAGCCACCAGCGCCACGTGCGGTCTTCTGCTTGGATGTGGGTTTGGATGGCTATGTTTCGTCGAGGGTCTGGCAATGGCTGCTGTGTGGCTCCATCAACGGTTGTTGCGGCTACCTCAAGGCTATGGTGCTCGCTAAGCATGCGATCGCGTTCTTCTTTAGGCATGGGTTCTTGGGTCGGGGGCGATGGCGCAACTAAAACAGCCTGCTCGAGTAGTTTAGGGCCTAAATCAGCTGCTACCTGCAGGGCGATTTTGCCTCCCATTGAATGGCCGATCAGCACTACTCGATCTAACTCTAGCTGTGTCAACGCATTGGTAATAAAGGTGCTGTAATTATTTAAGGATGGGTCATCTAAAGCCGGGGCCTCACCAAAGCCAGGTAAATTCAGCGCAATGCAGCGAAAGTTCTCTTTTAGTAGCTCAATGACCCACTGCCAGCTGGCTGCGGCACCGCTAAAATAATGGAGAAAAACAAGGGTAGGCTGACCGCTGCCTTGGTCGATAAAAGAGTATCTATTGGAAAACTTGCTGGACATGGTTGACGTCCTGACTCCTGGTAAGCAACTGTGTACTCGCAGTGTAGGAGCAGAGCAAGCAAAATATCTCTATCTTTCTGAGGATAGTTGACCTTGATCTACCTTTAGGGCACCTCTATTTATTAGACTTCAGAAAAATCGAGTCTCAAATGAGACTGCTATCCTCCCCCTTTTTTAGACGTTGAAGGGTTCCAAACGGACAAAATCCCTTCATGGGGTCTGTTTTAGAGCTGGCTATCCTGTCGTT
>JBCDIX010000002.1:0-203195 GCA_038748405.1 Cyanobacteria bacterium P01_H01_bin.21 | reverse complement strand
TTTTGGGCTTGACGGTAGCGCTGACCCAGTTCATCAGGGCTCAAATGAGGGGTAATGGAAATGCGTTTGGGCATAAGGAGGAGGTAAATACTCTACACGACCTTCTCTATATTATGGTCCTTCATTCTGACTTGATATTAGACAGCCTATGAAGCCCGCCTTACCTCTATTGAAAGGATGCTAAAAATAGCTGAGGACTGTCTGACTCAAACCTAAAAAACATTTAAGACAAATGTGAGAGTATCTGAGAAAACTGAGTGATAGGGCTCACAGAAACATAGGTGCGATCGCAAAATCCTCTCCAACTAAGCCAACCCTTAGTGAATCAGATCATTGAAAGGTATAAAGAAACACAACCTATCTAAAGTCCCACCCGTAGGATATAGCCAGCTTAATCAGCCAAAATCGCTCAATAACGGTGAGGAATCTCGATGGTCTGGTCTTGGGTGCGACGTTGGTCCTATGGACTCCTGGGAATTGCTGCAGTCTTGATAATTAGTGGATTGTTTTCAGACTATGATCAGGTATTGGCAGCGGGTCACCACAAGCATTATCTCCCAGCCAATGCCAACACAGTTCACTGGGGATACTTTAGCCAATCGTTAGAACCCAAGTTAACCGTTGACTCAGGAGATATTATCACTGTCGAAACCTTGACTCACCACGCCAACGATGATGCCGAGCGTATGGTTAATGGAGACCCAGGGACGGAAAGTGTTTTTGCTTGGACAGAAGAATCTAAGGGCGTTGATCGCCGAGGGGCAGGCCCGATGGATGCGTCGGTCTTTGGACGAGGGGCTGGTGAAGGCTTTGGCGTACACATCCTCACCGGTCCTATTTATATCAACGGTGCCGAACCAGGGGATATTTTAGAAGTCCAGATTTTAGACGCCACCCCTCGCCCCAGCGGCAACCCAGACTATCGTGGCAAAACCTTTGGTAGTAACGCCGCTGCTTGGTGGGGGTATCACTACAACGATATGATTGAAGAGCCTAAACCCCGTGAGGTGATTACGATCTATGAAGTCGATGCCACAGGAGAAGAGAACTGGGCTAAAGCTGTTTACAACTATCGTTGGGTACCTCAAACAGATCCCTATGGTATCGTTCATGAAACGATTGACTACCCTGGGGTGCCGGTGGACCACAGTACCATTGATAAGAATTTTGAGGTATTGGAAAACGTTCGGGTTCCCATCCGACCTCACTTTGGGGTGATAGGTTTAGCGCCTGAAGAAGCCGATATTGTAGATTCTATTCCACCGGGTTACTTTGGCGGCAACATTGATAATTGGCGCATTGGTAAGGGTGCCACCATGTATTATCCTGTTGCGGTTGAAGGCGGATTGTTGTCCTTAGGAGATCCCCACGCGGCTCAAGGGGATTCAGAGCTAGCAGGCACTGCTATTGAGACTTCATTGACCGGGGTAATCAGGGTCGTTGTTCATAAGCAAGAGACTCTAGCTGGCACTGTTCTCGAAGATTTGGACTATCCTTTGCTAGAGACGAAAGACGAGTATGTTGTTCATGGGTTTAGCTATGCCAACTATCTGGCAGAACTGGGCGATACGGCACAGCAGGATATTTATAACAACTCGTCTGTGGATGGAGCCATGCGCGATGCGTTTCGAAAAATGCGCCACTTCTTGATGACTACCCAAGGATTGTCTGAAGATGAAGCGATTTCGCTGATGTCAGTCGCAGTGGATTTTGGGATAACCCAGGTGGTTGATGGTAATTGGGGAGTGCATGGTGTAGTAGAGAAAGCCGTATTACCGTCTCAAAGTTAAAGATTTAGACGTCGGGCGGTGCGATCGCAATAGTTCGAAATTTTAGCCTGCAAATACTGCATCTGATGCTGCCAGCGAGAATGGCGACACCAATCATGATAGGCAGGAATAGCCACCTGCGTTAAAAACTGTTGCCATCGCTGAGTAATCACCTCAGGTGTGTAGTGAATCGACCGCAGCTGTCCCTTTTTAACCAGCCGTTTCCGAAAAACTGCATCTTGTTGTAGCTTATCCACACAAGCCAACACCTCGTCCATAGAGTTAGCCTCCAAATAATCCACCCCCGGCCGCCCTTCGGCTTGATAGGCCAGCTCTTGACCTAAAATAGCAGGCACACCCGCCAGCCAGGCATTATACAGTTTAGTCGCAGGCTTTCTCCGATAGCCAGGACGCCGCACATAAAACTGACGAACAGCAACAATAACGTCAACATGTTGATAATCATTCCAGCGAGTGTCAATATGTTGATGCTTATCCCAACCATTGGTATTAATAACGGGTAACCAATTGAGACCCCGTTGCTTTAGCTGTTGCGGCCACCCTGATTTCATTAGCTCAGTCGCTAAACTGTTGCGATGGCCCAAAAACGCAACAGTTTCAAATCGTTCTCGCCGTTCTGGTAGCCGTGGTAAAAGACCTGGCTGAGGCCAATGGGGTATAAAATAACAACCCAACCATTTAGATACCTCACTCGGGTTTTGTACCACATGCAGCTGAGCTTGGGGACACAGAGTCGCTTCTGCTTTTAAACAAATGAGCAATCGTCTAGGACCAGGCTGAATATCTCCCCCACGCACAGCATTAGCATGAAATAAAACAACTCCCTCCTCAGGTAGCTGATGTGTTAGCTGACAATGAAATCCCACTTCTCGGAGCCTTAAGTAAGTCTGCACAGTCCATGCATACATTCCCAGGCCAAACCCCGACCAGTTTTCAGCGCTAGATGCTGGCAATTGGTCAGGCCAAAACGCTGTCGGAATATAAAAGTAAATATTTGCAGACAGAGAATTTTTCAAACTTCGCCAGAGGTTTGTAAACAGTTCAAGATGATCTTATCAGTCCCCTATCGTTTTTAATGTCTGATGCTACTCATTAAGCTAGCGAGAATGTCTTATGTTCTCCAACCATTAGCGGCATCTGAGCCATGAACCTCTATCCTTCTTGTCCTATAGTATATGTCCCTAGACAGCTCTCTCTATTTGGCCAGCGGCTAGTCACTGAAGGATGGCTAAATTTTGAGCAAATGTACGAGATAGAGAGTGATTCTCGACAACACAATTCTTCTTTGATTCAGAGTGTAGAGTCATCTCTCAGTCGTCAGCTCTCTGTTCCCATGAGAACGCTTTACCACAAGCTACGCCTATTAGAATACCGACTTTTATATGGCGTTAATTTTATAGAACTCACTAACAACGAAGTCTCCATAGAACAGGTCATATCCCTCATCAACAGCCTGATTTCCATTGATAGATGTCGCCGTCACCGAGTTATCCCCCTACGTCAAAATCAGGACCATGATTCACCTATCTTGATCGGTATGGTGGAGCCAGATGATTTGATAGCCCGAGATGCTGTCTCGCGCATTTTACGCGAGCGTAATCTATCTCCGGTTTACATAGGCATACTGCCCGAGCACTATCAGCGCCTGCTTGAGCAATATTTAGACGCACAAGCCATTACCCAAGAACAAATAGCACTCGAGTCATCGGCAGAGCATGAATCCAGCAATGATTTAGACACGGCTACTCCGGATGTAGGAGCCGCACCAGTGATTGGCATAGTCAACAAATTGCTGGTCAACGCACTACAAGAAGAGGTATCCAGTCTTCACTTTGAACCCCAGGAGCAGGGCCTAAGAATTCGCGCTCGCAAAAACGGAAAACTAAAAGATTTTTTGACCACCGGTCATTTACCTAAAAAGCTGATTCCAGCGATTACGGCTCGGTTAAAAATTATGGCTGATCTAGATATAGCAGAACGTCGTTTGCCGCAGACAGGCAATGTTCGACGTATCTTTAGCAAGCGTGATGTGGATATCAGAGTCAGTACCCTTCCCAGTCGATTTGGGGAAGCGATTGTGTTGAAAGTGATAAATCATCACATAAGGCATTCAACATCATTGGCAGATCTCATCCCTAACTCAGCTAACTTGTCCATCATCCGCAACATAATGGCACGGTCATCCGGAGTCCTAATCGTCACGGGCACGTCCGGTTTAGAAAAGGAAATGCTCTGTGCTTTTCTAAACGATCGTAAGACAGACGATTGTCGAGTCATCACCATTGAAGAAACCATAGACCAAACCATAGTCAATAGCACTCAGGTACTGTCTTCTCCCCATCAGCCAGATAGAGATCAGTTAAGCCTATTGCTAAGCTGCATCAGGCAAGAACCAGATATTATTTTGCTAGACACACTAGATGACCACCAAGTTGCTGCAGCCGTGTTCAAGGCTGCCAAAAAACAACATCTGATTATCACAACAATGGCAGCTCTCGATCCAATCAGCGCTATGCAACAATTATTAGAGATGGGTATCGCCCCTTATGTCATTACCAGATCGTTGCTTGGCATTGTGGGTCAACAATTTGTTCGACGTCTATGTGATGGGTGTCAAACAGCCTATACCCTCACACCAGAAGAGCGCTCTCAGTTTGACCTGCCTCTGCAGCCTTATGAGGGTCAAACATTTTACCGCCCTGCTCAAAGCAGCGTTAACGATACCTGTTCAAAGTGCGGTAATATCGGCTATCAGGGGCAAATTGCCATACTTGAGATCTTGCAGATAAGTGATAGGTTGCGACAGCTTCTCAACCAAAATCCTTCCGCAGATACCCTCCGTACAGTGGCTCAACAAGGAGGTATGCAACCATATTTAGAACAAGCAATAACCCTGTCTGCAGAAGGGCTAACATCCTTAGAAGAGATTGAACATATATGGCAGTTACAGTAGCTCAGATCAAAATGTGCCCGTGTTTTCTAAAAAATACGAGCACACCATAATATTAAAAATCCAGAGCAATCTTATACTCTTTTACTTGCTAAAACTTTAATCTTAGTAATAAGAGAGCTTTTGAGCTTCTCATAGTCTGTTGCAGATCCAGATGTAGGTTTTGGGAAAAAGTCTAGTGCCCCTGCCTGCATCAGATTAAAAATGTTATCTACATCGGCAGGATGCACCGTATTACTGACCACTAGAATCGGTCGGGGGAATTCAGACATGACTTTTTGAGTAAACTCCAAACCGTCCATTCTAGGCATTTGTAGATCCGTGCAAATCACATCGGGCTGTGTTTTGGCAATAACCTTTAATCCTTCAGCACCATCTTGGGCAGTACCCACAACGTCCGCTTCCGGTGATGAATCGATTAATCGCTGCAAAATTTGTAAAGCAATAGCAGAATCTTCAACTAAAACAACTTTGATTGGGTTAGCCATAATTAAATTAAACTCCTAAGGGTATTAAGTAGTAAGCTTTGGTCAAAATCACCTTTGGTGATATAAGCGTTGGCGCCAGCATCTGCCCCGCGCTGTTTATCTTCATCTTTCGCCAATGTCGTCACTAAGATAATGGGTAGGTCCTCATATTTTGTCTCCTGCCGAATCCGGGCCGTTAGCCCCAATCCATCAAGATGAGGCATTTCCACATCCGATACCACTGCATCAAACGAATCGTACTCTTGGAGCTTGTTAAAACCATCTAAACCATCTGTGGCCGTTGTTACCTGATAGCCTGCGCCCTCAAGAATTCGTCGCACCTGAGTACGAATCGGAACTGAGTCTTCTACGAGTAATACTCTAGGTTCAACGGCAGTCGTCTCCCAGTTTGCTGCAATCGGTTCTCCCCATTTACCCCAGGCCGATTTAATCAAGTCCTGAGGGCTCAGGACCATACACACGTCACCCGCCTCTAAAATAGTGGCTCCGGCAATGTTGCGTACGCGTTTGAGTAGCTTACTGTGGGGTTTCAGTACGATTTCCTGCTGGTCAATCAAATCGTCCACAAACACACCTAATCGCTCGGAGCCTACCTTAAGCACCATACATGGGATAAATTGTTTGGCAACATTCACCTGGTGCTTAGTCGCCACAGACACCGGCAGACCTAACAGATCTGTTAACGAGGCAACAGAGAGAGGACCGTTTTGATACGTTATGGTTGGGTTACCTTCCAAGGTAAAGATGTCCTGAGGTTTAACCCGCATCATTACCTCAACAAATTCCACCGGCACCGCATAAGGCGTATGATTTACCTCTACAATTAACGCTAATGCTCTAGCTAAGCTAGTGCTAAGGCTAAAGCGAAACGTGCAACCCTTACCAGGTTCAGAACAAACCTGAACGGTACCCTTTAGACGTTCAACATTGACTCGCACCACATCTAGTCCGACACCTCTGCCAGAAATTTCTGTTACAGCCGTGCGGGTAGAAAACCCCGGTGCAAAGATGAGATTCTGGACTTGCTCAGTGCTCATCTTGGTTAAGTCAGCTTCACTGTGCAGCCCTCGACGCACCGCTGTGCGTTTAATACTTTCAAGGCTGAGTCCACGACCGTCGTCCACCACTTCAATTTCAATCTGGCTACCCCGCTGATAAGCTTTGAGCCAAATTGTCGCTGTGGAGGTTTTATTCATCGCGACACGCTCACTGGGGGCCTCAATGCCATGATCAATCGCATTGCGAATTAAGTGAGTAAGCGGCGCTTTCATTTCTTCTAGGATTCGCTTATCTGCCTGGGTATCGCCTCCTTCCATCACTAAATTGATGATTTTTCCCTGTTGTTTAGCTAAGTCACGCACCATGCGTGGAAACAGACTAAACATGCTAGACAACGGTAGCTGGCGTAGCTTGAGAATGCCCGATTCTAAACTGTTTGACAGCGTTTCTAACCGAGCCGCATCCTCATATGCATTAGTGCGCAGCTGTTTTAATAAATCGCCTAGCTGGTCTAACCGATCTTCGGTCAGCTGCTGAAAAGCTTGCAGAGAGTCTATTACACCAGACTCTAACTGAGGATCGGTGTCATCCAGGGTGAGATGGTTGACCAAACTGTCTCGAACCCAACTCTCCCAAAATAAGAGAGCTTTGTCGATGTCATCCATCCGACGGGTAATGCGTCGTTTAGTGACAGCTAGCTCCCCAGCCTGGGTCATCAAAGTATCCAGCTTTGGGGAGGCAACTCTAACCGTATCAATGTGGTAAGCGTCATTAAACCCATCATCTCCTGGTGGTGAAACCGCCTTTTCTAAAGCAGCAATATCAGGAATGGCAGGGCTAGTGAGCTTTAGCTCAAGCTCTTCGACCATGGATGACATTAAGATTGGCTCGGCACCCTCCTCAACATCACTGACATCAGCCAATAGTGGCGGCTCGTCTAATGCCACATCGCTAGAGACTGTTACAGAAGCATCGCCACCATTCATCAGCTGAGCCGTCATGTGAAAAACACTCACATTTGAGGGGTCGCCCGTGACAGCTTCACGGGCTATCTTACGGACGGCATCTAGCCCCTGATAGAGACAGTCACACAAGCTGGGTGTGAGCTGACGCTCCCCATTTTCCACACTGCTGAGTAGGTCCTCTAGATGATGGGTTAAAGTTTCTGCATCCTTTACTCCCAACATACGAGAGTCCCCTTTCAACGAATGGGTAGCTCGCAACAAGTCTTTGAGTTTAGCCGAGTCACTAGGGTGCTTTTCTAAATAGAGAAAGCCTGCCTCTAAGGTGTCTAAATGGTCTTTACTAGCATCACGGTAGAGTGTGCGTAGTTCTTCGTCTTCGATATACATGGTTTAGGATTACGGAAGAGAATCGGATATTTTATGAAATCCTTGTTCATGCATGCTTAGACAGCTACCTGTAGTTCTTGGGCAATGGTTTTTAGTTCTTCGGTAGAACTTTGGACTTGACCCACAGCGGTTACTGTTTCTTTAGCACCTAAATTAATCGCGTTCATGGCAGAGACAGCTTGCTGTACCCCTACAGCCTGTTGTTTTGCAGTTTGAGCAATTTGCTGCGAGTTGGCATAAACCTCATCAATAGCGGCTGCAATTTGCTTAAATACGCTAGCGGTACTTTTTGCAACTTCAATGCCGGCCTTGGCAGTTTTGTTACCTTCGTCGGTCACCATCACCGTACTGTTAATAGATGACTGAATTGCATCCACCAGAGTATTAATTTTGCCAGCTGAATCACGGCTTTGGTCAGCTAGCTTACGAATCTCACCGGCTACTACGGCAAATCCTTTACCTTGCTCGCCAGCTCGGGCGGCTTCTACCGCAGCATTTAGGGCCAGCATGTTGGTTTGATCGGCAACGTCAGCCACCAGACTGGAGATTGTCGAAATTTGGTCAGTTTGCTCACTGAGCTGCATAATCTGATCTGCGATCGCACCCACCTTATCCCGTAGCTCTTCAATTCCCTGTACGGTATTTTCTACGGCTTGGCTACCAGTTTCAGATAGGTCTAGGGCTTGCTGTGCACCAGTAGCAGACGAATTTGCTCTTTGAGCCGCTTGCAACGAAGATACTCCAAGCTGTTCAATTGTCGATGTTGTCACCGTCACAGACTCTGTCTGATCTGCCACCAGTCGCTCTTGGGCTTCAACAGTAGCCGCAATTTCTGAAGAACTGTCAGCCACCGTCGTTACTGAATGCTGTAATACTTTAGAAGCACGATTAATAGTCCAGAAAATAAAGGCTAGAACAGCGACTGTAAGAGCTAGAAATGCCCACTGGGTATTAATCACCTGTCTAGTGTGTTCAGTCGTAAATCGTTCAGCTTCGAATACCGCTTCATTCGTTAAGGCAAAGAAACTTTCACTCTCTTCAAGCAGTTTAGCCTCAAGATTAGGATCTTGACGATACTGAATAATTGTCGCTTTTAGCAGTTGCCAACTTTCTTCAACCTCCTGCATTTTAGCCAAAAATGCAGGATCAGTGGCCTCGTGGAGCTGCAGCTCACCATCTCCATTAATTAGACCATTAATAAGCTGATCGATTGTTTGAATCAGCTCATTACTAGACTGTCCATTTGTTTCTAATTTGACGAGTCGCTGAGTAGCCCCTCGGACAATACCAGACTTGTTTACGGCACTTCCATCAAAGATACCTTCTCGAGCACGAAAGTTTTCAAAGATAGTTGTACCAAAGGTCAAACAAGCTAATCCAGCAATGGTCAGCTTTAGCTGTTTAGTAATTTTCATACAATCTCTCCTAAATTGTTGACTACATCTTTAGAGACCATCAAGAGGCTCGGCGTATTAAGCCGCTTGGTTGACCACCAAACTCCCTAGAGTAAGAATTTTTGGCAGATCAAGAATACTCAGATTTTTTTGAGCATAGTGGCTCATACCTTGAAATTGACTTTGGTCAGCCACAGGCATTGAGAAAATGTCAGAAGGCGATAAGTAAACAACATCTAAAACCTGATCGACTGTGATGCCAGCAATAATGTCATCCACTTCAATCACCACTGCCTTAACAGCATCAGTCTCTGTCTGGGTGAGCTTCAAGGTCTCTCGGATATCCACCAGAGTCATAACCTCACCTCGCAGATTCATATTGCCCACAATGTGCCCAGGACAACAGGGAATAGGCCTCACATTACGAATGTTGATAAATTCTCGTATCTGATGGAGATCTACGCCAAAATACTCCTCTCCTAAGCCAATCACCGCCAGGGGTAAAAGGCTAGCAATGTCAGAGGTTTCTAAAGGTTGTCTCAGCTCGGCAGCACGCTGTCGAAAAGTATGCCGTTCTTCCGGCGTACTCTTAGGACAATAAAGAGAGAAAAAATCAGTGAGTACAGGGATTTCTTGAGCTTCTAAAATCCGCTCGTTTGGGTAGGCCATAGCGCCATCTAAGTCGTTCAGCTTTGCCTCCCAGGCCATCAACGCGACATCATCGGTTTGACGAATTAATGTTTCTGGGTTTAACAGGGTGACCAAACCGTTATCCAATTTAGCAATACCCACAGCAAATGCCGTGTGGGAATGGTTCCTGATCTCATAGGTCGGTGCGGCTTCAATCGCTGAGGCATGCAAAGGCTGTACATCATGAACGTTGTGGACAACCATGCCCACCTGCAGCCCCTGCCACTCGATTACAATGACGCTATCGCTCGCCTGGCAAGCCGGTGTCGCCTGCCCTAACCGTTTGGCAAGGTGCATAATTGGTAAAATCTTGCCGCGACAGTTCAAAATACCGATAATGTCACCAGGTGCATCGGCAATGGGGGTCAGCTCGGGTAGCTGAAAAATCTCCCGTATTGGAGCTGTCTCGATTCCATACTGCAGATCGTTTAGCTCAAAAATCAAGTGAGTTTGGGTTTCCATAGCATTATCTCTAGCGACACAGTTCCTATGACATGACTGTATTAGGAATATATTTTTCCATCACCTCTATTAACTTTTGGCGATTAATCGGCTTTGTCAAATAATGGGTTGAGCCCGCCATTTGGCCCTTAATCTTGTTAAACATGCCATCTTTTGCCGTCAACATAATAACGGGCAAATTTCGAAATTTATTAATGTTGCGAATAGTGCGACAAAGCTCCAGTCCATCAATATCTGGCATTGTCACATCTAAAAGCAACAGTTCAATATTTTCCCTATTTAAAAGGTTGAGCGCATCCATCGCATTGTTTGCCAACAGCAAATGATAGCGATCGCCAATTGCCCGTTTAATCATCGTCTGAACTACAGGACTATCGTCAACACTGAGGATAGTTGGAAGATCTGGGAGTGTTGGCATAGCCACAGGTGAACGGCTAACCAGCGGTCGATAGTTATCCTGTCTGGGTGTAAATGTCAGCCAGCCCATCTGCACAAAATGCACATAACTGTGGGCCAACTCCAACGGATCTCTGTTAATTTCACTAGCGATAGTCCCCAGCGTCCGGTGACCGTCAATCCATCGTTGCAAATGTTGTTGTACCCAAGGATCAGTGATAGTCTGCTGATAATTTTCAACTCGATAAGGAACAGCATTGATAGAACCAACGTGAGGTAGTAGGGATGCCCATACCTTCTGACGTTGAATAATATCTTGCTCTAGCTGCTGCCAAAGAAATCCATGACCGTCAGGCCCAAAGGAGAGATCAACAACAGCAGATGTGTTTAACTTGAGATTGCCGCCATATGGCCAGATTTGCTCTAGAACAAGAATCAGCTGGTTGCAAATAAATGATTCAACCGCTTCCCAGCTAAAAAGCTCAAGCCGAATATACAACTCCAGATACTGACGAATAGATGCTTGGTCTTTAACCTTTTTGCTTGCTAATTGAAATGCCGCATCCATCACCTGTAGATTAAAATGCTTACCCAATTCTCGTGACAGTTCACGCGGTTCTGGTAAATACAGCCCTCCGTAGGTAAGTACGCCATTGAGAAACGTTAAAACCTTAGGACGCTGAAGTTTTGCAGCATCAGACAGCGTCTCTACATAAGCAACTCCAGAGAAATTGCTCTGTTGCAAATCTAAAATAGCATGGCCTAACTGCTCGGCGTTAAACTGAAGCATCAACACTCTCCCCTAGAGGGTTTAAAGAATCTTTCAATAGCCTTAAAGAAACTGGAAGGCATTAATCCTTAAAGCTATTGTTGTTGTGGAAAATTAGCTGTTTGAAAATCAAAAAAGCAAACAAGTCAATTTGATATGGTTATTCGCTAGCAACAAACACAGAAAAGCTCTAATCTAATTGTTGATTTGATATGGTTAAAGTGCCCACTAAATTCAAAGACGAACATTACGATTGACTGTCCGCATTTGGCATGGATAGGTTTCTCGTGGCATCTCAATCACTTGATAATCCAGGTTTCATTTCGTAGAGTGCAACTCCCTACGATAAATTTGGGGCAACGCTTTAACGGTTGAATGTAGCTGATATGAAAATCTTTTACTATCGACGCCGAGATGGTCAGCCCAACTTTGGGGATGAACTCAATACCTGGCTATGGCCTAAGCTCCTACCAGGGTTCTTTGATGACGATGAGTCAACCCAATTTATTGGTACTGGCACCTTACTCAATCATCGTTTAATCGAGCGCACTACTGCGGCTCAACGTTTAATCATTGTTAGCAGCGGCGCTGGATATGAACACCCTCTATCCAAGGTTCCAGCCCACTGGAATATTCTCTGTGTGAGAGGGCCACTGTCAGCACGCCGCCTAAAGCTGGCGCCGCAAAAGGCAATCACTGATGGGGGGATTCTGGTACGTCGATGCTTTTCTGCCAGTGGTCCAAAAACCGTTAAATATGCCTTTATGCCCCATATTCACCATGCCAATTTTGCAGATTCTGTCTGGAAGACAATTTGTCAAGAAATCGGCATTGGATACATCGATCCTCGTTGGCCCGTAGAGCAGGTTTTAGACAGCATCAGTGGTACGGAGGTGCTGTTAGCCGAAGCCATGCATGGTGCGATCGCAGCAGATGCCCTCAGAACACCCTGGATTCCTGTTGTGACTAGCCCGAGAATTTTAAGGTTCAAATGGCGAGACTGGTGTGCCTCCATTGGTCTCCCCTATCGTCCCTGGCAGCTGATACCGCTACCAGATTATCCAAAATATGCAAGGGGGTTGCGGTCATCGCTCCAAACTAGCTGGTTACGAGCCCAGTGGGGGCAACAGACATTAACACATCAGCCCACAAAACTGTTTAACCAGTCCCCCACCGAGGCCATAGACAGCTTACTCAAACATGGACAACCACTTTTGAGCACAGACAGCACCCTGGAGCGACTAACAAGCCAATTAGAAGAAACATTAAGTTCTCTAAAGGAGCTTGTAGCCTAGGCGTCAGACAGCCTGACTGAGGCTGGTGTATCAAATAACTATGAATCTTACGCAAATCCACATAAATTGATTTTGTTTGGCTAGACTGAGAACCAGACAGGATTTTATCAACCAACAATATGTCGCTCGTCGCTCTTTCTCAGGTTATTCGATGCAAGTGGGGGCTACCTGCTGCTTTGGTTATGACCCTGGGGCTTTTAGCTACTCCAGCCAAAGCCGCTAGCCTTGTTTTAGAGAACTTGACATTTACTGAAGTTTCAGGTGATTTCACCATCACAGGAGGAACCAGAACCCAAGATTCGTTAAGAATTTTTCAAGATGTGACGGGTCCAAACATCGACTTATTTACGTCCATTCAAGGACTGGCTAGTACAAACTTTATTGGCTTCCGGTTAGAGTCGGTTGTAACCAATCGCACCAATACCCCTTGGGTTTTCTTTGACCATGAGCTGCAGGAACAACTGAGAGTCCCTAGCCCTGAGGAAGACGGGCTGTCCTTTGCCCAGGGCATTCCATCCGTCAGACCAACCTCTAACGTATTTTCAGTTGTTGACGAGGTCACCGATGTGCGAGACTTTGTTAACTTTACAGGCGGGGTTGTCAATCCAAATGAGACAGTTCTCTTCCGTTATTTTGTTCTTGACAATGCCCCAAATGACTTATTTTTCCTAAGGCAGCGTCCAAACTTTGCACCTGGCGGCGTGGGTGTAGTTGCACCGCCGCCCGCGCCACCGCTGGCACCTGTTTCCGCACCTGCGCCCATAACTTCTCCCCCTGTTGTCTCACCCCCCGTCAGTAGACCTGAACCTATTGAACCGCCATCCCCTGTCGCCAAAGTGCCAGAACCAGGCATGTTGATAGGGCTATTAAGTCTGACCAGTGTGGGATGGTTACGACAACGACGGCACTAACAACAAAACAATGCTGACATTTGGACGAGAGCTGTGTGGAGAGTTAGCCACAGCAGAGAAGCGAGAATGGCTAGTAACCAATGGCATTGGTGGCTATGCAGCAGGCACAGTGGCAGGAGTCTTAACCCGACGCTATCACGGTTTACTGGTGGCGGCCCTAAAGCCACCCTTAGGCAGGACGCTGCTAGTCACCAAATTAGACGAGATTCTTTATGCCGACAGAGATTACAGCCTGGCAACAAATCGTTGGATAGACGGCACCCTAGCCCCGCAAGGGTATCGCCATCTTGAGAGCTTTCGATTAGAGGGAACAATTCCAGTTTGGACCTTTGCTCTGGGTGACCGGCTGCTGGAGAAACGTATTTGGATGGAACCTAAGGCCAATACCACCTATGTTCGTTATCATCTGCAGCGAGGTAGGGCAAAGCTATCACTAAAGGCCCTCGTCAACTATCGAGATTATCACGGCAACACCTCAGGTCAGGGCTGGCAAATGCACACGGGCAGAGTTTCCCATGGCATTTATATCCAGGGGCATACCGAAGCAATTCCTTACTATCTTTTTAGCGATCGTGGAGAATTTCAGCTGCACCATGATTGGTATCAAGGCTTTGCTCTCTCAATGGAAAACTATCGGGGGTTAAATGACAGGGATGATCATCTCTGTGTGGCCAGTCTAACGGTAGAACTCGCTCCAGGAAACTCACTGCTGCTGGCAGCTAGCACGTTAAATAGTATTTCTTTGGATGGGGATGCGGCTCTAGCAACACGACAAGTCTACGAACAGCAGCTACTGAGCCAAGCAGCAAATGTAGTTAATATTCAAGCACCAGCCCCCATAGCAGAGTCAGTTCAGCAACTTGTGTTAGCCGCCGACCAGTTTATTGTTGATCGTTTCCTGGCAGATGAATCCGATGGTAAAACAATCATCGCTGGCTATCCCTGGTTTGGAGATTGGGGACGAGACACCATGATTAGCCTACCAGGGCTAACGTTAGCAACAGGTCGTCC
The DNA here is from genome assembly GCA_038748405.1 of Cyanobacteria bacterium P01_H01_bin.21. GTDB lineage: Bacteria > Cyanobacteriota > Cyanobacteriia > Phormidesmidales > Phormidesmidaceae > Leptothoe. The sequence goes on along the minus strand of JBCDIX010000002.1, from coordinate 188,688 downwards.
TCAGATTGCGCGCACTCTTATTCGTACCTTTGCTCGATATTTAGATCAGGGCATGTTACCCAACCTGTTTCCTGACAGCGGAGAAACTCCTGAATACAATACTGTAGATGCAATTCTCTGGTACTTTGAAGCAATTCGGGCCTACTATGTAGCGACCGGGGATGACTCTCTACTCAGTGAGATTTGGCCAGAGCTGGCAGCCATTATCGACTGGCATCAGTGTGGAACTCGTTACAACATCCATTTAGATAGCGACGGTTTAATTTATGCCGGTGAAGCTGGGGCACAGCTCACCTGGATGGACGCCAAGGTAGGAGACTGGGTGGTCACACCACGGATGGGTAAACCTGTTGAAATTAATGCCCTTTGGTACAATGCTCTGCGCTGTATGGAGCTATTTGCCAGGGTGTTAGGCAAACCGACCCAAGACTATACCACCCTAGCCCAACAAACCCTGACAGGATTTCAGAGGTTTTGGCAGGGCGCTTACTGTTATGACAGTTTAGACGGGCCGGATGGTAACGATGCCGCTATACGACCCAATCAGATTTTTGCAATTTCACTACCGTTTGCTGGAGGTGAAGCGGGAGAGGCTTTATTAGATATAAACCAGCAACGGGCGGTTGTTGAGGTGTGTGGGCGGGAGTTGTTAACATCCCATGGATTGCGATCGCTATCTCCAAATCATCCTCACTATGTGGGTACCTATGGCGGTGACCAGCTGCAGCGAGACGGAGCTTATCATCAAGGAACAACTTGGGGTTGGTTGCTAGGTCCCTATGTGCAAGCTCATTTCCGGGTATACCGAGATGTGGAGCAGGCACAAGGCTTACTCAAACCGCTAGTGCAGCATCTCCATGGAGGCTGTATTGGTAGCTTAAGCGAGATTTTTGACGGGGATGCACCGATGACTCCACGGGGATGTTTTGCCCAGGCATGGACTGTGGCAGAAGTATTAAGGGTATGGCAGCTATTAACTTAAAAGTTTTCTAGATCTGCTGTCTTCCCTGTTTTAGCATCAGCCATATCAGCACCGGGGCTCCTAAAAGTGCCATCACGGCATTGAGCGGCAGCACCGTTTGGCTGCCAGGGACTTGAGCAATACTATTGGCTACCAGGGCTAAAAGTGCACCGAGTAGGGCCACTGCAGGAATTAAAATACGATGGTCCTGGGTACGGAAAAGACTACGGCTTAGATGGGGAACAGCCACCCCTAGAAATGCAATGGGGCCACAAAATGCAGTGACACCACCGGCCAAAAGGGATGCACTAAAAATCAAATAGCCACGCACAATCGTGACAGACAGTCCTAAACTAATGGCCTGTTCTTCGCCTAGCAACAACAGATTTAGAGATTTACACGTTAGCTGGGCAATGGTTAGCCCTATGAAGACCACAGCCAACAAAATTGGCATTTGCTGCCAGGTCACACCACTAAAGCTACCAAAAGTCCAATTTAGATAGCTAAGGGTTTGTTCTAGCTGGCTAAAGTGTAACAAAATGGTCACCAGAGCGGTGGTTACATAGCCTAGCATCAAACCAAAGATTAGCAGCGCCAGGGAGCTACGGACATGGCGGGCCATTATCAGCACAAGCAACATTGCGATCGCAGCACCTACACTAGCCGCACCCACGACACTTAGCTGTCCCCACCAGCCAACACTACCGCCCGTTAGAACAATCAGAGCAGCACCAAGGCTAGCACCCGCATTAACGCCTAACACAGAGGGGCCAGCCAACGGGTTACGAAACAACGCCTGAAGCTGCAGACCACTAATACCCAGAGCTGCCCCCGCTGCCATAGCGGTTAGGGAACGAGGAAGACGAAAGTTTAGAATAATTTCTTGCCAGGCAGGTTTAGTGGCCGTACCGCCAAAGAGAATGGTAAGGACTTCATTGGGTGGAATAGCAACGGAGCCTAGGGCAAGGCTGGCGAGAAATGTTAGTACAAGTGCCAGGGTGAGGAGGGTTAGCTTGTTCAGGCGGTTGGGTTTTAGGTAGTTAGTTGTTTTGTTGAGGGGTTTGTTTAGCCAAGAAATTATTGGGTGTTTTTTATAGGGGGTTTTTAGGGGGTAGGTTTTGTTGGCCATAGTGATGTGAGTTGGTCGGTGTGATATGGAGTTTATTGAGTTACTCTTTTAAGTTTTTTTATGTGAGGAGAGATTCTTTGAAGGGGTTGGATAAAAACCAAAGGGGTTGCTTGGGGTCCCTCCGAGTTCCCCAAACCCCCTGGGCAGGGCGGACCGCCGCCCTACGACCCTGCGGAAGGGGTTGAACCACTCATAGCTAAGAATGTTGATAGGGTGGCAGGCGAGGTGGTTTAGAATTTTTTGCGTTGCGGCAAAATTCTAAAAGTAGAGGTTTTCGACCCTTACCGAGATTTAGATTAGCCCTTATGAAACTCATGAGGTTTAACTTTGGTAAGCTCTAAAATTTTCATTAAACATGGAAACAATATTTAAGACAGAAAAATCTGAAATAATCAGTGGTTAAGCACCCCTCAGTTAGAAAAACGGTGTTTAACCCAAAAGAGACAACTTCTCTTTTACGGTGCGTAGCGAATGCGCAGCAGCGTAACCTCCCTGCCAACAACCAGCGCAACCACCCTAATCCACACAGCGATATCCCTCTTGTGCGAGGGGCGTGGGGACGTCGGAGGTCCCCACACAAGGAGGGTTTCAGGGAGGAAAGCCCTGAGCAACCTTTCTCGCCATCAGCCGATCCTCACATACCTCACTCACCCTCCTTACCTCCGTCCCATAACTCCCATCCCCATACAACCACAACAACCGGAATCCTGGCCGTTCATCTGCCTCGCCAACAGCTGGCATCACCTGCAAACAAGTCGACGGACATCCATAAAAACCAACACCACCAACCCGACATTGAAATTCATGATGAATATGCCCAAAAACAACCAATTTAACCTGAGGAAACGACTCAATCAGCGCACAAAACTCAGCGGCATTTTGTACCCCTATTTGATCCACCCAATCAATTCCAACCGATATTGGATGATGATGTAACGCAATCAAAGTTGGCTTTAACGGATGACTAGTTAAATAAAACCGCAGCTGCTGCAACGAGAGATAACCCTCACCAAACTGTGCCTGAGGAAATACAGAATTAAGCAAAATCAGCTGCCACGTCCCTAAATCAACAGACCGCAACCCCTGACTAACCGGTAGAGATTGAAATACCTGTTGAAGAACATCTAAGCGATCATGATTGCCAGGAAGCCAATATGTAGGTACATGCAGAGGTGCGATCGCATCCACTAAATGACCATAGGCATCCGTCTCCCCCTGCTCGGCCAAATCACCGGTCAATAACAATCCATCTGGGTTACATCGGGCTACCTCCTGCACCACTGCATTAAATGTCTGCCAAGTATTACAGCCCCGTAGCTGGTCTGTGGTTTTAGCCAATAAATGACTATCAGTAACCTGGGCTAAGAGAATAGGATTGCTCATGGTTCTAGTTTTTGGTAATACACCAGTTCATGCTCAGACAGCAATTGTGGATGAAAAATCTTAACTAGGTCAGCCAAAATCATGTGGGGGTTGACGGCCCCACTCTCCCAATAATCATTGCCGCCAGTATCATTCATGCGGGCATTATTGTTAAAAACACTGTCTTGTTTGAGGGCCTCAAAACTGCCATAGCGAGGATCGGTTGCGATCGCATCGCCATGGGTAAACCAATCCTGACTAGCATTGACCCAAACATCAGCCGTCGCCGCCTGATCAAACACAGACTCAAAATCTAGCGGTATCGTCACATCAGACTCATTCTCCTCCCAGATATAAGCAGCCCCTGCATCTCTAAACAGCTGAGCGGCGTAGCTATTCCCACCTGGCATATACCAGGTTCCCTCATAGCTAAAGCCAGAAAAAACTGTGGGTCGTTCCGATACGGTTGATGTTAGCTCTACCAGCGATTGATACTCTGCAGAGATATCTGTAAAAATCTGTTGAGCCTCGGCCTCTTGGTTAAAAAATAACGCTGTAAATAATAACCACTCAGCTCGGCCTAGAGGAGAGTTTTCCACATATTCTCCAACTAATGCCACCGGTAAACCTGCCTGCATCAAACGGCCATAGCTATCAACATCTGGATCACCCGAACCATAGGTCATAATTAGGTCTGGCTCGCTAACTAACAATCGCTCAATATCTAGAGTTTTACCAGAGCTAAATTCTATTATCGCCCCTTGGTCAATCTTTTCACGCACTTCAGGGGTATAGACAAAACTAAAATTGTCCATACCCACCAAAGTGTCTAGCTGATCTAATCGGGCTAAATGAGGTAGATACGTCGTCGACAACGTCACCACCCTATTAACAGGAACCTGTATTGCCTGAGCATCTTCAAAACCAGCTGGCGTTGGAGTGCCACACTGCACCAGCAAATACTCAAATGTCTCATCAGCCGCCTGCCAGGGCTGAGTAACCGTAACAACTTTATAGTGGTTGTAATAGTCAACAGAAAAGCCCGTTGCATACTCAGGCTGAATCTTATTTGGGAAGTAATCGACGCTGGGGTCATAGTCTGTTACACAAGCAGCGGCATCAGACAGTGTGGTGCTTAATGGCACCTGCCGACAGCCAGCGGTTACTAATATAGCTATCAATAAGGCTGCTTTTACAGAGTTTGGGGGTAGCCTTACTGATGAAAAATGCTCCTGAGAACCTGCTTCCCCTTTAGCAGAGGAGGTGTCGCAGGCGGAGGGGCTCCAAGCATTGTCGCGAGTTGGCAAAGATCTCCTACGGTCTCTCCTTATCAGAGAAATTAAAACCTCACTCAGCCGCTTATATCGATACATCATTTCACCCCTCCTCATTTGCTTACATCATCAAAAAGTCCCTTTAACCCCCACCTGGATACTCCGGCCAACACCCGGAAACCCAGGAAATTCTTCAAACTGCTCGTCAAAAATGTTGTCCATACTCGCGTTTAATACCCAACTATCACTCAGAGGCACCCGCAGCTTAAAATCAACGGTTGTACGCCCATCAAGGGTTTCTAAATTACCTCGATCCACAAAAGTATCGCTGAGGGAACGTAAAAACAGCGCTGTATAAAGTCCATCTCCAGGTTCGTATGCCACCCCCAAATTAAAACTATCAGCATTGGTAAATGGTAGAGAATTACCTCGATTATCAGGGTTATTACTCTCCTTAATTTCTGGGCGATTCCAGGTGTAATTTGCAAAAGCAAATACGCCGTCAAATACTTGATAGTTCAGCTCTGTCTCGATACCAATAGACTCCACTCGACCAATATTGTCTAGCCTGCCAGTATCACTGCTAAAATTAATGGCGTCATTGATTTCATTGCGATAGAAGGTAGCCCTAAATAGGCCCCGATTACCAATTTGTTGGTCAATGCCAATGTCAAAGCTAATACCCGTTTCAGGCTGAAGATTTGGGTTGTTGCTACCAAATGTGGTCAGAAAAAGATCGGATAAGGTCGGCACCCGAAAGTTACGAGCAAAATTAGCTCGAAGATTTGTGGTGTCGGTTAAATTCACCCGTGTACCTAGGTTAAATGAGGTGAAAGAGCTATCCGCTAGATCGTTAAAATCTTGTCGAATTCCGGCATTTACGCTTAAGCGAGAGGTAATATCAGACTGATATCGAGCAAAGATTCCTGTCTGATTAATGCTTTCGTCATAGGCTTCGGTGGTTAAGCCTGTCAATAGATTCGTTGTTTCATTTTCTGCTTGAACATTACGATAATCAATGCCGTAGGTAATGTTTTGATTATCAGCAAACTGCCAGGCATGTTGCAATTGCCCACCTAGAGAGCGCTGATCGATCTGATCTTCTGCAGGGGTATCAAAACTACCGTCAGCAATTGGGTCATTGAATGTTAAGTCAAGAAAATCACCAAACAATCGTGCCGTTAGTACTGAGTCATCCCCTTGTCCTAGCTTCGATTCATAGGTTAGGTCGAGCAGTAGGTTTTCTGTATACTGATTATCATCTTCCGTCAGTGTATTAAACGCACCAAAACCGGTGGGGGTAGGAACACCCCCCGGAACATTTAAATCTTTAATTAGATACAGCGCCCCCAGGCTTACGCGATTGCGTTCATCTAGATCAGCGGCCAGCTGAAAATTAAGGTTGTTGTAGAGCACTTCCGCATTACTGCGAGTACCGTCAAAGTCGGCTGTAGTCAGACTAAAGGGGAAATCATTCTCTGACTCTGTGCGACTGTAGCCCAGTCGCCAATCAATAGCGCCAGTGTTGCCTCGCACCTGCAGCACCTGGTTGTTATAGCCAAAGCTACCGATATCGAAACTGGCGGTGGTTTCTATACCAGGTTCTTCGAGGGGGCGACGGGTGATGATGTTAATCACACCACCAATGGCATTAGAACCATACAGTACTGAGCCACCGCCCGGTAATACTTCAATTTGCTCAACCGCATCTGTTGTAAAATTCGACAGGTCAAAGCCACCGGCTGCTCCAATTTCGTTGATCGGACGACCATCTAGCAAAATCAATGTTTGGGCTGTGCCACCACCGCGCATAAACTGACCGCTTTGAGCCCCCAGCTGACCGCCTGCCGTACCCTCACTGAGGATACCGGGCAGATACAGCAGCGCTTCATCGACGGTGCGGGCTCCTTGAGCTTCAATTTGCTCGCGATTAATTACATAGACCGGCTGTGTGGCTTCACGGACCGTGCCTTCACGGCGGAAGGGGGAGTAAACTGGCTGATCAAGGATGCGCTCAACAACGTTAATACGAAGAATATCGTCTATCTCGGGATTCTGAACCAAGGGGTCGAGCTGTTCTAGATTAGTTGTTTCTCCGGCCCAGGCGGGCACCGCCAATAGAAACGATAAAAGAGTCAGAGCAACAGGGAATTTGGACATAATATGAATTGTTCTTTTGATTTGAAGCGTGTGTGGTGTGAAGAAACTAAAAACTCACACTTACTCTCTATCTCGCTCCTCTTAGATAGAAGAGAGGTCGTTTTCTGAAATAAGATAAATTTCTTTCAATCAAAACTTGCTCTCCTTGAGGGAGAGTTAAGGGAGTTTAACCGTTAAGGAATCTCTCAAAAAGCTAGTCGGGCTAAGAACGACGCCTCAGATGAACTTCATCCGTCTATGCTTAGCCACGCTATAGATAGACTCTAGCCAATATTGTCCTGAGAGCTGCAGCTATATTGACAACAGACTTGCCGGTGCAACGTTAAGCGCGCAAAAAAGACTAAATTCATTATCCGTACCTCGCAGATATTGTTAAATGACGGCATCGGCGGGCATTCTGACTGAGAGGTACAAACCATGTCTCCTGAAAGCTCGAAGTTTTTCACGATAAAACTCAAGATTTAGGAACAAACAAGGTTTGCAGCCTCCTTCACAGCTGCGGGACAGTGGCAGATTTTCACTGCGCTTTCCCCATTGACTCTAGCGGCTGGTCCCCACTAGAACCGATACAGGGTCAAATGATATCACACTGCTCTAACTTCTTTTTTGGTGAAGTCAGATAGGGTTGGTAGACAATCCGGTTTCTAACACTAGCCGAAATCCAAATAGAATATGCCGAGATTCTACAGGACGATCATGCTGGTACGCGGCACGACAAAAGCCAGGGAAATCATCCCAACTACAGCCTTTAAGCAACACTTCAGACCCGCTTAGGGTACTGGTATACTCAAACACGTTACCTGCCATATCCTCAATGCCATAGGGACTTTGGCTCAGTGGATATGAACCGATGCGACTGGTTCCGTAGGGACCATTTTTGGCCCAGTTTGTACCGTCGTCTTGCCACTCATTGCCCCAAGGGAAATATCGTCCGTCTGTTCCTCGTGCCGCTTTTTCCCACTCTAGGGCAGTGGGCAACCGATAACTTACACCATCCTGACTAGATCGCCATTCGGCATAGGCCACGGCATCCCCATAGGAAACCAGCACCACTGGATGGTCGTCCTCCTCGGCTGGATGCTGATCTCCCTGCCATAGATAAGGCTCTACCTCACCATAGCCATGGACTAAAAAGCCTTGCTCTTGATACTCTGTCTCTGAAATGCTAGGCGAGCGATGCCCGGTTGCTTGTACAAATGCTTGGTAGTCTGCATTTGTAATCAAATTTTCGCTGATGCAGAACGATGGCAGAGATTCAGTGCGTCTGGCTGGTTCACGCTCAAACCAGCCTCGTTGTCGATAGCCTGCCTCTGCTGCTGCTATATCCTCAGGTGACTCTGCAAACCCTTCTGCACTGATGCGATAGGCATAGTCACGTTCGATGCGATCGCTACCTACAATAAACTCCCCACCTTCCACAAACGCAAATCCTGGCTGAGCCTCACAGGCAGTCTGTGTCACCTCAGCTATAGGGTCAGACAAAACATGCTGACAGCCCATCAGCAGCAATAGGGATAACAAACGTAAGCTTCTATTGACTGCCCTGGCCATCGTCGCCCTCTCACTAAAATACACAATGTCTAGTATTGCTGATCCTCAGGATGGTTTTAGCTGTGTGAGACTTTTTAAATAACCACTGCTCTAGACCGATTCATCCTCTAAAATCATCAGCATCTTACAACTTGAGCCTGAGAATAGGATTAGCGAGCACGCAAACCTTTGCCATTCCCAAATTAGCTCCAAAAAACAGCTACAGCGTAGGGCGAGCGTCGACAGAAAAATAGGGCGCAGCAGCTCAACTCAGCAGACAAGGAAGTCGAAAATGCCCTATCGAGTAGCTTTAGTCCAGCCGTTTTCAACAGCTTCTGTTTCTGTACAAAACCACTTTTCTCCATACTCTGGCTTAATAATTGTTGCATCGTATCTTTCCATGCCAGGGAGATGATAAATCTTTTGACCCGTATTGATAGAAATATTGCCCTTAATGGTGCATCCCGGTTGGGTAACAGCAGCGACAGGGCTAGGAGAGTTCGTGAGTTTAGCCTTTATTGTCAAAAAAGCAATGACAGACACCGTGACCAGGCCAATTGTTTTTTCTAACCGTCTGTGCTTTGGTGCATTTCTTTGAAAACTTTTTACAGATATTTGAGCTTTGCTAGTTTTCTGAGGCTGTCGCTGAGAAGATATAGCACGATTAGCGTCTGCAGATACCCCTTGAATGGAGGCTTTTGCTGCGCGTATCTTACCTTTTGGAGTAACAACTCGCTGATAGACAATAACATCACCAACCCTAGGACAGCGGCTGTCTTTAGGCAGAACACTGATGTGTAAGAATATATTTTTGCCACCAGTATTTGACTTAATAAAGCCAAAGCCTCGGTCTTTTTTCCAGCTGATTAACTGTCCTTTGGTAAAAAGAGGTTTCACGGCTTGCCCCCCTTATTATTGACGCCTATTTTGTAGCTTTACCATCCTCATGGTGGTAAGGCAGGACAATATTAGGTGAATTTTCCCAAAAGAATTGACCGACTCGGCCACACATTGATCACTCCAGTCTGGCTTAAACTAGACACCAACTCGGTCTAGCTGCCGCAAAAATCGAACTTCTTGAGTGGTCACTTTAAGGATTATCTCAATATCAAGCGATTGTCGAATCTTGTTGGTTGAGCACAAAACAATCCCCAAAATTCTTGTTCAATAATGTTAAAACACCAACTTAACAGGCACCTTAAAGCTGCTGCAAAAGTTGTCGTTAACAGTCTTTTATCTCTTCTTTAGCAATATCTCAAATAGCACCCTATTGACTCTATTTATCGATAATGGATCATGACAGCGATAGGCAGGGCTTTAGTTCAGCCAAGTTTAAAAACGATACGGCTTGTTTAGCTAATAAAGTCTTCCTGACAGATGCTATCGGCCAGTTGAATATATACCCTGAGACGCTGGCCTGCTGAACAGCGAAATGGAGGAATTTGAATATAGTCGTCGTGCTCTCCAGCTTTCACCGTCTTGAGCAGCTCTCCAGTTTCCGACAGCTCCAACGCCAGCATCACATTGCTAGGCAATATAGGGTCCCCAGACGGATATAGCTGAATACGTATATTACGACGCTGATTGGCCTCAATATCAACGCTAAACATCAGCAATAGATCATCAGAAGCTGTGTTGAGAAAAATTTTCTTACCACAGGTAAGAACAGCCGTATCGCCAGCAGACGAGCGAAATCTTGGGGTCGATGGCTGCGGCAACAAAGACTCCAGCGGCTGCCAGCCTTGCTCAAAAATATTTTCGAGCCAGTCTTCAATACTGACAGGCGGAGTATTTTGACTGAGCTGATATAGCTGCTGGCGCCACTGGCCATTGCTAAATAGAGCCCCCCACTGACTAAACGGCAGCACCAGTCTGGGTTCTGGTGCGTGGGCCAAACTTTGGATAACGCTTTCGGCATGGGCGGTAGATAGATGAACCAGCTGGCTTGGCGATTTTGCCGCTGGCTGCTCCAACTTCGGAGCCACCAAAAAGGTAGAAAAATCCTGTATTAGATCACTATCGTCGAGACAGTACTTGCGCTCAAGGGCGTCATAGGTGCTGCGCTCCTTGAGCTGGTTGTAGGGGGTATACCCCCATAACGCCAGTCGTTGTTCATCGACATCGACGTAGGCAGCAATATAATAATCTGCAGATAAATCAGGTAAATCAACCCACTCTTGAGGAACGTTTAGCTCCGCTGCATCGATTGTTTCAGACAAAATAACAACGATGCGTAGGTGACCAAACAGCAGTGTTAGGCCATCGACAACGTGCCAGATATCAAATGGCTCTACAGTCGGCCATGGCGACGGTGTGTGATCAAATTCTTCTTCGAACCATAACATTAATGCCTTTAGACCCAGCTGATGCAGATAGCTGCGCCAGCGAGCAGCAGGGTCTGATATGAACGCACTACGCTGCCAGCAAGCTGGGTCTAAAGGCAGCGCCAGAACAGGCTGCATAGGATTGTCAAATACCAAGCTCATTCCAATACCTCCGGTGGTTCTGGCGCATAGTGGCGCTGTAACCACTCGTGAATCACGTCGCTAACATTGGCTAGTACGGTAGCTTCAGCAGAGATATGCAAGGTCTCTTTGCTCCAGTTAATGATACTGAGTAGCAATTGTCGACGAACACGAGTCAGCTTACGAGATACTTGATACTGTTGAATACCTAGGTGATGGGCGATATCGATTTGAGTCAGTTTTTGTTGATAATAAAGGAGCAAAAGTGTCTGACTGGGCACATCTAGACTATTGATTTTGTCTAATAATACTGTGTCTATTTGCTGCATCCACCGTTGTTGTTCAGCGTAGGCTTCAACGGTCAATAGCTGTGTCATGGGGGTGTCATCTGTAGGTAGGGTATCCAACTGTTCTTCACCCGAATCATCGTACTGAGGTTGGTTGAGGGATGTTACAGTTGGTGTGAGATAGGATCTAACCATAGCGGCTAACTGAGTTAGCTCCACCGTTAGTTGTTCAGCCCCTATATCTACGGCGGGAATGTCTAGGTCCCGGTGACGCAATCGGTTATATCGCTGAGCGATCGCAACTAACTGGTCTGAGTTTGGAGCAAATAACCCTCGGGCTGGTTGGCCTATTTCAGGCGTGCAGACGTGCTTAAAGCATTGCCACAACAAAATAGAGCCAGACGTCTGGACAAATCCAGCAGCTAGGAGCGCTTTTCGTAGCTGGGTCCGGCTAACTCTTCGTAATAGCCCCCAGTCGCTGCTGATGTTGATTTCCTGCTGTTGTCTGAGCTGGTCTCGAATGCAGTTACCAAAGGCTCTGCGGGCATAGACCTTGAGGTCACTGCCATAGTCAGGATTGTATCCATTGAGAATACGATCCACGTTTGCGATCGCAGTCTGGAATCCATCTGCCAGCGAGTATTGCACCATGGGAAAACGGCGAGATATCCGGTGGGCGGCCCAGTAGCAAGGTTCCTGCAAATAGGCCCACAAATGTTGGTCGGCATGAGGATGCTGCCGCCGTAGCCGATACCAATGGAGGACCCAAAATTTTTCTGAGCGTTCATGGCCACCTTGTTGCAGCAGTTGTTGCTGCATACTCCTTGCCAGTCGTGGATCAGATACCCATGTATCAAATCGATCTCCCGTAAACTGGATAAAGGTGGAGAAGGTGGCTAAAGTCTCAGTCCGGGAGCGCATTGTCAGATCATAAAGTTGCACAGCAGTCTGTTGCCAAATCCAGGCAGATACAGCCTTCAATTCCACTAAGGTCTAACGGCTTAGATACTACTATCTAACGTATTGGATTCTGCGTAACATCACGGTTAACTTATGATTTGCGGCTATCTAAAAAAGATTTAGCCACCCTCTAGAGCTGTGGTCGTTTGCCATAGTAGCGATAGGCTATGTAGTCTTGCAAAATTTTACAATGGTCAAAGCAGAGATTGTCAGGAACCTCCCACAGATTAAAGACCTTAAAATTCTTGGCATCATCTCCTGCCATGGGTTCTCCTGTAGCGGTGGCTAGAAACACAATGCTGATGGTATGTTTGCGCTCATCCCGTTTGGGATCAGAGTATACGTAAAATTGGTCTATTAATTGCACCTCAAGCCCAATCTCTTCCTTAGCTTCACGTAGGGCCGCTGTCTCCACCGATTCGCCATAGTCTACAAACCCGCCTGGAAGAGCCCAGCCCAAGGGAGGATTTAATCGCTCTATTAAGATAATTGGACGATTGGGGCGATCCACTAGCTCAATAATAATATCGACAGTGGGGGCAGGGTTGCGATAGGCCATAAAGCGCGAATGGGTGTTTAGACGATATTGCGTCGAGTAACCATGCTAAAGTCTATTCGCCTGGCTTAGCGTTACCGTCAACGCTTAATTTTCTCCACATTTCTCCTAATCTTTATCCCCCGATATGTCATTTACCAGAGCTAGCGGTATCTTGCTGCATCCCACGTCGCTGCCCAGTCGATATGGCATCGGGGATTTGGGAGAGACCGCCTATCGATTTGTGGATTTTTTAGCCACCACTAAACAGCAGCTTTGGCAGATTTTGCCCCTGGGGCCAACGGGCCATGGTAACTCTCCCTACATGTGTTACTCCGCCATGGCAGGCAACCCGTTGTTAATTAGCTTAGATACGCTAGCGGAGCAGGGGTGGCTAACAAAAGCTGACCTGTCGGAGGTGCCTGATTTTTCAGCTGAACGGGTGGAATATGAGCGCGTTATCCCATTTAAGTTAGAGCTGCTAAAGCGGGTGGCTCAACGCTTCCAGCTATCAAAATCTGAGGAGTCTCAGGAGTTTGAGGAGTTTTGCCAGACCCAGGCGTTTTGGTTAGAGGACTATAGCCTCTTTATGGCGCTAAAAGATGCCAACAACGGAGCAAGCTGGAGTGCCTGGGAACGCTCGATCGCAAAACGGGAACCGGAGGCGCTAGAGACCTGGCGAACTAAGCTGGCGGATGCTATTTTTCTACAGAAGTTTTTACAGTTTGAATTTTGTCGTCAGTGGTTTGCGCTCAAAACCTATGCCAATGAGCGTCATATTCAAATTATTGGCGATATGCCCATCTATGTGGCCCACGATAGCGCCGATGTGTGGGCATTTCCTGAGAACTTTATGATCGATCCCGACACCCTGATGCCGTCAGAGATGGCCGGGGTGCCGCCAGATTACTTTAGTGAAACGGGGCAGCTGTGGGGTAACCCCACCTATAACTGGGAGGTGCTGGGAGAAACCCAGTTTGACTGGTGGCTAAAGCGCATCAAGACGTCTCTGGCCTATGTCGATCAGATTCGGATTGATCACTTTCGAGGATTTGAATCTTATTGGGCCGTGCCCGAAGGTGAACAAACCGCGATGAATGGTCAGTGGATTGAGGCACCTGGAGTGGCCCTATTTGAGCGGGTGGAAGCGGTGTTAGGCAAACTGCCGTTTTTGGCAGAAGATTTGGGGATTATCACCCCCGAAGTCGAAGCTCTGCGGGATCAGTTTAGTTTTCCAGGCATGAAGATCCTGCAGTTTGCCTTTGGCTCCGATCATCGGAATCCGTATCTGCCGTTTAACTGCGATCGCAACTTTGTAATTTACACAGGCACCCACGACAATGACACCACTGCTGGCTGGTATAGCAAAGCCAACGATTACGAAAAACAGCGTCTGGCTGGCTTTGTCGGTGGCCTGAACCCCGAGTCAGTTCACTGGGCCATGATTCGTCTGGCCCTTTCATCTGTGGCCGATCTGGCCATTGTCCCCCTACAGGATTTACTCGGTCTGGGGTCTGAAGCTCGAATGAATACCCCAGGCCTAGGCGAAGGTAATTGGGAATGGCGATTTAGTACAGCAATGCTCAGTCAAACCGTGTGCGAACAGTTTACGACCCTGACAGAACTCTATGGGCGGGCGACTCACCAGTGGCCCTAGCTAAGACCCTAAGCTAAGACCATCGTCATCGTTTGCTCAAAATCAGCAACTAATATATTTGCGCCGACAGATAAAGTTAGTGTGAAAGCTTCAAGAAGATAAAAAAATGGTTAATACCCCAGAGAGGTTTTAAGTCAACTGATTGGGCCAAAATCTTGACCGCTAGCTGACAGAGCTTGGTCTACGAGGCGGGTTGTGTAGTTAAATTTACTGAAAATGATCCGCCTAAACAGGGTTGCTGGTTGCAGCATCCCTGATAGAATCCAACCATAGAGGTAATTAAGGCGACATAATATGGCCATAGTTTCTAACGGGCTAGCTCCTATCCAGTCCTCGCTGCGGGTAGGTTTGGGTAGAGTGTTGGTCGTTGAAGACGAAGAACTGATTCGAGAAACAGTAGCGCTGGCCCTAGCTGAAGAAGGATTTGAGCTTGTAGTGGCAGCCGATGGCCCAACCGCGTTAGAGAAACTGCTGGGTTCAGCGGACGGTAGTAAGGATGCTATTCCAGACATTAGTTTGGTGATCTTGGATCTGATGCTGCCAGGCATGAATGGATTAGACCTTTGTCGTTTAGTCCGTCATCGAGGTCTAGATGTTCCCATTTTGATTCTCAGTGCCAAAGGGACTGAAATGGATCGGGTAGTTGGTTTAGAAGTTGGCGCTGATGATTATCTGTCTAAGCCTTTTGGGATGCGAGAGCTGATTGCTCGCTGCCGTGCCCTGCTGCGGCGCTATCAGTCCAAGGCCAAGTCTGAAGATAGTTCTGCACTACGATTTGAGGGAATTGCTCTACACCCCAATGAGTGCCGTGCCTTTCTCAACGATAAGGAACTAAATCTATCTCCAAAAGAGTTCAAAATTTTAGAGCTATTTATGGGTCGCCCCCGCCGAGTATGGTCTCGCGATCAGATTATTGATCGCGTCTGGGGATATGACTTTATGGGGGACAACAAAACAGTGGACGTCCATATCCGCTGGCTGCGCGAAAAATTAGAGGAAGATCCCAGTAAGCCCAAATATCTTAAGACGGTTCGCGGGTTTGGCTATCGGCTAGGCTAGACAGCAGGGGTAATTCCAAAGGGATGAGGCGCGATGAGGTGCAGGTCTAGTATTGCCTATGAATGCTGCCTCTGAGCCAGTCGTTGTCAGTCGCAAAACGTTTCCCCACGGCATGGTGGTCTCTCCACACAC
Organism: Cyanobacteria bacterium P01_H01_bin.21; assembly: GCA_038748405.1. Taxonomy (GTDB): domain Bacteria; phylum Cyanobacteriota; class Cyanobacteriia; order Phormidesmidales; family Phormidesmidaceae; genus Leptothoe. The sequence goes on along the minus strand of JBCDIX010000002.1, from coordinate 173,177 downwards.
CACTGCCTCAGAGGCCGGTCAAACCATCTTGCAACAGGGTGGTAATGCGATTGATGCCGCGGTGGCGGTCAGTGCCGCTCTGTCGGTAACCTATCCCCACATGAACGGTCTGGGGGGAGACGGTCTTTGGCTCATCTATGATGCATCCACCCGTCAGGTACACGGCTTAAATGGGTCAGGCCGTTCGGCAGCTGGGCTAGACGAGACTAAACTGCACCAGCGAGGGGCGGCTGCCGCAGTTACTGTGCCTGGAGCCGTCGATGCCTGGTGGCAGGTGCATCAGCGATTTGGTCAGTGGCCGTGGGCTGCCCTGTTACAGCCCGCTATCCAGCTGGCCCAGACTGGCTATAAACTATCGTCCTCTCAGTTTTGCTGGACTCGCAAAGATTGGCAGCTGCTGAGTCAGGATGTGGGGGCCAGGGCCACTTTTTCGATGGCGGCGCAGGGCAGCTGGGTCAAAAACCTGGCCCTGGCAACGGTGCTAGAAACCCTGGCCGCTGAGGGGGCAGCGGTGTTTTACCAAGGAGACATTGCCCAGGCCATTGTGGACTATGTTGCTCCCTTGGGGAGTCCCCTCAGGCTAGAGGATTTTGCCAATCACCACTCTGATTGGGTGGAGCCCATCACCACGACCTACCGAGATCATCGGGTTTATCAGCTGCCACCCAATACCCAAGGACTGTCGGTGTTGCAGATTCTCAATCTGATTGAGCCCTACGATATCGCCAATCTAGATGAGGGAAATTATTACCATCTAATGGTGGAGGCGGTTAAGCTGGCATTTTGCGATCGCAACCGCTGGGTAGGCGACCCTGCTTTTACCCATATTCCCGTTGAGCAACTAATTTCAAAAGCCTATGCCGATGAGCTGCGGTCTCAAATTAATTTACATCGGGCCGAATCGGCTCAGAGTGACGCCAGCGGGGGCGATACCATCTACGCAGCTGTGGTCGATCGCTATGGCAATGCCGTCTCCTGGCTACAGAGTCTGTATTTTGACTATGGCTGTGGTGTAGTGCCGCCAACCCTGGGGTTTGCCCTTAACAATCGGGGGGCTATTTTTGACCCCGACCCGACCCATGTCAATGGCATAGCACCGGTTAAACGGCCACTCAACACGTTGATTCCCGCCATGGCGTTGCACGACGGTAAGCCCCGGCTAGTATTTGGCACCATGGGTGGTGAAGGGCAGCCGCAAACCCAGGTAGCTTTACTGACTCGGGTGCTAGATCTCGGACTAGATATTCAAACCGCTGTTAATTTGCCCCGCTGGCGTTGGGGGCGCACCTGGGGACAACCCTCAGCTCAGTTAGCCCTAGAAGGACGCATTGCCAACGATATTCGTCAGACGCTGCGGCAGCGGGGGCACCAGCTACAGATAGAAGCTGACTGGTCTGAGGCCATGGGCCATGCCCATATGATTCAAATCAAGGCAGATCGATTACTAGGAGCATGCGATCCTCGCAGTGATGGCGTCGCGCTTGGATTTTAGTTAAATCTTACAAGAATCCTTGATAGAAGTTTGTTAGAGTAGTCGCGCACGTAGTTCCATGCCCCCATGACTTCGCCTAACTCAAATAGACCTCGGCGATTTTGGAGAATAACAGCGATTACATTAGGGACCGGTACCCTAATCATCGGTACGATAGCCGTTCTCGGCGCTTGGTTATTTATTAATAGAGGGCTGACGCCCTTACTAGAGAGGCGGTTGTCCGACCTTTTAGAGCGCGAGTTAGAACTTGGCGATCTAGAGGGACTGTCCTGGAACGGTTTACGAGTAGGACCGTCTCGACTGAATGCCACTGACAATGACCCCACCTATGCCACAGCAGATGCGGTTGAGGTTGGGTTTAATCCTTTGCAGGTACTGTTTGAGCGAGAGCTAGAGATTGATCTGCGGCTGGTTGGGGCAGAGGGCTATGTAGAGCAGCATCCTGAAGAGGGTTGGTTGGGTGTCGATGTGCCCACATTTGAGCCCGTCGAAGATCCGCTGTTAGAGGTGCGGATGGACGATATCGATGTGGTGGATAGCCAGCTGGCTCTAGTGCCGCTGCCGGCTGAGGGGGCAGCGCCATCACCGCTGGTGATAGATGACCTCAATGGCACGGTAGATATTGAACCAGTAGACGTCAATGGCCAAAACGCTCAGCAAGTAAACTTTGATGCCACCGCCACCCCCCCCAATGGCGGCAATTTAGAAATCACAGGCGCTATCACCCCCGTAGCCTCTGGGGATGCCCAGCGGCCCATCCAACAAGAAATTAGGTTGGGGGTAGCCGCCCAGGGGGTGGCCGCAGAAGCAGGTCTGGCCTTTCTTTTACCCACACTCGGGCAGCGCAATTTACCCATCGCGGCGACTGGGGGTCGCGTCAGTGGTGAATGGACCGTGTCATTTTTACCCAATCAGCCCGTTACGGTTGATGGAGCAGGCAGCATCAACAACGGTCAGCTGCAGCTGACCTCTTTACCCAACACCGGTCCCTGGGGGAATGTAATTGACAATATTGATGCCACTGCCAGATTTAAGGGCACGACAATTACGGTTGATCGAGCCAGCGGCAGCTATGAGAATCTCGACGCTACCGCCAGCGGTACAGTCGACTGGCAAGGGAACTACAATCTCACAGCCCAGGTAGACGATATCGATCTCGAAGAGGTGCTAGAGCAGTCTGAGGTGGCCTCTCCGATTGCTTTGAGCGGTGTGTTTGACAGCACTGTTGCGATTACGGGCCCGATGCTGCAGCCCCGGTTAGCGGCTGATGTAATCGCCACTGGGCCGGTAACGGTAGACCGGATTGTGCTCAGCGAGGTGGATGCTGATGTGGTGCTTGAGAGCGAGCGCCTGGTAGATCTTTTAAACACCATCACCATCACTCAAATTACTGCAACTCCTGAACTGGGTGGTCAAGTCACCGGTAGCGGTGTCTTAAATCTGGCGACTCTACCTGACAGCTCACCGGAGCTAGATTTTACCGCCCAGGCAACCAATGTGTCGGGGGATGCGATCGCAGCTCTTTACGATGTCGAGCAGCTACCGGTCACCCTGGGAATTGTCGGAGCAACCGCCACCATTGTCGGTCCTCTAACAACGTTAGAAACTCGGATCAATGCCCAGGCTCCCACATTGACCTACGCCGGACAGGTTTATCCAGCTAACGCCACAGCCGTCTTTGCCGACGGGGGGTTATCGATTCCCCAAGCGTTGGTACAGGTGGGCACAGGTACCCTAACCGGGGAAGGCCAGGTAGAAGCCGATAGCTGGCAGGCCAACATTGTTGCCAGCAACATTGATTTACAAGCATTAGGTCTGGCCCAGACGCCACCGGGCAGTTTAGATGCCAATGTTGCGCTGGCGGGTCCCGTCCAGAACGCTTCTTTGACCAACCTATTCGCCATGGGAGACTACAGTCTACAGCTGGCGGATGGCTCCGTGCAGGGGGATGTGGAACTGGTTAACGGTAGCTGGCAAACCGATGCCACCCTCAATGCCGTCGGACTTAGCCAGTTTGCCTCCCAGCTAGGGGGTGACACCAGCGGCACCGTGACCCTAGAAGGCACCATTGATACCCGGACTCTGGCCGATTTGCGCGGGCGGGGCAATCTCACCTTCTCAGCGGGGTTAGCCGGATTTTCACCGCAGCTAGCGGGGCTAGATGCTCCCCTCAGCAGTCAGTTTGCCTGGACCGGCCAGGAGCTGCTCATTGAGCAAGCCAGCAGCGCTCAACTGCAGGCCCGGGGAGTAGTCTCGCCCCAGTTTGATGGCAATCAGTTTCAAGGGATTCGTGGTTTCTCGCTTGATTTAGACGCCCAGCGCTATCCGCTAGCGCTATTGCCTAGCCCTGTGCCCCTCAGCGGTTTTGCTAGCTTAGCGGGGGGGCGTTTGGTCGGTACACCCAGCAATCCTCAATTTAGCGGCACTCTGCTGCTAGAAGACTTTGCCGTCAACCAGGTGGCATTTGACCCGGTCTTGCTTGGCCCCGTCAGCTACCAGGGCCAAGCAGGGCTGGTTGTAGATTTAGACGGGCAAAGTGGCCCAGCGGTGGCCAGTGGGTTGGCCGATGGTATTGCGATTAATTTTCAAACACCGCGAGATCTAGACTTTGATATTCGCTGGCAGGGGGCTCAAGCGTCTGGTCGTACTGACAACAACATTCTCAGAGCCACTCTCCAAGACCTGCCGCTACAGGCATTGGGATTACCCATCATAGACCGTCTCGGGGGTGGTCTGCAGGGTACCGTATCATCCCAGGGAGAATGGGTTGTTGATCTAGAGCGTCAAACCCTGGTGGGGGATGTATTCATTGCTCAACCAGGGTTAGGCTATCTCAACGCCCAGCAGCTGACGGGGCAGGTGGCCTATCGCGATGGGCAAGTATTTGTTGAACGCGGTGAACTAGTATTCAATCCCTGCTCAGAGCAGCTGGTGAGCGAGACTCGGCCCTTACCCAGCTACTGCACATCTGCTGAGGCGGCCGACAGTATCTATCGCTTTAACGGCAGTGTGCAGCTGAGTACGTTTGCCTACAACGCCAACGTTTCTGTCGAAAACGGCAATATTCGAGATGTACTTGCGGCTCTGGCAATTACGGATCTAGAAGATTTAATCCAAACATTTCAGGCTCCCACCTGGTTAGCGAATCAGCCATCACCTGAAGAGATTCCAACGGTTTTGGCGACTGAGTCTGCGGGCAATGCCGGGGCAACTTTGTTAGATCAGCTGCGGCGTTTGGCCGAAATTCAGCGCATTCAAGACGAGATTGCACTGGCTGAGGCAGAAAGTCCGGTGCCACCCCTAAGCGCTCTTGAGGGACGATTTGATGCCATGGTGCGCGTCAGCGGTAGACCGCAAGAGCTGCCCGAAATAATGTTTGATGTGAATGGTCAAGAGTGGACCTGGGGCACCGAATTTGTGGCAGACCGGGTGATTGCTCGGGGTCAGCTGGCCAACGGCAACCTGACCCTGCAGCCGCTGCGAATGGAGACGGCCCTACCGCCAGATGCAGACGGTAATCCCCAACAGGCGTTTGTAAACCTGGCGGGTAATCTGTCGCTGGTAGAAGAAGATAGCTCGAGTTTGCAGCTAGTGGCCGAACAGCTGCCGGTGGCGGCAGTGCGCGATATTTTTAACATTCCTGTAGGTCTTGAAGGGCGGTTAAATGCGATCGCAAACTTTAGCGGCGGTATCGGCAACCCCACGGTGCGCGGAGATATCATCCTGGCTGACGGCGCCATCAACAATCAGCCCATCGAACAGGCCGAAGGACTTTTTCTCTATGAAAATGCCCGTCTGCTGATGCAGGGAGAACTCATTCAGGTCGATAACCCAGAGCCGCTGACGCTGGTGGGGGATATTCCCTACGCCTTTGACTTTATGACGGTGCAGCCCGCAGACGATCGGATTGCCTTGGCCATAGATGTCGCCGATGAAGGTCTGGCTCTGCTCAATGTTCTTAACGACCAGGTGATATGGGAGTCAGGTAGAGGTCGGGTCTCTCTAGATGTTGGCGGTAGTCTGAGTAGACCCACCATCAGTGGTGAAATGGATGTGCGAGATGCAGTGTTGCGATCGCCCCTGCTGCCGGATCCTCTCACCGATTTTGCCGGACGTGTTGTCTTTGAAAACAATCAAATTATTGTTCAAGAACTGCAGGGACTCTACGGTAACGGTCGACTGCAGGCAGCGGGTAATTTTCCGTTATCGTTCCCATTTATTATTGAGCCCCGTGAGTTAGCAGCCTTGGGTGATAACAGTACCGAAGAAGGTGAAAATAGAACCACACCCATCCCCCCGGACCCGGCCAGCGATGCTCCCCCGATCCACCCATCTGGAGCCCTGACAGTTACCTTAGATGACGTCGATTTAGAGTTACGAGGCATTTACGAGGGGGGTGTAGAAGGTCAGATCGTCGTCGGTGGCAGCTTGCTGCTAGGAGGCCCTCAGCTAGGAGGCGTTGTTGAACTAGACAATGGTCGTCTGTTCTTACCAGAGGGCGGGGGTGAAACCGTAGCATCCACAGAGCCAGAAGAGATTTCTCAATTTATTCCCAGATTTGGAAATCTCAAAATCACCCTGGCCAGAAATATCCAAATTCAGCAGGGTAATTTGCTCAATGTAGTCGCCCAGGGCGATTTACGGATTACGGGTCCCCTGCGCCCGTTTAGTGCCATTGAGCCAGACGGAGAGATTCGTCTACGATCTGGCCGCATCAATCTTTTAACCACTACGTTCCGACTGGCAGGTCGAGACAATGTGGCTCGCTTTATCCCCGAGCGAGGGATTGCCGACCCGCTGCTAGACTTACGGCTACGCACATCTGTAAGCGAAACCCGGCAGCAGAGCAACGTCGTGGAAGCCTCAGCCTTTGCCTCTTCTGAAGTGGCTGATACCTCCATTGATCCCTTTCAGGGAACGACGGGGGTAGAAACCATTCGTATACGGGCCACCTATCAGGGTAGCGCCAGCAACTTATTAGATAGCCTATTCCTGTCTGATATCGGCGATGCGGTGATTGAATTTTCCAGTTCTCCCCCCCGTTCTAGACAAGAAATTGTCAACCTCCTTAGCGGTAGTTATGTGGCGGCTCTGCAGTCTGGTCAGGGAGTGCTCAACTTCTTTGGTGGAGCCTTACTCAACAGCCTGCAGGAGTTTATCATCAGCACTCTGAATCTGAGTGAATTTAGACTGTTTCCAGTCACCGGTGCCTCACGCTTCTCTAGTGACGAGAATAGCGGTTCTACAGTAGACATTGCCACTGAGATCGGATTTGATGTGACCAACAATATCACCCTATCGCTGGTGCAAATCTTAACTGACAGTACACCTACGGAATTTAACCTACGCTATCGGCTCTCTGACGAATTTACAATCAGAGGAACCACCAACTTCGACGATCGCAATCGAGTTTTCTTAGAGTTTGAGACACGGTTTTAGCCCCTGGCATCCCCCCTCTAGTTTTCGCATTTCATAAATTTATCTAATTGCTGGGTAACCCCACGGATAGTGTATTTATACTGATAACTGATCTAGGCAAACGAAGTAAATTCAGAGTGTGTCAGTTAGCTGGCATTTCCCCTACCGTTACCCTTAATTGAGCGTGCCTCATCCATTCGCAGACTTATTCTTCCGCCCACTTCCTATGAACCAGCTTATATCTCGGCTCACGCGTCCTGCATTGGCTACCCTGCTTGCCCTAGTCGGCTGTGGTTGGACCGCTCGTGCTGTAGATGCCCAGGCTCTGGTGCCCTACACCCTGCCACTGGATGAAGAACGCCTGACTGCTACTGGACTGACGCTGGCTCAAGAAGCCGCTCAGCTGGCTCAGTTCCAGCAATATGATGAGGCCCTAGCACGGATTCAACTGGCCGCTCAGTTGGCGCCACAGGACCCCCAAATTCTGGCATTGATGGGCAGTCTATATCTACAAGTAGGTGATAGTGCCGCTGCAGTCACCACCCTAGAAACTGCCAAGTCAATTAGTGATGACGACTCAGTTATTTGGTTCACTTTGGGCTCAGCCTACTTTAGTGAAGCCAAATATTTGCAAGCGGCTAGTGCCTTAGAAAAAGGTCTGACTCTAGAACCAGGGAATGCAGGCGCTCACTTTGATTTGGGCAATGCCTATTACAAACTCAACCGCTATCAGAAAGCGATTGAGCAGTATGAAGCAGCCATTGGCGTTAATGAGGCATTCTGGCCTGCGGTTAACAATATTGGGCTGGTGCTGTATGAGATGGGGCAGTTGGAACCCGCCATTGAGCAGTGGGAACGGTCGCTGACTCTTTCTAGCGAGGAACCAGAACCCACACTGGCGATTGCTGTGGCTAACTATGCTGCCAATATCAACCGCACTGCCGCTATCGAATCAGCCACTGCGGCCTTAGAGCGCGACAGCCGCTATGCCGACCTGGCGTTTTTGGAAGAGAATCTTTGGGGTAATCGGTTGTTGAACGCAACTGAAGCAATGTTCGATACCCCCGGACTTCAAGAAGTGCTCGCCGGACTTTAGAGAGCTGTCTTGAACTTAAGACTAATTGTTTTAGATCTATAAAGAATATACTACCTAGGCCCATAGGTAGTATATTTGATCTAGCTTGGTTTCTAGTTTGGTTTAAATAAAGGTTTATTTAGCAAGCCTGGATGGTTGACTAGTCATCAATCATCGCTTTAACGTCATCCACAAACTTTTGGTGGTCCACAATGGGCTTTGAAATATATCCATCGGCCCCACTTTGTTGTAAAAAGTTCTCCCGATCGCCATCCATAGCATGGGCAGTGACTAGAATAATGGGTAACGTGGCAGTGGCACTATTAGCCTTTAACATCTGGGTGATACGGATTCCGTCTACTGGTTTTCCCTGATACACGCTGTGAGACAGGGAAACATCCATTAAAATCACATCGACTTCACCGCTTTCGGCAATTTGCATGACCTCGTCGACGTTTTCTGTATGTTTAACTGCCAAGCCACCGCGCTTGGTCAGAATTTTTGAGAAAACGCGTGCGTTGATCATGTCGTCTTCCACAATTAAAACTGTTTTCATAGGCGATTCCGATAACACAGCAAAGTTACTATAACCGTTGTTGGTTATTGTCCTAAGTTAAGTAAGAGAATAACCTGTAGGTCTGGTTGAAAAACCTTGACTTAGGGACTCAAGCGTTTGCAAATCTATTGAATTCTTGATCGATTTAGATCTCAGCTATTGCGGATTCATGACGCTTGTGTATAAGGTACAGCATTGATAAGGCTATTTACTGTCTTTACGACGGCTTTCAAGGATACGAAATCATGGCAAATCAGCTAAATGCGTTTTCAGATGAGCAAATTGTCGTCACCTCTCTTCATACAGAGGTGCAACGATCATATCTGGAATATGCCATGAGCGTAATCGTGGGGCGGGCTTTGCCAGACGTACGCGATGGTCTTAAACCAGTCCACCGGCGAATTCTCTATGCAATGCATGAGCTGGGTCTCACCCCAGACCGTCCCTTTCGTAAGTGTGCTCGTGTCGTTGGGGATGTGTTGGGTAAGTATCACCCCCATGGTGATCAGGCAGTTTATGATGCCCTGGTACGCATGGTGCAGGTTTTTTCCAGTCGCTATCCGCTGTTGGATGGCCATGGCAATTTTGGCTCAGTGGACAATGATCCCCCTGCAGCGATGCGCTATACGGAAACGCGATTAGCCTCCCTCAGTCATGACGCTTTATTAGGGGAAATCAGCGAAGCCACCGTTGACTTTATTGATAACTTTGATAGTTCTCAGCAAGAACCCATTGTGCTGCCTTCGCAGCTACCCAATCTGTTGCTCAACGGCAGTTCTGGCATCGCGGTGGGTATGGCCACAAATATTCCTCCCCACAATTTGGGAGAGGTAATCGATGGTTTAATTGCTCTGATTGATCGCCCCAGTATTACAGATGAGGCTCTGTTTAAGCTAATTCCGGGGCCAGATTTTCCCACTGGCGGTGAGATTATCGATAGTAAGGGGATTCGTGATGCCTACCGCACGGGGCGAGGCAGTATCCCTGTGCGAGGTATCGCCGGTTTCGAAGAAATCCAGCCAGGCAAAGGTCGACAGCGACGTAATGCCATTGTGGTAACTGAGCTTCCCTATCAGGTCAACAAAGCAGGGTGGATTGAAAAAGTTGCCAACTTAGTAAACCAGGGCAGACTCGAGGGCATTGCCGATATTCGCGATGAGAGCGATCGCGACGGCATGCGAGTTGTGATTGAGCTAAAGCGAGAGGTGCAGCCCCACAGTATTTTGGCGGCCCTTTATAAAATGACGCCGCTGCAGACCAACTTTGGGGCAATCATGCTGGCCCTAGATGGGGGTCAGCCAGTGCAAATGCCTCTACGGTATATGCTGCAGTCTTTTCTAGACTTTCGTGAAGAGACCCTGGTGCGTCAGTACACCAACGAGCTAGAAAAAACCGACCGACGTCTGCATATTTTAGAAGGGTTGCTGACCGCCCTCGACAGTATTGACGAGGTGATTGAAATTTTGCGCGCAGCACCAGACGGTTCATCGGCCAAGCTAGAAATTGGCGAACGGTTTGAACTGAGCGACCGCCAGGCCGATGCCATTTTGGCAATGCCCCTACGACGACTGGTGGGGCTAGAACAAGAAAACTTACTGAATGAATTTGAAGAACTCTCCACACTCAAAGAAAATCTAGAACTGCTGCTGTCGGATCGAAAGGAGCGACTCAAAGCCCTTAAAAAAGATCTGCGGAAGCTTAAAAAGACGTTTGGAGATGAGCGCCGTACTCGGCTACAAACGGCGAGTGAGCGGGCAGAAGAAAAGGAAATGTTGGCCACCCTTGAAGCAGAAGCTCAAGAAGAGGAAACGGTGGTTGAATTTACTCGCAAAGGCTATGCCCGACGCCTATCGCCGCGCACCTATCAACGACGCCAGGGAAAACAAGAAGAACTGCCGTCTAAACTGACAGAGCTAGACGATGTGACGACTCAAACGGAGTTTGCCTTGACCATTCAAACTCTGTTGGTGTTTTCTCGGGATGGTAAAGCCTACAGTCTGACGGTTAACGATGTGCCCATTGCCCAGCGCCAGTCAAAGGGACAGCCGCTGATGAATTTGCTGCCCGATGCTATCGGCAACGATCCAGAGGCGATACTGCCGCCCATTTTGGTAACCGATCAGGTGATGACGCAGCAGCTGATTTTGGTAACTGCCCAAGGAAAAATCAAGCGGCTACCGCTGAGTGAATTTGAGTCGATTACGAGTCGAGGGCTGGTGGCAATTAAGCTCAGATCAGGAGACCATCTGGCCTATGCAGTGATCGCTAATTTAGACCAGGATCTAATGCTCGCCTCATCCAGCGGTCGGCTATTACGCTTTACCATCGACAAAGATCAGCTACCAGACACCAGTCGAAATTCCCAAGGCACGCAGGCAATTCGGGTGCTAAAAGGAGAGTCGATCATTGGCTGTCTGCCAATTCGCAACAATAGCAAAATTTTGCTGATGTCGGTCAAGGGCTATGCCAAACGGATGCAGGTGGCGGCGCTCAACCGCAGCAGCCGAGGGGGGATCGGGTCTCAGTCGTTTAAGTTTAGTCAGAATAGCGATCGCTTGGCCACGATGGTTAATGTACCTGAGGCAGCTGACTTTACCGTGATGACCAGCGCGGATCGAGTGGCACGTCTGAAAGTTAAAAAAGTACCCCTGCAGGGTCGGAGTCAGCCGTGCGATCGCATTCTTACCCCTGCCCGAGGTGAGCTTATTACCGATATTCTGGTATCTGTAGATCGCGCCGCTGACTAGAGCGGCCCCCATAACTAGGAATCTAACGTGGCTGAGGTTGTTATAGACAACGTTTACAAAACATTTCCGCGTCAATCTGCAGACGTTAAGCCAGTAACCGTCTTGAAACGCATCTATCTAGATGTCAACGATGGTGAGTTTATGGTGCTGGTGGGACCATCTGGCTGTGGCAAAAGCACCTTGCTGCGTTTGATTGCTGGATTAGAAAGTATTACGGGCGGCACCGTTACCATTGGCGAGCGACGGGTGAATGCACTGCCCCCAAAACAGCGGGACGTGGCCATGGTATTTCAAAGCTACGCCCTTTACCCCCATCTGAGCGTCTATGACAATTTGGCCTTTGGGCTACGACGCACCGCCGGTGACTTGCCCCCCATGGCACGCTGGCAGCAGGTGTTATTTGGGCTGACTCGGCTGCTGCCTCCAGGATTTCACTACTGGCCAGCGCGCGAACACGCCATTGCCAAACGGGTTAAAACCATCGCTGAGATTTTGCAGATTACGCCGCTGCTAAAACGGCTGCCTCGACAGCTATCGGGCGGTCAAAAACAGCGAGTGGCTCTGGGGCGAGCGATGGCCCGCAATCCCCAAGTATTTTTGATGGATGAACCCCTATCCAATTTGGATGCAAAGCTCCGGACAGAAACCAGGGCCCAGATTGTGGCACTGCAGCGTCGGTTGGGAACAACCACCATCTATGTCACCCATGATCAAGTAGAAGCCATGACCATGGGGGATCGCATTGCCGTTATGGATCAAGGAGTCATTCAGCAAATCGCAGCGCCGTTGGAGCTTTACCGATCGCCGGTTAATCGCTTTGTAGCGGCCTTTATTGGCTCACCGCCGATGAATTTTCTCACGGTACAGGTGCAGGCTCCGCTAACGCTCGTTCATCCGGCTTTTCGCATCACCTTGTCCGGTAGCTGGGAGCCTATTTTGGCCGCCCATCGTCATCAGCCCCTTACCCTTGGCATTCGGCCTGAACATCTGCGACTGAGCGTGCCGGCCCCCAAAAATCTGGCGGTTACCGTACAGCGGGTAGAGGCGTTAGGCAGTGAAACGTATCTGAGCGTCAATTTAGACGAGGGTGCTGAGCCAGCCGACGAGAAAACACTGTTGGTTCGTTTAGATGGCACTGAAGAGAGTATTCCAAGACCCGGTGATCGGCTCACCATTGGTCTTCACGTTGAGCATATACATCTTTTTGATGCAGACACCGGAGAGTCCATTACTAAAGAACCAATGCCCTTAAGCACTAGCACCGTGGGTAAAACTGACTAGCTGTCGGAGTGAGACTTTTTACCAAAGTACAGTCCCAGACCGGCAAACAGTGCGATCGCAATTGCTGAGGCTGGTTCTGGCACTGGCTTGGGGTCAATCACATCGGGGTCGATCACCATCACACTAAAGTCATTGATATTCACCTGGGCTCGACCGCCTTGGTTATCGGCTGTTCCAATTTGAAACCCAAATATCTGGTTTGCAGCCAGCTCAACCGAAGTAGTGCCCGATTGACTCGCAGCCCCGTCGCGATCGATCAGCTCAGTAAACACCCCATCTGTATTGGGGGCGTCGGGGGGAAAATTGCCAATAGCAAATCCAAACGGATCAATAGCTGGCCCAAAGCTATCAGTGGTCATATAGTCCCAGCTAAAGGAGATTTCAACCGCTTCAGGCACAGTCACATAAACAGTGGTGAAGCTACTGCCACACAAAAACAGTAGATTGGACGGTGCAGAATTACAGGTGAGCCCAAACTCCTCCAAAATGGCCGACTGATCGCTGCCCAATAATGTGAGCCCATCAGAGGTATCTGTAAAATCGACAGAACCATTAAACGGCGCCAACGGGATACCGCCATCTAATATCGGGCCAATACTACCGTCACTTGTTTGTCCGATACCAATGCGCGAATTATCAATACCAGAAAATGCCGGTCGACTGTTGAACAATTGCCACTCTTCAGGAGCAAAGCTACCAGTAAACCCCTGAGCATTGGCTGATTGAGCTGTTACACCAATAACAGCTGCCGAGGTCATTAATGCCCCTAATACCGTACTTAAAATGGCCTTTGCCATCGGATTCCGCCGTAAAAAACCTTAACCTTATTGCTTTAACAAGGGGTTAGTGAACCTAACCGGAAGATGACCCCACATTTATGCAAATCAACTGACCCAGCAGGCGTTGATCTGCAATTACGCCGACTATAGTCTTCTCAAATAGAAACGTCGGGTTAAACAGCCGGCATTTACTAAAACAATACTGTTACTGTTGCTTTATTAAGGTTGATTGATGCTGGCTAATTGGGTTCTGAGCAAGACCAATTCCCTTCTGACAAAACCGTAGATTGTCATCAGTGGTTGTGCCGTTATTTCGTACATTCGTTGAAACACCCCCTTGATTGTTTGTTGCTTAGAACGTTAAATACCAAACCTTGGACACCAAACCTTAGACACCATGAGGGGGTTGATATCTCAACAAATGCCGTAACCATCTGATACAAAACTGTTACGGAGTATATCTGCCTATCAATAATTTTTCAGAATATCGGGTTATCTCGTTTGCAAGTCACCCAAACCCTGTAGCCTTAAAGCGCGATTGATAGCCAGCTTAAACACTATGGGACAGCATCAGGACAGAAAACGAATTGGCCTACTCACCAGTGGAGGAGATTGTGCCGGGCTAAACGCGGCTTTGCGAGCAGTGGTGCATCGAGCAGACAGCTATGGTTGGGAAGTATTTGGGATTTCTCGAGCAACCCATGGTCTGATGGCACGCCCACCTGAATATATCGAATTTGATGTGTCCAGTACCCACAACTTACTGTTAGCTGGCGGCACCGTGTTGGGCACAACCAACAAAGGGAATCCATTTGATTTTCCACTGCCTGATGGCACCACGTGCGATCGCTCCCAAGAGATTATTGATGGCTATCATCTGCTGGGGTTAGACGCGCTGATCGGCATTGGCGGCGATGGCAGCATGGCGATTCTACGCCGTCTGGCTCAGCAGGGGGGGCTTAATTTAGTGGGTATTCCTAAAACCATTGATAATGATCTCGGCTGTACCGAACGCTCCATCGGGTTTGATACCGCTGTCAATATAGCCACCGAAGCTCTAGACCGGCTGCACTTTACAGCGGCTAGTCATTCTCGAGTGATGATTTTGGAAGTAATGGGTCGAGACGCTGGCCACATTGCCCTCAATGCCGGGATTGCTGGAGGGGCTGATATTGTTTTGCTGCCTGAGATTCCCTACACCATTGAGACTATTTGCCAAACCATTAAGGGGTTAAAACGTAATTTTGCCACCATCATTGTGGCGGAAGCGGTGTGTACTGAAGCCGGTGAGAAAGTTACCCAAACTAACCGACTGGGGCAGTGTCGCCTGGGGGGCATCGGCGAATACCTGGCTGAAAAAATCACTGAAACCATTGGCGCAGAAACCCGCGTGACCGTACTGGGTCATGTGCAGCGTGGCGGTACCCCATCACCGCTAGATCGGGTGCTGGCAACAACGTTTGGGGTGGAAGCAGTAGATCTGATTGCGGCCGAAAAGTATGACCATATGGTGAGCTGGCAAAACCGTCAGGTGGTGCATGTGCCCATTGCAGAGGCGATTGCTGAATATCGGGCGGTGAATCCCCAGGATGCGCTGGTCAAAACTGCCCGAGGCATGGGGATTTGTCTAGGCGATACGTCATACTACACGGTCGATAGCCATATTCGCTGTAAAACACCTGCCGTGAGTCTGCCGCGATAGACCCATGCGATCGCGCTCTTGAATGTAAGCTTCTGTTAACCAATGACGTGATTGCGCAGTCCACGATAGACAATAGCCCAAAGACACGGGGCCCATGCCCATCATTTGGTGGCGGCTGATACACAGTCCTCAGCAACACCAGTGTTGACCCATACGCACTGAATTGTGCAATGTTTTATGCAACCTGCTAAACCGTTGACGCTGTCCCAAGATGATACTCAAGAGAAAATTCTCGGGGCAGCCCAGCGGCTTTTTGCCCGACGTGGCTATGGGGGTACAACGACCCGAGATTTAGCTCAAGCAGCTGGTGTGGCAGAAGGCACCCTGTTTCGGCACTTTGAAAATAAAAAGGCGATCCTAATTGAGGTGGCGACCCGTGGGTGGGTAGATTTACTGACCGAACTGCTGACGGAACTGAGCGAAATGGCTAACTATAAAGCCATTGCCAAGGTGATGCGCAAACGCATGTTAAATATGGCGGCAAATACCGACATGCTGCGGGTTTGTTTTATGGAAGCCCAGTTTCATCCAGAATTACGAGAGCGAGTCCAGGCTGAGGTGATTGCCAAGATGACGGATGTCGCCGAAGCATTTTTTCAAACGGCTATGGATCGAGGCACGTATCGCCCCATGAATCCTCGAGTTGTGGCCCGTATTTTTCTAGGGATGTTTACCATTGCAGGGTTTAGCCAGGTAACCCTGGCCGATGAAGCCAATTCTCCTCAAGATATGAAGGAGCTCGCAGAAACCCTGGCGGATATTTTTCTCAATGGAGTGCTGGTGAATCCCGAGGGTTAACCCTGCCGTCTAGGTTCTAAAGTGTTTAAGTTGTCTGCATTAACGCGATAGGCAGCTCCAAATCCGATGACAAACTGCCCAGCCTGGGGCTGTAGTCGAAAGATCTGAAAGTCAGGCAGCCCCTTCATCAACCCAATAACCCCGCCAAAGCGTTGCTCAAATCGATCAATCAGAGGTTGCCACTGGGCAGTATCGCGGGGCAGCGGGGTCACAGCACAGTGATAGGTTAGACGACGTCGGGCAAAAATTTCCTGTGTGTCAGCCTCATCTTCAATAAAGAGGACGCTGACCCGACCGGTCTGCTTCAGGTTATCTGTGTGGGCCGATAAGCCACTGACGTAGATATAAAGCGTTTTATCCGCATCCATTAAAAACGGTGCGTAGCTTGCTTGGGGCGTGCCGTCGATGCTGACAGTGCTCAGCATGATACTGCGAAATTTCTCTGGAAATTCTTGGTAAAGCTCAGTGACCCGATTAAAGTCAGCCATAGTTTAGGGCAAACGCTAGAACAGTAGGTTGGGGATAAATCGGTCTGGAATAGTGGCTAGATAACCACCTCTCATCGCTAAAACCATCCCGAGGATCAGCAATGCTGATTTTTATGTGTTTAACCCTATCACCCATGGTGTTGCCTCTATTCCTCAAATCATCAAGACAATGCCAAACCGTCTGGGCATACCCTTCCGGTAAAATACTCAGGCTAGTTATTGAGTGTCGTGATTATGGCTCGTCGTATTATCCAAACCGATCAGGCCCCTGCTCCTGTTGGCCCTTACAATCAGGCCATTGTCGCTTCAGGTGAGATGGTATTTGCATCGGGGCAGGTGGCACTAGACCCCAGCAGTGGCGCATTAGTGGGTGACGGGGATGTGGCGGCTCAAACCAAACAATGTCTGGATAACCTCAGTGCGGTGCTAGCCGCCGCCGGAGCAACCATGGCGGATGTGGTGAAAACATCTGTCTTTTTAAAGGATATGAATGACTTTGGCACCGTGAATGGTGTTTATGCGACCTATTTTGACGAAGCCACAGCCCCGGCTAGAGCCTGTGTTGAGGTAGCTCGTTTACCTAAGGATGTGCTGGTGGAGATTGAATGTATCGCAGTGATATAGGTAAATGTGGTTGACGGTTTAGAGTTGGCGCGCTAACGTAAAAACACTAAGCAATTGTCCAATTCTTTCCCATGCAGCACCAGTTTTTCTATTTTTGGTTTACCTTGGTTCACCGGCAATGAACCCGAGCGTTAGCATGGGAAGCCGGTGAACCGCAGGGTGTAAGCTCTGCGGTTTTGTTTTATCAGGTTTGTTTTGTCGAGCACCCGTTTTAGTTTGAACACCATGATCGTCTGCTACAGCTGGCAATTTACTGTTTACTTTTTTACGCCACCACCGGGTAGGTAGCGTTTGTTTTGCTGTACTGACTTGCCCGGAGCCCCTCAAAGGCTGCGGGCTTTTTGTTTAACTGTTGTTATTTTTTCTCTAAACCCATGAAGGATGCCAAACTTGTTGCTAAGAGCCACACTGAGCACACCACTGAAATTGCGATCGCACCCTCAGATATTACGGTCGGTGGCCAGGAGCTGTTCATTGTGGGCGGACCATGCTCCATCGAAAGCATGGCTCAAATGGAAGCCATTGCCCAAGCACCCATAGCCATTCAGGGCGTTCGTGGCGGCGTCTTCAAACCCCGCACCTCTCCCTATGCATTCCAGGGTCTAGGAGAAATGGGTCTGGATATTCTTTCTGCTATTCGACAGCGCTATGGTCTACCGGTGGTCACCGAAGTAATGGCCATTCATCAAATCGAAACGCTGCTGCCCCATGCCGATGTCTTACAGGTGGGCAGCCGCAATATGCAAAACTTTGATTTACTCAAGGCGTTGGGCGAAGTCAATAAACCCATTTTGCTTAAGCGAGGGTTGGCCGCAACAGTGACCGAGTTCGTCATGGCAGCAGAGTATATCGCCAGCCATGGCAACCCCAACATTATTTTGTGTGAGCGAGGTATTCGTAGCTTTGATAGCTACACGCGGAACGTACTCGACCTGGGTGCTGTCGTTGCACTTAAGCAAATTACCCATCTGCCTGTGATTGTTGACCCCAGCCACGCCACTGGCAAGCGCGAATTGGTAGCACCGCTAGCGAAAGCTGCGATCGCAGCAGGGGCTGATGGTTTAATCATCGAGTGTCATCCAAACCCAGATAAATCTGTCAGTGATGCCAGACAGACCATTAGCCTAGAGGCCATGGCTGAACTCATTGATAGCCTGATTCCCATTGCCCAGGCCGTTGGTCGGAGTATCAGACCTCAACATTCCCTCAGATTGGTGTCCTAATCGCAAAAAAGATACCGAAACGGACCCTACCTACTGGAACAATACTTAGGAACCCAGTGTCTACAATAGCTAAAAATAAATCAGGATGTTATCACCAAACTCCAGGTAGTCCAATCTCTAAAACCCAATCACGTACGAGACTACGACACCTAAGTTTTTAAATAGACAAGCTCTAAAAATTCTGTAGAGATGTGTTCTTTTTACAATGGTATTCTGACCCTCAAGTTTTTTGCAGTACAACTATTTAGACACTAGACCCATCAGCAACTGCTAGTACGCCAAGAGATTGGGCATCTCCAGTCTCTTGGCTCCTGGATTTTATAGCTTTTCACAGTCCACAACATCCCAAAAGCTTTAGATAACAACAGCGGCGGCGCAAACTGCAAGATGCATTCAGCCGTTTGCGATAGATCGACACACTGATGAGCAAATCCCACAGTTTTTAGTTCATGCTGCCCATCTCAATTCAATACACCAGAACGTTTTATTTGAATTTTTAGGAGAAATCTGAGGTGAGACGAAAGCACTTCTTAAAGGGTATACCTGCTGTCGCTACACTCTCAGTCCTAGCCGTTTTAGGTCTAAAAAGCTTTGCTGTTGATTTTGACGAGTACCGAAATTACAGCGCGTTAATTTCAGACCAGCTTGTCAATGAGGCAGACGTTAAACTCTCTTTACAAAATATACGCTACACCATTTCACAAAACGGTCAATCCTTAAATACAGCTTTACTAAATGCTGAAAAAATCCAGATTGAGCTCACAGAGCAAATTCCTAATGCTCTATCAGAACAAGATAAAAGTCAGTTACAAAAACAGCTCGATTTTAATGCAGAGCTATTTGCTGAGCAACGACAGCTCATTGAACAACTTGAGATCCATCACGCTGAGCTAAGAGCAGCATTAGCTCAAGAAAGCAATTTAATTAGTGGACTAAATGGCAGTCTACGTCTTGAGGTTGAGGCGCTGCTGGATGATCTCTCCCTGTACGCCATAACCAGCGATGAAAAACTTATCGATAGTGTAAACAGACGGCTGAGGCAATTAAGAGCAAGGTTTGCCTTTAATCCAGAAATGCAGCGCCAAATGTTGCAGCTGGTGCAAATGGTTCTAGACAATAAACCAATTGCAGATGAGCTAATTGTTCAAATATTTGATTTACCACTAACCAACAATATTCGTGCCCTAGAACAGCAGTTTGGAGATATTCAACGCATCACCCAAACACGAATAGCACTCTATCGAAATCTGGTTTATATCTTAGCGTTTACCATCTCGGGTATTGTCGCCTTCTGGGTTATTAATCGTCTACAGCGGTCGGGGCAAAAAACAGTTCGGGTGTTAGAAAGCATTACTGATGCCTTTATTGCCGTCGATCGTAAATGGTCGATCACCTATGTCAATGCGCAAGCAGCGGCTATTCTCAACTGTGATATTCCAGGTTTACTAGAACAAGATTTTTGGAAAGTTTTACCAGAATCACTCGGTAAGCGATTTACCCAACATTACCGTCAGGCCATAGCCACCAATCTTCAGGTGGTAAGTTTTGAAACCTATTACGAGCCTACTCAACGCTGGCTGATGGTGCGTGGCTACCCTGGACTTGATGGGTTGTCCATCTTCTTACAGGACTTTACTGAGCGCAAACAAGCTGAAGAAAAACTGATTGAACTCAATCATGAGTTGGATAACCGTGTCAAAAACCGCACCGCGCAGCTAGCCAGCGCCATGGAAGAAGCCGAAACAGCTCGGGTTAAAGCGGAAGATGCCAATCGCTCCAAAAGCGAATTTCTAGCCAATATGAGTCACGAGCTGCGTACACCGCTAAACGCCATTATTGGCTACAGCGAAATGCTAGAGGAAGATATTGCCGGTATTGGTGAGGATGAGTTTGTTCCAGATTTGCAAAAGATTCAAGGCGCCGGCAAACATCTGTTGGGGCTAATCAACTCTGTATTAGACCTGTCGAAAATTGAAGCAGGTCGAATGGAGCTGTTTTTGGAAGACATTTGTATTAAAACCGCACTTGACGAAATCATCGGCACTATTCAACCTTTGGCTCAAAAGAACGGCAACCAGCTGCGTTGGTCTTGCCCAGACAACATAGGCACGCTTCATGCAGATCAGGTAAAACTTCGACAAAGTCTGATCAATCTGTTGAGCAACGCTTGCAAGTTTACAGAAAATGGTCAAATCACACTGGCGGTTGAGGCCATATCTAATTCTCAAAATCAAGAAGATAGGTGGCTAAAATTTACAGTCACAGACACCGGTATCGGTATGACGTCTGAACAAATGGAGAAAATTTTCCAAGCCTTTACCCAGGCAGATAACTCGACAACGAGGAAATACGGGGGTACCGGCTTGGGATTGACAATTACTCAACAGTTTATTTCCATGATGGGTGGTGATGTATCCGTTGATAGCATTCATGGACAAGGAACAACCTTTACAGTAATGCTGCCTAAGGCCGTGCAGCCAAACAGGGATTCCAGTGAAACATTTTTTGCTCCTCCGGTTCATTTAATCGAAAAAGAGTCAATTGCTGCAATTCATCAGCTATCGAGCAGAGTCTTAGACAAAACCATATTAGTTATCGATAGTGATCCCACAGCCTGTGAGAGCCTGCACAGCTGGTTAACAGATGTAGGCTACAACGTTATATGTGCTACGGATGGACAGCAAGGTATCGTACTGGCGACTGAGCTAATTCCCGATGCCATTATCTTGGACATGATGTTAACCGAGAAAGATGGTTGGCATATTTTACAAAACCTCAGAGCCGTACCGTCCTTATCTCAAACTCCCCTAATCTTGTTGTCAGTCTCTGAGGAGTCTGAACATGCTGACAAACTTGGAGCAACTGGCTGGCTGGCTAAACCCATTGATCATATAAAGCTGCTTGATATTCTAGACAGTCAACTTTCTGACCAGACCTGTCCCAAAATTTGAGTAGTAGAAGATGACGCCAATGCCCGAGATATTATGGGGCGGTTCCTACAGCAGCATGACTGGACCGTTGTATTAGCCGCTAGCGGGCAGCAGGCACTGGAGTATCTCGGGCGGGCTATCCCTGATCTAATTGTCTTAGACCTGATGATGCCGGGCATGGATGGCTTTGAATTTATTGAGATTTTACGTCAGACACCCGAGTGGAGCCATATCCCCGTGATTATTGTAACTGCCAAGACACTTACTGCAAAAGACAAACGGCGTTTGGATGGTGTTGCTCGAGTGTATCAGAAAGCTGATTTTAATCGCCAGGACTTGCTCAATGAGGTGAAATCACTTGTATCAACTAACGTTGATAGCACCCCCATAGCCAGGTAAGCAATCGCTTATTTCTCTTGTCATTCGTTGCTCCAAGACAAAGATCACGCTCACTGATATCCGTGATATTGGCACTGTGACAAGTAACAATAGGCATAATGTCCTTAACTATAGACACATACTTTCCGGAACCAATCAAGATTGGAGAGCATCTTTATAAAGACGTTTGGCTGTTACTGATTTTGGTGTTGGCAAAATTTATTCGGTGCTGTCACCTGACTTCACCGGATGTTTAAGAAGCTCCCTATTTGGCGATAAAAATCTTAAGACTCTATGGAGTCAATATTTATTAGATTAGTTCTTTATTTATTGAAAATACAATAGAGCAACGGGTTTTGCCAGTAAAAACACCCTGTCTCGTTGGTTTTATGTTGAATATTTTTTTGGCGATTGTTTAGTAAGGTCGCCTATATTTTTATCCTTAAACAGCCAACTGTTGTGTAACTGGTAAGGGGCTTGCAATCGCTTAATCCCGTTGAATTAAAAAACGTATTGCAAATGGCTTGCCGTTCTATCCAATCATCGCTCTCCTTATATAGATAATTTTTTTAGGAGGTTATTCTAGTGAATCGAGACTCTGTATCTAAAGGAGCAGGTGTAGCCACAGCTTTTCTTCTCCTTGCATTTTTGGGAGTTAAAGGAAAGTCAGTTAATGTTAGCCAGTATCAGGAGTACGCAGACTTAATTGCTAGTCAAGTAGAAAGTGATACAGAGGTTGAGCTGGCACTACTGAAAGAACGCTACACGCTTCTGAGGAACGATGAGCCACTGGAAAAAGCCTTAGCTGACGAGCTAGCCATTCAGCAAGAGCTGTCACAAAGAATCCCTGGTTTTATTCGAAGAAATGACCAAAACAAACTGCAGGAACTGATTGATCGTGATGCACAGCTTCTAGAAGAGAAAACTGAACTAGTTAATCAGTTCCAAACGACCAATGCAGAACTGCAAAATGCTTTGGTTCAGCTACCGAGTCTGGTCAATCAGTTAAAGAACACGGGCGATGACGATCTTGAGAAACTGATTGATGATGTTTTAATTTACATCATGGCCACAGATGAACAGTTAGTGGCCACCATTGAAGAAGAACTAAATGCTGTTCAAGCAAAACTTGAGACTGGTGAGTTTTCAAGCTCAGAGGATGTGGCGCAAGTGGTACAGCTGGCCCAAACAGTCCTTGAAAGTAAACCATCGGCTGATGCGCTGTTGGATCAAGTTGTCAATTTACCCCTAACTAACAATATTCGTGAGTTAGAGACGACATTTGACCAATCGAGTCGTATCGCCTTCAGACAGGTAGCCATATACCGTAATGTTGCCTATCTAGTGGCATTGGCACTGATTGGAATCATCGCCTATGGATTGGTTGCTCGATTGCGCCAATCGAGTCAGCGCACCACCAGCGTATTAGAAAATATCACCGACGCATTTGTTGCGGTTGATCGCAGTTGGAAGGTGACCTATCTCAATGCCCAGGCGGCTGAGGTGCTAAAGCGCAGCATCCAGGGGCTATTAGAGCAAGATTTTTGGAATATTTTTCCTGAATCTCTAGGCACTCGCTACGAGCAGCAATACCGTCGTGCCATGGCTGAGCAAACGGTTGTCAGTTTTGAAACTTACTATTCACCCACTCAGAGATGGCTACAGATCAGGGGCTATCCCGGTCGTGATGGACTATCGCTGTTCTTGCAGGATATTACCGAGCGCAAACAGGCTGAAGAACAGCTTATGGAGCTTAATCGCGATCTCGATAACCGTGTGCAAGACCGCACAACCAAGTTAATGAAAGCGATGGAAGAGGCTGAGGAAGCCCGTGTGAAAGCAGAGGATGCTAACCGCTCTAAAAGTGAGTTTCTAGCCAACATGAGCCATGAGCTACGCACACCGCTGAATGCCATCATTGGCTACAGTGAAATGCTTGAAGAAGAAGCAGCTGATATCGGTGAGGATGATTTTGTTCCCGACCTCCAAAAAATTCAAGGAGCAGGTAAACATCTCTTGGGATTGATTAACTCAGTATTAGACCTGTCTAAGATTGAAGCAGGACGGATGGAGCTGTTTTTGGAAGATTTCTCCATCAAAGAAATGGTGGAGGATATTTCTGGCACGATTATGCCCGTTGCCCACAAAAATAATAACCATCTATCTATTTTCTGTCCTAACGATATTGGTGAGCTACATGCCGACCAAACTAAGCTACGGCAGAGTTTGTTTAATCTTTTGAGCAATGCTTGTAAGTTTACGGAGGATGGCGACATCACCCTCACAGTTGAGCAAATCTCAACTGTCGATAGCTCGGTATGCGATGGGCCTTGGTTCCGGTTTATCGTTAGCGATACCGGCATCGGTATGAAGGACGATCAAATTGAAAAGATTTTTGATGCCTTTACCCAAGCCGACGCGTCTACTACCCGTAAGTATGGAGGAACAGGGTTAGGCTTAGCAATTACAAAACAGTTCATTAATATGATGGGCGGTGATATCTCTGTGGAAAGCACCCAAGGTCAGGGAACAACATTCTCACTAGTGATTCCACAAAAAGTGCAGGCTGCTACCTCCAAAGAGACCTTTTTTGCCCCCACGCCATCATCGGACAGTGAATCGTCTGTATCGGGTAGTCGGCTAAATGAGAATACAGCTAGGCAGACTGTCTTGGTAATTGATGATGATGAGGATGCTCGCGAGATTTTGCGTCGTTCTTTAGATGAAGCAGGCTACGACGTTGTCTGTGCAGCCAGTGGTGAACAAGGTCTGGCACTGGCAAGTGAGCTACTGCCAGATGCGATCACCCTGGATGTGATGATGCCGCAAATGGATGGTTGGTCAGTGTTAAGACAGCTTAAAGAAATGCCGACTGTGGCTGAAATTCCTGTGATTCTGTTGTCGATTGTAGACGATCGACCGATGGGGCATAGCCTAGGGGCAGCTGACTACCTGACTAAACCGATTGATCGCAAACGCTTGATAAGCGTTTTAGAAACTCATCTGGCAGACCAGGTTTCTCCTACTATTCTCGTGGTAGAGGACGATGTCAATGCGAGAGAAATTATGGGGCGTTTTTTACAGCGGCAAGATTGGACTGTTGAGCTGGCCTCCAACGGGCGTGAAGCGCTGAAGTATCTAGATAGCAATCTACCAAATCTAATTGTGATGGACTTAATGATGCCTGAAATGGATGGATTTGAATTCATTCAAGTGTTACGACAAAATTCTGACTGGCAAACTATTCCGGTCATTGTAGTCACAGCCAAGGCATTAACTGTCAGCGATCAGCAACAGTTAGATGGAGTGGCTCGGGTGTATCAGAAAGCCGATCTCAATCGTCAAGACCTTTTGAGTGAGCTACAGGCGATGGTATCAACTAAAACAGTCTCGGTACCTAGTACACCAGATTCAGTTTCTAGCACCGACACGGTGTCTAGTGCATCTGATTAACCCGGTAGTAATTGTAGGCTGAGGTTAATTAAGGGGATTATGGCAAGAATCTTATTGGTTGAAGATAACGAACTCAATCGAGACATGTTAAGTCGACGCCTTCGCCGTCGAGGATATGATTTGGCTGTTGCCGTGGATGGTGCTGAAGCAATTGCGATCGCATCCGCCCAGCCATTCGATCTAATCCTTATGGATATGAGTTTGCCTGTGATTGACGGTTGGGAAGCAACAAGGCGACTAAAGGCACAACCACACACACAGACTGTCCCCATCATTGCATTAACGGCCCATGCCATGCGGGGTGACCGAGATCAGGCATTGGAAGCAGGGTGCGATGACTACGACACCAAACCCATTGACCTCAAGCGATTATTGGGCAAAATCAAAGCCTTCTTGTCTGGTCAGCAGCTAACCGCACCCGCAGAGTCAACCAAGGTGCCCACCCCAGAGAAAACAGCGGCAGTTATTCCTATTTCTCCGGTCACACCGATTATTCAGCCTGTTGCCGCCAAGCCAGAGCCGATAAATCCGGTGGCTCCGATTACACCTGCCGCGTCCGTTACTCCGATTATACCGGTACCTCCAATATCCGCAGATGCAACAACTTCAGAGCCGCCCGTTCCCCCCCCCGCTATCCCCACTAGCTCAGACACACCAGAAACGTTGATAGCGCCGGAAACCTCAGAACCATTGGTCAAGCCGCCGATTGCACCAGTCACGCCCATTACTCCGGTTACTCAAGCCGCAGTTACCCCAATTGCCAGCAAACCCGCTGAGTCAGAAACACCCTCCTCTACATCACCCAAGAAACCAGGCAACGCCTTTGCCGGCTTACCGATTCTGGTTGTTGATGACAACGAAGATAACCGTGACATGCTCAGTCGGCGTCTCAATCGTCGAGGCTATGAATCAGTCGTAGTCGAGAGTGGAGAAGAGGCCCTTGACTATATTCAAACGCACCAGGACGTTGCTCTGGTGTTGTTGGATATTATGATGCCAGGAATTGACGGTATCGAGACCCTACAGCGTATTCGTAAAAATTACTCTCGTAATCAGCTGCCGGTGCTAATGGTAACGGCAAAAGCTCAAAGTGACGATATGATCAGAGCCTTTGAGCTGGGGGCCAATGACTACATCACAAAGCCCATTGACTTTGCCGTTACCCTAGCTCGGGTTGAAACCCAGCTATCCATTGTTAAAGCAACCAAACAACCAGCTGAGCCACCAAAATCTAACCGGGTCGCGGCAGAACCCACTCAGGACAATCAGCCCACTAAGACTGTTGGGTTATCGTCCGCTGGGGCTGCTGCTGCCAACATTTCACTGGTGCCCAACAGCTCTTTTTCTCGCTTTGCAGCTCAGCGATATCAGGTTCAGTATTTTCTAAGACAAGAACCCCTAGGGCCAATTTCTATTGCCCTAGATAAACAATCAGAATCGCTGGTATTACTCCAGACTCTGAAGGCTTACTCTTCAGATACCGCTGAACTTTTAAAGCGGATCATGGAGAAAGAAACGGAAAAATTTGAACCACTACGGTCTTTATTTCCGGGCTATACCTATGGTCAAGTGGATGACACATTCTATATTATCCACGGGCTGGGAGAAACCTTTAGCCAAGACCAGCTGTTGCAAGCAAAACTGCGAACCCCTTGGCCCCTAGAGTCAGTCCTGATGCTGATGGACCGTCTGCTTGAACAAGTTGGCGTGTTTCATCGACACAAGCAGGTACATGCAGGGCTCAGAGATGACTCCTTTATTCAGACCAGTAGCCGAGAAGCGTTAGGACATTCCATGATGTTAGCTGACAGCGGTTTGGGTAAACGGGTTATGATTGGCGTCAGCCAGCAATCTGCGGAATATCGTAAGCAGCTTCTAATGCAGCGAGACTATCAACCGCTTGAGCAGCGTATTGGCCGGCCAGCCATGAGTAGCGATGTGTATGCGTTAGGGTTAATTGGGCTGCAGGCACTCACAGGGCAATCCATAGATCAGATAACCCTACCCACTGTTAGTGGAGATTTACAGTGGCGTCAGTTTGCATCCATTCCAGATGCTGTCGGAGAGTGGTTTGATCAGCTAACACAGCAAAATCAAACCAAACGATTTGAACATGCCATGGCCGCACGTCAGGCATTACGTCCACATTTACAGTCCTATCTAGCTGAACCTGGCTAGGCGTGCCGGGGTAAGCTGTATCTTGCGATCGCACTGTCCCCTCTAAACCATCACGTTGTGTAGGTCCAATTGGATTGGACAGAATCGCCTTTTTTGCAAAAACGAGAGCCTCTTTAGCGAAGAGGCTCTCGTTTTTACTATTTGGGAGGAACGCAAATCTGCGGCGATTATAGGCTAAGCAATGGAATCACTACACCAATTCTTAAAATTGGGCATTGCTGATCCTCGGGATGTTTTTCTCTATGAGAGGTCGTAAAATGGCGATGCTCTAGATCGATTCATCCCCTAAATCAGCAATCGCCAAAATTGTGTCTACAGTTCACAAACGTCTATCCCTTGTGGTGATAAGATTCCATGACTCAAAATTGAGAACCAGTGTCAATCACCGGGCCAGCGATTTCTCTAAGCCTAAAAATATAACTTTACGCCCATAGTTCACAACATCGCCAAAAGCATTAGATAACAACCGATGCTGACCTATCGTCAATCATCGTCATCAGCTCCAGAAGAAAGTTAGAAGAAGAAAAACAGCCCATTACTGAGCTGTTTTTATCATCTTTTAACCAAGAGTTTTTCTTCTCACCAAAGCGTAAAAACGCATCAGACCTTTCCTACACAGCTGCAAAGTGCGTGTCTTGCTCAGCCCGCAGCTGATCGCACATACGCCCTTCGGGGAAAATCACGTCATCGTAGGTCAGCACAGTGTCTTTCGCCACAGGGCGCTTAAGCTTACAGCCCTCTGCTAGGCCCATGGGCAACAGCTTTTGGGCTAGGGCCACATCAGCATTTTCACATTGGCCATAGGTCATGTAATAGCCAATACCGTCTAACGTTTCGCCTTCTTTGAGGTCGATTTTGGCACTAGCAACAACATCTACCATGGGTTTACCAATGGGAGCCATGACAGCGTCGTTAAAGAGCGCCGCACGGGCTAATGACAGAGGCACCTCAAAGTGGCAAATGTGATAAGGCGTGTAAAAGCTATAGAGAGGACCCTCGCCACGCTTATAGTAATTGAGATAGTGCTGATGCTTAGGATCATCGTTGGTGGCATAGATAAACACACCAGCGGCCGGTTGAGCACCGACAACATAATCCACAATCCCTCCAAGAGACTTAAGCTGATCCACATCATAGAGATGGGTCATATCGTCTACATGACCCCGAAAGTCGTAGCCCAACATACCACGCTGGGCAACTTTCATCCCTGTAGCATTGGCAACAATTGCCTGCTCAAAAGAGATTTTGGTGCCGTCCGCAAAACTTGTCACCATGTAGGCAGCCTGCTTCCACTTGGCAGCAAAGCTGGCTTGGGTAGTAGGGTTACGATAGCGATCCTGGAGGCCCTTGATGTTACCGCAGAGCAAGGGGGTAAACCCAATGCTCTTGACATAGCGATAGAGGTTCATCTCCACACCAGGTTGGTCACCATCACAGTTAGAGAGCACAACACCCGCTTTGTCAGCGTAAGCCTTTAGAATAGGACCAACGGTGCCATCTAGTTCGGCATTCATCAACACAACGTGCTTCTTGTTGTTGATGGCTTCCATCACGATTTGAGCACCAAATTCAATTGTGCCGGTAACTTCTACCAAGGCATCAATATTCTCTGCCTTACACAGTAGCGACGCATCTTCGGTAACAGCAGGGGTGCCACTGTTAATCGCATCTTCTATCTCAGCTACGGTCGTAACAGATTGAATGTGCTCTACACCGGCTTCCTGATAAGCTCGCTTGGCACCATCCAAACGACGGCTAAATACGGCCACCAGCTCCATGCCTGGCACGGAATGAATAATCTGATTAGCAATTCCGCGACCCATAAAGCCTGCACCAATCATGCCCACACGGACAGGATTACCCGCTTCTGCGCGAGCTTTGAGGGCTGTATCGACAATTATCATGATGAGGCTCCTACTGAAACGGGTTGATCACTTGACTGATCGCTTAACAGCGGCCAGTTGGCATCTTTATTGGAAATAGTGGTTACTGGCAATGGCCAATCAATGGCTAGTTTAGGGTCGTTGTGGCGTAGCCCACGCTCATAACCTGGGGTATAAAACTCAGTAACCTGATAGGTTACCTCAGCATTATCGGTCAGAGTTTGATACCCATGGGCAAACATCTCAGGAACATAGAGAGCCCGTCTGTTCTCAGCCGTAAGCTCTACACCCACATGGGAGAGATAGGTGGGAGAATCTTTGCGCAGATCAACGATGACGTCATAAACTGCGCCTTGGGTGCAGCGAACCAGCTTAGTTTCAGTAGCAGGAGGAATTTGGAAGTGCATTCCTCGTACAGTGCCTTTGGTGTAATTGAAGGAGAGATTACACTGGGCAACCGTTGGTTTAAGACCACGTTCTTCAAATTCCTGAGCACAGAACGTACGGGCAAAAAATCCCCGATCATCTTTGCGCAGCTCTAGGTCAATAATATAGACCCCCTGGATGGAGGTTTCGTTAAAAATCATAGGTGTCGACTATCTGCTAACAGATTTAGAAACAGAGGTTAGAAAAATGCGTGGGTAGGGATAGGCAGCGCCCATCCCCTTAGACTTAATCGGCTTTCAGTGCCCCATAGCGTTGGATCTGCGCCACGGTCATCTGATGCATATCTTCTTCCCTGATGTAGTTGCGATACCACTCAACGATCCAGTCTAGGGTCGTTGCTAAATCTAGTTTTGGCGCCCACTTTAAGCGACTCTTAGCTTTAGAGCAGTCTAGTTTTAGATAGGTGGCCTCATGTGGATTCACTTTTGTATCCAATTGCCAGCTGGCCCCATCGCCCCAAAGTTGAGTGAGCTGCTCTGTGATCCACGATACTGGGCGGGCATCACTGTCCTCGGGGCCAAAGTTCCATCCTTCAGCTAAATCAGTGCCGGTATCCCACATCTGCTCAGCTAGGGTCATGTAGCCGTTAAGGGGTTCCAAGACGTGCTGCCAAGGCCGAATTGCGTTGGGGCTACGAATGAGTACTGATTCACCCGCAATGATGGCGCGAATGATATCGGGAATGAGGCGATCGCCTGCCCAGTCACCGCCGCCAATGACGTTACCAGCTCGAACGCTAGACAACCCAACGCCGTGCTCAGCATAGCTTTCTTTGCTAAAGTAAGAACTCCGGTAAGCGGACGCCACGAGTTCTGCACATCCCTTGCTGTTAGAGTAGGGGTCGTGGCCACCCATGGCTTCGTTTTCACGATATCCCCATACCCATTCCCGGTTTTCGTAGCATTTATCACTGGTGATGTTGATAACGACTCGGGCTGTGCCAGTTTGCCGGACAGATTCTAGCAGGTGAACGGTACCCATCACGTTGGTGGCATAGGTTTCAACGGGATTCTTGTACGAATACCGTACCAGTGGCTGAGCTGCCATGTGGAAAATGATGTCAGGCTTGTGGGATGCGATCGCATCTTGGAGACTAACCAAGTCTCGTACATCGCCTTCAATAGACATCATGCCATTGCCCACACGAGCCACCTCAAACAGACTGGGAGAGGTAGGAGGGACCAGCGCATAGCCAATAACTTCAGCCCCCAATTGTTGTAGCCAAAGAGATAACCAACTGCCTTTAAAGCCCGTGTGACCAGTTACAAAAACTCGCTTACCGCGCCAAAAATCAGCGTTCATAACTGTTCCTTCAATATTGTTAAAAAATAACGTTGCCTTTAGATAGCAACAACAAACATCGGAGACCTAAGTTCCTGAACAACCTAGTCTCCTAAACAATGATAGACCGACATCCAGTATCTAGACGTCGGTCCTTAACACCCGTTATTACCAGCTCTTCCAGGGAGCCTCGTTAGCCTGCCAGAGTTTCTCAAGATACCGCTTATCCCGGAGGGTATCCATGGGCTGCCAAAAACCGTCATGCTTGTAGGCTGATAGTTCTTCCATGTGAGCCAGTTTTTGCAGAGGCTCTTTCTCCCAAGAGATTGAATCATCTTCAATGTAATCAATTACCTGGGGGTTTAGAACAAAGAAACCACCATTAATCCACGCGCCGTCACCTTCAGGCTTTTCTTGAAACTGAGTGATTTTAGTTTGTTCTTGAGCCAGGGAAATGGCACCAAATCGTCCAGGAGGCTGTACAGCAGTCAGTGTAGCCAATGTGCCCTGCTGCTTGTGGAACTCAAGTAGCTCAGTGACGTTTACGTTGGATACGCCATCACCGTAGGTAAAGCAGAAATCTTCGCTGCCAAGATGCTCTCTTACCCGCTTAAGACGACCGCCCGTCATCGTAGAATCACCTGTATCTACCAGTGTCACACGCCAGGGTTCAGCTTTACCCGCATGTACATTCATCTGGTTAAAACGCATGTCAAATGTGACATCTGACATGTGAAGAAAATAGTTAGCAAAATATTCCTTGATGACGTAACCCTTATAACCGCAGCAAACAATAAAATCGTTGATGCCATGGTGGGAATAGATCTTCATAATGTGCCAAAGAATTGGCTTTCCACCGACCTCTACCATAGGCTTTGGCTTGATTGCAGTTTCTTCACTCAGACGAGTACCTAAACCACCGGCTAGAATGACAGCTTTCATATAGTTAATAAATTAACGAACACCTTTGATGACATTAATGGCGTACTGACATGACAAACACCATTAGAAAGTGAGCTTCTTTAACAAAACTCCATATACGAGAGATTCTCCGTAAAGGGGTGATAGAAAAGTACTCTGAAATACCTTATATTTACCCCCTATTTCTACCCATTCCGGAATGTCACGTAACCATCACAAACAGTCGCTGTCTTAGTAGATTAATTGAGTAGTTATACAGAGAACAAGATGTGTTTTTTGTAACAATCAGACTCCAAGAATTTGACTAAAGTATTTGGGAGATTGTTTGTCAATATTGGCCATTTTGAGCGATCTGTTGCCAGCAAATCGCCTTGTTAAGATTAGGGTTCCCTCATCGATAGAGATTACCAATCATTTGGATAAAGTGAGAGTTTGTGGATGATAAATGGCCAACAACAATCTCGCTCACCCCCAAGAGATAGATGGCGTGTACTGAGCTAGTGCTCAAAAATATTTTGATACTGCTGTAAATCTAGCTGGATAAACGTCGGTAAACACTGAAAGCATGATTCTGCCAGGTGCCAGCGGCCTTCGCGCTGCAGCATTAGCGTCAGACGTTTGGATAGCTCATGGAGATAGCGAACATCGTTAGCCGCATAGGCCAGCTGCTCATCACTGAGCTCATGCACGTTACCCCAATCAGAGCTTTGGGCGGTTTTGTCTAGCTCTACAGCCGCAATCTCTTTAACCAGCTCCTTAAGACCGTGTCTGGGGCTATAGGTACGGGCTAGCTTACTGGCGATTTTTGTACAAAATACCGGGTTAACCTCAATTTCTAGATGGTGTTGGAGGGTGGCTAAATCAAATCGCGCAAAATGGAAAATTTTCACAATTGATGGAGTTTCCAACAGCTGCCGAAGATTAGGCGCCGCGGTTTGACCTCGTTCAACTCGAACGGCTGATGTGTAGCCTGTAGTATCACAGAGCTGTACTAAACAGAGTCGATCGCGCAGGGGATTAAGTCCCATGGTTTCGGTATCTACCGCGATCGCATCCGAGGCTAAATAGCGCTCCAGTAATGATTTCGAAATATCGCGATCGCAAACCTCAAAATTTTCCAAACTAACGGCCCCCTGGGTCACTTTATTATTGCAACAGGAGTTTTGAGTTCTCGCTCATCATTGCGTTATTAACCACCTAGAGAACCCAAAACTCAACATTTAAAACTAAGGCTAAAACTAAGGCAATCCCTTAGCTATCAAACCTCAGCACCTTAGCCACCGTCTGCACATCTTTGTCCCCGCGACCCGAGCAGTTAATCACAATCTTGGGGCTGCCCTCTAGCTGAGGGCAAAGCTTTTCAAGGTAGGCAAAGGCGTGGGCCGTTTCTAGAGCAGGAATAATCCCCTCGCGTTGGGATAGCAGCTGAAATGCATCCAACGCTTCCTGGTCAGTAACTCCGTAGTATTCGGCTCGACCAATTTCCTTAAGATAGCTGTGCTCAGGTCCCACACCAGGGTAGTCAAGACCGGCACTAATAGAATGGGGTTCAATCACCTGACCGTCAGCATCTTGAAGCAAAAAGCTCATGGCTCCATGGAGTACGCCGACCCGACCAGCGGTCAGTGTGGCAGCATGTTTACCGGTGCTTACCCCTTCACCTGAGGCTTCAATGCCGATCATTCGCACTGAAGCCTCATCCACAAAGTCATGAAACAGCCCCATGGCATTTGAGCCACCCCCGACACAGGCCAGCAAAATATCGGGTAGTCCCCCCCACTTTTCTTGGCACTGGGCTCGAGTTTCCTGACCGATGATGGCGTGAAATTCTCGCACAATCATAGGGTAAGGATGGGGGCCCGCCACCGAACCTAAAATGTAGTGGGTGGTTTCTACATTGGTCACCCAGTCACGAATCGCTTCCGATGTGGCGTCTTTAAGGGTACCTGTACCTGAGCTAACCGGCTGTACTGTGGCCCCCATCAACCGCATGCGGAAAACGTTAAGGGACTGACGCTCCATGTCATGGACACCCATATAAATCACACAGTCAATGCCAAAGCGGGCACAGACCGTTGCTGTCGCCACCCCGTGCTGACCCGCACCGGTTTCAGCAATGATGCGTTTTTTACCCATACGCTTGGCCAGCAACACCTGACCTAGGGCATTGTTAATTTTGTGGGCCCCAGTATGGTTTAAGTCTTCGCGTTTGAGATAAATTTGTGGCCCGCTGCCGTCGGGACGGGCGTAGTGCTCGGTGAGGCGCTCCGCAAAATAAAGAGGGTTGGCGCGACCGACATAGTCTTTAAGTAATCCGTTGAGTTCTGCCTGGAATTCAGCTTCATTGCGATAGGCATAAAACGCCTCCTCTAGCTCTGATAGGGCGGGCATCAGAGTCTCAGGGACGTATTTGCCACCAAAGCGACCAAAGCGGCCTAGCTTATCAGGGCGGACATCAGATGCAGTCAGGTTGGGCGAAACGGAAGAAGACAGCGGAGTGACAGTCACAGCGGTTGCAGTTTAAATCTGGTGGTTAGTTGGCAAGTGTAGCAATCGGCTGAATGCATTTAGCCGATTGCGCCGCACATAGCTGTTGCTACCTAAAGCTTCCAGCGATCGCTGAGGTTGTGAACTATGTGCGCAAAGCTATATACCTCTGACAAACGTGCAGAAAAAGCCAGAGTTCTTGCCAGGTAGCAGGTTTCATTATAAGTAATTGGGAGCGCTACGCATCTTTTCACACCATAAACCTGTGGCAATCAAACCGTTGACGATTAAGGGAACTACTCAGCTGCTCGGTGTTATTGGCTATCCAGTCAAGCATTCGATGTCGCCCATTATGCATAACGCGGCGGTCGCCACACTGGATCTAGACTACGTCTACTTGCCGTTTCCGATTGCGCCAGAGCGGCTTAAGGTCGCTGTGGATGGATTTGCCGCGGTAGGACTGCAGGGGTTTAACATCACCATTCCCCACAAGCAAACCATCATGCCGTTGCTGACGACGGTTACCGATGTGGCCCAGGCCATTGGTGCCGTCAACACTGTCTGGTGGAGCGATACAGGCTGGTGTGGCACCAATACCGATGCGGCTGGGTTTATGGCCCCGTTGCAGTCATTGAAGCGAGACTGGCAGCAGTTGCCGGCGCTGGTGCTGGGTAACGGTGGAGCCGCTAGAGCCGTTGTCGCAGCCTGCCATCAGCTGGGCTGCCCAGAAATTTTAGTGGCGGGACGTAACGCCAAAAAGCTAGCGGCATTTGCTCAAAGTTGGCAACCATCGCCGCTGCAGCCTCATCTATCCACCCATACGTGGGATCAACTAGACTCGCTGCTGCCCAGGGCAGGGCTGATCGTAAATGCCACCCCCATTGGCATGGCCCCCAATGTGGAGGCATCGCCGCTAGCCGATGATCAGCTCTCGCTACTGGACGCTCAAGCCATCGCCTATGACCTGATTTATACGCCGAGACCCACCCAGTTTTTGCAGCAGGCGGCAACAGCAGGGCTCACCACATTTGACGGGTTGGAAATGCTAGTACAGCAGGGGGCGGCGGCCCTGGAAATATGGACCCAGCAACCACCGCCGGTCGATGTGATGCGCCAGGCACTATTAGAACGTCTGCCCTGACCTACTAAAACAACCGCAACCCGCTGGGGTTAGGTTTAATGGTGATGTGCACAGAGCTGCCCACATCTAAACGCGATGATGTACGAGCCTGTAGATTGCCCTGGGTAGGGTGAGTCAGGGTGTATTTATATTCGCGCCCAAGAAACTCGCGATCGCAAATAATCAACGCTGTTTCACTAGCGTCTATCGGGCTCAGCTGCAGCTCTTCTTGCCGCAGCATCAAGGTACCTGTCACCGCCTCTGTGGGCTGCACCATAGAATCATCCACATAGCCTAGTGCCGTTTGCCACCCCCCTGCCGACCGGTGAGCCTCAATAAAATTAGCCTGGGTCACAAAATCAGCAATAAATTTGGAAGCAGGCTGTTCATAAATTTCTTCAGGGCTTCCCAGCTGCTCCATTTGCCCAGCTCGCATCACCGCTATGCGATCGGCAATCGCCAATGCCTCTTGCTGGTCATGGGTCACAAAGATACCCGACGCACCAATCCCCTTCAAAATGCTGCGCACTTCCTGACGAAGATAAAGCCGCACCTGAACATCAAGATTGCTAAAAGGCTCATCCAGCAGCACCAGGGAAGGGCGGGGGGCTAACGCTCGAGCCAGGGCTACGCGCTGCTGCTGGCCCCCAGATAGCTCATGGGGAAAGCGTCGCTCAAACCCAGCCAGCCCCACTAAGCTAATGGCCTCACGCGCCAGGGTTTGAACCTTATCTTTAGATAGGCATCGGTGACGACCAAGATGCTTAAGACCAAAAGACACATTATCTATGACGCAGAGATGGGGAAACAGAGCGTAGTCCTGAAAAACAATTCCCACATCGCGACGCTCAGGTGGCACTGTGGTCCCCTGACCACAGACCGGTTGCTCCGACAGTTTAATCCAACCCGTCTCGGGGGTCTCAAAACCTGCAATCGTTCTCAACAAGGTAGTTTTTCCACAGCCCGACGGTCCTAGCAGCGCCAACAGCTCTCCTTGATGCAGCCGCAGATTTACCTGACTGATGGCTGGCACCGTCTGCTGCGGATATTGTTTAGTGACATCGTAGAGCTGCAATACTGTCGATAGCGGCGTTGATATTAAATCAGAAACCTTGGAAGCCGTAGGCATGGGAACTAGAGCAGGGATAGTAGAGTACGGAATAGCAGCAGTTATTGAGACTAGAAAGCAACAACGCCTATCGTAAATCATATCGCCATGCATCGTTTTTTACGGGGTGCTTTACAGAGAAACCCGTAAAAAACGATGCATGGGTGGCCATAACAGGGCCATAATCCTGAAATTTGCGATCGCCAAAATTTAATTCCTCAGTTGACTTATTTAACGCGATAGCTAAGTACAGTTTTTTTAATCAGATAGCTGAAATAGTTGGTATGTATGCACAATGATCCATTAATGGTTGTCACCATTTAATAAAAACGGAGATAAGCAAAATGAAGATGCGAGCAATTCAACTATTTTTGAGCCTGGGTGTAGCGGCAACCGTAGCGGCCTGTGGTGGTACTACCGATTCTGTCAATGATGCGGGTGAGACCGGCGACATTGAAGAAACCGTTGAAGACGCGGCTACTGACGAAGGGGGCGAAGACGGTGAAGGCGGTGAAGGCGGTGAAGGGGGCGAAGGCGGTGAAGATTAGCGGAATATTGCCTGCTATCTAATTTCACTGCACCCGTATAAAAAGCGCCCCTCAAATCTAGTTTGGGGGCGCTTTTTATACGAAGGCAATAAATCATATGTCAGCGTCTTAGTACATCGCTAATGTAAATCTTTGGCAGTAAAGTTAAAGCAAAGATACCTCCAACACAAGAATCATGGCCCCGGGTACAAATGATGGCTGACCGAGATGATAGGGCGTTAAAGCCTGCGAGAGTAGCAAACTCTTGCAAAATCTCCGTTGTGGGTGGGAAAGAAAGCCCTACAATAATCTGGATTTATTAGATCGGAAAGCCACTCCGATCTGCTCTTGATTTCCTTCATGCCCGCCTATGCCTCGTCGAAACGACATCAGCAAGATCTTGTTAATTGGTTCTGGCCCGATCGTTATCGGCCAGGCATGTGAGTTTGACTATTCGGGGACGCAGGCTTGTAAGGCTTTGCGGGAAGAAGGGTATGAAGTGGTGCTGATCAACTCCAATCCGGCCACCATCATGACTGATCCGGAAACAGCGGATCGCACCTACATTGAACCCCTGACTCCAGAGCTAGTCGCCCGGGTTATCGAGCAGGAAAAGCCAGATGCACTGCTGCCCACCATGGGAGGGCAAACAGCGCTTAATCTTGCCGTTAGTCTGGCCAAAGATGGGGTGCTAGCGACCCACAATGTGGAGCTGATTGGGGCCAAGCTGCAGGCGATTGAAATGGCAGAAGACCGTCGTCTCTTTAAGGAAGCGATGGAGCGGATTGGTGTGGGGATATGTCCGTCGGGGTTGGCTGAAACCATGGACGAGGCCCAGACAATTGCCCAAGAGATCGGCTCCTATCCATTAATTATTCGACCCGCCTTTACGTTAGGGGGCACTGGCGGTGGCATTGCCTACAACCAGGAAGAGTTTGAAACCATTGCCAAATCGGGTTTAGATGCCAGCCCAGTCTCACAGATTTTGGTTGAAAAATCACTGTTGGGTTGGAAGGAGTACGAGTTGGAGGTAATGCGGGATCTTGCCGACAACGTGGTGATTATTTGTTCGATTGAAAATTTAGATCCCATGGGTATCCATACGGGGGATTCAATCACGGTGGCTCCGGCCCAAACGCTGACGGACAAAGAGTATCAGCGATTGCGGGATGCCTCTATCAAGATTATTCGTGAAATCGGTGTGGAAACTGGGGGCTCAAACATTCAGTTTGCGGTCAATCCAGATACCGGAGATGTGATCGTTATTGAGATGAACCCGCGGGTATCGCGTAGCTCAGCGTTGGCCTCTAAAGCTACCGGGTTCCCCATTGCAAAATTTGCGGCCAAGCTTGCGGTGGGCTATACCCTTAGCGAAATTTCCAACGACATTACCCAAAAAACCCCAGCCAGCTTTGAGCCCACCATCGACTATGTGGTGACCAAAATTCCTAGATTCGCATTTGAAAAGTTTCCCGGCAGTGCGCCTCTATTGACCACTCAGATGAAGTCGGTAGGGGAGGCGATGGCCATTGGTCGCACGTTTCAGGAATCCTTTCAAAAGGCACTGCGATCTTTAGAAACGGGACGTGCCGGTTGGGGCTGCGATCGCAGCGAAAAATTACCCACTATTTCCAAGGTGCGCTCCAGTTTACGCTCCCCCAACCCAGACCGCATTTTTGCCCTACGTCATGCGCTACAGCTGGGGTTAACCCCTCAAGATATCTATGAGCTAACGGGGATTGACCCCTGGTTTATCGATAAGCTGCAGGACCTGCTGGTGACTGAAAAGTGGCTAAAGCGCACGGCTTTAGATGCGATTACGGCTGAACAAATGATGGCGGTTAAACAGCAGGGGTTTAGCGATCGCCAGATTGCCTATGCCACTAAAACCGATGAAGACCAGGTGCGGACACAGCGCAAAGTGTTGGGGGTGACGCCAGTTTATAAAACAGTTGATACTTGCGCTGCGGAGTTTGAGGCTTATACTCCCTATTACTATTCCACCTACGAGACCGAAACCGAGGTCAAACCCTCTGATCGCCGTAAAGTCATGATTTTGGGCGGTGGCCCTAATCGCATTGGCCAGGGAATTGAGTTTGACTACTGCTGCTGTCATGCCTCCTACGCGCTGCAGGCCAATGACTTTGAGACAATCATGGTCAACTCTAATCCAGAGACCGTATCCACCGACTATGACACAAGCGACCGGCTCTATTTTGAACCCCTGACCAAGGAAGATGTGCTCAACATTATTGAAGCGGAGAATCCTGAAGGGGTCATCATCCAGTTTGGTGGACAGACACCGCTTAAGCTGGCGGTACCGCTACAGGCCTATCTTGCCAGCGCACCTGAGGTCGACGGCACCCCAATCCAAACAAAAATCTGGGGGACATCTCCGGATTCTATTGATACTGCTGAAGACCGGGAGCGATTTGAAAAAATTCTTTGGGATTTAGAGATTACCCAGCCGCCCAACGGCATTGCCCGCAGCTACCAAAAAGCGTTAGAGATTGCCCAAAAAATTAGCTACCCGGTGGTGGTGCGTCCTAGCTATGTGCTGGGCGGGCGAGCCATGGAGGTGGTCTACTCTGATCAAGATTTAGAGCACTACATGACGACAGCAGTGCAGGTGGAACCTGACCACCCGATTTTGATTGATCGCTTTTTGGAAAATGCCATCGAGGTGGATGTGGATGCTATATGCGATCGCACCGGTCAAGTCGTCATTGGCGGCATCATGGAACACATCGAACAAGCTGGGATTCACTCTGGGGATTCCGCCTGTTCGCTACCCACCATGACCCTCAACGATCAGGCTCTGAGCATTATTCGCGACTGGACCGTTAAGCTGGCCAAGGCGCTGCAGGTGGTTGGGCTGATGAATATCCAGTTTGCGGTCAAAGACAACCAAGTCTACATTCTAGAAGCCAACCCCAGGGCGTCTCGGACAGTGCCCTTTGTCTCTAAGGCAACAGGCATTCCCCTGGCTAAAATGGCGGTGCTTGTCATGTCTGGACAGACACTGGCAGAGCTTGGGGTAACGACAGAGGTGATCCCCACCCATATTTCCGTCAAAGAAGCCGTCTTGCCCTTTAGCAAATTTCCGGGTACTGACACCCTGCTCGGCCCCGAGATGCGCTCCACAGGGGAAGTCATGGGAATTGACGTAGACTTTGGTCGCTCCTTTGCCAAAGCTGAGCTGGCCGCCAGTCAAGCACTGCCCTTGAGAGGGACCACATTTATCTCAATGAATGACCGCGAAAAAGAAGCCGTCGTCCCCATTGCTAAAGAACTGGCAGAACTAGGGTTTCAGCTGATTGCCACGGCTGGCACCCGGCGGGTGTTGCAGAGCCATGGTCTAGAGGTAAGTCTGGTTTACAAAGTCCACGAAGGTCGGCCCCATGTGCTGGACGCCATCAAAAACAAGGAAATTCAGCTGATTCTCAACACACCCAGTGGAGCCACAGCCCAAGAAGATGATCGAATGATTCGACGTACGGCGCTTGATTATAAGATCCCAACGATTACGACTTTGTCAGGGGCTCGAGCAGCCATTGAAGCAATCCGTTCGCTGCAAAAGGAAACCCTGGCCGTCAAAGCCTTGCAAGACTACCTGGTGTAGATACTTTTTGGGTGACCTAAGTCCCACAAAAAGTATCCGCCCCCCAGTAAACTGGGGAGCGGATAAAGACCCTAAAGTAAGGATCTGGCTAGACCCTTACTTTAAGAAATAACGACTTGGGAGTAAGCTCCTTGCTTGACGCCCCTTAGTCTCTATTGTTGCTACGGTTGCTGCGATTACGGCTCCAGCGCTTCTGACGATGCTTTGCGATCGCTTTACGCTTGAGCTTTTCAGCAGGAGTCTCAAAGTAGCGATGCTT
This sequence comes from Cyanobacteria bacterium P01_H01_bin.21, assembly GCA_038748405.1. Classification (GTDB taxonomy): domain Bacteria; phylum Cyanobacteriota; class Cyanobacteriia; order Phormidesmidales; family Phormidesmidaceae; genus Leptothoe. The sequence goes on along the minus strand of JBCDIX010000002.1, from coordinate 132,400 downwards.
TTTCATATCTGAAAAAATACCCGCCTGGACAACCTTACGCTTAAATCGTCGCAGCGCTGATTCAATACCTTCATCATCCCCAAGGATAACCTGGGCCATAGTGATCTCCTTTAACGACAAAAATGGGGCAGACTAACTGCCCCATGATAGAACAGGGTTGAGCAAAAAGACGTCACACCCAAATTAGACAGGCTTAATAACGACCGCCGCCACCGCCACCGCGCTGCTCACGGGGACGAGCCTTGTTAACCCGCAGATCTCTACCCATCCACTCTGCACCGTCCAGTGCTTCAATGGCAGCAGTTTCTTCGTCTTCCGAAGACATCTCTACAAAGGCAAAACCCCGAGGACGACCGGTTTCGCGATCTGTGGGTAGATGAACACGCTGGACTGTTCCATACTCAGCAAAGACGGCATTAATGTCATCACGAGTAGCGTCGTAGGACAGATTTCCAACATAAATGGACATAGAGAGTCTCCTTGATTAAATTTGCAACGAGTTATACGGGAGATTCCTCTAGTAATCAAGTCGAGGTCGAAATTAAACTAGTCGAATTGAACTGTGAGCGTATCGTACCGAAAACTGACTGTCACTAACATAGTGACGTATTGCCATAGCACTTTAGCATACCTTTTAAGCTGCTGATTTCCATTCTTAAGAATTAATTACCTATATTTTGCGGCCATTTTTATCAGCTGCTCCCATGGCCGAACAGTGCCATTTATTCAGCCCTATGAGCTATTAGCAATTAAAATACTTATTAAGCTGAGACTTCAGGTCATCTAATGAATTTGCTAGCAGGTCAAAGACCGACAGCTGACTGGGGTAATAGGCGGCAACTAAGTCTTGAATTGATTTATCCGCAGACGGTGTAACGCCGCTGATAGTGCCAGCCACAGCATCAGCTAAACGACCGCTGCCAGCGATGATGGTCACCTGTCTCCCCAACTCCAAATTCGTCTTTAAGTCCTTAAGTGACACCTGTCCGCCATTAATCAAAAGAGTCATGGATGGGAGGTGCCCCGCTAGGATTGACGAAAAGTTAGCCAGCCACGGAGATTCACTCCCCCAGTTTTCACCCGGCACTAAAAAAAAGTGAGTGTGATGGGGCTCCAACGCAACCAGAGCATCCTCCTGCTCGTCTGATGCTGAGGGCGGCTTCCCGATTGGGAAAATAACTCTATCTAAGGGGGCGACTCCAACCAAATTGAAGCGACCGCTAATGTGCTGGCGTGCTTGACCCATCATATGAATAACGCCTGCATCTGTACCGCCATCCAAAACAGTAATGCCGGCTCTTTCCGACAGGTCCGCCAATGTGTTGTTAAAAAACGTCAGCAGCTTGTTTTTGCTTTCCTCGGTCATTTGACTGGCTCCGCCAATGACCAGCAATGTTGGCGCAGGGCCGCGTAGATCTACAGTGGACAATGCCCCTTCGTAGTCTGAACTCTCATCTACTTTCAGGATCTTGGCAAGCTGCCCATTAGAGAACCTATGCTCGACGAATACATTAGCTGACGTTTTGGGCATCTCGTATATCTCTTAACAAAACCGACCCACTGGGTCCTGTGCCTTTAACCTATTTACACCTCCAAAGTACCCCTGTCTTGTGAAACTCACGCAGACTGACCGGGAAAATGAGCTGTTTTTAGGTGTGTGTGCAAAGTATATGCGCAAAATCACAGAACTTGCATGTGTGCTCAGTATTGCGCACATGCTGTATTTTTTTACATAGGTCGATCTGGGCTGTCTGGAAAGCAGGCGTTTAAGCGAGCTGCGCTCGTGCTCGCTCTACATATTTAGAGAACACATCCCAGCCATGGTAACCACCATTGACGAGTTTACGCACCCGTCGCCAATCTGCCTCTCGAGCCGCATCAGCCACACCGCGCTCTTTAAAGTAACAGGCCAAAACTTGGGCTGATATTTCAGGGTCCATTGCCAGATCTGGATTATTTTCGAGATCTACACCCAGCTTTTTGCCATAGGTGCTGTAGTTGGCCCGCCCTGTCAGCTGAATGTAGCCGCGACCGTGATATTTGACACCATCACCGGGATTCACATTGCCTAGATCTGCTCGTTCTTCATAGCGTTTCCAGTAGCTTTCCCCACCCCATTCGTGGACAGGCTTAAAGCCACCGGTTTCAATCCGAATGGTGGCTAATAGACCAATCAGCACCATGTTGTCTGAAATATCGTACTTTTTCATAGCCGACAAGATCCCCGGCAGGTAAACCTTGCAGTCTTCCAGGGAACATTCCAGAATCTCAGACACTTCCTCTGGTGTGGTCAGCTGTGGTTCAGCAGCGACAGCGACGGCGCCAGTTCCTCCATTGGTCTGACTTTCCAAAGCACTGTTTTGTTCAGTCAAAATTGTTTTCAGAGACTGAAAGTCAACCGTTTCCTCCCAATCGAGGGCATGTTGCCCTAAAGGCGGTAGGCTGCTGGTTGAACTGATGGGTTTACTCGGTGTCTGTCGGGGAGTGGGACGGCGACCCGAAGCTGGGCTTGGCGACGACATCAGAGACTGTATTTCAGGCGCTGGTGGTGTATCTTCCACAAGACTGTCTTCTTGAGGAGAGACCGAAGGCATTTGGATATCGAGTAGAGAGCCAGAATAGCCCCCTGCTTCAGGGCTTGAAGCTGCTGGGCGCGCTTCAGCTAGACGGGCTCGTTCTAATTCAAGTCGCTGAGTCCGCTCTTCTAACTCCTGATTAAGACGCATGAGTGCTTGTTCAGCATTGTTGATAGCTTCATCAGCGTCTTCCTTACTTTCCTCTTGCTTCTCTTCCAACCGAGCAACGAATCCTTCCACATCCTTTTGGATATAGGCTTCTACCCGTTGGGCAAATGTTTTGTAGGCGTCTGAGTGGACTTTGAATTTTCGATAGGGACCAGCGAGTTGCATAAACTGCCAGCCTTCAATTTTCATACTTTCTGCCGTACTACGATAGTTGCGGTACTTTTCACCTGGCAAAAAGAACTCTTCTACCGCAGCAGAAACAGCCACAACCGTACTAAGCCCAAGGGCGGCATATCTAAGTCGAGCGCCGATTTCACCATCAAGATTCAAACCGACCATGACTGGAACAATCACACCGCCAATGATAGTGACTAAGCGCAGCTTGTAGTGTCTATCTCGTTCCTTAGTGGCCCGCCCTTCCAGCCACATTACCTGGTCTAACCAGCGATTTTTGAGAAACTCTTTACGCAGATCTGAAATTTCAAGCTTATCGATTAAGCCTCCCAAGGTTTGCTTCAGATATACGCTGTAATCATTTTTCTTGGCCATTTTGTTTTGAGGTTAGATGCAGATCGAGGGCAAGCTATTTTGATTAAGGTTATGTTGTCTAAATAGGGATATTGGCTATTGAACAGACCACCTTATGCCAGACAAAACTAGAGGGAGCATGCCCCACAGCTAAATGCCAAAACAGTCTCCCATTGAGATTGCTGGGCGCTCTGTACTATTAAGAGCTATTGAATTATTTAGAATAAAACGCAACTCAAAGGTACACGGTTTAGCTTTGGGATTAAACTCTCTAATTTATAAAAATTAACTTACAAACAATTTATCTTGTCTGTTTTATCCGGATGCGCTCGTTAAAGTGTAAATTCGATTATTTGATATGGCATAAAGCTTTTGTAAAAATTGTCTGTTTAGGGTGTCAGTTTGGCGCCCATAGGCATTGGTGCCCATAGGCATGGCGCCCATAGGCATCGGCTCACAATGCTGGCTTACAAAGGTTGGAAGAATCTATAAATTCATCGTTTTAGCACTGATTATTGCGGTTATTTACTCTTTACTTTCAGCGCATTCTGATAAGTTTTTTGTTGATTAGCTGTGTATCTCTGTTGTTTCATCTACTAGCTCTATGGATTTAACTCTAAAAAAACTTGAGGCAGAGTATAAGTCAGCATTTGAGCGTTGTGAGCTTCTGCCAGATGCAGAGCCGACCGTTAGGGGTGTAGTCGGTCGGATGATTCAGTTGCGATCGCACTACGAAGCTGTTGAAAAAGCCACTAGCGTTCCCTGGTGGTTTGTGGGCATTTTGCACTACAGCGAGTGGAACTTTCGTGAACCCGCTCAGTTTGAGCGTCAAGCTATCGATACGCTGATTGCTAAAAAATTTCACCAGGCCAAAACCCGCACATTAGGAGCGCTCTTGTGGGGTTTTGACGTATGGCACGGGTTTCGTGGGGGTGCCGGCCAAGAATCCACCTGGGTCTGGGGCGGTACTAATATTTTGAAGGAAAAAACAGCCCGCATTGGTCCTGCAGCTGTGATGCGCTATTTACAGGCACAGCAGCTAGTCGATTTGGGTGCTCCAAATGCATCAATCGAGATGCTGGTGCTGGCAGATACTCTGTTTAAGGTAAGCCCAGAGCAAGGGTTTAAGTTATCAGATAGTGACAAAATCTTAGTTAGGGCCGGTACACGGCTACAGGTGATCAGCGATGAGCCGGATAAAGGCAATCATGTAAAGGTGCGTATTCCAGACGGTGTGCTGATGGGGCAAAACGAGCGACTGGACTGGTATGTATTCACTAAGCACATCCAGCTAGAAGGCACAGAACCCAACAATAAGCCTCAAGACCCACCGGTCGAACCCGAGCCCAAAATTGCTGAAGCTGACCGTGGTCAACCTATCACCGTACCTAAGCTGGGCACCGTATATCTGGGTGAACCGATTTTGACCAACGGGCACTTTAGCTGGGCTGAGGCCACTAAAAACGGGAGTCGTATTCCCGTTGATGAGACTGTGGTGAACGGGATTCTCAAGATCGCCGAAGCCATGGAAGAAGTCCGTGACTATTTAGGTGGGCGACCCATTACGGTCACTTCCTGGTATCGTGACCCCACTTCAAATCGTAAAGCGGGGGGAGCCAGCCGGTCACGTCATCTTTCGGGAGATGCGGTCGATTTTGTAGTACAGGGGATCGCCCCACCCGACGTCAACCCCAAACTAGACTCCTGGTGGGGCGATCGTGGCGGGTTGGCCAGTTCGTCAGTCTTTACCCACATTGATGCTCGAGGATATCGGGCTCGTTGGAGTTACGGATTCTAGCCCTCAACCTGGGCCGACTAAAGGACTTCAGCCTACGGGCTGGTTAATAAACCAGCTGCGGTTTATTAACCAGCCAAGGCGTTGACATATTACTGAAAATCTCATGACACACCCATCGTCTTCTCTGCAGGATGTCTTTATTTCCTATGGCAGAGCAGATAGCCGTTTATTTGCTAGACAGATCAACAACCGGCTTGTGAAGGCAGGGTTAGAGGTCTGGTTTGATTTTGACGACATTCCTCTGGGGGTGGATTATCAACGTCAGATTAACAGGGGCATTGAGAGCGCGGACAATTTTCTCTTTATTATTTCTCCCCACTCTGTAAATTCTCCCTACTGTGCCAAAGAAGTTGAGCTGGCATTAGCGTATAACAAACGCATTATCCCGCTGCTGCATGTTGAAGAGATTAGCTATGAGACCTGGCAACAGCGTAACCCTGAGGCAACTATAAGCGGCTGGCAGGCGCTGCAAGAGAAAGGATTGCACAGCAGTTTTGCCAACCTGCACCCTGAAATCAGCAAGATTAACTGGGTGTATTTGCGTGAAGGGATTGATGATTTTGATGTAGGAATCGCTGGAATCGAGGCGATCTTGGTCCGTCAGCAGTCCTATGTGCATCAACATACTGTATTGCTGGTTCAAGCGCTGGAATGGCAACAGCGACAGCGACGACCTGAGTATTTGCTCACTGATGACGAGACCTTAGCTAGCGCTAGTGAATGGCTAACCACACGCCATGAGCAGCCTCCCTGTATTCCCACCGATTTGCACTGTGAATTTATTACAGAGAGTCTCAAACTGACAAACGATCAGATGACTCAAGTGTTTATGTCCTACAGCGAAGAGGATATAGCCATTCAGGAAAAAATTCGTAAACGCCTGATGCGTGAGGGGTTTACGGTTTGGATCAACACTGTGGATATTCCCACTGCTGAAGATTTTCAAGTGGCGATCAATCGCGGGATTGAAAAGGCCGACAATGTTGTTTTATTGCTTTCTCCTAGCTCGCTAGCGTCGCACTATTGTCAGCAAGAGCTTGTCTATGCCCGTCAGTACCATAAGCGCATTATTCCACTGTTGGTGCAGTCAATGGATGTGGCCACACTGCCTGACGAGCTGCGAATGCTGCAGTTTATTGATTTTTCGTCCCTGGCGTCTGATATTCATTTTGACCGGGCCGTAGATGAGCTGATTCGCACCCTGAGAACTTCTGCAGACTATGTAGGACACCACAAACGATTGCTAGTGAGGGCCTTGGCCTGGGAGCGTCAGGGGCGCGATCGCAAGTTTCTATTGAGATCCAATGACTTTGCCATGGCCCAAACCTGGCTATCAGAGCCCAGACCGTCGGGCACCTCTCCAACCGATCTCCACACCGCCTACATTCAGACAAGTCAGGGGATTAATCAATTCTATGATGCCTTTATCTCCTACGGTCGAGCCGACAGTAAAGTCTTTGCCGCAGACTTGTGCCAACAGTTAAATGATCAAGGGTTTCAGGTCTGGTTTGACCAAAATGATATTCCCCTGGGTGCAGACTTCCAGGAACAAATCAACGACGGTATTGAAAAAAGCCATAATTTTATCTTTATCATCGCTCCCCACTCAGTTAATTCGCCCTACTGTGCTAAAGAAATTTCTCTCGCACTGAAATACAACAAACGCATTATTCCTATTTTGCATGTGGAAGAAATTAACTATTCCACGTGGCAAGCGCGCACACCTGGAGGGACTGAGAAACAGTGGCAGGCGTTTAAGGCCGCTGGCCGACATTCGAGCTTTGCCAATATGCCCCCCGGCATTGGCAAGATTAACTGGGTCAATGTCCGTGAAGATGACCTCACCGCTGCAGTGAATGCCATAGCGACACTGTGCCATCGTCATGAAGACTATGTCCATCAGCACACCGAACTTTTGATTAGTGCCCTGGCCTGGGAGCGCCATCACAACCAGACGTCTTATTTGCTGATGGGAGAAGAACGATTAAGGGCGAAAACCTGGCTGATGCGTGAGTTTAGCAATGAGCAGCCCCCCTGTACTGCCAGCCTGGTACAGGCAGAGTTTATTACAGAAAGTGTGAAAGCCGCCGATGGCGGTATGACTCAGGTCTTTATCTCCTATGCCGAAGAAGATCTCACCACAAAAGAAATTGTGCGCTACCACTTGCTCCAGTCAGGGGTTACGGTCTGGACTAACACGGTGGATATCCGCATGGGGGAAGACTTTGAGGTGGCAATCCAGCGGGGTCTAGAGGAGGCCGACAATGTTGTTTATCTAATTTCCCAGGCGTCGTTAGCATCAGACTACTGTCAGGAGGAAATTCAACAGGCGTTGGAGCTCAATAAGCGGGTGATTCCCATGCTGGTGGAAGACGTAGAGCTTAGTTTAATACCGGAAACCATCCGCAAGATTCAGTTTATTAATCTTACCGACAATCAGGCCGCTATCGATTTGCAAAAGGATATGGCAGAGCTGCTGCGTACTCTCGGGCGAGATGCTCCGTACCACAATCAGCACAAACGACTCTTGGTGCGAGCGCTGAAATGGGAGCGGCAGAGACAAAACCGTAGCCTGTTATTGCAGCGTCAGATGCAGAATACCTATTTAGCCTGGGCTCAAACTGCCAAAAACCGGGCACTGTATGGAGCTTTGCCGCTACAGCTGGCATTTTTGAACGCCAGTCAACAGCAATCTCCCGATCAAACGCTGGGGGTGTTTTTTATCCACCACATTGATGATTTTGATTTTTCTCAAAAGCTCAATGAGACCCTGCTAATACAGGGAAAAAGTGCCTGGCTATCTCCAGAAGGGTCGGCAGGAGAAACCCACCAGTTAGACGAGACCCATCAGCTGATTGATAATGCTGAGAATATTCTTTTTGTGCTGTCGCCCAGTTCTGCCAGATGCAGAGCCTGTTTAAATCAGCTGGCCTATGCTCAATCTCGACAAAAACGGATTCTGCCGGTGATTTATCGAGATGTGGTGAAGTCTACCCTACCCAAGGCGATTGAGGCGCTGCCCTGGAGCGATTTTCGACGATATGATGGTGATTTTTTAGTGAATTTTGGTGAATTGTTTCGCACCTTAGAGAGTGAGCCTTACCATGTGCGATCGCACACACGGCTGTTGGTTAAGGCTGGGGAATGGGATGCGGCCAAGCGGGATGATAGCTTTTTGCTGCGGGGAAAAGACCTGGCAGACTCAGAGCGATGGCTACAGCAGGCGGCCAATAAAATGCCGCCGGTAACGGCTCTGCAAAAAGCCTATATTCAGGCGAGTCAGACGCTACCGTTTAAGAAAATCAAAGCGCGTTCTGTGGCGATCGCAACGGCTGTTACCACCATTGCCATTTCCGTAGTTCGTCTGTTGGGTGGTCTTCAACCTCTAGAGGCCAGCGCCTACGACCAGTTTTTGCGGCTGCGGCCCGATGACGCCCAACAGGATGAACGGTTGCTGATTGTTAAGGTCGATAGCTCCAGCGGTGAGTGGCTGCGGGAACAAATGATCAACGATCGCTACGAGCCTGGTATTGGCACCATTCCTGACAATGCCCTGGCAGAGGCCATAGAGATGCTAACTATCCATGAGGCCCGTCTGATTGGTCTAGATTTTTTTCGTGATTTTCCCACCAGTGAGCGGCTGCAGCAACAGCTGGCGAAAACAGATAATCTTTTGGGTATCTGTCAATCTGCCAGCCAGCAGGTGGAGACTATTCCAGAAATCCCGAATGAACTGGCCAATACGCAGGTTGGCTTTGCCAATTTTCTATTTGACGGGGGCGCTGTTATTCGTCGTCAGCCGTTGACCCAATGGTCTGCCGACGCTAGTCGCTGCGATAGCGAAGAATCTTTTGCTCTGCAGCTGGCAATTGCCTATCTAGCCGCTGAAAATATTGCTTATCAAAATACGGGGGATGAGAGCAGTCTTGGCACCATTAGCCTCGGTAATGTAGACATCCCCGACCTCTATGGGGATGGTACGGCCTATAGCACCCAAACCTTTTGGCAAGACTGGAGCAGCTTAGATGACTATCAAACGCTGATTAACTATCGCACCTTCAAAAGCAGTGGCGATGTCCCTGCCACTAATAAGCTGATTAACTTTGCTGAGCAGGTTTCTTTGGATGCGGTGATCAGAAATGAAGTGGATCCTGAGCTGATTCGCGATCGCATTGTTTTAATTGGCTACACCGACTTTAGCGATCGCAACGCCGATGCGTTCAACACCCCCTATGGGGATTCTGTGGCAGGTGTTTACTTACATGGGCAAATGGTGAGTCAGCTAATCAACGCGGTGCTTGAAGATCGCCCCCTGATACGCTGGTGGCCATTTTTGGGAGAGGCCGGTTGGATTTTACTGTGGTCGGGCATTGGTGGGGCGGTGTTTTGGCGATTTGTCAGACCCGTACCGGTGCTATTGGCCAGTGTCGGATCGCTCGGGCTATTAACCCTGGCTTGCTATGGTTTTATGGTGGGTCCGGTGATTTGGGTACCTTGGATTCCGGCACTGATGGGCTGGGGGATAGCTGGCAGTGCAGTGGGCTATATGACCTACCGCTTACGCAAAGGGTGACTACCATGTGCTTAAACTTAGTCCGGCCAAGACCGGCCCCTAATAAAACGGCCATTGGCCGCCATTGGGTACTGGCCCTTGCCTTGGGTTTGGGGCTGGGTGTGGTTGAACCGGCCCTAAATCCACCTGCGGCCAATGCCGTCTGTTTTTTTTGGCAAGCCTGTGCCCGACAGCGAGGGCGGGCGTCCAATACCCGTGCGGGGGGTAAACGCACAGGTCGCATCATCGGCGGTAACAATGCTTCCATACCCTACGTTATTTCACCGCGCAATGCCTGGATTCGTGAACCCGGTCTAGAGAATCCCTACACCATTGTTTGGAACCCAGTGGACGGCGTAAATCGCTACACCGTCAGGATCTGGCGTTGGACCTTTGAGCGCGACCAGCCCGATATTGCTCTGTGGGAAGCCACGGTGGACAACACCAACCAGCTGCCGTTTCCAGAACAGGTGCCCCTAGAGCTAGGAAGTTATTATTCTGTTGAAGTGGTAACCGATACGGGTTTCTCTTCTGATTTGGATGCTGGCTATTATGAGTCAGGGTTTCAGCTGCTGTTTGAAGAAGACTATGAAATATTGCGATCGCAGCTAACCGAGGTTACCCCGACCCCAGACGCCGCTTTTGATGACAGAGACTCTCTCGAAAGTGCAACCTTAGCCAGGGCCGGTGTCTTCTATTTAGAAGAGATGTACGCCGACGCATTGGCCACCCTGCAGCCGTTGGCCAACAGTTCAACAGCGTCTGATTTGGTGTACACCGCCCTGGGGGATACCTACAGCCAGACTGGGCTAAACCAGCTGGCCATTGACGCCTATACCCAAGCATTAACCCGTGCGATCTCAGTTAACGACGTCCTGAGTGAAGCCACCATACGAGTCAATTTAGCAAATGTATACGCCACCCTGGGGCTGTTTGACCACACGCTCCAACAGCTGCAGCAGGCTCGTGACGCCTATAACATCCTTGCAGAAGAAACAGAAATTGCCCAAATAGACCGCCGCATTAACATTATTGTCTCTCGCCTATCCAGCCAGCGTGAAGAAGAATCCATCCCATAAAACAGAGCGTTTACTCCTACCTTAGAGTGTTACCCCCATGAAATAAATCAACGCCCCAGCTGCAAAGCATACGTCTGCCCCATCGAGTTCCTTTCATCTGCCCTCGTCATGTCTCTACTTAACTATTACTGTGGTCTACTCTTAATCGCGCTAGCCACTCCCGTTCAAGCTCAGTCAATCACGACGGCTGATACCGCTACCACCGTTCAACAGACTGACAATGTGTATCAAATTGGCGGTGGCGATCTCTCTGGCGACAGCAGCACCCTCTTTCACAGTTTTGAGCAGTTTGGTTTACTCACCCAAGAGACGGCGCTGTTTGACCATCCTGCCGCTGTTGAGAACATTATTGGTCGAGTAGTGGGTGGTGATGCCTCTGTTATTGACGGTTTGTTGTCAGTGGATGGAGCCGCCAGTCTGTATCTGGTAAATCCAGCGGGTGTGCTTTTTGGTAACAACGCACAGCTTAATCTAGCGGGGTCATTTTCCGCTTCGACCGCTACCGGATTACTCTTTGGCAACGATCAATTAGACACCCTCGGCACCAACGATTTTACGGGGTTGAATGGTGCCCCAACCGGCTACCTCTTCGACAGTGAGACAGCGGGTGCCATCGTCAATACAGGTAATCTCGCTGTTGGTCAGTCGTTAACCCTGCTAGGTGGGCAGTTGATCAATACAGGACGGCTCTCGGCCCCCAATGGTGAACTATTGGTGATGGCAGTCCCAGGTGAAAATTTGGTACGCCTCAGTCAGTCGGGGTCATTACTGGGGTTAGAGCTTGAGACAATTCCCGATGCAGTTGAGCGCTCAGCCGATAGCTTTACAGCGGCCACATTGCCCGCACTCTTAACGGGGGCCGCCAGCACAGCCACAGATATCACTATCAATGCCGATGGCACCGCTACCCTATCGGGCTCCTCGCTACAGATTCCACCCGATCCAGGTACAGCCATTGTCAGCGGTCGACTAGAAGCAGATGGCGGCACCATTGGTATTTTAGGTGATCAGATAGCACTGGTGGATGCTTCCATTGATGCTTCTGGAGAGACAGGGGGCGGTACCGTTTTAATCGGGGGTGATCGACTGGGTGCAGGCAGCGTTCCCAATGCAACGGCAACCATCATCGATGAAACATCTGGGGTTAGCGCCGATAGTCGCGATCGCGGCAATGGCGGCACCATCGTAGCCTGGGGAACCGACGTACTAAGAGTAGAGGGTCAGCTGTCGGCACAGGGAGGCGCCGGCGGAAACGGCGGTTTTATTGAAACCAGCAGCCTAAATCTGTTGGATGTGCGGACAACACCAGACATTACAGCCGCTAATGGTGCAGGTGGGCTGTGGCTATTGGACCCGGCCAATATTCGGATTGTAGCCGGTTTTGCAGCCACCAACGTCAATACCATGAACCCCTTTGATGTCGGGCCATTGGTTACCGATGCTGAGTTGGGTGTAGGACTCATTAGGGCTGCCTTGCTCGAGGGAAGCAACGTCGAAGTTAGAACCACAGGCAATACCCCAGGAGATGGCAACATCACGTTAGAAGTGCCGCTGGATTATGACAATACGGGTGACAGTAGCCTCAGTCTGATTGCGGCCGGAGAGATTCAAATTTTAGCGAATATCGTTGATCGCAATGAAATCGCCACCTCGATAGGAGGAATCCCTACATTTGCACCCAGCCCCGATAATCTAGACCTGACTCTTCAGGCCAACGGCCAAATTACTGTCGCTGATAATGTCCTCATTGACACGAATACTGGTCTGTTGTTCCTAGAATCTCTGCAAGACGATATCAGTGTTAGCGGCGATTTGAACACATCATCAGGCGATGTAGTTCTGAAAGCTCCAGAGGGGTCTGTAACAATCTCGACACCGATTGAAACAGCAATAGTAATCCCCACCGCCATCGGTGTGCCCGACAACGGTGGGGATGTGATTATTGAGGCTCAAGATGCCGTCAATATCAACAACATCGACACCCGTAGCGAAAGTGTCAGTGGTAGTGTTGTCATCGAATCGCAAAGGTCTATCACAGTGGGCGAAATTGACACCAGTACCTTAGCATTTAGCAACTTCGCTGAATTAGCCGGTGACGTAGACCTGATTGCCGAAGGCGATATTGTTTTTAGCTCCATCGATGCCAACAGTGATAGTGCTGACGGTGGCGATGTCAGTATTGAGTCATCAGAAGGACTAGTGCGAGGGATTGGTATACTGCCGTCTTCGTCAAACACAATTTCAACAGACGGTGAATTTGAAGATGGTGATATTTTTATTGCCCACAACGGCGGCAGCATCCCTTTTATTATTGGCGATAGCTCCGTGAACGGTACAGCAGGAGATATTACAACAGGTGCACTAACCCTAAACGACACAGTCCTAGAAGCATCGTTTGACGGTGGACTTGAGGTTGGCAATATTGAAATCATCACCTCAGAGATGCCCGAGGAACCCGAAGAACCGGGGAATGTAGTCGATGAAATTCTCGATGAGACCAACTGTGACTGTATTCGAAACGAATCACCCGCTGAAATTGATCCAGTTGTGGAGACGGCTTCTGAGAGTACGGCCACATCAACAGTAGGCAGCTCAACAGTTCCGTCGTCTGTTGAACAGCGTTTTTCAGCACTTGAAGATCGTCTTACAACCGAATTTAACGATTATTTGCAGCTAGAGTCAGAATCAGCAGCAGTGGAGCTAGCCAGCGCTCAAAATAAGCTGATGAGCGTGCAGGAGAAAACCGGCAAACGCCCGGCGTTAATTTACGCTGTCTTTGGTTTTAATGAAGCTGCTGACGGTAGTGTGCTGGCTGCCACCGACCCCTCGGCTCCGTTGGAACTGCTTTTAGTTACTGCAGATGGGGAACCAACCTTTGTTTCTTTAGATGTAACTCGTCAAGAGGTCTTGACCATGGCCCAGCAGTTACGTCGTCAGGTGTCCACACCCAGCCGTGCCGATCTTGAGGATACTAGCTATTTAAGACCTGCTCAGAAACTTTATCAGTGGCTGATTGCCCCGATTCAACCTCAGCTAGAAGCTCAAAATATTGACACAATCAGCTTTATTACGGATGCAGGATTACGCTCCTTACCCTTAGCAGCACTGCATGATGGTAACAATTTTGTCATCCAAAATTACAACATTGGGCTGATGCCAAGCTTGAGCCTCACTGATTTAACCTATAGGGATATCAGCAACACAAACGCTCTTGTGGGTGGTACCTCTACATTTATCAACCAGGCTGCACTACCCAGTGTCCCGGTTGAACTAGAGGCAATCTCATCTAAATGGAGTAGCAAAGTTCTAAGCGGTAGCGCCTTTAGACTCGATCAGCTGCAGGGGGAACGGCAGCAAAATCCATACGGTATCATTCACCTGGCAACCCACGGTGAGTTTAACGTGGGAGATTTATCCGAGTCTTATCTCTACCTCTACAACGAGCGGCTCAGTTTAGACCAGTTGCGTACCCTTGGCCTCAATCGTCCCCCGGTTGAATTGTTGACGCTGAGCGCTTGCCAAACGGCATTGGGTAATCGCTCAGCAGAGCTAGGGTTTGCAGGTTTTGCAGTGTTAGCTGGTGCAAAAACATCTGTAGCGAGTTTATGGAGCGTCAGTGATGAAGCATCAGCAGGACTCATGATTGAGTTTTACCGACAGTTACAAGAAAATCAGCCTGTTATTAAAGCAGAAGCATTACGAGAGTCACAGCTGGCGATGATTCAAGGTGAAATTTTAGTTGACGGGGATCAACTAAAAGGCGTGAACGCTGTGCATAAGCTACCGGCTGAACTGGTGATTGAGGGACAGCAGGACTTTAGGCATCCTTACTACTGGGCAGCTTTTAGTCTTGTGGGCAGCCCCTGGTAGATCCGTACGGATACGAGGGTCCATAAGTTGCCGTTAATATACGTATACACGGACAAAAATGTCTTTACTTTATATGTGTTAATTCACGTTAGAGATTGGTCAAACAAATTTTTTTTGACCTACAAACACGCTATTAATGTAAAAAACAACACCTGCGTAAGGGCAAAATACGGTCATCGCGCATCAGCACATCTACCATTTGTTGCTGAGTTGGTGAGATTCTGAATGATTTCTGAAAATCTATGTCATCAGCTAAGTTTGCTTTACAAGATACATTTATTTCCTATGGAAGAGCCGACAGCAAAGCATTTGCCAGCAAGTTAAATAACTGTCTTGTTCAGCAGGGTCTGGAGGTCTGGTTTGATTTTGATGATATTCCTCTAGGTGTGGATTATCAAAATCAGATTAACGACGGCATTGAGCGTAGCCAAAACTTCCTATTTGTAATTGCGCCTCACTCGGTCAATTCACCCTACTGTCGTCTTGAAATTGAGCATGCCCTACGGCTGGGTAAGCGTATTATTCCTTTACTGCATGTAGAAAATATTGATCGCGATATTTGGCAATCTCGTAATCCTCACGGTACAGACACCGATTGGCAAGATTATCAGGCCCAGGGATTGCATTCCAGCTTCCCCAACATGCACCCAATTATCAGCAAAATCAATTGGGTCTATTTTCGAGAGGGTGTTGATGATTTTCAAACATCGCTGCAGGGTCTGCTAGACATCTTTGAACGTCAGCAGGACTATGTTCATCAACACACAGCTTTGCTCTCCAAGGCTCTGGCATGGCAGCGTCATCAGAAGCAATCGCAATATTTGCTGACGGGGCAGAGTCGTCAGCAGGCTGAACATTGGTTAAAGCGAAAGTTTAGTGTAGAGCAGGCTCCCTGTGAGCCCACAGCGCTGCACTGCGAATTTATTTGTGAAAGTATCAAAAATGCCAACGGTCTAATGACCGATGCGTTCCTTTCCTACTCTGAAAAAGATAGGGCGCTGATGGATCGACTCAGGACGTCCCTGATGCGTGAGGGGTTTACCACTTGGATTAATCGTACTGACATCCGCGTTGGTGGTGACTTCCAAACGGCTATCAATAAAGGCATCGAAGAAGCTAGCTATTTGATCTATTTTATTTCACCAGATTCCCTGGCATCCAAATATTGTCAGCAGGAACTAGACTACGCGCGTCAGCTAAATAAAAAGGTCATTCCGCTTTTAATGCGTCCGGTGGATTTAGATCAAATGTCTGATGATCTGCGGGCAATTCAGTTTATTAATTTTGTCAATGGCGACGATGAAGACGGTAGCGCTTATCGAAAGGATGTTGCCAAGCTTGTTAAACTTTTACAGGAAGATAGCGAATACTACCATCAGCATAAAAATTTATTAGTAAAAGCACTCAAATGGGATCGCAATGAGCGAAATTCCAGTTTGTTGTTGCGGGGTCATAATCTTCGCCATTCAGAAGCCTGGCTGAAGATAGCTCGCAAACACGGTCAGCAACGACAGCTGCAGCTACAGGAAGACTTTATTCAAGAAAGTCTGCGTCAGCCGCCCAATCAGTCCATTGACGTGTTTATTTCGTACTCTCGATCAGATGCTGATTTTGCCCGTCAGCTTAATGACGAGCTGCAGATTCACGGTAAAACCACCTGGTTTGATCAAGAAAGTATCATGGCGGGGGCGGCCAACTATCAAGAGGAAATTTTTAACGGCATTGAGGGAGCCGATCACTTTCTGTTTATTATCTCTCCCCGGTCGATTCAGTCTCCTCACTGTGGTGAAGAAGTTGAATATGCCCAAAGCTTAAATAAACGAATGCTAACGGTGTTGTATCAGCCGATCAACACTAAAGAGCTGCATCCTGCTCTAGCTTCGGTGCAGTGGATTGATTTTAATAGTAAAAAGAAAGACTTTAAGACTAACTTTAGTAGCCTACTGCGGGCTCTAGAAAGCGATCCAGCCTATTTACGGTTGCACACCCGTCTGCTGGTGCAGGCGCTTGAGTGGGAACAACAAAATCGCGACGAAAGCCTGTTACTCAGGGGTAAAGCCCGTCGAGAAACTGAGACCTGGCTTTTAGAAGCCAAAGGGAGAACACCTCAGCCAACAATGCTACAGCAAGATTTTGTGACAGCGTCGGCAGCTGAAGAGATTCGCCGTCAGCGGTCTGCAATTCGGCTGCAGCAAATTGGCATGGGAGTAATCGGCTGTATTTCTCTAGTTGCGATCGCACTGGGTATTTTTGCCAACCAAAAACGGATCGAAGCCAATAATCAACGGGAAGCGGCCCAGCGCCAGAAAGGCATTGCCCAGGAACAACAGATAAGAGCTGAGTCTCAGACGATTTTGGCTCAGACAGAAACCTCTGCCGCCCTGTTTGCTTCGCGTCAACCGTTTGAAGCGCTCCTGGAAGCCATGCGAGCGGGGATTACGATCAAAAATAATCAACGGACTGATGCCGATAGCGCCCAGATTGTCACCACACTGCAACAGGCCATCTTCTGGGTGCGTGAGCGCAACCATTTAGATGGCCATGAAGGGATTGTTTGGGACACTGCCGTCAGCACCGATGGCCAAATGATTGCCTCGGCCAGTGCCGACGGCACAGCCCGCATTTGGGGAATAGAGGGTAACTCGCTAGCCGAGCTTAATGTAGATGACACTCAGGTTCTCAGCGTAGCGTTTAGCCCCGATGGGAAGCGATTGGCCATTGGCCTGGAAAACAGTCAGATTCAAATTTGGCAGTGGGGAGAGCAACAAGATTTGCTGGCAACCCTGACAGGCCATGATGGGCCTGTAACATCGTTAGCATTTTCGCCAGATGGCCAACTATTGGCATCGGCCAGTGAGGATAAGACTGTTCGTCTATGGCAGCCGAATGGGACTCCAATTAAGACATTAACTCAGCACATTGCCGCTGTACGCACAGTAGAGTTTAGTCCTGATGGCAAAACATTAGCGTCAGGAGCAGACGACCGAACGATTCGTCTTTATAGCCCTGATGGCAAACCGCTCAAAACTCTGCGGGGACATAGTGCTCAGGTTAAGGGGCTGGCCTTTAGTCCGGACAGTTCCATGGTGGCATCGGCGAGTTGGGATGAGACCATCCGTCTCTGGAGTACCCAGGGGTCATTAATTCGAGAAATTCGCGGCCATGATGCACTGGTCTATGATGTCAGCTTTAGTCCAGATGGGCAGTATTTGGCGTCTGGCAGCTGGGACAAAACCGTTAGAACCTGGACCTTGACCGGAGAGCCCATTTCTACCGTCTTTGGCCACAGTGCCCAAATCCATCGGGTGCACTTTAACAAAGAGGGCTTGCTGATTTCTGCCGGTGGCGATCGCACCATCCGTCTGTGGGAGCTAGACCGGCCACTGATTACGTCCCTCAGAGACCACCAGGCCAACGTTTATAGTGTGGTCTTTTCCCCAGATGATCAAGTGATTGCATCAGCCGGCGCTGATAACAAGATTCGTCTGTGGGATCGAGCAGGGAAATCGTTAAATGTTTTGTCTGGTCACGACTCGGTGATTTGGAATTTAACCTACAGCCCAGATGGGGAAATGCTGGCATCGGCAAGTTCAGACTACACGGTAAAGCTGTGGAATCGCACCGGCAAGTTAGTGACCACCTTAGAAGATCACAAAGGGCCGGTATATGCCGTGGCCTTTAGTGCCGATGGTCAGCTAATTGCAACGGGCGCGGCCGATCGCACCATTCGTATTTGGCGACGGGATGGCACCTTGCTGACCAAAATTGTTGATTTACCCAAAGATGTGTTGAGTATCTCCTTTAGTCCTGATGGCAAAACGCTGGCTACATCTGGTTGGGAGCACTTTGTCAGCCTGTGGGACTTAAGCGGGAAGCTGCCAGGCCAGCAGAAAGAAACTTACGAAATAGTCTACGACCCTGACAACGAAATTGTTGCCAGAGACAATTTGGAAGGACAATTACCCAAGCGCTTGGAAGGGCACAAGGGATGGGTGCACGAAGTCATCTACAGCTCTGATGGTCAGACCCTCGCTACAGCTAGTGCCGATGGTACAGCTAAGCTTTGGAGCGCAGATGGGCAGTTGCTCAATACCCTGGAAGGACATCGGGATGGTGTGGTCTCCATCCGATTTAGCCATGATGATGAATTGCTGGCCACTGGCAGCTATGACCATACGGTAAAGCTATGGTCGTCATCGACTGGCGATCTGTTGACCACCCTGCGAGGTCATCAAGATCGAGTCACAAATCTCAGCATGAGTCGAGATAAAAAGCTAATAGCGACCGTAGGAGAAGATGATCGACTGTTGCTATGGGATTTGGATTTGGACATCAGCGGTGGCCAGACTGAGTTACTAGATAGGTTGCTGAACCAGAGCTGTAATTGGTTAGAAAACTATCTGCAAACCCACACTCAGACCGCTGAAGACCTGGCAAATTACTGTAGTGGAAATTTATCGTAGATGATGCTTTTAACGTAAGGGAGAAAGCCGAATAGGCACGCACCGCTTTAACTCTTGCATCAGACGGTGTGCTTGATAGTCATAGAGCGCCAGCTGAATCGTATTGGGCAGGTTCTCCATCAGTCGACGACAGTGATCGAGCTGAATGTTGGATACTTTAGCCAGAATGCCACCGGCTTCTGACAGCATATTTGGATCCAGGGGAGCGTCTACTTCTAACAGCCACTGTCTAGGCGATGTCATTTCTCCCCGTTCAATCCGCCGCAATCCGTTGATGGAAGAGAGAACATAGAGCTTGTCTCTGACATGAACCCGCAGATCATCCGACGGCATAGGATAGTCCTGATATTGTCTGTTGGGCTGACACTGGCGCAACAGGATAGGGACAACGCCATAGCCATAGGCAATCTCTGCCAGAGGCTTGTTGTTGAGGGTGTCGCCGTATTCGATACGGTACTCCGTGATTAAAATGGTCTGATGATTGAGTCGGAAAAGACCAAGAATATTTTCACCAAAAGCTGCCCCAGCGAAGGCCTCTGCCGATAGAGCATAGACTGAAAACGAGCGGGCCTGGGGTAAAAATGCCTTAATGTTGTCGCTAAACAGCTGGCTGAGGGTGCGGATAACGGGGGTGAACGGTCGGTTTTCTTTTTCTAGGGCCTCGGCAGCCAGTAGAGCAACCTCTAGATTGAGTACAGCATCGTCAGTGACGGCAATAACACTGCGGGCTGTGGAGAGATTTGCCTCCTGGAGCTGCTGTAGCATAGGCCCCTCTAGCAAAGGGATCTGATTGCGCAAAGCCGGGCTGTCTAAGTGATGGGTGATGGCCACCAGAGGCTGACGTAAATCTTGCAAAATGCGGGTAACCCGCTTGCCCACACGACCCAGCCCTACCACAATGACATGGTCTTTTTTAGGGACTTTGGGGCGGCGCTGTAAAAATTCAAACCGAGAGCTGAGCAACTGGTCGGCCAGTAGACCCAATACACCGATTACCATTAGCAAACTGGTGGTGGCAATGAGTAAACAGGCGATCAGTACCCAACCTTGGGCACCGCTGTCTTCAAAACCGCCAAAGACATCGCCATAGCCGCCAAGAATTAAAATAGCCCCCAGCACAATGGCTTTAGTAAAGCTGATGGTTGGGATGTTGAAGTACAGCAGCAGGGTGCCGGTGGTCCAAAGCACCAGGGCTGTGGAAAGCGCGATCGCAACCACTCGCCGCAGTGACTGTTGATCTGCACTCCGCCAAAAGGCCCACAGCCGTCGCCGCCATTCACCATCAAGCACATCCCCCACACCCTGACGGAGCTTTACCCATGGACCAGAGCGCTTAGGTATATGCAGAATCTGGCTAGGTGTCAGGGTTTGCACTTCCACATAGGCCACTCGGTCACCAGCCTGTACCCGCACATGGGGCTGCCAGCGATGAAACATTGACGAGGCCGTTGTGGCCCAACCAATCGGCTGATGAGGATTACTAAACGGCCTTAAATTTAGCAACCGCACTTGCTGACGATGCAGTCGATGCACCGGCATGTTGCAATATTGAGGATCGTTGGCCGTAATCTGTCGTTCTACCACCCGAAACTGAAACGTGTCGATATTAAAAACACTTAGCGTATTATCCTCTAGACCTGCCAGCGCAAAGGTCATGGCAGGCAGTTCTGTAGCATCCAGCGCCACAAATCGACTCAGCTGACGGCTTAACAACTGATTTAACCCCTGACGCGAAGACCGCACCACAATGTGCACATTGGGATTTAATCGCCGTACTGCGATCGCAGTTTGTACGTTGACGCTTTCATCACTGGTCACAATCAGGACTGCCCGGCACCGCTCAATGCCCGCCTGCTGCAGTACATGATCGCGCCGACAGTCACCGATAATCGGGGCTTGAGCCAGCATATCTGGCAGATCCTCTAGCTCCCACTCTGGGACTGGGACTCGATCAATGCCCGCAATTTGCACCTCAAACGAGTCAAAGCTAAATTTAGTCAAATTAACGATGATCTGCTGACCCAAGCTCCCCAGACCACACACAATAAAATAATCCTGGTGCACCTCTGTCGAAAGGGACAAATCAGGAATGTAGGTTATAGGATTAAGCTCACCGTTATCACCGGCCATGGACTATCTAATAGATGTACGCAGTTCCGTCATACATGAACCATTGGACAGCACCTTGGTTCTGGTACGGTAACTCTAGATATCCTATACGCTGCCCAATGCCCCCGTCTGAAAAATCGCTACCCTCAGATTTACAACGCGAAATTAAAGCAGGGCGTAAGTTTAGCCTCAGTGAAGCCATTGGTCGAGAAGGTGGCTCATTTCTCAAGGGCAGCCAAGAGATGGTACCGCGCCCGCTAAGAGCGCTCGCCGCCATTAACCACCTGATTGATCAGCACCTCAACGACCCTAACGGAGCACTACAGCCCTGTCTCAAACGCTGGGTCAAAACCGATATGAGGGTTGGAAAATATTTAGATGAGCCCCAAGTAGCGCTAGAACTAATTGCGACAGACATCGTTCAACAGCCCCAGGTGCTCTATGAATTTACCCGTCAGGTGGCGGTGGAGTGGGGACAGATGAATGGTGAGCGCCCCCATTTTCAAAAACCTGGAGCCGCCCCTCATCCAGATGCAGCCTATAGCCACAGCGGCATTCAGACAATTTTGACCGAGCTGTTGAGCCAATTATTGGCAGGTGGATAGTGCTGTCCGTTTAGCCATGGTTCCAAAAAATTACTTTTCAAAAATGCCATTGGTCGGTATCATAAGGCCCTTTAGTACTTGGAAATTTAAGCAAGCGCTATATGTAGCGCTTGCTCTCAGTGGTTTCCTACAGTCCTGTTAGCTACGTCACTCAGCCTTGCCTGACGCTACTGATATGTTTTGGTATCCAGCAACAAAACGTATCGTCTGCAATATAGTGTCAGCGTCTATTGCATTAGAATTAGTTCACTAGAATAAGCGTACTAACGTACTACTTGGCAAGTTTTTGCCCATATCCCCATGGCTAAACATCAATGCTTTATCGATTTAGGTAGCTCTGGCACCAAAGCCGTTCTAAACGATGGCGAACGGTTTTATTCCTATCAGTGTCCACCTCTAGTGGCAGATATGCCCCCTTCTGAGCTGACTATTATTGAGGCTCAAGGTGAACAAATTGGCTCTGGTCTAGAGTCAGTTGGGTATCTGCAGCTCGATCCTGAAACCCCAGCCTATGCCCTGGGAATTGATGCACAGGGGCGTCCCAATAAGGCCACCAGCAGCTTGCCCAAAAGTGCGCTAGCCCATATCCGGGCTCTGGGAGTTATCGGTGAATTTGCCCATCAGCATGAATTAGAGCGGATCACCTTAGATGTGGGGATTGCGCTGCCGTTTAATGAGTATCTAACAGACTACAAGGCCCTAACCAGCGAGATTTTGGGCCATAAGATGTTTACCTATCGCGGTCGAGATATTTTTCTAGACTTTGGTCATGTGAAAGTGCTGCCCGAGGCAGCGGGTCTGGTGCAGTGGCGTAAGGTGCAGCGATCGCAACAAAAAGAGCACTCTAGCCAAACCTTTGTGGTGCTGATGTTTGGCCACCGCGATCTGAGCTTTTTACTCTTTAACGGGGGTCGACCTCCCCAGGGTGAGCCCAGCAGCACTGAGCGTCTAGGCTATCAGCAATTGCTTAAGGCGGTGGCCCAAGACTTACCCTGCAACTCCGACGATCCATTTCTCTACGACGCGTTGATTAGTAACTCGTCTAAAGTTGTCTTTCCCAATCGCCCTAGAAAGGGGTATCCTCTGGCTGAACGGCGCGAAAAAGCCACCGTCTACTATTGGGAACTGGTGAAATACCGGCTCAACGAATGGCTGGCCTCAGTGAGTGTCCCCAACTATGAGGTTCTCATCAGCGGTGGTACGGCAACTCAGCTGCGCGATGAGTTAGAAGAGTATTTTGAAGAACGCTCCACATTCTGCACCGTCAACTGGCTAGAAGATTTACAAGACGAGGTAGCGGCCAATCTGGAGCTAGAGTCAGATATCGATCAGCTGCGTTTTTGTGACTGTTACGGTGGGGCAAAGTGGCTGGCGCTAAAATTCCAAAAACTCGCTGCAGGGAGAAGTCGTGGTTAAAAAAAAGAGTTCACCTAAAAAACAACCCCCCCCGACTAGAAAGCGGGTTTCTTTTAGCATCAGCTCAGACCCTGATACGGTCGAAGGACGCATCGTCAACCATTTGCGTGACAACAAAATGGTCAACATGCGCGAGTCGGTCGTGCGAGCGCTAAAAGCCTACTATTTGCCCTGGGCCTATGAAGATGAGGTCTCTAAAGAAGAAGCCCAGGTGCTAGCCCGCAACGCCATTGACGAGTTGGAGTTTAGAATCTTTCAAATCCGGCGGCATTTTTTAGCAGGAGAAGCCTACGGTCCCAAGCTGAGTGAATCCTTGGGAGGAAGCAGTACAGCCGATGCCAACAATGGCCATGCCAACGGGCACTCCAACGGGTATACCAACGGCCATGCCGCCCCATCCCATGAAGCCATCTTTGAAAAACTAACACCGCCTAGACCTGCCGCACCTGATGTTAATCCAACCTCACTGTCCGACATGTTGGAAGATGAGGATATTGATCCAGATGTGTTGGATGACTTTTAGAAATTTTGAGTTTTGAATTTTGAGTTAGGGTTTGTTAAAGATTAAGCTCGTGTTTTTGACTATGACTATTTTGTCTAACCGGAAATGGGATAACCTCTCCTTTTAGAATTTTGTCGCAGCGCGCAAAATTCTAAATCACCCTACCAACCGCTCAAATACGCTATCAGAGATATCTCTAATATTTTTCCGTGGGTTCTAGGGCAGCGGTCCGCCCTAGCCATGGGAAGCCCAATATGCCTAATATTGGATAATTTGACTACTTCCGGAAAGGGAACTCGGTGGGACCCCACGCAGTTGGTTCCGCTAGTCGTCAACATCTCTAAATACATTTTTTGAGTATGGGGCAATCGCGATAAGGGTTGCTCAGGGCTTTCCTCCTTTCTGGAAGTATCTGAGCTGTCCCATCTAGGCATATTGGAGTTTACCCTCCTGTTCGTGGGGCCTAAACTCCCCCACACCCCCCGAAAGTAAGATGTCGGTTAGCCTGAAAATATTGGCGTGGTGTGAGTTACGGCGAGGTTAGGAAAAAGGTCATACTCTTCAAGCCATGAAGCTGTTTCTCAACACCCCCTCAGCAACTGTAGGACCAAATGCTAGTAATGACCCGCTAACCGCTAGTCATTTATTTGATTAAAGCAGGTTAAACAGCAAGAACTCAAAACTATCCCCCATAGCTTTTACCCGTCGAGCCAAACCCACCTTCACCCCGTGACGACGGATTGAGACTCTCGGCCACAACAAAGTTAGCTCGTAGAACCGGGGCAATAACAATCTGGGCAATACGCTGGCCTGGACTAATTTCAAAAACAGACTGCCCAAGATTAATCAAAATCACTTTGATCTCTCCTCGATAACCGGCATCTACGGTGCCAGGGGTGTTTAGGACCGTGATGCCATGGTTGAGTGCCAAACTGCTTCTAGGGCGAACCTGCATCTCATATCCCTGGGGAATTTCTGCGGATAGCCCCGTGGGAATGGCAAGGTGCTGACCGGGATTAAGCGTATGGGGTTGAACGGCAACTAAGTCAGCCCCGGCATCGCCAGGGTGGGCATAACTAGGGATAACGGCATCAGGGATGAGTTTTTTGAATTTGATCGTGATCGGTGCTGACATAAGCAACACCTAAACAGCGGTAGCCGTTTGAGGCGTGAGATCCAGAGCGAGAGTCTCCATAGGTCGCACAGATTTAACCTCAGTGGTGAGGTTAGCCTTGGCCAACTGCGATCGCACCACATCGGCCCCACCGCTCGCTTTAAGAAACTTAGCCACCAGCCCTTCATAGGTGACATCGCCACCGTCGGCAGTGGGCAATAGCCACTGGGGTTTAGACTTTTGAGCCAGCTCTAAAGCCCCCTCGCCACCCCGAATAACAGGACCAATAACGGGCAAATTTAAGCTCACTAACGGGGTAATCGCCACATCCACCGGGGGGCGAGTCTCTAACTCAGCATCAGGATATCCGTGGGGTTCGTAATAGAGCCGCAGCCCCGTTGACACCACAGTAATAATGTAGGCATTTTCTTTGGCGAGAGGACCAATGGGGGCTCCCGGCAGCGCCTCAATGGTCACATCATTGCCCAGCTGATAGGTTTGCCCGGGTTCTAGAGGGGTGACGTTGGTAAATCCTTTGTCTGTCGCCACCTTAGCCCCAGTCACTGAGGCCACCACCGGTATTGCTTTATCAAGCGCCTCCAAGGTTTCAGGGTGAGCGTGGTCCGCTAGACCCTGGGATAGCAGCAGCAGATCTATCTGATCCGGAATCGGGACGGCCTGGGGTCTAACACCGCGAATTAACCAACTTGCATTGCCAAATACAAGATCTCCCAAAAGCCAAGGGTCCACCAAAATGGATTTTCCTGCCAGATTAAATTGCCAACTGTTGACATCTAACCAAGTAACGGCGTTCGACAATTTTTCCGACATAGCTGACCTTGAAGAATCCAATAATAAT
Organism: Cyanobacteria bacterium P01_H01_bin.21; assembly: GCA_038748405.1. Lineage (GTDB taxonomy): Bacteria > Cyanobacteriota > Cyanobacteriia > Phormidesmidales > Phormidesmidaceae > Leptothoe. The sequence goes on along the minus strand of JBCDIX010000002.1, from coordinate 106,761 downwards.
GTTGTGAACACTAGGCAGACAGGGGCTTTCCCAGATGACTTACGCGTTTGCCCCCATCTCAAAAAAATGAACGTTAGTCCGGACAGTTAAAGTTATATCCCTGGAATCAATTATTAAGTTTTCCTTATGATCTTGCCTTACTTCAAACGTTTCTTCAAATTACTTTTCATTTTTTTGATGCGATCCCCGTATAATCAGGCTGTTTAACGTACAGATTGGTCTAGCGTTTCGAGATTTCAACTAGTTAGCTGGTGTTTCTTGAATAAAACGCTTAAATTCAATGCCTATGCGTCGGCAATTGCTGAAAAGCTACACAGTCCTAGTCACTCGTTCTGGACAGACTCCTGTCACAATCTCATTTACTCCCCTTGCCGGAATAATTGCTGGAGTTGTTTTAGTTGGTGTGCCACTGGGCTGGCTCGGAGTAGTAATTTTTTCCCTCTTTCAAAGTAACGTAGAACTCGCTGATGAGAATCGTCAGCTCACTGATCAGGCTCATCAAGTCCTAAGCGATATCAACACGCTTGATTCTGAAATTGAAAATCTGAAAGAACGGGCTGGTTTGCCCGAATTGGGCGATCGAGACTTTTCATCTGAAGACGATGTCCCCCGAGGGGGCGTGGCTACTGTAGCCGAAGGTCTTGAGCTTTATGAAAAGGCCAGCGAACGGCTGCCAAAGCTCACAGATTTGTTAGATGGCAGTATTAAACCCGCGCTGGAAGAAACCCTGGCGGCTGAGGAAGCTGAGGTAGCGGCCTACCCGGATGGCTTACCGATTGCGGGGCCAATCGATATTTCGTCTGAATTTGGCATACGGCGTAATCCCTTTGGGGGCTACTCCTATGAAAATCACCAGGGCACCGACTTTGTCGGTCCCTACGGAACAGCCATTTTGGCAACCGCAGAGGGTACAGTGGGTCGGGCTGAATATTATGGTGGCTATGGAAATACGGTTACGGTAAAGCACGGCTATGGGTATGAAACCCTCTATGCCCACATGTCTAAAATTGCCGTTGAGTCGGGTGCACAAGTTAAGCGCGGTGATGTGCTGGGTTATCTGGGGAATACGGGGCGGTCTTCTGGGCCTCACTTACATTACGGTGTTTATTACAAAGGTGTCGCCGTCAACCCCCGCAACGTTATGAAGATGGACCACGATATGAACCTGGTGGACTACTGGCGTTTACGCTAAGGCCACTCTTCCCAGGGCTGGCCCGTCCTACGGTAGGATTGAAGGGTTTTCAACAATCTTTCTAAAGATCTATGGGCAATACCTTTGGTCATCTGTTCCGCATCACTACATTTGGCGAATCCCATGGCGGCGGTGTTGGTGTTGTTATTGATGGGTGTCCGCCCAGGTTAGAGATTTCTGCTGAGGAAATTCAGGGAGATCTTGATCGACGTCGTCCGGGGCAGAGCAAGATTACGACACCGCGTAAAGAAACTGACACCTGTGAGATTGTATCTGGGGTATTTCAGGGTCAAACCCTGGGCACACCCATTACTATTTTGGTGCGCAATAAAGACCAGCGTCCCCAAGACTATGGCGAAATGGCGACTAAATATCGCCCCTCCCACGCAGATGCGACCTACGATGCTAAGTATGGTATTCGCAATTATCAAGGGGGCGGGCGATCATCGGCACGGGAAACCATTGGTCGTGTAGCGGCAGGTGCGATCGCAAAAAAAATTCTGCAACAGGTGGCTGGTGTCGAGATTGTTGGCTATGTCAAACGGATTCAGGATATGGAAGCCCCCATCGATCCTGATAGCGTTACCCAAGAACAGGTGGAAAGCAATATTGTCCGCTGTCCCAATCCTGATTTTGCCGCAGAAATGATTGCCCGTATCGATCAGGTTCGCAAAGAGGGCGACTCCATTGGCGGTGTAGTTGAGTGTGTGGCGCGCAAGGTACCTAAAGGTTTGGGGTCTCCTGTCTTTGACAAATTAGAGGCCGACCTAGCAAAAGGCGTAATGTCGTTACCTGCCAGTAAAGGATTTGAGCTGGGTTCAGGCTTTGCCGGTACGTTGCTCACCGGTAGCCAACACAATGATGAGTTTTACACCGATGCAGAGGGCAACATTCGCACTCGCACCAATCGCTCCGGCGGTACCCAGGGGGGTATTTCCAACGGTGAAAACATTATTATTCGCGTAGCATTTAAACCAACGGCCACCATTCTTAAAGAGCAAAAAACCGTTGACCAACAGGGGAATGAAACAATGTTGTCGGGTCGCGGTCGTCACGACCCCTGTGTTTTACCCCGAGCGGTGCCCATGGTGGAGGCCATGATGGCGCTGGTGCTCTGCGATCATCTACTCCGTCACCGTGGCCAATGCGAGCTGCTTTAAGGGTCAGTATTACAGTTTCATTTGCGATCGCGGCTGTTGGCATCCTGGTCTGGAATCTACAGCCGGTAGACCGTTTAGTCATAGCCCTGGCACTGGCGTTACTGTGTGTCGACCAGGGACGAATGGCGTTAGTCGACTTGAATGATATTCGCCGGGTCACCCTGAGCGATCAGCGTGTTAAACAGTTTCTTAGGGTGACTCTAATTGCGATCGCAGTTGAATTAATCGGCTTTTATCTTGCCTGGAGATGGCTGGCAATCGGAACGACCATAGTGCTGGGTAGTCAGCTCTTTTTTAATACGGCTGCAAAAATACAGCTTTACCCCGATAGCTCAGAGCCCATACGACCGATGGGGTTAAAGGAGCGTAGCCCAGTGTTAATGCTCAATATCGTTGCACTGGGCTTAGTTACTCTATGGCAAAGGGGGCTATTTAGTCAGGTCACATCTGCCCTGGTGTTGGTGATGGTGCTGATCTATTTAATTCTTAAATACGTTCCCATTAGCCTCGAGAGCACAAGGGACATGGGTGAAAATCCTTAGGTCTTGCATACATCGCAGATCAGGATAATTTTCGCAAATGCTTACAGCTTGTTCAGATCCTTATCAGGAATTATTCAGATTCACTAGTCATCCTTGTAGTCAAGCAAGTAAACCATTACACATCTTGCTTCTCACAACACATAAGGAATTTGACCCATGAAATACTTTTTTCTACCCGCTTTAATTCTGACGATGGCCGCTGCTGCTGTACCTGCCCAGGCAGAGACTCTGAGCGCTTCTCGTCTAGAAACCCAAGCCAAAAGCGCTCTTCGTCAGGTCTCTACCCCGTCAGAGCTATCTGAAGATGCCACATTCCACGACCTGATTCGCCACAATCGCAGAGCCCGTAACAAAGGCTAGTAACGGGATGCATCCATCGCCCCTATTGAACTCAGTAGGGGTGGTTCACTTCAATGCATTCAGCAGAGTACTACTAAAACTTCGACAATTGTTCCCAAAATTGCAGATCTATAGATGCAGCGGAGTGCGATCAGGCATTAGGCTACTAAAAGACGCGTAGCCAGATTCATGCAGAACCCAGCATTGGAAAAAACGACCTATCACGATACGTTTTGGGACCGCCTTTTTATCCGTTTATTTGCCCGCAAAATGGCCAATGCTGTGGGCGAACGCAGCAGCCAGTCAGGCTACGATGGCTTTGTAGAACTCTCACAAAAGATTATGCAGGGGCGTAACTCACGCCAGCAACAACAGCTGGTTGCCGGTGTTTTACAGTCCTTGGTACCTGCCCCGGTTCTGTGGAGTATTCGTACCTTTTTCTCTCCTACCCAGCTAGTCTGTGAATTAAATGCCTGGTTTGCCACTCAGCTATTTGAATGGTTGGTTGGCCCCTGTAGCGTGGAGGTCGCTGATATAACAACAGAATCAGGGGAAACCCGCCAACAAAAAAGCAGTGTTCATATTAAAAAGTGTCGCTATCTAGAACAAAGCAACTGTGTGGGTATGTGTGTGAACATGTGTAAGCTGCCCACACAGCGATTTTTTACAGAAAAGTTTGGCATTCCCCTGACCATGACCCCCAACTTTGAGGACTATAGCTGTGATATGGTCTTTGGACAGATGCCACCGTCGTTAGAAACCGAGGAAGCTTATCAGCAGCCCTGTTTGCAGGACTGCCCCACAGCTCGTGATGTCCCTGCTTGCCCTAAAGTTAGAGTGTAATAATACTGGCTGACTTCGTCTACTTTACCTGCACAAACCGGTCGGCGGCGAGACAGCGCAGACGTTGAATATCTTCGCGGCGAGAGACAGATAGAGGAACCGTTGCTTTGATCGCTCGCACCAACAAGTCTGTATCCAAAGAGCAGTTTTCATGAATCGACTGATACAAGCTTGAGACAATTGCCTGCTGGATTTCTGCACCGCTAAATCCCTCAGTAGCGTGGACTAACTGCACCATGTCAAAGTCATTGGATGACTGACGGTGGCGCTTCAGATGAATGGCAAGAATAACAGCGCGGTCCTGAGCATCGGGTAAATCAACAAAGAAAATCTCATCAAACCGTCCTTTGCGCAGTAGCTCAGGAGGCAGCTGAGAAATATCGTTAGCGGTGGCAACAACAAACACTTCTTGCGACTTTTCCTGAAGCCAGGTTAAAAACGAACCAAACAGACGACGGCTTAAGCCACCGTCCGTATCTGCCCCCTGGGCACTCCCCATAGCTTTTTCAATTTCGTCAATCCACAGGACTGCCGGAGCCATTTTCTCGGCTAAAGAAACCGCCTGACGAAAGTTTTTTTCTGAGCTACCTACATACTTGTCGTAAAGTCGACCAGTATCAAGCTTTAACAACGGCATCTGCCACTCGCGGGCAATCGTTTTAGCCGCCAATGATTTGCCACAGCCCTGAATACCGACAATCAAAATCCCCTTAGGCGGCGTTAGATTTAGCGCTTGAGCCTGGGGGCTAAATCCCATTCGTGCCCTTTCCAGCCAACATTTTAAACCAGCAAATCCACCAAGCTCAGCCGTATTTTTCTCAACTGGAATATAGTCCAGCAAACCACTCTCACGAATAATTTGCATCTTGCGCTCCAGCACCCGACCGATATCTTCTGCCGTGAGATGACCATCCTCTAGAGCGGCATAGGCAATGACCTTTTTGGTTTGGTTGAGGGTCATGCCCTGGGTAGTGTTAACTAGGGTGCGCATTTCCTCTGGGCTGAGCTTGACCTTAATCCGTCCCCGCAGTGCTTGGACTGCCTCTACAATCGCCTTATGTAGCTCATCTCGATCTGGCAAAGGCATATCAAAATATACGGCCTCATGGGCAATCTCTCGCGATAGCGAGACCCGCTCACCCGAAATCAACAGCGTCGACTGGTTATGGGCAAACTGCTGTGCCACTTCTCGAAAAAGACGCGTAACCACGACGTCATCAAAGTGAGTAGAGAAATCTTTAAGCCAGTAAACAGCGCGGTGGGCAACAGCTTGCATGTGGCGCAGTGCATCGACAGGCTCAGCCGTATCGTTGTCAACCGCCGCACGGCTAGCACCCGGCGGGGCATATTCATTTTGCCAGCGATTGTAGCGATTGCCCTCAAGCCGGACCAACCCCTGGGCGATGCTCCACTCATAGATAGGCAGCTGTAAATCAAGAGTCGCTTTATTGATCAGCTGTTGAATACGTTCTTCTTCCACCGTTTCTACCGCAATAATGGGGTGAAACGACATAATTAGGGTTTGCAGATGACGAACGCTCGCAGCAAAGGGCATGGGTGACGATTTGGAAGTATCTTGGGTTCAGAATGCCCGGATGCAAAAAAAAGACTAGCTGTTATTTACAGAACTACTGGGCTCATCAGCTTCAACTTCACTGGAATTCGGTGTGATTCCGGATGCTGGTTCATTTTTTTGAGGAAGAGAATCCACATCGTTTGGAGCATCGGCTAACGCCGTTTTCCAAGGTCTAAAATCAGAGATCTCCCACTGGTCAAGAATGTCCTTGATTAAGAGTTCCTGCATCCAGATTTTGGCAACAACGGCCAGAGGTAAGGCTAAAACAAGCCCAAGAAACCCAAATATGGTGGCAAAACAAATTTGGGCAATCAGGGTAAATGCTGGCGGGAGAGAGATCTGGCGGGCCATCACTGTAGGCGTAAGCCAATAGCTCTCAATCTGCTGGATAATGACGTACCACACAATCACAGGAACAATTTTCCAGGGGTCGGGTGAGAGTAGGGCTACAGTCGCTGGAAAAATGACGCTGAGGCTCGGCCCTACATTGGGAATAAAGTTAAGCACACCCGCAATTAAGGCATGGGCCAGCAACAGTTTGATACCCAACACCCACAGCCCAACAAAACTTAGGGTAAAAATAAAGACCGAGTTGAGAACAATTCCTCCTAACCAGTTACAGAGGGCAATTTCGCAGTCTTCTAATATATTGTCTGCTCTACCTCGATAAAAGGACGGCATTAACCGCAGTAAAGAATTGCGATAGATGGCCGGATTCCCTAAAAACATTAGGGACAAAATTAGAACCAGAAGAGTCTGGAGGAGGACGCGTAGTGAAGAGTTAAAAAACGAAAAGAAGTTATTAAAAACATCTAGTATCGCAGAGTCAGGAGACGTAAGCCAGTCAAGAAACTCGTCAAGCTCAGGAAAGCGCAGCTGTTCTGGTAGAAAGCGGGCCTCAAGGTCATCTAGGGTCTCTGGAAGCGCACGAGCACCGTTAATGATGAGCTGGATTAAGTCACTAAACTGCTCAACAAACGGGGGAACCACACCTAGAAAAAATAAGGCAACGACTAGAAAGCTAGCGGTTAGCACTGTGGGAACAGCAAACCGCCGGGGAACACCGATTTTCTGTAACCGACGGACAAGGCTATTGAGTGCGATCGCAACCACCACCGCCGTAAACACCAGCAGTAAAATTGCCCGTAGACTCCAAAGAATATAGAAAGTCGCTAAGATGCTGATCAAGCCTATCCAATCACCAAGCTTCACAAAATACTCCTGACTACTATCACGGCATCGATATCAATTATGTCTCACCGGTCTACTCTGCCAGAGTGCTACATTACAACGACCAGAAAGAATTCCGCCCATTGTAGCTAACCTAGGGTATACACACTCTTTTAGACAGCAGAATTAATCACCTTGACCACACCCACACCCCAGTGGCAGCTTCCCAACAGTGACCCCATTTCCACCGACTGGGTAGAGACTGTCCAAACCGTTGCTAATTTTGCTAACCCGCCCAAGCGAGCGGCTGAGCTACTGTGGCAGCGCGGCATTCGTACCGACGAGCAACTGACAGACTTTATTGCTCCAGATAGCTATGCACCCACTCCACCAGCAGCCTTTGGAGCAGAGATGGAGCAAGCGGTAGAACGGATCTCTCAGGCGTTAAAGCATCAAGAATCTGTCACCATTTGGGGCGATTTTGACGCAGACGGTATTACCTCGACAGCCGTGCTGTGGGATGGTTTGCGTCAGTTTTTCCCAGATGAAAAGCTCAGCTACTTTATCCCCAACCGGCTGACCGATTCCCATGGTCTTTCTATCCATGGGTTAGATGCGTTGGCGATCAAGGGAACCACCCTAGTTATTACCTGCGACAACGGCAGTACTAACCTGACAGAAATTGACCATGCGCAAACCTTGGGAATAGATGTGATCATTACCGATCACCATACATTGCCCAACAAACGACCGCCCGTTGTCGCCATCATCAACCCGCGCTCTTTAGTGCTTGACCATCCTCTTGCCCATCTTTCAGGTGTGGCAGTTGCCTACAAACTAGTTGAAGCGCTTTATGACCGGCTGACACCAACTCGACCGCTGGCAGAACTCACCGATTTAGTCGCCATTGGTCTGATTGCAGACTTGGTGCAGCTAAGCGGCGACTGTCGCTACCTGGCCCAAATCGGCATTCGTCAGCTACAGACCCATCTCAAGACAGACGACCCGATTCGTCCCGGTGTAGCCCAGCTTTTGCGGCTGTGTCGTCGAACGGGCGATCGGCCTACCGATATTTCCTTTGGTATCGGTCCTCGCATTAATGCCGTCAGCCGCATCCATGGCGACGCCCAGTTTTGTGTTGAGCTATTAACTAGCCAAGACCCAGACCACTGTAAAAAGCTGGCTGAGCAAACAGAAATTGCCAACACTCGCCGCAAGGCATTACAAAAAGACGTGTATACCCAGGTCACTCAGCGACTGATCGAGCTAGATATGGCCACGGTTCAGGTGATTGTGCTAGCCGATGCTCAGTGGCCCACTGGCGTATTGGGTATTGTTGCGGGTCAAGTGGCTCAAGAATATGGCAAACCGACCATTTTGCTCACCATCGACGGTGATGTAGCACGCGGCTCGGCCCGCTCAGTGAACCAGATTGATCTCTATCAGCTGGTGACAGACCAAGCCCATTTACTCACCAGTTTTGGGGGTCATCCTTTTGCCGCAGGCATGACGCTACCGGTCGAGAATGTGAGTCTGTTTGCGGATGCTCTAAATCGACAGCTACGGCAGGTGGGGATCCCCTCCGGGCCAACAATTAACATAGACTTAGAAATTAGCGTTTGTGAGTTAGGTAAAGACTTATTTCAGCAGCTCAATTTGCTAGAGCCCTACGGCATGGGTAACCCAGTGCCTCGATTGTTGGTTCGCAACGCTTGGTTTGATAATACATGGCATCAAAAAATCAAAGATCCGGTATCCAAGCGAAAGCTCAGGTTTATTAAAACCCACTTTTTGATCAAAGACGATACGTTACCAGCAGGTTTTCCAGGACTGTGGTGGGGCCATTACAAAGATGACCTGCCATTGGGACGCTGTGATGTGGTGGTAGAGCTAGACTTTAATGCCTATTCTCGGCAGAAAAAACCGCAATACGGAGGTTACGAGGTACGACTAATTGACGTGCGGTCTGCTGAGGCGGAAGGGTTAGCAGCGGTAACGATACCGCAGCACGTGATTGACCATCGGGCTAAGTCTGCTAGCGCTACATCAGATGCTTTAGTGGTTAGCCAATGCCCGACAACGTGGCAAGAGTTACGACCCTGGTTTCACCAGGCTACTCAGCAACAAACGCCCTTAGTCTTAGCCTATGACCCTCCTGAGCCTGTTCCTCCGGTAGATGTCTGGAAGCAGCTGGTGGGAATTGCCAAATATCTAGCACGGACGGAAACACGTGTGACAGTGACAGAGCTAATGGAAAAGATAGGTTTGGGGACGATTTCGCTGCAGTTTGGGCTATCAGCTCTAGATAGCTTGGGTTTTCGGCATAGTCTAAACCCAGAAACTACTTTTAAAGAGCTATCACCGTCTAGCGCCATAACGCTTCTATATGATGCGACGCTGGCAGCACCAACAGAACAACAACAGACTCAGCTACGTTTATTTATAGCCAGTCTGCAGGAAGAACAATTTCAGCAAAAGTATTTTTCTAATGTCTCTGTGAGCGTTGCTCAAACCACCATGCAAGACTAAAAGCGCGGGCATACTCTCACCTTCAACGCAATGAGTTAATTTTTATGGGGTTTATGGAGTGACAGACGGCTTACAATCCTTGCAGAAAGAGTCTGATACCCCCCTTAGCAAAATGCTAAATAAGTTTGAACTGATCCGTCAGTTTGCCGAGCGCAGCCTTGAGAAAAAAGACACAGGCCTCTGATGCATAATCGCATTTCTGTGCTAAGCAGGATTTGTTACTAATAGATCTCTTTGATCATCAGAGACTAAAAACCAACTGACAGTATCTTCAGTTTGTTCTCTGGCAAGGTAGAGATCAAATGGACCAGATTCTGTATGTTCTCGACTGGTCAGCTGCATGATTGCTTGATAGGTACCCTGCACATGAAATACATCATCATCTTGAGCCTCTCTTAAAGTTACCTCTACCTGACGGAGTTTAACATTGGGCAGCTGAGGGACCTTGGGTGCCAGGTGGGTAATCAACACCTGCTGGGTTTGAGCCATTTTTAGCGCCAGCCCCCGTTCTATCACCGACTGTGGCGGCACGGCACCAAAACTGCTGCAGGCTTGTAGTAGTAAAACCAAGCTAAATAGACATATCCAACGTAAACGACCCATAACCATCCATCTACAGCAACGCCCTAATTTTAAGGTTGACCCACCAGGTTGTGAAGCCTTGCGAGACATTTGGCTTTTTGGTTTAAACACGGGTCACTTGTTACCGCAGGGTCGACTCAACAGTGACTATATCGACTTTCATTTAGATTTTCTCAAACAACTATCTGCAACAATCAGGTCTACGCATAGCTAGCCGGTTTTAACAAACTGTTTTCTACAATCCTTGCAGAGATAGCACTGCTTTCCCCGACGATAGCCGTTTCTAGATAGCTTCTCTGATTGACAGTGGGGGCATATCATTACTTTCATTACATTGTCAGTACGCTCATTCCCTACATGCGGTTCTAAATATGACACGAGTAAATCTTCAATTTGCTGTGTCAGTTGCTGACGATGCTCTGGGTCTGTACGCAGGGCCGTCAGAATTACGGCATTGGAGCTGTGCACACAGACCTCGGCCAGCAGGCTGCATTGGGTCTGCGCTAATGAGGAATTGCGCTGCTGAAGAATGCTGACCAAAAAGTCGATGGCTTCTTGAGTCATGCTCTCGTCAATTGACTGGAACATATCGCGAGCCGTATAAAACTGGACAAATACCACCCTAGATACAGGTTGCTCAAATAGCTCAACGGCTGAAGAGATCAGAGTGTGGATCATTTGCCGCAGGGGCAGCTGCACAATTTCTGGCGTATTGGTATGGGTCCAAAACTGCTTGACCCGTTCTACATGACGCAGCTCCATCGCGTTAAAGATGGCAGCTTTGTCTGCAAAAAACTGATACACGGACCCAATGGCAGTACCGGCCTTATTTGCGATCTGATGGGTGGTTGCAGCGTCATAGCCCACCTCATCAAAGACGGCTGCCGCCGCATCTAAAATTTTTTCCACTCGTTCTTTGCCGCGCTCTTGTTTTGGTTGGCGACGAAGATTTTTTGACAAATGCGACTGGTCTGTCATATTTTTAAAACACGACGGATTTCTCACAATTTTATAGCTAACGGAGACCCCATGAAGTCTATGCTTTTTGGTGCGCCTTGGTTATTGGCGCACAAATCTATGCTGGCAGTTGATCAGCCTCGTAAGGTGTCGCTATATGATAACGACTATGTAATGTGGAAGGATGCCACCGGCAGCGTCTATGCATTGCCCAATGTTTGCCCACACATGGGAGCTATGCTGTCGGAAGGATGGTGTGAACCCGATAGCAATGGCGGCGGCACGGTCACCTGCCCATTTCATGCGCTCACATTTGATGGGGCAGGCTGTACGGTATTGCCAGGTTCAACCAAGAAAACACTACCCCAGCTAACGCCGCTAGAGCTGATTATTCAAGGGGATTTTATTTGGTCCTATGGAGGTTACGAGCCAAAGATTGGGATTCCCACAGTGCTAGATGACATTGCGAAGACATACAGCTTTGTTGGTCATACGGCCGATATCAGCATCGAGACGGATTTATTGACGATGCTGCTCAATATGCATGATTACAACCATCAAAACGGCACTCACCGAGATTTATTTCAAATTACTGAGGTTGAGTTTCACAAGTTTGTTGATCAGGGACATCTCTCTCATGCGTTCTATGAAATGCCCACTGAGCCCTACTCTCTGTTAGAAAAGGTAAAGAAGCCAGATCTCTTTTTATTACCTAACAGACTAAAAGCACATCTGGAAAATCATTTTCCATCGTTGGTTATTTTTCACGGTGAGACTCAGCTGGGTAAAATCGCCCAGTGTCATCTCTTTATCCCTGAAGCGGAAAACCGCACACGTACTTATATTCTTATGTTTGGTCAGGCCAACCATCCGCTATTCAAGTTTTTGGGTAACAACTTTCTCAACTTTAGTAAGGTTGTTGTTGAACAAGATGCTGATATTCTGGGCAAACTCTACCCTGATGCACCTCAGAAAATTAAGCTCAACAACGAAGTTGGCATGGACTGGGTTCGTCGCAACTTTGAAAGCTTTCCCAATGTTGCTGAACCTAATCTTTCAAGATAGTCAGAGGTATCGATTCATCAGCGATCGCAAATTTTTTAAAGACAATTGTGGTGTTGTGTCCACCAAAGCCAAATGCGTTGGATAGAGCAATGCTCACATCACAGCTATGGGGTTTGTTAAGTGTATAGTTTAGGTCACAGTCTGGATCGAGAGACTCCACATTAATGGTAGGAGGAACAACATTATATTGCGTGGCAAGGATGGTTGCGATCGCTTCAATCGCTCCTGCCGCACCCAGCAAATGACCCGTCATACTTTTTGTAGCCGATAGCTGCATCTGATATGCATGCTCGCCAAACACCTGCTTAATCGCATTTGATTCTGCTACATCGCCCAGTGGGGTGGAGGTGGCATGCATGTTGATGTGGTCCACTTGATTAGGGGTGATGTTGGCATCGTGCAGTGCCCGATTTAGGGCCAGAATTATACCGGCACCGGATGGGTCAGGGGCGGCGTAGTGATGGGCATCGGAAGATGCACCAAATCCCAGCACCTCAGCGTAAATCTTTGCCCCTCGAACCTGGGCATGGCTCAATGTCTCTAAAATAATTGCACCAGCTCCTTCACCAATGACAAACCCATCGCGTGAGGCATCAAACGGACGGCTCGCTGTCTCAGGGGTATCATTCCGAGCCGAGAGGGCACGCATGGCTGCAAAACCACCCACACCCAACGATGTAATCGGGGCTTCACTACCACCACAGATAATCACATTGGCATGCCCCTGCCGCAATAGCAGTAGCGCATCCCTAATCGCATCACTACCAGTGGTGCAGGCGGAGACAACGCCGTGATTAGGGCCTTTTAACCCATACTGCATAGCAATCATCCCGGACGCCATATTGCCGATCATCATTGGAATCATGAAGGGGGATAGGGAATCAGCCCCCTTCTCTAACAAGCCTTTTGTTTGGGTCTCAAGCACCTGCAATCCCCCAATACCTGAGCCAAAAACAACACCAACAGCATCACGTTCGTCTTGAGAAAAATCAGTTAGGGCTGCATCGTTAATCGCTTCCCCGGCAGCTGCTAGAGCATATTGGCAAAATCGATCCAGACGTTTTGCCTGCTTACGATCCATATAATTCAAAGGATCAAACCCTTTAAGTTCACAGGCAAAACTCGTTTTGAAGTCACTGGCGTCAAAGCGAGTTATGGGAACAGCTCCACTTTCACCACGCACCATTGCTTTCCAAAACGTATCAACGGAAAGACCAATGGGGGTAATTGCACCGATGCCGGTAACCACAACTCGCTCTTGAGAATTCATAGAGTAATCAAACAGATTTACGTTACTAGAGTTATCGTAATATAATACCGACCAATCGGTATTTTTTAATCTGCTTCTATGGGTAAAGGCGAACAAACACGACTGGCAATCTTACAAACGGTGGCCGTCCTATTTAATGAGAAGGGCTATGCTACAACATCAATGCGGGATATTACCCGTGCCACTGGAATTCAGCGGGGAGGGATTTATAATCACTTTTCTAGTAAAGACGAATTGGCCTTGGCAACGTTTGAATACGCCCTATCTGTCCTTAAAAAGCAGTTAATACGCGGCATAGATGCTCAGAAAACTGACATTGGTCGATTAAAGGCAATTGCCACCACATTTGCCGAGCTGTACACTCAAAATCCACGGTTTCCCTGTGGTTGTCAGATGCTAAATACGGCTGTTGAGGCGAAGCGACACATGCTGCCGCTACGACAAAAAGCCCAGGGAGCGATGAGTCAGCTGAACACCCTAATTGTGGAGACGGTTATTAACTGTGTCGAACAGGGTGAATTGCCGAACTCGGTTGATGAGGATGAGATCGCAACAGTTTTTATTTCCATATTGGAAGGAGCTATGTTGTTAAGTGTCTTATGTGATGATTCTGTTCATCTACGTCGTGCGGTCAACCATCTTCACTGGTATGTTGATAGTCTGGCTACGGGGAGCCAAACTTAGTGGAAAGAGAGTTACTTGATCGCTGTTATTTTGCAAAAATCTTTCCTGATTTGACCGCTGGGCCAATCAGGTCAATCCGGTCGGTCCAGATACCCCCAGCATAGTCCGGGGGTAGGTCCTTGAGGCGTTCTGGATCGTCAAATCCTTGAGAGAATCCTTCCCCACGATAGTCGCCGACTAGAAAAACCTGAGTGCCAACACGGTCCATACGCCGGAGAAAACGATTGGGCCAACCCCACAGCCAGGGGGCAACATTAGCTGGCACCAAAAGCAGATTGCGATCGCACTTAGCCGGCATCCACCCGGTCCACCCCAACGCCATATAGCGAGTCAAACATTGTTTTAACCGACGCGGCCACAACGTCTGGATAGTGTGAAATTGTTCACGAATAATACCAACCGGCTCAGACCCACCGTAAACCATAAACTGCCCTTGGCGCTCAGCAGGTAAGACAGCTAATCGCTCAGCTAAAAGAACACCTTCATTTGGATCTTGACTTTTAATGTTGATCACAAAATGACGGTCAGGAAAAGTACTCAGTACCTCGCTCAGAGAGGGCAGCATCCCAATACCCTGTCCACGAAACGGATATGTTTTCCCATCGTCCGCCGTGTATCCATAGCCAATGTCAAGAGCCTTTAGACTGCCTAATGTTTGCTCGCGAGTAACACCGGTACCATTCGTGCGACAGTCAATGGTCCAATCATGAAAGACAGCAAAGTGCCCATCAACCGTCGGGTGAATATCTAACTCAACCATATCCGCACCGTAGGCAAATGCCGCTTTCATTGACGGGAGCGTATTCTCGAGATAGTCATGGGGTACCGATAGCATCCGTTCAGCCGTGCACGTATCATTGGTCAACCCCTGACGGTCATAGCCTTGCCCCAATCCACGATGGGCCACTAATACCGGAGAGAGACCGATAGGTTTAACCCCAAAAGAAGCATTGGTAACATAAAATGAAACTAAGCCCACAATCAGCAGCATAGGCAATAGTTTTTTGAGCCTAAAATATCTCCTCACCATAGAGACGCCATCTTTTTGCTACCTGTCTTTCTTAAGTAGGCCCTTAACAATCGGGTAAAAGTCTTGCCACTGATCAAACACAGTTTCTGCCCACTGGTTTACCCGCTTACAGTGCTGAGTGGCATTCTCCACTAATAGAATGTCACTAATCGTTAGATGGCCTAAATCACTGGGTGGGTCTAGCCATATAAACTCATCTTTGTGTCGCACCACCTGTGCCTTGATTTTAGAGAGTTCATCAACCGGGCAGTCTAACTTGAAGTAGGCATATAGGCTTGCCAAATGAATAGTTAGTGAACTGATGGTTTGAGGACTAGATTTTCCTGGATGTTGCAGGGCATAGGCATCCACAGTCAGATCGTGAACCACCATATAAGCAAAATCAGAATACTCACGCGCCAACACCTCACCATACATAGCCCAACAGCCTGGCGTAGATAACAAATATTTATGGGTCGCCCCATCGATGTTTTCAGTTTTAGCTCCGCAAGAAAAACATGTAGTTAATGTCATACTTCGCGGTCATAGACTACCAGGACACCACAAGTATAGTTGGCGCTGCTGTATCTATAGATTTTCAGATCAATTTTTATGTATGAGCAAAAAATTATTTGAAGAGTTCACTATTGCTCAATTTATTTTTACCTTCGCATAATTGACAAGGCATTGATTTAAGCCTATGGTTTTTATTGTAATAGGTCTCTCATTAAATCTTCACCCTTATCTTAAGAAACACTGAGAGAGAACCTTTAACAAACCCTTAGGACTTCTCACCACACATGTGTTGTATCTGTGGCAGCTAGTTTCATAGCTAGCCATAGATTTGTCTACCCATTTAAATACGACGTATGGCAACCATTCTCATTGTTGAAAATGAGCCAAAGATTGCAGAGTTCATTGTCAAAGGGCTACAGCGTAACGGTTATCAATGTCTGGTTGAAGAAAATCGAACCAATGTTCTAGAACGGGTCGTTTCAGACAATATTGACCTAATTTTGCTAGACCTGGGGAAGCTAGATATCAAGGCAGTCGCTCTTTTGAATCAGCTGAGAGAAACTATGGTGCAGATCCCCATCATTGTTATGACGGTCAGACAGGAAATAGAGCGAGCTCAGATTATGGAGCTGGGCGCAAAAGAACTCATTAAAAAACCCTTTCGCTTTAAAGAGTTGCTGATGCAGATTCATCGGCATGTATGACAACAAATCTGACTGGGTAAAGGGGGCTATCCCAACATTTGCTCACCTGGGCTCAGATGCTTACGGATCATATCCAAGAGTTCTTTAGACTCTGGGGGCTTGACCAAAAACTCGGTCGCACCTGCCATGCTGGCACGGGCACGATCAACGGGTTTACTTCTTCCTGTCAAAATAATGATGGGGGTGTTCTTAAAGACAGGGGTATCTCGCAAAAATCTACAGATATTATAGCCATCCGTATGAGGCAACATTACATCGAGCAGTATTAGACTGGGCATGTGCTCAATCAGTTGAGAAAACCCCTGCATCGGTTCTTGAATAATCAGGGTACGGTATCCACCTGTCGCCAGAATTTTCTTTAGGCTATGGGCTAACACAGGGCTGTCATCGATACAGGCAATCAAAGGCTGATTTTTATCTGGAGCTGACACCGTAGTTTTAGACGTTGTTCCAGTAACCAGAGATGAGGTTGGTTTAGCCGGTTTTGCCGAAATTACTGTAGATGGGACTGCCATGAGACTTGGTGGTGTTGCCACTACCTTCAAATTCTCTGGCATCACTGAGGGTGAATGCTGCGGTGCTAGCTGAACGTCTAATAGCGGTAGGTCGGGAATATCTTTAAACTCTAGTATCCCGTCTTGAGTCAGGGGTAGCAGCAACCTCACGATGTCCTCAAGAGGTTTCTCCAGCGTTGTAGCAATATCCCATAAGGTGTATTTACCAGTTATATATTGATGGGGTATTGAAAGACCTTGAGGGTCTACAGGTTTCATCAACGTAGGCGACAACGTAGGGACAATATCTTCTGGCAACATGTTGATCTGCCAACCCTTCTGCAGTCCCTTAACTTTGTTGAAAATCATTTGCACTTCCCATCGAGAAAGTGCAATGGTGCGGCAAAACCGCGATATAGACAATTCAGTAGGCTGCCATTCAGACTTTAGGTACGCACATCGACTCAGCTCAAACAAACATTCTTGAATCACCTCACGCAGCATCAGCTTGGCTCTAACCAGGTTAAATTGCTGGTGTTTAAAACCTTGATCTAACAGATAAAGCTGCCAATACTGATGGGTCGAAAGCTGAGGTGTCTCAATATTGAGTTGAAACTTAGGAAAATAGTGATTGATAATCCGATTCCAACGTCGAACGCCATGCAGTCCGTCTACAGCAAAAATCAGCCGCCCCTGGACAAAGTGAAGATGCCAAATAACATTATGGTCATTTAAAGTTAAATTTCCCTCAAACTGTTTTTCTGGCAGCTCTAATAGTTTGCTCAGCTCTTTGATTTTCATCTTCTGTATAGTTCAAATAATTTTTGTCAGAGGGACTATTTCGTTTCTGTTGAGCTAACCCTGTATGTTACTCCCTTGGTAACCTTTTTTAGATATTACTCCGGCAATGAGATCGAACTATAAGACTTTAGTCTAAGCCTCAATTTCATAGGGACTACCTAAAAGATGGTACCTGTTTTATTGTCGGTTTAATATATCACTCAAAACAGCATTCTGAAGAACACAATTCATTCATAAAAGTGAGATTAGCATGTACTAGCTAATACTACAGATCTAGGGGAATTAATGGTTTATTCTTCAAATAAGACACGATAATCGGACCGCTACATTTAATACGAAAACTTTGTATCAAAAAAGACTCGGTATAATCTTTATTAATAATCAATTCAAGCTTAGAGGGTACGATCAGCGAAAACAATTAAATCATTACAAGGATGATTTAGCTTATCTACCAGATGAAGACATTGTGAAACTAGCACCAGCAAATTTTGAGTTTTACAATTCTCTCGGACAATGCCTAAAACGCCTATTTTGCCTTAATTTTAGTAGGTAGAATGTCTAGACATCTTACTTCACCATCAAGAATGAATTCTTGGTTCTTATATAGATATCAAATAATTTAATTCATTTTTTCAAAATAAGTAGCACTATTTATATAATCGCTTACAGAAGGTCTAAAACTTGTTTAGATAGCACAACCCAACTATCTAAACAAATTCTCATCTTCTCCTAAATAGGGAGCTTTCTTGACTTTTTGCTTGATTTTGTCGACTGAACTCTTATATCAGCGATTTTTGCCTTTATTTAGAGATTGGATGAGAAAAAATTCAGAAATTGGATGAGAAAAAATTCAGAAATTGGATAATAGAAAAAAATAAATTCTCACTTAAAAGTATATTCAATGGGCCCTTGATTTTTCTACAATATTTGAATTTCATTATTAGGTTCTTTTACTTTTTTTAGTTTTTATCCTGATCTTTGTTATTCACGGAGTCAGTTTTCTATGTACCTATATAAATTTCCCTAATTCATTTCAGGGAGTTGCTCAAAAAAATCTCGTAGGTCCGAAAGAAGAGTTAAAGATTCTCATTACCCTTCAATTGCGTAATTCTTTCTATTTCTTAGTCTCTAGAGCAAAAAGCAATACCAAAAAACAATCACCATGTTTGCGAATATCTTTGATAACGTTCAAAAGCTCAAAATCCAACAGCAGCTTTTACTTCTCATTTTATTGAGTGCGGCGATTCCGGCTTCAGCCGTTGGGCTGCTAGGTACGATTTCTGCGAGTAATTCTCTAGGAAATAATGCAACGGTGTCACTTCAAGGGGCAGCAGAAGAAAGTATTGACGGAATTGACGCTTTTTTGACTGGCATTAATGAGGATGTCCTGTTTCTGAGTCAGGTACCTCCAATCCAGGGGGTACTCCGCGCCCGTGCCAACGGCGGTACTGACCCTCAAGACAATTCTTCTTATGATGAATGGGCGGGTCGTCTGCAGGAAATCTTTACGAGCATGATGGAAGAGAAATCCTATTACATGCAGCTACGATATCTTGATGAAGCAGGCGAGGAGCTAGTGCGAGTCGATTCAGATGGCACCACGGTCACCCCCATTCCTAACAACGAGTTACAAAATAAAGGCGATCGGGGTTATTTTACTGAGACAATTGTTCTCGAGTCCGGTAGCGTTTATACATCGCCAGTGAATCTCAATCAGGAAAATGGAGAGATTGAAAGACCCTTTAAGCCTGTGATTCGCTATGCTACACCTATATTTGATGAGGCGGGTGAACAACGCGGTATCGTCATTGCCAACGTATTTGCTAATCAGTTCCTAGATGCGTTGGGCCAGTCAAGTGAATTTGAAACCGAGCAACTGCAGCTGGTGAACGAGGGTGGCTATTATCTTTCCCATCCCGATTCGGAAAAGCTGTGGGGGTTTGACTTGGGTGTAGAAGAAACCTTGGCAAATGATTACTCCCCAGAGATTGCTGAACAAATTCTTACAAGTGACGAAGGTACGATTAACTTAGGTGAGTTTATCCTTGCCTATGAAAGATTTATTCCAAATGCAAGTCAGCCCTATGCGCTAGTTGCGATCTCAAAGGTTCCTAGAAGTGTGGTGTTTGCCTCTGTTAACTCATTTAAGCTCTTTGCTGGGTTAACGGTTTTGCTATCTTTAGGTCTGGTGATTCCGTTTGCGATTTGGCGAGGACGGCAGTTGGTCACGATTCTTGAGAAGGTATCGTCTAATATTGCCACGTCTACCCAGGAAATGGCTTCCACAGTGGCTGAGCAGGAACGTATTGCTAGTCAACAGGCTGTATCAGTAAATGAAACCACCACCACGATGGATGAGCTAGAGGCGTCATCTCGGCACGCGGCAGAGCAGGCGAATGCCGCCGTTGAAGCTGCAAAACGCGCTTTTGCTGCCTCAGAAGAGGGGGCTCAATCGTTGAACGAAGGTCTAGAAGGCATGTTTACTCTAGAAAGTAAGGTAGATGCGATCGCAGAACAAATCGTTAACCTCAGCAGCCAGGCCAGCCAAATTAGTAATATTTCCCAGCTGGTGATCGACTTTGCCAACCAAACCAATATGCTTGCCCTCAACTCATCGGTTGAAGCTGTCCGAGCCGGGGAGCATGGTAAAGGATTCGCCGTGGTTGCTAACGAAATTCGTAAACTAGCCGACCAAAGCCAACAGTCAGCTGACAAAATCAACAATCTTGTCTCTGACATTCAAAAAGCAATTAATGAAACCGTAATGGTGACAGAAGAAGGTACAAAAACCGTGAAAACAGGTGTAGAAATTACCAAGCGCACGGAATCGGCCTTCAATCAAATTCAAGACTCCGTCAATCAAGTGGTACTCAATAACCAGCAAGTATCACTAAACTTAAAACAACAAGTAGATGCCATCAATCAGGTTGTAAATGCCATGGAACTCATCAACCAAGGCGCTAAAGAAACGGCCGGTGGATTAAACCAAACCAAAATAGGTACAGAACAACTCAATGAAGCCGCTCTGGATCTTGAAAAAATAATCTAGTTCACCTTGACTGCATACGCACTCCCTTAGCCTGGTCAGGGCCCCTAGGCTAGGCCAGGGAGCACGTCCAAAAGAGTAAAACCCAAGATTTCTCTCAAGTTTTACCCTTCAACCCAGCAGAATCACAGGATTTATGCACAAAGCCTGGCCTAACGTAATCCTTAGCCCGATGACTCAAGCGCATGATAATTCAAGATGAAGAGCTCCGCAGCCTCTATCAAGACACCAGCATCCAGCGACTCGATAATCTTCAGACAAACTTACTGCAGTTAGAGCAAGATCCCCATAACTCAACTGTTCTTGAAGACTTGCGACGAGAGTTTCATAGTCTCAAAGGTGACTCTAGGGTCATCGGGTTAGAAACGGTTGCTATCTTGACCAAAGAACTAGAAGAGATTATCAAAGCCCTTCAAGAAAACCAGTTTGAGTATACTTTAGATATTAGCGACTGCTTTTATCAAGGTATATATGCCATTGGTCAACTCGTCCAAGAAGCCGTTTTGGGTGAACCCAGCGACATAGATTACAACCAAACCCTCGATTTTCTAAAAGCAGTGGCTGCTTCTGTCGGTATATCTCCGATTGCTGCACCAGAGACTACAGCCACCCAAACAGGGACTTTTTACATAGAAGATGACGAACTGCGGGAGATTTATCAAACCACTAGCGACAGCCGTCTACAAGCCCTAAAAGCTAACCTGCAACAGTTTGAACACAGCCCAGACAACACAGCTATCCTAGAAGTGCTGCGACGAGAAACCCATAGTCTTAAGGGTGATTCTAGAGCTGTAGGACTGGACGAACTTGCAGATTTAGTTCAGGTCATCGAAACTATTGTCAATGACATTCAAAACCAGGCGATACCATTTACAGCTCAAGTAGACAGCTGTTTAAAAGATGGCTTAGATGCTATTAGCAAGCTTGTCCAGGAAGCCACATCTGGTGAACCGAGTAATTTAGCACTCAATCAAGTGTTTGAGCGCTTAAGTGAAGTAACAACGGTTGTCGAGCCTGCGTCAGTAGTAACCGCTGAGACAATAGCACCCCAAAGTGCCATCGCCGATGATGAACTAAGACAGATCTATCAAGCCACCACTGAAGAACGACTCCAGACACTGGAGACTAATCTTCTATATTTAGAAAAAAATCCTGACGACCAAGAGTCACTATCTACACTACTAAGAGAGGCCCACAGTCTCAAAGGAGATGCCAGAAGCGCTGGTCTTGAGTCAGTAGAACTCGTTACCCATACCGTCGAAGATGTTCTCAGTAGTATTCAGAATCAGACACTGAGTATAGACTCAACGGTAAGCGATCACCTTTATGAAGGGCTCGATGTTATTAATAAACTGGTTCATGCAGCCATCACCGGTTTACCTGCAGATGTCAATATTGAAAAGCTTATAGAAGATCTCATAGAGATCACACCGGCTGCCTCTGCACTGCCCGTTGCAGAAACACAACCCGATCTGCCAGCGGTTGCTGTTCCCTCAGAGATCGACACGGCTACCAGCGGCAAAAGCAATACTCAAACTGATACTATTCGTGTACAGATCCGCGATCTCGATACATTGACAACCCAAGCAGAAGAGTTGGCGGTTACTCGTATTCAAATTGCTCAAACCTCAACCCAGACTGAGCTGCTGTTAACACTGTGGGAAGAATGGCAAGCCAACAAAAATAAACAGCAGGTTGCACAGTCCTACGAAGAACGTTTAGAAAATTTGATCTTAAATTTAAGATCCACCGTTCAAGCTAACAGCACTCGACTGGAACTCGTGTCAGAAGAGTTAAGAAACCAGGTTCGTAGACTGCAGCTGCTGCCTTTATCCACACTGTTTCAACCCCTACAGCGTCTAGTTCGCGATCTGGCGAAACAGCAATCTAAAGAGATCAATCTAGTCATTGAAGGTGAAAACGCCACAAGTGATAAGCATCTATTGGAAGGTATCAAAGATTCTTTAATGCATCTTGTGCGCAATGCTATCGATCACGGTATTGAAACATCAGCCGAACGAGCCGCTGCCGGCAAGCCAGCGGTTGCGAACCTGGGGGTAAAGGCTTATCAAACTGCCATCAGTTTGATGCTTGAAATTACAGACGATGGCAGAGGTCTGGATGTTGAAAAGATTAAACAAACAGCGATTAAACGTAGGCTCCATAGCCAAGAAGAACTAGATGTCATGTCTATCAGCCAAATTCATAGACTGATTCTGGCACCTGGTTTCTCGACCCGTAGCTTTATTACTGAAATCTCCGGCAGAGGCGTGGGGTTAGATGTAGTTCGCGACCAGGTAGAAAAACTCAAGGGAAGCATTCAAATCGAGTCTACCCCAGGACAGGGATGCACCTTCCGTCTGCAGCTCAGCACAGCCCTAAGTACGGCAAATGTTGTACTGGTAGAAACTCAGGGTATGACATTTGCTGTTCCCGTTGAATTTCTCAAAACGACGGTGCTGGTTTCTCCCAAGCAAATTGTAAAAAATGAGGGGCAATACACCATCACGCTGGGTGACCAAACAATTCCTGTTGCAAACCTTGCCGATGTTCTAGAGCTGTCTGACTCTCCACTCTATGATTGGGTAGCTCAACCGGGGCTACACACATACGATAGTCGCCCCTGTGTTATTCTCAGCGTTGGAAATGACGAGATCGGTCTCTTTACTGATCGATTGCTTATTCAACAAGAGGTAATAAGCAAACCTCTGGGCGGTTTACTACAGCGAGTTCGCAATGTTTCAGGAACAACAGTCTTAGGTTCGGGAAACATCTGTATGATTCTCAACCCGCCAGATCTGCTTAAGTCGTTACAGCAAAAGTCACTCTCTGAAACATTATCGACAAAAGGGGCAAATACACGGAAGAAGCCTGTCATTCTTTTAGTAGAGGATTCACCTCCAGTTCGAATTCAAGAAAAACGATTGTTTGAAGATGCGGGCTATGTGGTTGTCACTGCCAACAATGGATTAGAAGGTTATAACACTCTTCAAAATGGCCTATTCGATGCTGTTGTATCTGATGTCGAAATGCCTTATCTAGATGGCTTTTCTCTGGTCACCAAAATCCGTCAGCACAACGAGTTTAAGGATTTACCTATTGTTTTAGTAACGACTTTAGACACTGATGCTGATCGTCAGCGCGGAGCTGATGCAGGGGCCAATGCCTATATTCTTAAAGGTCGATTCAACCAAGAAGCACTGTTAGAAACCTTAGAAACATTAATCTAGTACTTATCCAATTATTTTTATTATCTAATGTCCATTCGTGTCTTAGTCGTTGAAGATTCTCCTGTTGCTCTAGCAATCCTCAAAAAGATTTTAAATTCATCGTCTGAAATCGAAATTGTAGGAACGGCACGAACTGGTATAGAAGGATTAGCACTTATTCCTGATACTCAGCCAGATGTGATTTGCACTGACTTTTTTATGCCCCAGATGAATGGCCTTGAATTCACATCACAGGTCATGCTTCGCCACCCACTTCCCATATTAGTGGTCAGTGCTTCTGTGCAAGAAGAAGAAGATACTCACCGTATTTTTCAGCTATTAGAGGCTGGGGCGGTGGATATTTTACCCAAACCAAAAGCAGGGCTGGACACTGAAAATATACTGCTCAAACAAGCTCTTATTAATAAGATCAAGGTCCTGTCTGGAGTTAAAGTTTTTAAGAAGAAACAACGGCATTCTAGTCTCCATCAGGAATTTAACTTCTATGATCGATCAGACTCACCCATAAAACTGAGTAACAGGCCAAAAATCTTAGCGGTGGGTGCATCGACTGGTGGTCCCTTAGCATTACAAAGCTTGCTGGCATCGTTTCCGGCAAATTTTCCCTTACCAGTTGTATGTGTCCAACACATTAGTCTTGGTTTTTTACCAGGGTTAATTGACTGGTTGGCTGAATCTAGTTATCTCTCAATACAGATTCCTCTGGCGGGTGAGCGCCCCAAGCCAGGTGTTATTTACTTTCCGCCAGAGCGTCAGCATCTAGAGATCAATCACGAAGGTCGATTTGTGCATTCCCAGTCACCTCCTATAGATGGTCATCGCCCGTCTGTGACTGCCTTATTCAACTCGATTGCCCAGTTTTATGGACGCAGAACCATTGGAATTTTGCTTACGGGCATGGGACGCGATGGCGCTGATGGGATGAAAGCAATCAACGATGCTGGTGGCTGGACCATTGCTCAAGATGAAGCCACTTCCGTAGTGTTTGGTATGCCCAAAGAAGCCATTGCCCTAGGAGCAGCCCAAAACGTTTTACCAATCCAATCTATCGGGCCAACGGTATTAAAAATCGTGCAACAGCTCTCGCTTAATTCAAAATAATAAATTGGTATTTTTAGAAGCTAGAGTGAAAACAACTATGCCATCAAGAGAGTCATTAAGTCCAGAGCTGACCCAAGCTTTTATTCAACTAGTTGCCAAACGTACCGGTATTACAATCAGGGAAAATGATCAGAAGGTCTTTAAAGAAGTTATTCATGCGAGAGCCAAACTTATAGGGCTAAGTTCTTTAGAAGACTATCGCCAGCTATTAGCAATCGAGTCATACAAAAGTCATCAAGAATGGAATAGCTTAGCTGTAGAAATCACTAACACTGAGAGCTTCTTTTTTCGAGACAAGGGTCAATTCAAACTACTGAAAGATTATATTTTTCCAGACTTAATTAAACGAAAATCTGACACAAAAACAATTCATATTTACAGTGCTGGCTGTTCAACTGGTGAAGAGCCTTACTCCATTGCTATGCTACTTAGCACTCTAATTTCAGACATTAGGGAATGGGATCTAACAATTTTAGGAATAGATATCAACTCTGCAGCTCTTGAGAAAGCTAGAAAAGGAATTTATCGTCTCTGGTCGTTTAGAGGAGTGGATCCAAATATTCAAAAACAATTTTTTAAGAAAACAAGCGAGCAGTATCACATTAGCAATGATATAAAGAATATGGTCAAGTTCCAGTCTGGCAACTTACTAGATGATTCATTCGCAAATCCATTCTCCACTGCCAGGGGTATAGATTTAATTTTGTGCCGGAATGTATTTATTTACTTTAGCAATTCAGCTATTGAAACAGTCTTAGACAAATTTTATAACGCACTCTGCCCCTTAGGTTATCTCATGGTTGGGCATGCTGAGCTTTACAGCCAAAATCCCAGTAAATTTCGGACTAAAATGTTTGACGAATCTATCGCCTACCAGCGCCCAGGGGATGCGGCTGTTGCTCCAAGAACTAACCTGCCACCAATTCCCTTTCAGAAAATCTCAAACCCAAAAGCTGTATCAGACGATGATCCTCAGAATCTAGACAGTTCTCTGGTAGAAGCCAATGCTCAAATGAAAAAAGCAGCGCTTACTCTGCTTCGACAACTCCCTGCCGATACTAGAATCGCCAAATTTGGAAATCTCACAGCGGCGGAGTTGATTCAACAGTTTGAACAAGATTAAAGAAAATCAATTAGGGAAAAAAATTATGTCCACATCCTATTGCCTCTTTGAAATAAATCAATGCCACAGCGCGGTAAACACAACATATGTGGAAGAAGTATTTTCTCTGCCAGAGCTTGTACTCATACCTAATGCACCCCTGGGTATTATTGGTGTCATTGACCTGCGGGGAGATACCCTACCTATTGTTGACCTCCAGTTAAACAATGAAAGCGATGAGGGCTCAACTCGAAACTATCAGCTAACTGATAGCATTATTGTTTTAAAGCAGGCTGATTTGAGGGTAGGCATTATTGTCAATGCAGTTAGGGGTATTAGAGAGCTATCTATTCAAGATCTGACAATAGATTTAGAGGAACATGCAGAAACATTTAACCTCAATCTAAACAGGTTTTTTGCGGGTATGGTTTCAGATGAAACAGATATTTTTATCTTGAATACTCCCAAAGATTGGTTTAAGACTGGTGAAATTCAGCAGGTTATCTCTGTAACTCGCTTTTTAGTTGATGATTTGTATGACTCCCGCGCAGGTCAAGATCTGGCCAAGACACAGCGTGCTAAAGAAAATACCACAGCAATATTCTCCCCTAAAGCAACTTTAGAAGAGCGAGCAATATTCCACCAGCGGGCTGAAAACCTTAGGCAGTCACTAGAAGAGGAGCATTCTGCTATCGACTCAAAAACACTGGTTGCAATTTCCCTAGACGGCAATCTTTTTGGCATCGACTCCAACCTTGTTCAAGAATTTATTACAGTAAATCAGGCCACACCAATTCCCTGCTGTCCAAAACATATTATCGGTGCGATTAATCTAAGGGGTGAAATTCTAACTGTTATTGATATTGCAAAGTCCTTAGGACTTTCATTAAAAGAAGTTCCGAGGATGTTTAAGGCGATTGTTGTTGAATTCAAGAACACTCTTATTGCCATAATCGTAGAAAATGTCCGTGATGCATTGTTTTCTGTTAACCCAAACGACATTCAATCAATAGCTGACGCACCCTCAGGCAAGATAAGCACCTATATTCAAGGGAGCGTGACCTATAGAGATGAGTCTATGCAAGTCTTAGACCTGGCTACGCTTCTAGGCAGCGATGAACTGGTGGTAAACGAAGTTCTCTGAGTCTCCAAAGGTTGTTACAGATGGTCTAAATAACGCCTTTGTTGTGTATATACGTCTTAGACAATATACGTCTCATGTAATATACATCTATACATAAGAGTTAACTTGTATATCTTTTAAAGAGAGAGTAAGTTGCAACACATATCTCTCATTGCAAGAAATCGCACACAGTTTCTACAAAAATTCATATACCCAGAAAAGCTTGAATCACAAGGGTTACGCGCTTTTATACATAATTTGTTCCGTCTTGAAGAGTATATAGAGTTAAATCTTTGAAAACTCACATAAAGATAAATTTTTGAAGATTTAACAAAAATGCAATTTCAATTACAAAAATAATCAAAACTACTGAAGTAGTATTACATATGTACGTATCTCTAAACTTGAGCTTCACATGACTACTTCAATTTCTTCTCAGGAAAAAGATTTTTCTGGCAAGTCGTTTAAGGGCCTGATACGAAGTAAGCGTTTATTATTATGGCTTTTACTTCCTACAGTTGCTGCAGGAGCGAGCTTGTTTTGGTTTGTTAACCGTTATAGCGACAAAAACATTGCGCAAATAGTTCTCCATTCGCCAGAGGAAAACACTACATTTACCGGCTCAAACATTAGTTTTGATGTTGGTGAAAATTATCAGACTGATGTCACATTTGACATCACTGGTCCTGATGGAGAAACAAACCTGAACTTGCGTAACATTGACCTCAGTCGGTTTATTCCACAGGTGCCCGAATTTGCTCAGAATGACCCTGCACTAACCCAATGGTTTTTGACTGAGCGTGAGTTCAACCGACAACGAGTTGTGTTTGCGGCCGGTTCTGAGCACATAGACATTTCAGAGGGTTTTGGTGGCTACAGTGCCGATCAGCTATCGATTGGCCTCACAAATAATTGCTTAGGTGCAGGCTATTGGGAACTCGCCATTTATGCCCAAACACCCACAGGTCAAGAAACAGTTTATCAGGGGTATTTTGACTTCCCTTGGGGGACCTACGCAGAGATGGTTGCTCAGTTTAACCCCACAACGTACTGGGCTCAAGCCCGTACTATGGAAGCCTGGCCAGGGTTTAGATTCCTGAGAGGTACGCAATTTGATCTGAGTGATTTTAGAAGCGTTATCAATGAAACTGAGGTAGCCGCAACCGATTTAGCTGACGAAGAGATTATGGCCTTCGGAGAGCAGGATAAAAAGTCAAATCTGATCGTGGGAGAGATCGCCGGAACCACTTGGGCCGATCTGCGTGCTTCGGATCTAGAATTTCACTCCTTTGTTTATCCTGGTATTTATGATGAGAACAGACTGTGGGGATCTGACTACAGTCAAATTGAGACTCTCGACCGGGCGATCGCACGAGAGGTTGATTCCCCCTTAGCCGATACCTCCCTCAAAGAAGTTGAGCTTGTCTTTGATGGCAGTCAGGGAACTCGTAAGCTAATTCTGACCGGTATCGATATGGACGCGATTCCTCAGCTTGCCTCCGAGGACTATAGCGATGGCATCTACATGCCATTAGGGTTTGGAACTCCCTTTACCCAAGATTATGAGGATTTAAAACGCTTGAATCCGGCTGAGCAACCATTTATGAGTATGGTCCTGGATGGTGACAATCGTGTTGTTAACTATCGAATGGACATCGGCCTCAACGGTGTTGTGTTGCACCGAGATCAGGAAAATCCTGATATGTTGCACGTTTATCCTATGTCTTATGAGAGAATCACATTAGTAGGTCACTACACTGTAAATTTGGCAGAGATTTAACTCTTTCCGACATCGTGCTCTGGCAATGAGATAGAAGTATGAGATTTTAACCTAAAGCTTTTATTTCTAAGGCTTACGCAAAAAATAGCCTGTTTGATTGCCGGTTTAAGAAAAGAGTGAGAGTATTTCATTAATCTTGATTGATGTGACTGCTCTCACTCTTCCATATAGGCAATGTTAAATTCCTTAGCAAATTGCTCCTGTAGAAGACTAAGCAAACCTGTCCTTTTTTGTAAGACTACTGCTTTAAAGAGTATGCTGTCTCAGCTTGGAGCAACGAGTTCTATATGATGCTTTTTTTAGACATAGTTGCGAATGCTGTTGAGTAGCGTTCTAAAGCTAAAGGGTTTGGTGATGTAGTCGTTAGCCCCCAAAGATAGTGCCTGTTCTCGCTCGTCATCACTTGATACCGCTGTCACAACAATGACAGGAGTTTGGACCCCCAGGGAACGGGTGGCACTGAGTACCGATTTACCATCTAAACTGGGCAGACCTAAGTCCAGCAATATTAGGTCAAACTCTCTTGAAGTGGTCAGCGACAAAGCCTCTTGACCATCGCCCACAGATTTGGTCTGATATCCAGCCCTTCTTAGCCCTTTCGCCACAAAAGCTACAATTCTAGGCTCATCTTCAACAATTAGGATAGTTGCCACAACATTATTTTGGTAAGCAATTCGAATTAAAGCGGATTGCTAAGCCAGCTAAGGGTGAGTGATATTTTTAGCAATAGTATGATGTTTCCCAGTTATTAGTGCAGTCTCAGCAAGCAGCATAGGCACAAAGACTGATAATTTCAGCCAATTCCCTTATGAAGGGGACGTTACGGCGGACAACACCTGGGCCCTCTACTTATCTGACAACCACATGCGAGCACTGCGGGCCGGTAGTTCAAAAGTAAACAGAGGCTCTGTAATCTCAATCGGTGGGTCGTCGCTAAGAATATCCTGATATGGGTTGAACCACTTAAGCTTAAACCGAGTGTCTACAGTGATAGTTTGCGGGTTTGTACATTTGTTGATGGCCACAATTCCCGTTTCTTCTCGTCGCCAAAGTAGCGTGCAATCATCGGCGTGTAGTATCTCCATGCTAGTTCCTTCCATACGGTTATGAAAATGGATCATGCGGGTCATGCGATCGCGATTCCACACTCCCTGCCATCGACCGTCCTGCGCTTGACCATAGGGGGGAGCAGCTGTAGTACCATCATCAAACACCATGGGAGTTCCCCCATCTCGCCCCATAATGTAGGCGTAGGCCAGATCCTCATCTGTGGGGTCCATAATCAAATAGTGAAACGTATCGTTGTAGGGAATATCGTGGGTCACCACCACCGTAATCGCCCGGCGATTTTCTAATGCATATCCTGCCTCAAGGGGGTTAGCAATGGCTGAGAGTGGTTGACCAAAGCTCAAGGCATGGATAAGCCCATGCAACAGGGGAAAATCATAGGCTTCAAACGTGGCAGGCAGGGTCTGCAAAAAGGGCTCTAAAAACAACCGATACTGGCTGTCCTCAGTACCGCCTGTCGTAATAATCTCTGCAAAAACCTGAGTCTTGGTGGCGATGCTGTCTGGAACAAAATATTGGATCGCACCATTGGGCATATGCTTAGCGGCATCTAACCGAAACCCTCGTACACCCAAGTCATAGAGCGTTTGCACATATTGCCTTCGCTGGTCTAGCACCCAATTATCTCCTGGTACCGTATCCTTAAGGTCGGGTAAGCCTGGGTCATCTTCCCCACCGCAGATACGACCGTAAATAACCTCGTTGAGATCGCGATAGTTACCAATACAGCTAGGCGGATGAAAATCTTGAGAGCCAAACAACCCATCGGTCAAATCACCATACAGGCGCTGTTGTTCCCAATAGTCAGGATTGTCGGCATACTCAGCTAATGTTTCTGGCCCCGGAAACGTAGTAGAAGCATTGCGTTCGTTTGCCATGTGGTTAACAACCACATCTGCATAGGTGAGCACGTCTACATCCGCCAGAGCATCGACCATGGCAACAAAACTCTCTTTATTGCCATCACAGTTGTCGATCACCCGAAAATCCTGGGGCTGATAGCGCTGAAACCAGCGACATTGAGAGGTAACTGGAGATTTTAGCGGCGGGGTTACCAAAACAGCCCCATAGCCTGCTGCTGCGATCTCTGAAGCCCGTGCGGCAACAGTGTCGTAACTCCAGTCAAAGGCATGCAAAATCACCCGCGCCCGCGCTGGGCTAGCAACCGCTAATAAGAGCGCGATGGCGGACACAATTCCGATAAAACAACGAGCTATGGTGGGTGGCATTGTTGCAATCAAACTATCGTTTGAAAGAAGTCTTGCATACTTTGCTAGAAACATACTGAAGATTTAATTACAAGCTAATTGCCAGCCACCGCTGCATTTAGACTTTTCATCATAAATAAACCCTTCAAATTCAAGGTTTCTTGAAAACGAATGGTACATTATCAAAGTTAAATAATGAATGTCGTCCCTGCTGCTCAGCAGCGGACGTTTGCGTTCCTTGCAGCTCCAGGGGGGCCGATGCTGCAGCATCGGGCTGTCTTGGCAGGTCAAGGTCGTTTTTCAGGGTGGCTGATGAGTTTATGCATTAATCCCGATTGTCCCCGGCCTGACCATCCGGGTAATAGTGAAGCGAGTAGCTGTCAAGCCTGTGGAACAACGCTGATTTTGGCAGGGCGCTATCGAGTCATGCGATTGCTCAGCAGCCAGAGCGGCTTTGGCGTGGTTTACGAAGCCTATGAACGGGATCTGCCTAAACTTCTAAAGATCCTGCGTAGAGAGCATAGCCAAACCCCCAAAATAATATCTATGTTTCAGCAAGAGGCCACGGCTCTGGGTCAGCTGAACCATCCAGGTGTGCCCTTTATGGCTCAGGATGGGTATTTCACCATCACCCCCACTACCATGACAACACCGCTGCACTGCATTGTCATGGAAAAGATTGACGGCATTAACCTGACCCAGTGGATGAAACAACAGGGCTATCATCCCATCCATGAGCAGCAGGCGATCCGATGGCTTACACAGCTGGTGGAAATTCTACAGCAAGTTCATCAAAACAACTACTTTCATCGGGATATCAAACCTGAAAACGTCATGATCCGCACCAACGGCCAATTAGCCCTGGTGGATTTTGGCGCAGCTCGGGAAATGACCCAAACCTACTTAAACCAGGTTAGTAAAGGCGGCATTATCACCGCCATCAGCTCCGCAGGCTACACCCCCCCGGAACAAGAGCAGGGTCAGGCGGTGCCCCAATCTGACTTTTACGCCCTGGGTCGCACGTTGATTTATTTACTGACCGCTAAAGCACCGACAGATTCAGCCATTTACGACCCGTTAGAAAATCGATTTACCTGGCGTGCCCATGCGCCGCAAATCTCAGCAGAGCTGGCCAATGTGCTCGACAGCATGATTGCCCCTCGGGTGGTTGACCGCCCCGGCAGTGCCCACGATATTCTAAAGCAGCTAGAGCAGTTGAGCAGTCAACCAGCCCCCCGTCAGCCATCGACACTGACACTGCCTGAAACCACACTACCGAGGAGTGTGATGCCGTTGGACGAGGCTACATCGCTACAGATGGGAATTACCACCCCATCGTGGCAGACACTGCCCCAGACAATGCTGCCAGTTCAACAAAAACGCCGATGGCCCTGGGTCATTGCAGCCTTAGCAGGTTTGGTTACCGTTGGCGGAGGTGCGATCGCACTCTTTCGCCAGACCCAGCCCCCACCGATTGTGCAACCCGACCCTACACAGATTAAGGTACAGCTCCAGCGCACGTTGCCCGCCCACACCGGTACCATCAACGACCTGCTGCTGTTTGCCGATGGATTACGCATGGTCAGCGCCAGTGCCGATAAGACTATCCGACTGTGGGACTTAACCTCAGGACAGGTGCTCCAAAAGTTAGATAATCAGACAGGCTTTGTCAATACGGTACTGCTCAGCCCGGATGAAACCCAGCTTTACAGCGGTGATGCCGATGGGGTGCTGCAGGCTTTGCCCCTTGCCAGTGACGCCCAGCCGTGGCAGCAGCCGATGGCCCACAGTGGCCCCATCAATACCCTGGCCCGTACTCCCGATGGTCAAACCCTAATCAGCGGTGGGGCTGATGGCATCCTGCATCTCTGGCAGGCTACGACAGGAGAATTACTACAATCGTTACCTACCGAGCAAGGACCCATCAACAGCATCGTGGTGACATCGGACGGTCAATATCTGATTAGCGGCGGTAGCGATCGCATCATTAAGCTTTGGGATATTGCCAGCGGCAACCTAGAGAAAACGCTGGAAGGGCATGAGAGTTTTATCAACGCCCTCGCCATTAGTCCCGATGGTCGGTATTTATTTAGCGCCAGTGCCGACGGCACTATCCGTCAGTGGCAGCTCAAAACTGGTGAGCCGCTAAATGTTTTGTCGGGACACACCAGCTTTATCAACGATATGGTCTTTAGTCGTGATGGCCGGACTCTCAGCACAGGCAGTGCAGACAAAACTGTACGCATCTGGAATGTAGAAACGGGTGCAGCGGAACAGGTATTGACCGGGTTTAATATGCTGATCGATCACGTGGTGGTGTCGTCATCTAACCAAATTGTGACCGCTAGCAAGACAACACCCGCCATCAAGATTTGGCTGAGAGATCAATAGGTCGGCATTCCCACTCTCCGGTTCATCAGGTCTCAATGAGCACACTGTCGACTTTAGCAGGCCGACGAGATCAGCTCCTAAAACTCGATGCAGAAGCCCAGTAGTGTATCTTTGGCCAATCGTCTCACAGGTCAGCCTTCATCAACAGACAACCACCCTGATGTGGAATCAGCGGATGGGACTTAAGTTCAATGGGTCTAACCGTCTCAAATCCGTGTTGTCTATACAACTGCTGAGCCCTGACATTATCTGCAAACACAATCAAACTTAACGTGTTGTAGCCTTCCTCTTTAGCTTTTGATTGTGTTAACTCAATTAGCTGAGCACCAATCCCTTGGTTTCTACAGTCCGCTAAAACACACAGGGCATCGAGAAAAAAACTACCCACTACTCGGGTCGAGAAAAAGTCTTGAAAGTGCGCAAGTCGATCCGTAGGGAAAAATTCGCGCATTTCGGGTGTAATTTGATGATAAGTTGCCGGAAAAGAGAGCGACATACCAATGACTTTGTTGTTTAATTCGGCCACAATGGCATTGCGATAAGTGTAGGGGTACAAATCTTTTTCAAGGTTAGACGCGATGATTTGTACCGGAGAATACCCTGGTAGCAAATCATGAAAAAGAAACTCAGCTGCACCCCCTGACGCTGTGTAATCAAGTTCAGCAATGCTATGACTATCGGCCTTTTCGCCTTCTCTGTATATGACTTTCATAATGGTCGAAGGGACTACTCTAGTCCCCCTTAATTGAAGGAGCAGCCGCCAGGGTCAACGCCCCTTCTCGCATACGTTTAATATCGGCCTCTGACCATGATTTAGTCCCCTGACAGTGATGGGCCACCAGCAGTCCCCATAACCCTTTAGTCGTTAAAATTGGCACTGCCAGATTGGCTCGCACGTGTAAATGACGTAAAAAATCACGGTGACAGGGTTCAATGGAGGCCGTTTCAATATCATCAATAGCCCGCATCCGACCCGCTAGATAAAGCTCAGCATACTCATCGTTAAAGCATTGGTCTGGCCCAGTCGAACCATAGATAGAAAACTCGCCAGAACTCAGCGCCTCAAACGTGACTTGACCTTCCCACTGGTTATAGAAGTAATAGATCACCACCCGATTAACCTGCAGGAAATTGCGAATTTCCTCAGTAGTGTTCTGGACTAAACGATCACGCTGCATGGTTTGCCCAAGGCGCTGCAGAATTGATTTCATCGCACCAGCTTCTGTGTTAAGCCGTCGAGCATGAATGTCTGGGTCAAACCGAGTTGTCATAGGCAAGCAGCATTTCTCAGTGCTAATTTCCTTTTAACACTCTATATAGAGATAATCTTATTTATTTACAGAATTTTAAGCC
The DNA here is from genome assembly GCA_038748405.1 of Cyanobacteria bacterium P01_H01_bin.21. Lineage (GTDB taxonomy): Bacteria > Cyanobacteriota > Cyanobacteriia > Phormidesmidales > Phormidesmidaceae > Leptothoe. The sequence goes on along the minus strand of JBCDIX010000002.1, from coordinate 71,926 downwards.
TGTAAGACCCCATCGGTCGTATTATTTAACCAATTTGTACCCTCATCAATAAGGTTGTTATTTATTCTGATTAGACAGCCGTATTGAGTACTCAAACAATCACGGGAGCATCATGACAGATAGTCTGTTAGTGCGAGGTCGCTGGGTGTTTACGGGGGAAACTACCCTGACTGACGGTGCGATCGCAATCCAAAACGACACCATTCTAGACGTAGGCAGCTGGCAGACTTTGCAGGCCAACTACCCTGACGCCAAGGTTCTGGGCTCTGAGTCATTTGCCGTCATGCCAGGACTGATCAACGCCCACCACCATAGCAACGGCGTGCCCAATTCTCTTCAGGGTATAGAAGATGACTTTTTAGAACTGTGGCTATTTGCCAATATCGGGCTGCGGACCCAAGACCCTCAGCTTAAAACGCTGCTGAGTATTGCCCAGCTGTTGCAAAGCGGTGTTACTAGCGTTGTCGATGTAGCTAGCATGGGCGGTAGCGCCAACGACTGTTTAGAAAACCTGAAAGGGCGACTCCACGCCTATGAGCAAGCTGGGATGCGCGTGGCCCTGACCCCCGGCATCCGATACGAAAGCATGTTGGTACATGGCGAAGACGATGCCTTTTTAGCCAGTTTGCCAGCGGACTTAAGACAGCGGCTGCAAACCCTAATGCCCATGGACCAACCACTGTCTAGGGTAGATCATGTGGAGTTGATTAGTGAGCTGGTCAAGCAGTACCAACCCCATCCCCATATCGATGTGTGGTTTGGGCCACCGGGACCTCAGTGGGTGGGTGATGAACTACTGGTTCAAATGGTGGATGCAGCTGAGCGGTTGGGCACCCACGTTCAGACCCATGCTCTGGAGTCTTTTTATGAAAAGCTGATGGGTTCTCGCCTTTATGGCAAATCTGTTATCGCCCACTTAAATGACCTGGGGGTATTAAGCCCTCGATTTTCGATTGCCCACGGGGTGTGGCTCACTGAAACCGATATCGCAATTTTGGCAAAAACTGGTGCCGCCGTCAGCCATAACCCCAGCTCAAATCTGCGACTGAGGGCAGGTATGGCCCCGCTGACGGCCATGCTTGCAGGGGGTGCCACCGTTGGTCTAGGGATGGACGGCACCACCCTCGGCGATGATGAGGATATGTTCTCTGAAATGCGCTTAGCTAGTCGTCTACAGCGGTCGCCCAAGATTAATAGCCCTGCCCCTAGCTATAACGATATCTTTCACGTTGCTACAGCCGGCAGTGCCAAACTTATGGGCAAAGCACAACAGCTTGGTACCCTCGCCCCAGGGTATCAAGCAGATATGGTGTTGGTTAAGTGCGATCGCATCACCTGGCCTTGGGTTTCACCTGAGGCAAATCCTCTCCATGTGCTGTTGATGCGGGCCAAGGCCACCGATGTCGATACGGTTTTAGTGAATGGTAAGGTCGTATTGCGCTCAGGTATGCCGACCGGTTTTGACCTCAAAGAAGTCGGGCAAACCATCGCCCAACAGCTTGAAGCCGCCCCCAATCGAGACAGTTACCGCACCCTGGCGGCAGAGCTAATCCCTTACCTAAGCAAATGGTATGCCCAGTGGGAAGTGCCTTCATTGTCTTCCTATGCTGCCTTTAACTCTCGCACTTAAAAGTTGTTATGCATACATATAATTCAGAAATCTCTTCCCACTATTCACGACTGCAACATCTCAAATATTGTTCAAAAAGTTACTAATGCTGGCATCCCAAAGGGGGCGATCCACACCAATTAGCTGATGGTGACCGGCATCGGCTGATAATACCAGCTGTTTCGCAGCTGGAATATTGTTCACCAGTGCTTCAATATCGTCTACAGGGGTCCATTTATCTTGTTCACCATGGATGACCAGCGTTGGGCAGTTAACCGCTTTGGCGTAGCTGATAGGGTTATGGCTAAATCCATTGATACCATGCTGGATGCTAGCCCAAAAGATCATTAGTTGAGCAGTGGGATCTGTCGGGATTTTGTGATGGCGCAAACGACTTCTAACGGCATCAATTAAGCGGACAAAGGGTAGCTCTAAGATGATGGCATCGGGTGTAATATCGTAGGTTGCGATCGCTCTTAAAATGGCCGCTGTTCCCATAGAAACTCCATAGAGAATCACTGGAGAGTTTTCTCTTCCAGGGCCTTGAGTGCCCTGAACAGCATTGCGATTTTTAATATCGTTAAAGACAGTAACTACATCTTGGGCTTCTTTTATACCCAGGGTAACAGTGCTGCCGCTAGAGCCTCCCACCCCTTGAAAATCCATTAAGACTGTGTTGAACCCCATCTGGGCAAAACTTTGCGCGGGTGAAATCAGCTGACTGCTTTTGGTACCCAAATTACCTGGAAATAGCAGCACAGTGCCCCTAGCTTCTAACGTTTGAGCCGGAATCTCCCACGTTTCTATCCACTTAGACTGACTAATGGGAATCGTGCGCGTGGCATAAAACAACCCGCGATCAGAGGGTGTCTGTGAATGGCTAGGTCTAGGCACGCCGATACCGATTTGTCCTGGTGACCGCACATGGGTCATATGGTAAGAGAGCAAATAGGTTGGAAAATTAAGGCTAACTAGCAAAATGATTAATCCCCAGCCTAGCTGCCGTCGCCGCCGAGAGTTAGGCTGGGTCCATGAGGGTCTGCTGTCAACAACTTGGGCCGCCACCAGACAGCTAGTTCCACCAAACAGACAAAAAATACCTATATGTACCAGAGGAAAAATCCAGATATTAATAGCGCCCAGCATATGTAACGCCGCCAAGATCACAGCTAGACCAATGGGCGCAGCTAAGGCCATAAACCCAAGATTAAGCAGCCACTTACGAGAGACAACCATAGGGAGATACCGTATGCTTACCGAGAATTTCTTCAGCAGCGGTCGTTAGGATTTCGGTTGACTCCAGTTAAATGGTGTAGAAGCTTACTTGCTACTACTTATGGGTAGCATAGTGAAAATACTGAACACTGCCGTAATCCCTAGAGTGTGCGCCTGACTCTATAGACTAGCCCAATCTGCTTTAAGGGGCATTACAGTTCTTCAACACTTTAATAAAACGCTATCCAACTTTTGTTTATTAAAAATGTTAGCTATTCTTCCCATAACAAGCCTTTTATTGTTGATACTTGTTAGCTCTAAGCTTTTTCACCATAAACGGGAAGCGCTTTTGGGCGGACTGATGGCCTGGGCCGTTATCGTTACGGTTTTAACCGAGGTGCTAAGTCTGGTTAGGGGTTTTAATGTAGTACTTCTGTCGCTGGCCTGGGGTCTTGTCACAGCAGGCATCGCTTTATTTCTATGGCGGGCCTACGGGCCAAGATTATTTAAAACAGCTCCCAAGCAATGGTTGAGCCCCTATCCATTTGTCGATTTGCCGGTTGCCCTAAAGGTATCTACCATCGGGATGACTCTGGCACTGTTAGCCATCGGTATAACGGCAGTGATGGCGGCACCTAACCATTCTGACTCCATGGAGTACCATCTCAGTCGGATTATGCACTGGATTCAGAATGGTAGCGTGGCCCACTATCCTAGTCACAATATTTTTCAGCTTTATCAAAACCCTTGGTCTGAGTTTGCGATCGCACACCTTCAGATTCTGAGCAACGGCGACTACTTGAGCAACAGCGTTCAGTGGGTGAGCATGATTGGCGGTATGTTTGGCGTCTCCCTCATCGCCAAAGAGTTGGGTGCAGGCCGCAGCGGTCAGATTTTGGCTGCAATCTTTGCAGGCACCATGCCCATGGCCATATTACAGGGTTCAAGCACTAACAACGATCATGTTGTCACGCTGTGGATTGTGTGTTTTGTCTACTTTGCTCTGGTGACCATGCGTCAGGGGCTGAGGCCAATGTTATTGGTGTGTTTGGGCGCCAGCCTGGGTCTAGCAATTTTAACCAAGGGAACAGCCTATATTTATGCCTTTCCCTTTTGTATCTGGCTGCTGCTGTGGGGCATTCGCACCATGGGGTTTCGTATGGTTAAACCCATGGTCGGGTTACTGGCCATTGCCATTGCCATCAATGCCGGACACTACCTACGCAATTTTGCACTGTTTGGCACTCCCCTAGGGTCACCGGGGGATGAAACGGGTGCAGCGTTTGGGTTGACCTATTTGCTCTCTAACATTGTGCGAAATCTGGCCCTCCATGCCGACATTGTGCGAAATCTGCATTTAGACGGCTTTATCACCCCAACAACAGGGCTAACAGAAAAAGCCATTACAATTTTCCACAACATTATTGGTGTGGATGTCAGTGACCCGTTAACCACTAGCGCTAAAGAAGCACGCTTCTATGTACCGAGCATTTCACTAAATGAAGACAATGCAGGTAATCCACTTCATTTGGCTATTATTTTGCTCTCCTCAGGGCTGTTGTTGCTCAATAAGCGTCTGCAGCAGCGACGACGATTGTTCTTATATTGGCTAACCACAACAGCTACTTTTGTACTCTTTTGTCAGCTACTTACCTGGTCTACGGCCCGCTGTCGTCTTCACCTGCCTATTTTTGTACTTTTTGCGGCCCTGGTGGGAACAGTCATTGGGTATTCGCTCAACCATAGACTTGTGAATCTGCTGACTATATTTTTGGTGCTGCTGTCATTTCAGTGGGTGCTCAACAACGAAATTCGACCATTAACAGGTAAAAACAGTATCTTTGTAACCCCCCGCACCCGCGAATACTTTACCAGCCAGCCAGTCCTAGAAGAGATTTATACCAATGCCGCCAGCGAGATTAACAACCAAAGCTGCACCAACATTGGCATGGTCTTTGAGAATATCTCCTTTGAGTATCCCCAATGGCTGCTGCTGAAAGCTCCCCGACGCGGTCTCAGGCTGCAGCATATTGATGTAGACAATGAATCTAAAGCTTTAGAAACAGCCCCTCGCTACAGACAGTTTGCCCCCTGTTTGGTGATGAAAACCGTCTCACACGATCTGGATACAGCATTAGAACCTGAACTTGAGATCAACGGGCAGCGCTACCGTGAAATTTGGCAACAGAGCAAGGAGCGGGGGAAATCTATAAGATCAGTACAGCTATTGGTTACAAATTAGGTTCCTACAGGGATTGACATAACTCTGTTACGACTATCTGGCAATCGCTGTAAGTTTGTTTTGCTGGCTCCACTAGTTCGGGAGGAAACGATTGAGTCAGCTAGCGTTGCGATCGCAGCTTTAAAGCACAACAGCACCCAGAACATCTGTTAGGTTTCCACAGCGCCTAAGACCTGTAATGTCGCCTTCTGAGCATCAGTTAGTCCCCTAGCTTCGGTGATGTCCATGCCTTCGTAGGGTCGATCGCCCCTCAGCGTTTTAAGACAGTCGCCGGTTTTAAAATCCCAAAGTTTGATCGTTTCATCTTCACTGACACTGGCCAGAGTGTTGCCTTGCGGGTTGAATGCCAGCGATCGCACCACATTGGCATGGCCCACCAGCGTCTTCAGACACCTGCCATTGTGGATATCCCAGAGCCTCACGGTTTTGTCGGCGCTACCGCTTGCCAAGAGATGACCTTGCGGACTAAACGCCACCGACCAGATCCAATTTGTGTGCCCCTCCAATGTTTTAAGACAGTCGCCAGTCTGGGCATCCCAAAGGCGGAGGGTCTTATCGGAACTCCCACTTGCAATCATGGGCATGTTGGCACTACAAGCAACCGTCCAAACCATCCCGGTATGTCCTGACATCACCCTCAAACACTGACCGCTATCGACATCCCAGAGCCGGACGTGTTTGTCAGAAGACCCACTGACCAAGGCTTGTCCATCCGGGCTAAAGGCCACCGATCGCACCTGACTGGGGTGTTCTAGAACGGCTAAACGGTGACCGTCTTGAATATCCCAGAGATGAATGGTGCGGTCGTGGCCGCCACTGGCGAGGAGTTGACGTTTGGGGCTAAAGGTCACCGACCAAACCGTATTCGTGTGCCCTGGTAGTGTCCTCACACAGCGGTTGCGCTGTATGTCCCAAATTTTCACAGTTTGATCCGCACTGCTACTCGCAATCAAGCCGTTATCCGGATGAACGGCCACCGACAAAATCCAGTTCTTGTGACCGATGAAAGTTTTTAGACACCGTTCCCGTTCAATATCCCAAAGCTTCACGGCACAGTCATCGCTACCACTAATGAGGGTTTGTCCATCGGGGCTAAAGGCGATCGCACGAACGGCGTTGGCGTAGCCGGTCAATGACTTCAAACAGTGTCCTGTTTGGATCTGCCAAACTCTGACCGTTTGGTCTTCACCGCCGCTGACAAGCTTGCTGCCATCGGGACTAAAGGCGATCGACCAAATCCAATTGCCGTGACCAGAAAGGGTCTTTAAGCAGCGACCCTCCTGTACATGCCAAATTTTGATGGTTTGATCGCCCCCGCCACTCACCAGCTCCTGACCGTCAGGATTAAAGGCCACGGAGCGAATCGCGTGGGTATGGCCAGTGAAGGTTTTGAGGCACTGCCCCGTCTGCACATCCCAAAGTCTGACGGTTTCATCCGTACTGCCCGTGGCGATCGTCTGACTATCCGGACTAAACGCCACCGACCAAAAACTGTTTGTATCCTCTAGGGTGTGCAGGCATTCACCGCTCGCCAGCTCCCAAATTTTGATCCGTTGATCCCAACCAGCGGACGCGATCAGGTGACCATTTGGGCTAAAGGCTACTGCTTGCACATAATTTGTATGTCCCTTCAGGGTGTTAAGACAGCGGCCCTCTAAATCCCAGAGTTTGACCGTCTGATCGGAACTGCCGCTCGCAACTATCTTGCCATCGGGGCTAAACGCCACTGACCGGACCCAATTCGTGTGCCCCTTCAATGTCTGCATACAGCATCCAGTGTGGACATCCCAAATTTTCACAGTTTGGTCGGCGCTGCCGCTCACCAGCCATTGACCATCTGGACTAAACGCGATCGACCAGATCCAGGCATCGTGTCCTCGGCAGTGACCATATTCTTCGCCATTCGCCATCTGCCACAGTTGAATGACACCGCTCGTCCCGGCCGCGGCAAACAGACTGCCCTCGGGACTGACGGCGACGGTATGAATCCCCCCAAAGGCATCATAAAACGTCGTTTGTGAAAAATGGGCCTGTGAAAAATCAGCTTGATGGAGATTGAGCCCCTGTAAGTAGGCTTGCCAGATCGTGAGATTGGAGAAGTCATAGTCGGTCACTTCCATCTGGAGCTGACGCATGAGATTGAGGACGTTGCCCGCCGCATACCCTGACCTTGCGGGGGGTTGTCCACGTAAAGCGTCCAGACACTGAGTGAGCGTCGTCGCAATGTCTTCTGAGTTACCCAGATTGGCTAAAAGTTGTTGGGCAATGGGTTCTAGAATGAGATTGAATTGCGTTTGTTGAACAACGTCATTCGCGGTTGTTTTAAGTAAAGCATGGCTGATCAGCCGTACTGGTTTTTGATCGGTGATTTCAGTGAGAATCTGTTCAATTAACCGTTCCGTGACGTATTCCATCACGACCGGTTGCTGGGTATAGTGCCTGGAATGTTGCTCAATCAGCGATCGCCAGCCCAGAGATTCAAGGGCTTCTAGGAGGCGAGCTCGGGTGACCGCAGGCACCATATCGCTGACCAGGGCTGGAATGGAGGTCCACTCACGGTTGATGGCCAACCAGTACATGATGGTTTTTTCCAGGGCCGAGAGCCGCTCAAACTGTTGATCCAGCAGTCGCTGGGTGCCGTTAAAGAGAAAGATGCCCTCATCTAAAAAGGGGCCAATCTCACCGTCAAATAAGGCATGAATCGACCCAGCCGCAATTTTTAACGCCAAGGGGCTACAGCCATAGCGTTCGCAAAGTTGTTGTTTCTGCTGGCGGCTGCCGACTAGATCTTTGGTCTCGATGATGCCTAAGGCCGTTTCGAGAGAGCCGCTGAGTTGTTGCGATCGCACCGCCAGCCCCATCCCTTCAAAGGTGGCAATTTCAGCCGGTTTCTCGCGACTAGTAATCAGCACACAGCTTTGATGTGGCGATTCACCCAGAATTCGAAACAGGTCCCCATAGGGCTCATAGCCGACTCGATATTGCCCTGCTCGATTGCCTGCCTGGAGAATGGTTTCGATATTATCTAAAATGACCAGACAACGGGAGGACTGCAACCAGTGTCTTAACCGATTCGGAGTTGCCTCTAGGTCTTGTTGATTCGATAAAAATAGCACCAGATCCTGTAACAAGCTGTCTAACGGGGGGGCGTTCCGCAGCGATCGCCACACCACATAGTCAAACTCACCCTGAATCTGCTGGGCCAGCTTCACTGACAGGGCACTCTTACCAATGCCCCCCATGCCTAACACCCCCACTAGCCGACAGCGGTCAACCTGTATCCATTTTTCCAAGGTGGCTAATTCCTCAGTACGCCCATGAAATATAGAGACATCTGGAGCCTCACCCCAATCGACCTGTGCGGTTGCGATCGCAACCTTTGACACTAAAGAAGGACAATCGTCTGCTACAGCCTCCGGGTGAACATAGTCTTCAGGCGTAAGCACCAGACCAAACGCCTCAAAATAGGTTGCGATAGTCTGGCGATCCACCGATGCCTTGCTAGAACGCACCTTTGTCAGGGTGTTAATGCTCAGCCCCGTAATCTGAGCTAGAACCTCTAGGGTGTAAGGTTGGCGAGCGTTATCTTCAGCCGCTTGCTGAGCTTCTGCTGTTTGCAGTCGTTCCCAGCCCTGAGAGGAGAGCTTTACGCCACGTCTACGCTTTCTGGTTCTCGATTTTTTTACCACGGGAGTTTAATCAGATGCAGACTTCTGGGTTCGCTACAGCCTTAAACGGCTCATTTTCGCATTTACTAACCTCATACTAGAGCGCTTAAGTTGTGATTAGGATTCCAGTCTTAAGTTGTGACCAGAGCCCTAGTTAAGAGAAATGTCTACAAGTCCCATCTTGCCTGCTTTCTAGAGCACGACTCCGGAGCCGATTTAAGTTGTGCCTTAACTTGGGGGTCTAAGGTGTGAACTTGACTGGTGCAGTCTAGTCAGCTGCGGCAAGCTAGTAACGTTCAACACCTATGCCCATATGACTGCCCTATTTCAACAAGTCCTATGACGTAACTTTTTAGTTCTATTGATGTTTCTCAACTCGCCAGAGCAGAAGAGGCTAAAGGTGAAGCATCAACACCCTAGTTTTCAATTACTCAATACCAACGATTTTGTTATTCAAGCATAAGCACTTCTAAAGAGCACTCAAAGACAAATTTATTCATTAGGTTCATAAGCCAGCTATGAGTCAGCCTTTTATAGCTTTTAACGTAGCCTTTCAATCTGTGTAATAGCAATAAAGAACTTAGAGACAGAACTTTAGTAAGAAGAATCTCTTTTCTATCTCTTGAAGATATCTATTTACTTCATTATGAAGGGAAATTGAGAATGACTGATTTTTTCACACTTACGCCACAAGAAGCCCGAATAATCGCAAAGGATGCGTTCATTTACGCCTATCCAATGGTGGACAGCCATCGGATTCTTTTTGCTTTCTTTCTTTGGCCCAATAATGCCGAATACAAGGGCCCCTTGAATACATTGCTTGGCAAAGCACGACTGTTCACGCCGTCGGACACCTCTTTGCGACTTTACGTGCCACAACAAGCGGCGATTAATGGCACATGGCAAACGCCACCCCTAAAGCGAGTAACCCCCTCACTGCACTGGACCATCAAGCTTAAGCGTATCTTTTTAGCTTTCTTTCGCGCCGATGGCTACCTTCGTGAGAGCCCTGGTTCCTTCAAGACGCCGGGGTTCTAGCAACACTCGCAGCCGAGGCTCTAGCGCTTATCTGTCAGTCGTTTGTAGGCTTTACTCTTGGTGTTGCTCTCCAGCGATCGAATCAGTAAGCTGCGAATGCATTTTGTGCCATCTCCTTAGATTGGCCTACGGTAGGGCGATCGCCTCTAAAGAATCGCCTGATTTCAGATAATTCTACGTTTGATGGGTGGTGAGCCTATGCCATTTATATATCCCGCAAGTCAATCTCCCAATGGGGGAAACGAGACCGATGCCGCCTTATTCTTATCTCTCCAGCAGGGCAATAAGTTGGCGTTAGCGGCTTTGTACGATCGCTACTCTCGCTTGGTTTACACGATCGCCTGGCGGATCTTAAACAGTGGGCCAGAAGCGGAAGACTTGACCCAAGAAATTTTTCTGAATCTCTGGCAAAAGTCAGCGTATAACCCTAACCGTGGCTCCCTCAGTTGTTTCTTGAGTACCGTCACCCGCAATCGAGCGATTGATCGCGTGCGAAGTAGCCGTAATCGAAATCGCATTCTCAGGGGACTGACTTATCAGGGGCCAGCCGTGGAAACCTTCTCACTACCTGAGGAGCAGGCTTCCCAAGGGGAGCGATCGCACCGAGTCCGAGAGGCACTGCAAGCCCTACCCAACAAGCAGCGAGAGCTATTGTGGTTAAGTTTTTATCATGGGCTGAGTCAATCCGAAATTGCCAGTCACACGAATATTCCTCTGGGGACGGTCAAGTCGCGGATACGTCAGGGCTTGCTCAACCTTAAAGCGGCGCTCCAAGATCTGGCTAACTAGTCGAATTCACTCTGTTCAGAGCGGCTACTGATCGCGATGCTTAATTTTTTGGTAGTCCTTAAAGAGTAAGGATATCGGTCGTGATAGTTGTAAGCAAAGGCATACTTACCCTCATAGGACTACCAGCACAGCTTTGTCAATGCTGTCTGGCAGTCGCTGTAGGTTTGTTTGGCTCGCTCCACTAGTTCAGGTGGAAATGATTGATTAAGCTGGCGTTGCGATCGCACAATTTTACCCGCCTTAATTTTTCCCTTAGGGTCACCCACACCTTTCATGCCAGTGGTTTTAAGCACCTTATACTCTTCCGTAAACGGTGCCTGGGTCTGCAAAAAATCTTGCAGCGTTGTTAATACATTTGGCGTGTCGTCCAAAAGTTGTTCATAGGTAACAACCAGCATCCGACTTGGGTCATTGATCAGCCGCGCATAGTTCACCAGCATGGCCATACGCTCGACGTAGTACTCAATAGTATCATGCTGGTTCCAGTGGGGTTTGAGATCGGCTATACTCGCCAAACTCCGCTCCGGCTCCCGCAACAAAAAGATGGCATAGACCTGTTCAGACTTCAAAAAGTCGTGGTCTAAAAACTTTTTGTTGTGCAGCACCTTATCCATCACATACCGATGATTCATCCGCAGGTTCTGCACATCCCCCAGCGTACGAAAGTCTTGGGCTTGCCAATATACCTTTTTGAGCAAACTCCTAAAATCATTGGCATCAGTGTAGTTTGTGTGGGTTTCACCGTAGCCAATCACCTCAGGGTTTGTCGTCAACAAATGGGTCAACAACGATGACCCAGACCGCATATGGCTAAGCAAAAGCAAAAACCGATAGGGCGTAGCCCGAAATGCGACCTGATAAGGCTGCTTCGCAGAGTCAATCCGATAGTTAAAGTAATTTTGCACCAAGTCGTTTTTATATTCGCGAACCCGCTGCCGCCACTGGCCTACTGTTGATGCCATAGGTGTTACTAAATAAGCGTAAAAATAAACCGACCTCACTATACGGTACCCCACACAGCCAGTGAACCTTGCCTAACCCTCTATTTCCTTACGCCCAGTCTGCCAAATATCGCTCAAACGCTTTGTCTAACTCACTTGTTTCCCCTAACCAATACGCCGTCAGCGCATGGCCAAAGGCCCAAGCATTTTGCTCCGGTGGCACATCATTGTCCAGTAGCGTTGGCCATAGCTGAAGCAAATCAAAAGTACTCTCATCTGTTGCCAGTAAGTTAAACAGGTCATAGGCCAGCTGTAGCTTACCGATTACCACCGGAGCCTGTTCTACCGGAATCTTTTCCATCAGTGCTGTCGCCAATAGATCTGAGCCGGTCATCATCCGCGATAGATAGCGCAAAATCGGACTCTTTAGCAGTTCTGCCACACCCTGGGTAGTCGTCATTTGGAAGGTGTATTGTTCAATGAGCTTACCCGCAGCTTTTGCCAAAGCCGTTTGGTTTGTTAGAAATCGAGCTAAACGGTACTGCTTTGCATTACCCAGGGTGTCAACCAGTTTTAGCGCCAGAGTCTCATCATTCCAGGGAGTTCTCTCACTGTCATAGGTGACTAACGGCACCACAGCGTCAGGCAGCTGACCTAAAGTTTCTACCCGATAAGCAACAGCTTCACGAATTGCGATTTCCTTAGGTCGCTGACCCTGTTGCCAATCGTAAGGGGGGTGCCACTCTCGCACAGGCCGCAAGCGATCGACCTGGGTTACCACCACCACTGTTGGTGGATACTGCTTTGTTGTTTTTAGATCTTGCAAAAAGGTTTTGTCACTCTGCAATGCCGGGTCTAGCGCCGGTGTAGCCAACACCAACAAGTCTGCATCGGCCGCCTGAGCAAAAACCAAATCACGAAAGTCTTCACGCTTAATCTGTTCATACCCAGGAGAGTCGATTAGATTTAATACCTCTCCCGTATCGAGCTGCCAGCGATATTGACGGATTTTGTCTGTACTGGGCAGTACATCAACTTCTGCCAGGTCTGTTTTAAACAGGGTGTTGATCAAACTACTTTTGCCAGCTCCAGTACGCCCCACCAGCATTAAGGAAACTGGCTTTTGCTCAACTGTTTCTGTTGGCGTCGCCGTTGCCAAAATTGACTTGAGTGTAGCCGTCTTAGTCTCAGCATCCTGCTGCACCGACGCTGTCTCAAAAATTGCCGGCAGGGAATCACCACCATAGAGGGCAACCGTCTGCTGAGCCAGGTTACGCAGAGCCGTTTCCCGCAGCAGCTGACTCAGGTTAACCAACAGCTGCTGGTTGGCCTGGTTAGAACTTTTTTGGCTAGCCAGCTTTGCCGCCGCTGCTGCTGGATTGAGCAACCACTGCGCCCAGTTCCATGCCTGCCACAGTTTGCCCATAGAGGGCTCTAGTTTGCGATAGATTTCATAGGCTTCATAGGCTTGGCCCACGGTTACCTGATTTAGCACCGGAGCCAGCTGGGTCATGGCTCGATCCATATCATCCACCGTGCCTCGAATGAGATCATAGGCCTGAGTGACGTAGATATTAAGCAACGGATATTTAACATCGGGGTGATAGTGGTGAGCCACCGTCGCCACAACGCTCTGACAGCGCTTCCAAAAGGCCGACCAGTCATCCCACACGGGCGGATCTTCTCGGGCCGCAGTCAAAATGGGCTGTAGTGATGCTTCTAGCGTTTGATTGTCAACGCCAGCATCTGCTACAGAGGTCAGTTCGGCCTTCACTGCAGTGACAATCTGCTCAATCTCGCGTGGTTTAGTCCAGTACACCAGCAGCCAGCGCCAGCCTGCAAATACCAGCACAATCACCGCCCAAATCCAGGTTAGCCCCCAGGTATGCAGCTGAAAGCTGGCCGCAATCACAATAAACCCCACCACCGCCATCAGCGGTAGGGCCAGTACAAGCCACTGCCATCGTTTTAGCTGCATCATGGGTCGACTCCGGTGCTTTGCTCAATTTAAGCAAGTTCTCGGATGTGCAACAGGGGAAACATCCGAACCTTATTAATTTTAAGGATGCGTTAGCGCTATCATTGGCCATCATCTAAAGGCTACCGACAGCTACGAATTTTTAATCTGGTGTCACAACATTTCAAGCATTTCCTACTATTACAATGGCCGTAGATGCAATACTCAGGTGATGTATGGCTTCGATTGATGCTCAAAAAATGCGCCTGTATCGACAATCGGCCCAAAAGCGTGCTGAGCAAGAAGAATATGAGCTACAGCGCAGGCATCAGTGGGCATTGTCAATTGCCAACGAAGCTGCTGAAATTCTAAAAAACGAATTTCAGGTGCAACGAGTAGTTTTATTTGGTTCGATGACTGCTTGGCAAACTACCCATGCCAACTCTGACCTTGACCTAGCGGTTTGGGGACTCTCAGACGATGCTCTATACGCGGCGGTTGGTCGATTACTGGCTTTGGATAACCGCTTAAAGATTGATTTAGTAATGGCTGAGGATGTTTCCCCTAACGTCATGGCTGAGATTGAGCGACTGCATCAAGAGCTATGAATACACGTGCGCTAGCCGCTCGACTCCGATCTGAACTGAGCGATCTGGCACAGATTGTCGAACGGGCTCAGACACTCTTAAAAAAAGCTGTTGAACAAGATAACGATTATTACGATGGGGATGCCTTAAATCTGCATAGTTTTTACACAGGAACAGAACGAATCTTAGAAGAGATTGCCAAAGCAATTGATGGTTCTGTTCCTGAGGGTGCAGGCTGGCATCGGGACTTACTGATGCAGATGTCTGCAGAACTCTCAACTATTCGACCAGCCGTGATCAGTCGTGTTACTCGCCACTGTCTCGATGAGTATCATGGGCTGAGGCATATTGTGCGAAACATTTACACGTTTAACCTTAAGCCTTCTCGTCTACAGGAGTTAGTAACTGATCTACCCCAGTGTTATGGCGCATTGAAGGCCGACATTAACAGCTTCTGCCTATTTCTTGACGAGCTGGCTGCAGATACATGATTTGTTTTCAGGATTTAATAGCTCATCCAGGAATCACCCCGTAGTGTAGGGCTACTGCTTGATTAGCAATTAACCGGGCGTGCGATCGCGAATCGGTAATCCATCTTCGTTCAAATATCCAGCTTCCACCAAAAATGCCTGCAGTGCCGTCGGGAAATCAGGATGGGTCCCTACCTGTTCACTGTCTTGATAGATTTCCAGCCCCCAGGTAGCCTCGCGGTCATAGTTATCCAACATAAACTGCCAGGCCGCATCAAAGTCTTCATTAAGCACAGCCTGTTGGGCTACATAACTGGCCAATAGACTATTCGAGACATAACCATCCTCTGACTGCACTCTCAAAAAAGTACTCCGCATCTGCTCAGCCTGGTCTCGAATCAGCTCTGGAAACTGACGTGTAGTGTCAACTAACTCCCCGTCGCGATAGGTAAAGAACGTAATGGGTGGAAATGACTCGGCATAGCTACCAAACTTATATAAAAACGCCTGATGGGGTATAGCCAGCTCCACATGACCATCATCATTTAGATCGGCCCAATTAGCCCCTAGCCCATCCAGGTAGCCAGTCTCTACTGTAGAAAACGCCTCCCCAGTCCAGCGGTGAATGGTTGTATTCGTACAGCAGTGGGCGCCGCCAGAATAGTTGCGGGCAATCACTTCATCAACGCCGTCACCATCGAGATCTTGCAGTGCAAACTCAGCAAACACCCAGGCATAGGTTTCAATCAAGTCATGGTCTTCGCCTTGATAAATCAGCTGGTAGCTTACATTATTGTCATCAGATTCCTGCAGTTCACGATAGTGGATGTAGCTAACTCGCACACCGACATCATCATTGGTAAGTTCTAGATTCTCAAATGATGAGGTATCTGAGTTAATCCGCAAAATAGCTTCGGCATTAACGGGTGAGACGGTCGCTCCCCACAAACTCAGTCCTAACAATCCCACGTACCATGATCTCAGTGACTGTAATGACGGCTTCATAGATAGACGTTCCACGCATTCAGTAGCAAACTTTCTAGATAGGTTTCCCTAGGGTTAATTTCACTATCTAACGTTCCTTTTCCTTAAGAAATCGGGTCCGCCCCGCAATCTGTTTACACCGTCTCTAACCAGCTTCCGCCCATGGTCACTACGCTTCCCACACTAGATCTGCAGTCCTTTCTCCACGGGTCAGCCACCCAGCGACAGCAGTTTGTGCTTACCCTGGGTCAAGCTCTAGAAACAGTAGGGTTTTTGGCATTGGAAAATCATGGTATTGACTCTCAGTTAATTCGAGCGGCTTACGCCTCTGCCGCCGACTTCTTTACGTTGCCAGAGGCGATTAAACAGCAATACGAACGACCCGAGATTCATCAACAGCGTGGGTTTACTCGCTTTGGTCAAGAACATGCCAAAGATAGTGATGCGCCTGATCTTAAAGAGTTCTGGCATGTGGGTCGCGAAGAGGAATTGGCCAATCCCTGGCCTCAGGAAGTGCCTGAGTTTAAGCTAGCGATGTCCGCTCTCTATCAGCAGTTAGAACGGTGTGCGGCACACCTACTCACAGCCTGTGCGCTCTATCTAGATCTATCTGAGGACTTTTTTAATGATGAAGCTGCTCAAGGAAAAAGCATCCTGCGAGTCTTGCACTACCCGCCCCTACTAGAGGCTATTCCAACCAAAAGCCTGAGGGCCGCTCCCCATGAGGATATTAATTTGATCACCCTGCTGTGTGAGTCAACAGGTCCCGGTTTAGAGCTACTTCAGGCGGATGGTAGCTGGTTAGCGATCGCAGCTTTGCCGGGTCAGATTATTGTCGACACCGGGGATATGCTCCAGGCATTGACAAATGGCGTCTTCAAAAGCACCACCCACCGTGTGGTCAATCCTGCAGATGCCAGCACAGTCTTTTCAAATGAAGGACGTCGATTTTCTCTCCCGTTTTTTATGCACCCTCGTCCAGAGTTTGACCTGACTCCATTAGCTAGCTGCATCGAGCGCACTGGAGGACAGGCTAAGTTTCCATCACAAACGGCGGGTCAATATCTGCAGCAGCGACTTCAAGAAATTGGGCTCGCCTAGTGTCTGACGGTATTCAGGTGCTAAAAGCACGGCATAATGGAATGTATAAGCATTTGTGACCTATGGATATTGCCTCTGCTCTACCCACTGCTGTTGTAACGCTGCGCGAGGGCGTAGAAGCGGCATTAGTAGTTGGAATTGTCCTTGCCTGTTTGAATAAAGCGGAAAAATCTCACCTAAATCAATGGGTTTTAGGCGGTGTGACCGCTGGTTTAGTAGGCAGCGTTCTGATCGGCTCGTTTTTAGCATTAGGGCTGCAGCAGCTGCAGTATGTTATGCCAAACGCGGAAGGGCTGTTGAAACCGATATTGGGCATTTTGTTTGGCAGTGTTGCCATTATTATGTTGAGCTGGATGTTGCTATGGATGACCCGCCAGGCCAGATCATTAAAGGCCGAAATAAATCAGACAGTCAACAATGCTCTTACCAACGAAGCGGCTGGACTGAGTATTTTTAGCTTGGTTTGTATTGCGGTTTTGCGAGAGGGGTTTGAAACTGTTTTATTTTTGTTTAGCCAGTCTCAATCGTTGACTGGCAGCCTGGTTGGAGTTGTTATCGGGTTACTGGGGGCAATTCTAATTGGCTTTGGTTTGTTTAGGTGGGGTATTCAAATCAACTTAAAACTCTTCTTCCAGATCATGGGGCTGTTATTGCTACTGATTGTTTCAGGGCTGGTGGTTTCAGTGTGTCGCAACCTTGATATAACATTCGCCATTCTTAGCCAGCTCAACACTTTAGATTTGTGTGTTGGATTTGGGCAGTCTTGTGTTTTGGGGCCAATGGTTTGGGATGCTAGCCAGGTTCTGCCAGACAAACAGTTTCCGGGAATTGTGCTAAAAGTACTGCTAGGGTATCGCGATCGCATCTATCTACTGCAGCTTTTAGCCTATGGTTTATTTTGGTTGGTGATTGGCAACCGCTATTTTCGCACGCTGAATCAGCCAGCTAGTAAAAACAATCAAACGACGTCAGTTTCTCCATCAGCGTAGCCCCGTCGTTCAACAACCTGCGATGAATGCTTAGACACAAGTAAGGCTTGAGTTACAAGGTGTCAGATGACAAACTTAACCACCTATAGCCCAAGCCAAGCCGCACACAGAGCTTTTAAGAACTGCTGCGGGGACTGCTATCAGAATCACTTTGATCTAGCAAACGCTCAAATCGATCCTTTGACCAGCGGTCGGTTGCATATGAGATAGCACTAATCTCGGCCAAACGAATCAGCCACACTGTTCGCTGATAAGGATCGTCCGGTAGCTCATCATCCTCATAACCTTCTGCAACATCCACATCTACCACTTCCACGTAATCGCTGTCTAAGTAGATGGGAATACCAACTAATCGTGTACCTGGCATTCGAAACCAAACTTCACTACCAGTGTGGAGAGCTTCTTCTAAGCGCTTGTAGAGGCGTGTTTGTTTCGGAGCGTTGCAGGCGCGGGACTCTGATTCATACTTGATGAGCGGTCGAGGGGTATTTTGCATGCTTCTCTCCTTTTAGTCAATACACAATGCCGTACATTTGCCACTGACCCGTTCAACGTAATCTATTGAAACTATCTGAGTGAGTGGTTTTAGAGCTGGACATCTGGCATGTCTCTAACGAGGGGGATACCTCCTTTAATCAGGGAATAAACCAGGCGAGTAAAGCTAATCTAGTAGCTGTCTCAGACATCAATCAATTGTCTGCAGTGGCTGAACATCTCTAAAGAGAATTCCCAAGCCTACCCAAGACAGAACCTTTCTAGGTAGTCTACACCATACCAATCTAGACGAGTAGACATAACATCTAGGGGATTTCTCTACATGCCTTAAACAAATTATGAAGTTGCTGTTTAGAGCAATTCACCTTTTAGTGAGTTATTAACTAATCTGTTTAACGATTTTTTAGATGCTGTGACAGAGCCTAACACTAGCCCAAACGACTACTTAGAGCTGTATCCCGGTGTAGCCGACAGATGCAACCCGTGAGCTAACTCTGTTTGACCCGTATGAGTGGCTGACCAAATTCGACGGGTTCGGCATTCTGCACCAAGATCTCTACAATCTCACCGGACACCTCTGCATCTATCTCATTCATCAGCTTCATCGCTTCAATAATACAGACGGTCTGTCCAGGCTTAATGCGATCGCCTACATCCACAAACGGTGACTCATCAGGAGCTGGGGAACGGTAAAACGTGCCTACCATCGGCGAAGTAATCTCATAGAAATCGGATGAATTCACAGGGGCTGGAGGCGTAGCAAGGTCATCGGCCATTACAGCGGGGGCCACAGCAGGGGCAGCAGCAGGCATAGTGGCGGCAGCTGCATCTGAAGACAATACTACAGCTTGGCTAGGAGCCGTTGCCTTACGCAGCGTGAGTTCAAACTGAGGATTTTTAAGCGTCAGCTCAGCAATATCGGTTTGATCAAGAGCGGCAACAAGCTGACGAAGCTCACTAAAATCCAAATCCACTATTACAACTCCAAATAAACGATTAGAGACACCTCATTGGCAAATCGATGAACCCCATGCCAGTCATGAAGATTACAGACGCCCCACAGGTGTATCACCAGAGCAAAAAATTCCTAGTCTCGACCGAGATAGGAATCATTGCGGGTATCAATCTTAATCCTTTCACCAATCGAAATAAACAAAGGCACCATCACCTGAGCACCGGTTTCAACCGTAGCAGGCTTAGTCCCACCGGTCGCCGTATCCCCTTTCACACCAGGATCGGTTTCGGTTACCTCCAAAACTACTGAGTTTGGTAAGTCGACCTCTAGAACCTGACCGTTCCAGCGGAGAACGGTAACCTCCATTTCTTCTTTTAGATACTTCACCTGAGACCCAATCTGCTCTGCTGAGAGCTGAGCTTCGTCATAGGTCTCCATATCCATAAATACGTACTGCTCACCATCACGGTAGGTGTGCTGCATAACGCTTTTTTCTAAAATTGCCTGAGGGACTGTCTCCCCAGCGCGAAACGTACGTTCAACAACGCTACCAGACTGCACATTTTTTAGCTTAGTACGTACAAATGCTGCCCCTTTTCCAGGTTTTACGTGAAGAAACTCAACAACTCGCCACACGGAGCCATCAAGTTCAATGCTAGTGCCGGTGCGAAAATCGTTACTAGAGATCATGGTGCTAGCAGACAGTAGAGTTTGATAGTCGGCAGTCGGCACTTATTGTACAGCTCAGCGGTCATTTACCCGTACGATTGTCAACATATATGGTCGACATAGGCTTTCGACTAATGCACTCAGCGATACAAGATAGCTAAAACCGCATTGGGGACCTATCTGAGACGACCCACACTGTGGCAAGATCATGATGGTTTGTCACGCGGTTGTCGTTATTTTCCAGCTATGGCTCGTTTTCAGTACAGCTTTCAGGCCGCTCTTGTGGGTCTTTTGGGCGTTGGTCTTAGTTTTTTTCTCGGTATGGGGTGGGCACCGTCGGCTCAAGCTGCTCCTATGGCCCCAATCGCTCTACCGGTAGCCTATTTGCCGCCTGGCGATGCGATTACTGACCCCAATGCGCTGCTGCGTTATTCCCTACCGATTGACAGTCCTGATATTCGTAAGGTTCAAGATACGCTGGAAGGTCTTAACTACTCGTTGCGGACAAAGCAGTGGGGACGAGCAAAACGAGAAATTAGTCGATCAACAAAGCTACTCAACCGTAAGCGGTCAGCCATTGAGAGCACAATTCCTGAAGAGCGTCGGGCTGAAGCGGCTCCGTTATTTGAGAATATCAGTGCCCAATTAGAAACATTGCAGACAGCGGCCCAAGATAAGGACTTAGAAACCCTTTGGAGTACTCGCAGATCGGTACTGGGAACCATTGGTGACTTGGAATATCTGATGGTCAAAGGGTTTCCCTATGAGGTACCTGCAGACTATGACAACCTACCTCAGCTCAAGGGGCGCGCCACCATTGAATTTAAGACAAATGAAGGCCCGGTTACGGTAGTGGTAGATGGATATAGTGCACCGGTAACCGCAGGAAATTTTGTTGACTTGGTGGGGCGTGGGTTTTACGACGGCATGACCTTTGACCGGGCTGAGGAAAACTACGTACTGCAAACGGGTGATCCAGAAGGCCCTGAAGCTGGGTTTATTGATCCAAAGACCAAACAGTATCGAGCAATTCCACTGGAAATTTTAGTAGAAGGGGATGAAACGCCCACCTATGGAGCCACCCTAGAGGAATTGGGTCGCTTTTTAGAAAAACCCGTACTGCCGTTTAATTCGTTTGGTGCATTGGGTATGGCCCGTCCTGAATCTGAGCCTGACGGCGGATCGTCCCAGTTCTTTTTCTTTTTGTTCGAACCTGAACTGACACCCGCTGGGTTAAATCTGTTAGACGGTCGCTATGCGGTCTTTGGCTACACCATTGATGGTAAAGAGGCCCTTGATCGGATGGGCCGTCAGGGTGGCAAAATCATCTCGGCAAAGGTGATTGATGGACTAGATAATTTTGTTGCACCAAAGGCGTGAGCACGAACCCACTGTTGCAGAGCTGGGCGAACACGAAATACTTAAGCGGCTACGGCAGTTCTGCACAGATGATGTGGGTGACGATGGTGCAGTCAGGTCGCTACCGGCTGGCGCGCAGCTTGTGGTTACCACCGATGTATTAGTAGACGGGGTGCACTTTAGCGATCGCACCCTCCCACCCGAGGCTCTTGGCTGGCGGGCGGCTGCCGTTAATCTGTCTGACCTGGCGGCTATGGGAGCAACTCCCATGGGACTGACGATTGGGTTAACTCTGCCGCCCGCCACGCCCTGGGTTTGGGTTGAGTCGCTATACCAGGGGTTTACTGATTGTTTGCATCAGTATGGCGGAGCCATCATTGGTGGCGATCTCTGTCGAGGGAGTCACCGCAGCTTGGCCATCACGGCCCTGGGCTGTGTCCGTCAGGCCCTCTATCGCCACCGAGCCCAGGCCAATCAAACGCTGGTGGCGACCGGAGTCCACGGAGCCTCCCGCGCCGGGCTAGCCCTACTGTTAGACGAACTTAATGCGCCAGAGTCATTTGCTCAAACCTGGATCAGGGCGCACCAGTATCCCATCCCCAGATTTGAGGCGATCGCGCTGCTGCAAAATTTTGACCGTATCGCTGGCATGGACACCAGTGACGGTCTTGCCGATGCTGTGATTCAAATCTGTCGTCAGAGTCAGATTGGGGCCAGACTTTTGCGATCGCAGCTGCCGGTTCCCCCCGGTCTTATTGAGACGGTGGGACAGTCCACAGCTGAACAGTGGACCCTCTACGGCGGTGAAGATTTTGAATTGGTCTTAAGCCTGCCACCGGATATTGCTAATGGAGTTGTCAGTGCCCTACCCAGCAGTCAAATTATTGGTTACACCACACCAGAGACTGAAATTCGACTCGTTGATGATATGGCCAATGGAGCGGACATTCAGCTAGACCAGAATCAAGGGTTTCAACACTTTAGCAGTTAGTTTTGGGGTCTTAATTTTGAATTAATCCCTGTTTCAAAAATCTAATCCTGTCCCTTAAGAATAAGGATTTTATAAGATCCAAAAGTTAAAGGCCGGAGAGACGTTCCATGGAACGTCTGTACCTTCAATTGGTGGAATCTAGTGAATTTTGCTTCCCTCAATAGATTTTCCACGCTTTCATCGCATAGCCAAAGGAGCATTCATCCGGGTGCAAAATCTCTGCCAAAATCTCTAACGAGTCCACAAGACGTGGACCAGGTCGATTGAAATATTGATCGCCGTCAACGACAAAAACTCGACCATCTTTAACCGCTTTTAGACTTTGCCAGGGGGGCATCTGGTCAAGTGACTTAATGGCCTGACGCCCCTCGGACAAATCGTAGCCACAGGGCATGACGATAATTAAATCCGGATCGGTCGCTGTCAAGTCTTCCCAAGCGATCCACGGGGAGTGACGACCCACATGACCAAAGAGGGGATGACCACCTGCCATAGAAACTAGCTCGGGCACCCAGTTACCGGCTCCCATTAGCGGGTCCGTCCATTCAATACAAGCCACCGTAGGCTGGGGTAGTTTAGCCGGTACTTTTTTAAGACAGTCCTGCAGCCGCCCCTGCAGCTGAGCAATGGTTAGATCTGCGATCGCATCGCCATTGGTGGGATCTAGGGAAATCGCAACCCGACGCAAATCGTCCCACAGATCAGCGAGTACCTGCGGCTTGAGAGAAATCACCTCAGGCTGCGGCTCAATGATTTGTGCCACCGCCTTTTGAACATCGGCCAGACTAGCGGCACAGACCTCGCACTGGTCCTGGGTCAAAATGTGGGTGGGTCGCAGCGTTTGCAGCATTTTGACATCAACATCATAGACACTGAGACCGCGATAGAGAAGCTCATTGACCCGGTCGTGAATTTCTTTGCTTTTACCGTTGGGATCAAAGCTAGGAGAGGTACATGCTGGCAAAGCCTTAACCGCTGCTGGAAAATCACAGGAATGGGAACGACCCACTAAAGACTCACCAAATCCAAGCTGGGTAACAATTTCTGTAGCGCTGGGAATTAACGAAACGATGCGAAGCTCAGACATAACAGCGCGTTAACAAACAATGACTGTTGAAAAACAGTAACGACAAAGGATTCAGAAACTTTGTTGCTGACAACCTAGAGGCCGATAGCCTAGAGATTTTCAAAATTTTATAGTTGTTTGATTAAACAACTCACTCTCAGGCTGCCGTTGGCTATCCGGGCGTTTGATATCACTCTAGAAACTGGGCGACCACCCCTTTCAACATACGCCTAAACCATTAACGAGGTAAAAACTCTATAGAATTTGCTTGCAAAGTGACGTCAAAATTCTTGTAGACATCGTTACCCAGTAGACCGATGGGGACGGCATCACCGATGCTAACTGGCAAATTACTACGTGTAATATTACCCACTTGAATGGAGCTGACATACCCCACATCCACAACAGCACGGCTACTGCTTGCAGTCGCCACCGATGCCTGACCAATGACCTCAACCCCTAACTCATTGGCCATAGCCCGAGTGATGTGGGTGTGGCTGGCCCCGGTATCTAAAATCATGGGATAGCGTCTGCCGTTCACCATCACCTCAATGACTGGAGTGCCGCCGCGACGCTCAACAATAGGAACGCGATTGGATACAGCCGCAGCCACGGGCCCTTGTGGAGTCAGGGCCGGTTTAGAAGCGGGTCGGACGATCTCGGCCGGAGGCTGCTGCAGAGTTACCAGTCGCTGCTTTGCCTGGGCCAAATTACGTTCATAGTCTTTAATTTTGGTCTGGGCGGTCCCGTAATTTTGATCGCCCGTTGGCACTTCTTTTAACCTTTGGATTGCCTGATCCCAACGACTGACGATTAGGTCCCAGTCATCGGGCGATGTCGCCTGCTGACCTAGGGTGAATGCGCTGGAGGCCAAATTGATGGCGTCTTGATATGCAGCAGCCTGGCTATCGGCACTGGCAGTAAAACTGTTGGTGGCCGCTGGAGCCACAATTTCAGCGGGGACCGATGGGATCGACACCTGTGTCATTTCATCTGGTTCAGCCTGACAGGCAATCAAGGTTCCAAGACAAAAAATTGGAATAAATCTAATTCGTTTTTTCTCAAGCATTGTCCAAAAGTTACCCATGCCCTCTAGGATAGTACCGGTCCCCATCATGTGCCGTTGTGGCGTGGTTAGGAATGGGCCGCGTTTATTCCCCTGTTGTAACCCATGTCTATTTTTTCCACTGACTCTCAACCAGCCCTACTCGTATTGGCCGATGGATCAGTTTTTCGCGGTTGGGCCTTTGGAGCAATCGGTACAGTGGTGGGTGAGATTGTTTTTAATACCGGCATGACGGGGTATCAAGAAGTCCTCACTGACCCCAGCTACCGGGGGCAAATTGTTACATTTACCTACCCTGAGCTGGGTAATACCGGCATTAATGATGAGGATGAAGAATCGGTTGCACCTCAGGTTAACGGTGCGATCGCAAAAAATATTTGTGAGCGTCCCAGCAACTGGCGCTCCACGACATCTTTACCCGAGTACCTTAAGCAGCACAATATCCCAGGTATCTACGGCATTGACACTCGTGCCTTAACCCGCAAGCTACGAACAGTGGGAGCGATGAACGGGGCAATCTCTAGCGAAATCCTTGACACTGATCGGCTGCGACAGCAGCTAGAGCTGCTCCCCAGTATGGAAGGTCTCAACCTGGTTAAAGAGGTCAGCACCCCGACAGTGTACGAATGGACAGAAGCCACAGACACAACCTGGGAGTTTGCACCAAAACCTCAGCAAACAACAGACTCCCTAACGGTAGTAGCCATTGACTTTGGTATTAAGCGAAATATTCTGCGACGCCTGGCAAGCTACGGCTGTCGAGTGATCGTGGTGCCCATTGATACCGCCCCTGAGGACATCCTCAAATATAGTCCCGACGGCATTTTTCTGTCCAACGGTCCCGGTGACCCAGCGGCTGTAAAATCAGCTCCAGACCTGGTCAAAGCCTTGTTAGACAGCCAGATTCCCACCTTTGGCATCTGTATGGGGCATCAGATTTTAGGTCTGTCCTTTGGGGCCAAAACATTCAAACTTAAATTTGGCCATCGCGGTCTCAATCAGCCCTGTGGTCTTACCAAGCAGGTAGAAATCACCAGCCAAAACCACGGCTTTGCGATTGATGCTGACACGATTCCAGCGGCGGAGGTTGAAGTTACCCACTTAAACCTTAATGACCGCACTGTGGCCGGACTACAGCACAAGACCCTGCCAGTGTTTTCAGTCCAATACCACCCCGAAGCGAGCCCCGGTCCCCACGATGCAGATTACTTATTTAAAAAATTCGTCACCCTGATGCATGATCATCGTGCAGATGGTGTAGGGTAATCTATATTTTCCATTAAGTGTCAGAAAAGCTTCAGATTAGTCCGAGATGAGTCCTAAATTAACCTGGTATGAAGCATTTACGTTTCACTTAATGTCCTTGCGGTCAGCAGTATCCTGACCTAAAATTAAACGTCTGATTTTGCCGTATCTATTGCCACTAGGAGGTTATTATCGCTGAGTCGCTGACCCTAACCGTAAGTCTAAGAGGCACCCGTGATGTTAGGGGGAAATGTCAAATATTTCGCCTCACTGGTCTACTAGATGCATTTTCAGAGCCAACATTTCGCAAGGTTTTGAATCGCTATATCGAAGAAGGACCCACCCACATTATTCTCGACCTGTCAGCTATTGACTTTGTGGATAGCTCTGGTTTGGGTGCGTTGGTACAGCTGGTGAAAAAAGCCAAAACCGAAAGTGGAAGTGTCCAAGTGGTAACGAATGCCCGCGTTACTCAGACGGTTAAGCTGGTCCGTCTAGAACAGTTTCTTTCACTGCAGCCTAATGTAGATACGGCTCTTGAGAACTTAAAGGACTCTTGACTTCGAACGTAGGCTGGGCTTGGAGTGTCATGAGCCAACGGAGTGCTTATTCGTTAATAGGTTTAAGCATGGGAGATTGCGATGGATAGTCATGGTGTGACCGATGGCCAAGCGTCCGGTCTCAAATGGCTGCCTGAGGTTTCTTTGATGGGCAATTTTCAGCCTAACCATGTGCAGTCTATTTCACCCATAGCGCTGGCCTATATTGGTGACGCTGTTTTTGAGCTGTATGTTCGAATGAAATTTTTAT
Organism: Cyanobacteria bacterium P01_H01_bin.21; assembly: GCA_038748405.1. Lineage (GTDB taxonomy): Bacteria > Cyanobacteriota > Cyanobacteriia > Phormidesmidales > Phormidesmidaceae > Leptothoe. The sequence goes on along the minus strand of JBCDIX010000002.1, from coordinate 45,680 downwards.
GGCCCCCTCAGCGCATACAGACGTTTCACCAACAGGTTGTCAATCAAGTGAAAGCCGAGCAACAGGCTAATTACTTGGGTCAGCTAATGCCTCATCTAAATGATGCTGAAGCAGATATTGCGCGACGGGGACGAAACGCTACGTCTAAACCCCCAAGGCGTCTATCTTCTAAGATTTATCGACAGGCAACGGCGTTTGAAACGTTGATTGGTTATCTTTACATTACTAATCAGGCCCGTCTGTTTGAGCTGTTGGGTAAGCTGGTGATTGCTTCGACAGCTGAATAGGCAATAGCCATTACAAAACCTTACTTAGGGAAACAAGATTAATTAGGCTCCACTATTAAACGTACAGACGTTGCATGCAACGTCTTTCCAGCATCAATCTTTAAATCTTATAAAATTCTGATCCCTTAAAACGTTGATAGGTTTGTTTACTGGCTTAGCAAAGGGTGTGTAACAGCTAAGCGGTATGATATGACTCCGCTTTTATTCCTAATCCATGGCTAAACCGTCTGACCGTAAGCCCCGTCCAGCAAAGGGTAAACCTCGTCTGCAGCGTAAAGGGCCTGCCAAACCTGCGTTTAAGCAGACGTCTAGAAAACCACCATTTAAGAAGCGACGTCCCAAAGATATGGGCCGTCCGGCTAAACCTCAGCCGTCTTCAGAGACGCTAGAGGAGGAACGCCCGGATCTAGTTTATGGTCGGCATTCGGTGGAAGCTGCGATCTCAAACCAACGTCCCATCAATCGTCTGTGGGTAAATTCTCGGCTTGTGTTTGACGGTCGATTTCGGCCTTTGATTTTAGATGCCAAAGCCAATGGTGCCGTCATTGACGAGGTCGATACCCAGCGTCTAAATCAGCTCACGCAGGGAGCCAATCATCAGGGGATTGTGGCCCAGATTGCATCCCACAGCTACATTGAGCTGGCCGACTTAATCGTTAAGGCTAAAGCAAGCTGTCGTCTACCCGTGATCGTTGCGGCCGATAGTATTACCGATCCCCACAATTTAGGAGCCATCATTCGGACAGCTGAAGCCCTAGGCGCTCAAGGTGTGGTCATTCCTCAGCGACGAGCGGTTGGCATCACACCAACCGTTGCAAAGGTCGCGGCTGGTGCCTTAGAAACACTGCCGGTCGCTCGGGTTGTTAATCTAAGCCGAGCATTAGAACAACTTAAAGAAGACGGATTTTGGGTATATGGAACAGCAGCCAAAGCAGGTCAACCCGTTCACACCACCCAATTTGACCGCCCTACCGTACTAGCCATTGGCGCAGAGGGCGCTGGGCTCAGCCTTTCAATTCAAAATCTTTGTGATGTTTTAGTATCTATTCCCTTAGCCGGTAAAATACCCAGCCTAAATGCCTCCGTGGCGACAGGCATGGTGATGTATGAAATTTATCGGCAGCGATGGTTAGAAAAATTACCAACCATTAACCTTGGCGGGGATCAAAATCACGCTGTATAAATGTTATAGGCCCAATTTTAGGCTGCTCGTAAGCTGAATTTTTTAACAACAAACAGGTACGCATTTTATGAAAAGCTTTTTGAGTAATCTTTTCAGCTCATTTTCAAAACCTTGGTGGGTCGAAATTTCTACTACTCAACCCCGCTGTCTTTATTACTTTGGTCCGTTTGATACAGAAAGCGAGGCCATTCAGCATAAGGATGGCTACATTGAAGATTTAGAACAAGAAGGTGCTCAGCAGATTGATGTCACCGTTAAATGCTGTTCAGAGCCAGCACATCTAACTGTGGAATATACCGAACCCAGTGCTGTCAAACCTGTTGTCTACAACAACTAACGAATTAAGGCAACGACACGTCTGCTGGAAAGTTTACTCAATAACTAACGACAATAGGTGTTTGATGGCTCATCAAACACCTATTGTCGTTAGCCAGTCCTGTACTCCAGCTGCCTCGCCAACCGGTATTTTGGCTGCTGGCAATAAATCATCTACCAAGGTTTTGGTTGACGATTTATAGATGCAAAAACTTGTGGTTATGCAGCCAGTGTTGAATATCACCACATAGCTGAGTCCCAATCTCCCATGGCATCAGATGGGCGACATTTTCATACAGCTGCCACTCACAATTAGGTAGGGCAATAGCTGTTTCATGACTGGCGTTGGGGGTTATATGCACATCATTAGCGGCTGCTAACATCAAACAGGGCTGATGAATACGATGTAGCTCTTCTAGTCGGTTATATCCTTGCCTTAAGGCTTTACTTAGAGCCTGATTCGCCAGTGTTGATGTCTGCAGAAACGCTGGCGTTCCTTCTCGCGCAATATGACTATAAGCCTCCCGACTATGTTGGGAGATCAAATAGCGGAACAGCGATCTCTGGCCAAACGTAGAAATATTCCATGACCAGCCAGGCACTAACCAGTTGAGGACACCAGCAATACCCGTTAGTAGATTATCTTGCCACGTAATCGGTGGGTGAGCTCCCACAGGTCTAGCCGCCGTACTCACCAAAACTAACCCAGCTATCTTTTCTGAGTGCTTAAGGGCGAGTTCCATCGCTAAAATGCCACCCAAAGACCAGCCCAGCAGCAAACAGGGCTGGTCTAAACGGTTTAATAGCACTGATAAGTCTTTAAGGTGGTGCTCCATATCAAAGGGTTGGCTGGTGCGGCTACGTCCGTAGCCCCGCAGATCAGGTGCAATGGTCTGGAAATGGGGAGACAAGTAATCAGTAAATACTGACATACAGCGTCCCGTTCCAGGATGGCCATGCAGACAGAGCATAGGCATGCCCTGACCACGGCGCTCGACGGCTAACTCCATTGCGGGAATCTAAATCTCTTCTTTAGGCACAAAATCAAGCGCTGCTGAATTCATACAGTAGCGTTGCCCAGTAGGCTGAGGACCATCAGAAAAGACATGGCCCAAATGGGCGTCGCAAACGGAACAGAGGACCTCAGTGCGAATCATAAAGTGGCTAAAATCTCGCTTAGTTGCCACATTCTCAGCCTGGCTAGGAGCCCAAAAGCTGGGCCATCCTGTACCAGAGTCAAACTTAGTTTCAGAGGAAAAAAGTTCAGACCCGCAGCAGATACAGTCGTAAATACCAGCGGCCTTGTTGTCGTGATATTTACCGCTAAAGGCTCTCTCAGTGCCATGCTTGCGGGTTACTTCATATTGCTCAGGCGTAAGCTGTGCTTGCCATTCTGCGTCTGTTTTTTGAATTTTCTCCACCATTGTCTTACTCAGAAAGTCAGTTACAGCTATTTAATGATCCTAACGCAGATCAGCCTGATCTACGTTAGGCCTGATCTGCGTTAAGTCGAGACGGCGTTGCTGGTAGCGGCGATACAGCATTAAACTGCCGCTGGCTAAGGTAAAAGCGGCTAACGGGGCAACGATTGGAATCCAAGCGTTGGTAAAGAATAATAGAACGGAGGTGCCTGAAATCACAACTATCCCAAGGCCGTAGGTTAACGAGCGATATCGCCAGCGTCGCAGCTGCCAGGTAATCAAACTACCGCCACTGGCCCATAGAATAATCCAGCTTACTTCTGCTGCCTCAGGCCAGGCCCACGGTAGAGGATAGTCATCTAACACAGCTCCTAAAAACTGACTAACCATGTGCAAATGCACCTCCACCCCTGACATTTGATATTTATCGCTGCCGATATCACTCCGCAGGGTGTAGGGGGTAAAAAACTTGTCAGTACTGGTGTAGGCCGTTGTTCCGATCAGCACTACCTTGTCGGTAATCAGCTCAGGGGCAACTGCATCGGTCAAAATGTCTGTCAGAGAAACTTGCTCAGCCACTTGAACAGGGGAGCGATAGGTGATCGGAACTTGGTAGCCTTGTGAATCAGCAGCTTGATACCCGCCAAAATTAGGTCCCATCTCCGTCAAACCGACATCACCGATCGCCATAAATTCACTGCTTACATCGCTATCGACCGCTTGTAAATCATATTGTTCATATAGATAGTGCAGCGCCACCATCAGACCAAATGATATGTGGACTTCGGCATCTGGATCGGTACTGTCGCTGGCAAACAGCAGATTACGGCGAATCTTGCCGTCTCGATCTAACGGGAAATCGTTAAACCCTACCTGCTCAGGATTTAGTTCTGGTGGAGGTGGAATACGCTCTCCTTGAAAGTCTCCAAGTTTAGTAATGCCAATAATATTGTCGGCGGCCAAGCTACGAGCCAACGCAGCACGTCCTTCACCGACTGGAACATTACGATGTAGGTCTAACCCAATCGTGGTGGGATTATGCTGTTGAATAATCTCAATGGCGTCGGCAATGGATTGATCAGACGGACTGTCGCTTTGTTGATTGTTGAGATCTTGCTCATTAATACCGACGAGCAAAATCCGGGGATCTGGGCCGAGATCGCGCTGATAGGCCACCAGACTATCGTAAACACCCAGCTCAAGCGGTACTAATGCACCAAGCTGACGAATGCCCAAAATAAAGGCGCTGGTTAGTGCGGTTGCGATCGCAACTGCCCTAATACTCTCTTTACGGGAGGGTTGCCATACCGTAGCCTGGGGCAAAAACGTCTCAGCCATGGTCAGCTGATCGGCCTTTTCCGCCAGCTCATCTAGATGCTCTAAGTCATACAGCACCTCGCTAACGGACTGGTAGCGCTGGTAAAAGTAATGACGCACCATCTTTTTGAGCAAATACTTAAGCTCTGGGCTGACATTGGCATATTCTTCCCAACGCAGCTCCAATGAAGACATATCCTCAGGCAAGGATGACGGCGACCGCCCCGTTAAGCCGTGGATCGCCGTCATTCCCAGGGCAAAAATATCACTGCTCAGACGCGGCTTACCAGCTAACTGTTCACTGGGAGTGTACCCCTGGGTACCCACCCCAACTGTTAGGCTTGTTAACTCGCTGTTAACTAATTGGGTACGAATTTCCTTAACTGCCCCAAAGTCAATCAGACAGAGCTTATTATCACGCTTACGTCGAATTAAATTGTCAGGCTTTAAATCACGGTGGATAACTCGATTATCATGGACAAACTTTAGAATGTTCAGGGTTTCTTGCAATAAGGTCAGCACCTGGGCCTCGCCTAGCCGTCCCGCTCGCCGAATTTCATCCCCTAAAGATTCCCCGTCAATCAGCTCTTGAACTAGATAAAACTCTTGCTGATCTTCAAATGAATCGAGCAGTTTTGGAATACAGCTGTGGGTCCCCAGACGCTGCAGGGTAGAGACCTCTGTCTCAAAGAGTCGGCGCGCAACTTTCAGAAATGTCGCATCATTACTGGCAGGTTTTAGCTGTTTAACCACACACTCCGGGGTTTGGGCCTGAAACAGATCTCTAGCCACATAGGTTTGACCAAAGCCTCCCGACCCCAGCGCCCGCACCAATTGATAGCGTTCCTTAAGAACCTTGCCTAGCATTGGCCTTAGCAGTCCCTAAAAAACTTTGCGTAGCGCACCCTAAGCGTAGGGGCGTTGCCGAGCCGAACCATGAATTTATCTGCAAGCTGTTGAAACAGCACAGTGTTTTTAGATCGGTTCATCTTCTCAATCAGCAACGACAGACATTTTCCTGTTGTGCAAAAGAGGACAGCTTTTGCACAGCAGAGCCAACATTATAGCTAGTGTAGCTAGCCTATCCTCCCGGAAGGCTTAGCCCGCTGTCCTACCCACAGGTAAAGATTGAATTTTACTCAGCAACGTTGGCGGGTCAATCGGTTTTATTAAACAGTCATCAAAGCTATCCATCGATGGACTGTGACCTGTTTCCATATCCTCGGAATCCATCAGAGAAATGACCTTAATCCCCGATGTGGTCACATAGCGTTTAAGGTCCTCCACAATATACTGACTGTTACCGCTCACCAAATGGTAGTTGAGAATAATCGCGACTGGCTGCAATATCTCCACCTGATGGACAATACGTGAGCCCTCAATCAACCAGATTACCTGATAGTTGGCGGCCGTTAGCAAATCACAAATCAAGCTGGCGCTGCTTTCATCATCTTCTAGCAGAATGATACGACCCGTCACCGGTTCTACACTTTGAAAGGCATTGGCTAACCCATCTGGATGCTGAAAGGGAATACGGACCGTAAACATCGACCCTTTGCCCGGCGTAGAGACTACCTGAATCGAACCGTTGTGGAGTTCCACCAGCTGTTTGGTCAGGGCCAACCCTAGCCCAGCACCAGGGTACTGCCGCTGGCGGGCGGTTTCTAGCTGTCTAAAGGTCTCAAACAACACCGCCTGTTGAGCCTCTGGAATACCAATGCCAGTATCCTCAACTTGAAACATGACATTGTGTGGATCTCGCCAAACCCGCAGGCTAACGCGACCGTTTGGCTCGGTAAATTTAACGGCGTTGTTAAGTAAGTTCGCCAAAATTTGCCGTATTCGTCGTGGATCAGCTCGAAAGCTATCTTCAGCCTCCGATAGGCGTAGATTGATACGTAAATCCACACCCTTGGCCTGGGCATCTTTGCGAAAACTCTCTAGACTGGTGCGGGCTAAATTTGATAGTGAAAAATTGTTGACTTCTAAAACGGTGCGCCCCGCCTCAATTTTGGCCACCTCTAGAATGTCATTGATAATGTCTAACAGTTGTTCACCACTGCTGTGAATCGTATTGAGATAGTCGCGCTGACGGGGGCTTAAATCCCCAAACGACCAGCGTAAGAGCGTTGCTGACATACCAATAATGTAGGTTAAGGGCGTCCGCAGCTCATGGCTCATGGTGGCCAAAAACTCACTCTTAGTCTTATTGGCGGCCTCAGCTGCCATCAGCGCATCTTTTAGATTTTGCGTTCGCTCTTCTACCTGAGCCTTGAGCATCAGCTTTTGATATTGGAGCTGCTGCTCAAGGTCCGTCTGACGGATCGCCAGCGCTAGATGCTCTGCAATGCGGACAAGAAAATTCCCTTCCCAGGGATGCCATTGACGCAGGCGCTGACCATTCTCCGTACCGTCAATACAGTGATGGCCGATGAGCAAACCCCAAAGCCTGTCGTTCAGCCATATGGGGACCACTAACTGAGACCCCACATTAACCTGCTGCAGCTGGTTCAGCAGACAGGGAGTTTGCTCATAGTGTAGGGCTACGTTCTCAATCGCCTGGTAAGGGGCGTCTTGCGACCGTTGAGCATAGCGATCGCACCAGAACTCATGGGACAAACAATCTGCATCAGACCGATGCAGAACGGACTCAATGGATAAACTGCTCCGAGCTTCATAGGTAATGTAGGGAGCCACTTCTAGTGCGTCCGACAATGGCTGTAGCTCCTCCGCATCAGCCGCATCAGCAAGGGGAGGCGGCTTAACAACCTGATAGATAAACAATCGATCTAAGCACAGCCATTCACACACCTCATCCAGTGTCGACTGGATCAACGAGGAGAGCGGTTCTGATTGGTCTAAACGCGTAATGACATGGTGCAAAATAGTTGCCGACGATGGGGGGGGTTCTGAAGCATCCAGCTGTAGACCGCTGACATCCAGTGTCAGCTGATGCACTAACTGGACAAGATACTGAGCGGCCTGGGAAGAGGGAATAGCCACAGCCTGTTTAACCTGCTGATGGAGGTGAGAAATTTTAGCTTGCCCGTCGCGATTCAAACTATCCACTAGCCAGGGTTGATTTAAGAAATGCTCAATTGTTGTCGGTTCAGCACAAAGAGACACCCAATAGTTACAGACATCATCAGGTTTTGCTAACAATAAAAAACTGGCCTGAGTGGTTGAAGCTAATGTAAATTTCTCAATACCCGCCTCTTGCAGAAGTTGACTAGCACTAAGATCGTCTTCAGACAGATAAGAAAAACCTTCTGACAAAAAGTAAGAGAAACTCCTTCGCAGCTGCTCAAAAATATGACGCGGTACAGTTTGATATTCTAAAGCTGCGGCGAAGCTGGACATAGCTAATAGACGTCTCTTGGGGCAACAAACAAAGGAGTAATGCGATAGCTACACAATTTTCAGAGCAGAACGTGGCTATATACCTGCTCTGAACTGTTGTCACTGAGATATCTTGACGGTCTCTTAAAATTCTCTAAGCCTACGGAAAACCTCCTTGTCATTAACCCCGCTTGGCCATAGATAACAATAAATATCGTTGACCGTAATTTCTCAGAAGAGAATTTATTAGGGACAGTCGTCGTCTCACAAGCTTAGACAACATATCACCCGTCACCACAGCTGATCGATTCCTTAATGAATAAACCAGCATTAGCCATTGCGATTATGTTTGAGCAGTCGTCAATATTGTTTAAGCGTAAACTTAGCCTTATAAATTAAGCATAAAATAACTCATCAACAATCAGCAGATAACGGTCAGCTTCTGCAGGGGGTTTATTAAAACACGCCACTTCTGACATAGTTTCCGGGAGAAACTACGCTACGAAGGTGTCTTTATGCTAACTCCGCCATTTTGAGTTGAGGGTAAAACCCCAGACTTCTTTTACAATTTCCCAGACGTTCATTCAGTCGCTAAACGAGAATATAGACACAGCCGTTGTCGATTTAGAAGCTGACTTAATTTCTTAGAAACGCCATATACCAACATCTTCTAGGAAAAATCAGAGGCCGGATCAGTAATAGTGCTGATTAAAACAGGAGATTTTTTAAGGCCCTTATCTCTTGTAAGAGTTTATTTTTGAGAATTTTAATCATCTCTCTAACATCTCTCTTTTAAGAGATATATCTCCCAGACAATTCACAGTTAGCAATCTGACGTTATATATTGTTCCATCTCTTAACCTTCAGCCGATTAAGTGCCCTAAAGACTGCATTGGAGAGAGCCAGTGCTCGTCAAATGGCTTGACAGTCCCAACTTTTAACAAACTCTGCCGATCGCTCGTTTTTATTTTTTTGGTAAAAAGCTAAATCGCTCTATTGCCATTGATAAATATATTGTTACAATACCCATCAGGTTTATTAAGGCAGATGTGTCTATTTCCTTAGGGTCTTGGAGGTCCTGCAATGGAACCTATCTCCGCTGAGGTTATTCAGCAGGTAGCCGATTATTTCAGCGTTTTGAGTGAACCGATGCGACTCAGAATTTTGAACCTGCTAAAAAGTGGTGAAAAATGTGTTCAGGAACTCGTTGACGATACCGAGACTAGTCAGGCCAATGTTTCTAAGCATCTAAAGGTGATGATGCAGGCCGGTATGCTCACTCGGCGCACTGAAGGAACATCTTCCTTTTATCGAGTTGCAGATGATTTGAGTTTTCAGCTCTGCAGTTTGGTGTGCGATCGCATCGCTAGCCGGATTGAGGAACAGGCCAAGCATTTTCGTGCCTTTAGCTTTTCAAATCAAGACTCAGACCATCAAAAAGTAGCGTCTACAGAAGCTGAGGTCGCCAGCTGAAGAAGTCTTGGGTTGACTATTGCTATTACTCAAAACTCCCTAAACAATGCTGTAATGGCAGCCAACCGTTGCCCAGTGAGACGTATTTAACGCGTAGCTATCGGTTTCGTCAGCGTCATTAATGCTCAAATCATCCATTAGAGCCCGCACTAGGGGTAGCGCATTATCCCCCAAGGTAACCCGTTGGTTGCTGGCTGTATTGGCAATCGATAGCAGTTCTTGCCAGCACTCTGCCAAAGGACGGGTGCTGCACACCAAATAGGTCTCCACTCGCCCCTCAGGATCATCCACTACCCAAGCGTTTTGGGTAGGCAAATAGATGGAAGTACCCGGGGCAATGGTTAAAGCAGTTCTCAGTAAGTCGATAGAGTAGGATTGACCCTCGCTGGGGGGCAAAAAAGCCAGCATCCGATCACGAGCATCAAAGCCTAGAAGCATTGTATATACCGGCTCCAAGCCAAAGTTTAAGGCCTGATAGCGGACCTGAGATCCCTTGGAAAACTCCACTGGTCGATTCTGACGACTGACGGCTTCAGCCAGACGACTTTTAGACGCATTACCCATTGCCTGTCGAGTCTCTTGCTGTAGCACTAGCTTGTCAGCTTCTCCACCCGCCAACAATAGATTGAGCCGCACCGCCAGCCGAGAGGAGGCTTGATTCTCGCTAAGACGTAGGAGTTTCATGGCCAGCATGGTTTCAAGCTTGGGGGAGAGTCTTGAAACCGCCATCTTGACGGCCTCATCTTGCTTGGCCAGGGTACCCGTAATCAAATTTCGGGTGGGGGTAAATAAGCCGTAGCCCTGTTTAACCACTGACGTACTTTGAGTATCGGTCTCTTTACCTGAGCGCGATTTACCCAACATACAGTCAGCAGGGTGACTGTTATCGGTTGAATCTACAAAGGTCAACGCGGCCAGGGCGCTAGTGGCGTCGACTCGCTCAATTCTTTCTAAATCTGAATCAAGGGAAACCATCAGGATTAGAGCTTTAGGCAATACCCGCATGGCCTCATACAGGGGCTGACCGACCGACCATGACTGGTCCTCCGTCAGCTTGATTCGCCCCTCAAGTCCTGATTGCGATCGCATCTGCACCGATGGCTCATCACTATCTTGCTGGTGAGTAAACTGAAATTGCTCACTGTATTGCACAACATCCGCTGGTAGTCCCCCCAGCCATACGGTTGCTGAGCGCCCTTCCACAGCAGTCACAACAGCGTCTACACAGGGTAAATCAGCCTCGCCATAAACAGCATGAGCATCCGCCGTTTGGGTTGTCCAATAAGGAGTCTGATTGGGAACCAGTGGCAAAATTGACTCTTGGGCTCCACGCATCGTCGCTGAAAGCTTAGCCGGCAGTTGGGTCGTCCATAGATAACGAGTCAAACTGTGAGTAAACAACCCGGTACCAAAATCAACCCACTGACGCTCAATTGCCGCTTGGCCATTACGGGCGGCCATAAGCAAATCACCCGGGAAAAATGCCGGTTCTGAAACCGTTTGCAACTTCTCTAGGTCTGCCTCTACTGCTGGCAGCCGCACGCCTTCAACACTCAAAATATCGCCACGGGTGCGAGAACGATAACCACCAGTCAACGACACATCAGGCTGACTATAGCCAGCATCTATTACTGTAAATATCTGTTTGGTCTTTAACTTAGCCAGAATTTGCTTAACCCAAGATACGGGCACATCCCTGGCCATGGGTGATGCCACTGTGGGTAAATAGCCATCCACAGGCACCCAGGTCTGAATCAACTTATCCTCTAGCATGAGTTGACCGCCGTAGCCGCTGTAGTGCACTACCACAAAATCATTGGCCCTCGACTGCTGAGTCAGCTGATAAAGGGCATCCACAATCGCGGCCTGGGTGGCCCGACCATCAATTAGAGTAGTAATGTCACCGGGGGCAAACCCAAAACGATGCACCAATAGCTGTCGCTGTAGCTCGACATCGGTCACACAGCCCTGTAACGGTTTTAATCCTTTACCTAAAACACCGCTGGGATACTGATTAATACCAATTAATAGAGCAAATTTGCGACGAGACGTATCTGCCAGCGCCTGCTGCCAGCCCAAAAGTTGGGACTGACTCAAACCAAACGCGCCTAGAATGACACCTGTTGCTGACAGAAACTCCCGTCGCTTCACTATCCGACTACTCCATTCGCGTTAGCTTTGAGCTTGCATGGCCCGAGACAGCTCGGCAGCCACTTCTGGACGAGAGAACTCCGGTGGAGGCAGCTCGCCACGACGCAACATTTCTCGCACTTTAGTACCCGATAGATGAATTCGCTCTTCTTTTGTACTGGGGCTAGTCTTGCTAGTCGCCATAGTACTTGTACGGGTGCAATAGAAGGCGTGCTCAAACTTCATCGGTGTAATTCCCAGTTCATCAGGCTCAAACTGGTCAAAAATGTGCTGAGCGTCATACGTACCATAGTAGTCGCCGACACCCGCATGATCGCGGCCCACAATAAAGTGGGTGCAGCCATAATTTTTACGGATTAGCGCGTGAAAAATTGCCTCGCGAGGACCAGCGTAACGCATAGCCGATGGATTAATCGCCAAAATTACCCGATCTTGGGGAAAATAGCGATCCATCATGATTTCATAACAACGCATCCGTACATCCGCTGGAATGTCATCCTGTTTGGTGGCACCGACTAGCGGGTGTAAAAACAGTCCATCCACAGTTTCTAAAGCACATTTTTGAATGTACTCATGGGCACGATGGATGGGGTTACGGGTCTGAAAACCAACCACAGTTTTCCAACCACGTTCACGGAACATAGCGCGGGAGGCAGCTGGATCAATTTGGTACTTGGGGAATAAAGGATGAGGATCCCGCTCTAGCAACCAGACCGGGCCGGCCAGGTTAACTGCGCCCTGTTCGTAAATGACCTTAACTCCAGGATGCTTATCCTCATCAGTGCGGTAAACGTTAACCGCTTCTTTTTGTTTGTCGTAGGTATATTTCTCAGCCAGTTCAAGTACACCAACATAGCGACCTGTCTTGTCGTTTAGACGCACCAGCGTCCCCTCCTCTAGAGAAGCCGCCGCTTCTTCTGACACAGAGAGGGTTACGGGCACCGACCAGGGCACACCGTTAGCCAGACGCATATCCGTAACGACAGGCTCATAATCGGCCTTGCCCATAAACCCAGTCAGCGGGCTAAAACCGCCAATGGCAATCATGACAAGATCTGACATGGCCCGGTCATCTAGTGTGACCTGGGGTAAAAAATCCGCTTTGCTTAAAAATTCTGCTTTTTGCTGATCGGATGCTAAACGATCGATCAGCGTGCCGCCGTGGGGAGCGATCCCATCACTAATTAAAGTCAAAACGTCCTCTTTTCTTCTATAGAAACTGCATTAATGTTCATCTGATTGAGCAAACGGTCGAATGAGACCGCCACCCAGCACCCGCTCATCATCGTCGTACCACACAGCCGCTTGCCCAGGTGAAACACTAAACTGAGGCTCAGCAAAAACAAGTTTGACAGAACCATCAGTCAGCGGAAACACAGTGGCAGCCACCGCAGGCGACCGATAACGAATTTGTACTGCCACTGAGATGGGGTCATCGGGGGCCTGAATCGACACCCAATTTACCCGATCCACAATGCAGTAAGGCTGATGAACACTATCGCGCTCACCCACAACCACCTGATTGCGAGCAACGTCCAAAGCCACGACATAAAGGGGAGCTGGAGCGGCAATACCCAACCCTTTACGCTGACCAATCGTGTAATGATGAATACCCGTATGCTGACCCAAGACCTGACCTTTGGTGTCGACAATCTCGCCAGGCTTGGATGCTAGGTATTTGTCTAGAAACGCCTGCATTGAGCCGTGCTGTTCGATCAGACAGAGATCTTGACTCTCAGGTTTCTCAGCCGTGTGCAAACCTAGCTGAGCGGCTATTTCACGGGTTTGCACCTTGGTTTTCTCACCTAGAGGAAACTGGGTGGCCCCTAGCTGCTCTTGGGTCAGATCATAGAGAAAATAGGATTGATCTTTTTTGCGGTCTACGGCGCGACGCAGCTCGTATCGACCTGTCTCTAGATTATGGGTAATGCGGGCATAGTGGCCCGTAGCAATGGTGTCTGCCCCCAGTTCATTACGGGCATAGTCCAACATGGGCCCAAACTTGACGCTGCGGTTGCACTGGGAGCAGGGCAAGGGGGTCACCCCTCGACTGTACCCATCCACCAAATAGTTAACGATCTTTTCTTCAAATAAATCACGGGTATCAACCACGTGATAAGGAATGTCTAGTTCCTCACACAGCTGAGCGGCATCCACCATTCCTTCAGAACAGCACTGCCCCTTTCCCTTCATCAGCCATAGAGTTAGGCCAATAACATCCTGCCCCTGCTGATGCAGTGTGGCTGCAGCGACCGAACTATCTACGCCTCCAGACAAACCTACAACAACTTTACCCATAGATGCTTAAACGTGTCGAAATGCCAATTCTTAGGCTAACACTCCATTCACAAATCCGTGATTGCTCCTGGTTACTTTTGACAATGGAAACAGGCGGCCCAAGTGACAACTTTTAGGAACGAGCATAAAGAACTACAGATGTAGATTCTGTAAATCCCCACAGAATGAAAACAATTAGCGACTAATGTGCTGACATGACCCACATAACAGACTTGACCATAAACAGGCAGTTCACGCGTCAATCGGTTTGCGTTACAGCCAACGAAATGCAGGCGATAGAAGCTTTGCTGTTTGATGCGGGCTTTCCTGTGGCGGCTCTGATGGAAAAAGTGGCCGGGCGCATTGTCAACTATTGGCTACGTCATTGGGACCCAATACACCCTGTGTTGGCGCTGGTGGGACCGGGTCACAACGGTGGCGATGCATTAGTAGTGGCCCGTGAGCTCTATCTCAAGGGATATGACATTACGATCTATAGCCCGTTTGAGCGGCATAAGCCGTTAACCCAGAGTCACGGTCGCTACTGCCGCAGTCTTGGTATTCCCTGGTATCAGAGATGGGATGAGTTAGAACGTAAACCAAATCAGCGTATTTTGGACGGGCTGTTTGGATTTGGCTTGAGCCGCCCCCTCACAGGAGAAATCGCGACAGTAGTAGAGGCGATTAATACAGACAATCGTGCCGTTGTCAGCATCGATCTCCCGTCTGGAATTCATACCGATAGCGGAGCTGTTTTGGGAGCCGCCCTTAAAGCTGAAACCACACTGTGTTTGGGGCTGTGGAAACGCGCCTGTCTGCAGGAGGCGGCCCAGCCCTATTTGGGACAGACTGAGCTAATTGATTTTGATATTCCACCAAGTGCGATCGCAACTATATTGGGTGAGCAGCCTGCAGTCCAGCGTCTAACGGCAGAAAAAGCCCTACAGACGCTGCCCCTAGCGCGTTCGCCGGTGGCCCATAAATATACCGTGGGTCAGCTATTAGTGATTGCCGGGTCCAGGCAGTATATGGGGGCCGCCCTACTCACAGGCCACGGAGCCATGGCTAGCGGTGTAGGCATGGTGACGCTGGTGGTGCCAGACAGTATTCGTACGTTGGTGGTGGCCCAACTGCCAGGAGCTTTAGTGCTGGGGGCTGATGAAACCCCCGGGGGCGCGATCGCAACGTTACCACCGCTCAATCTGGACCGATATGACACCATTGCCTGTGGTCCTGGGTTGGCCAAGGTCACCTGGCTACCGGAGATTATGGCCAGTGCCGTCCCTCTGCTGTTGGATGCCGACGGGCTCAACAACATAACGGCCAGTCAGCTGATAGAGCGTCAGGGAGCTACCGTCATTACGCCTCATCCAGGCGAATTTAAACGTCTGTTTCCAGAAACCAGCGGTCATGACGGGGCCCTGAGTGCGGCTCAGCAAACCCAGGCCACGGTGGTACTTAAAGGAGCCAAGGTCGCCATTGCCCACAACCAGCGTCTATGGCTCAACCCCCACAGCACGCCAGCCCTGGCTCGGGGTGGCAGTGGCGATGTGCTTACCGGGCTAATGGGCGGCCTGATGGCTCAGCAAGTAAAGGCTAGCCCAGACCCCGCTGACGCAGTTACTGAGGCAGCTTTGGGGGCCGTCTGGTGGCATGCCCAGGCAGGGCAATATGCCCACAAACAACGCACCGTACTTGGGGTAGACCCACTTACGTTGGCCCACTGTTTAGACCCAGCATTAGCCAGCTATCTGAGTCAGCTCAATTAGGCGGGCCATGGGTACCCGAAAGCTCTTTTGATCGAGGAGAACTAAGACGCGATCGCAGCGTTATGGCCGTTAACCCCAAAATTGTTAGTGGCACAATCACATACTTTAGAGCTGAGCCAAACATCAACGTACTGTCATGCTCAGTCGATTTCATCACCAGATATAGGGTGTATGCAAGGTAGTACGTCAGCAATAGCAAACCTTCCCAACGACTAACTAGATTGTCGTTAAAACAGATGGGGAAACACATGACCGCCACCCCCAGCATCACCGGAATATCAAAGGCAAGCACAGACTGTTCAATAACAATGCCGTTTGGTGCTAGAGCACTTGTCACCCCCAACACCACCAAAATATTAAAGATGTTGCTACCCACTACATTGCCAACAGCAATATCTCGCTCACCGCGAAAACTCGCCACAATCGATGTCGCCAGCTCCGGCAGTGACGTGCCAAAGGCCACGATAGTTAAACCAATGATCAAGGGATTAACCCCTAAGGCCTCAGCGATTGTCACAGCGCCCCTTACCAACAGCTGCGAGCCAATCACCAAACATCCCATACCCCCCAAAAACGCCAGCACTTCAATACTCACCTTGGGCCAGGAAAACTGTTTTGGACCATACTCTTGAGCATATTCATCCTGAACCTCAGGATTTTTTTCACGACGGCTTTGAAAAAGCAAAAATATGGTGTACACCAGTCCGCCGATAAATAAAACCACACCGTCGGACGTACCAATATAGCCATCTAGACTAAACAAAAAAACCAGACCAGACACCCCAATCATGATAGGGACATCCAGACGTACTAGCTGCTGAGCAACCACCAAGGGCGCGACTAAAGCCGATGCTCCCAAGATCAACAACACATTACAGATGTTGCTACCGACTACGTTGCCAACAGCCAGCGGTGATTGGTCATTAAATGCAGCGTGTAAGCTGACGGCCAACTCCGGCGCGCTGGTACCGAAAGCCACTACCGTTAGACCAATGACCAATGGAGAGATGCGCACCATCGCCGCTAAATTAGAAGCCCCTCTTACTAAAAAATCAGCTCCAACGACCAGGAAAACTATCCCTAGTATGAGAAACATAGTGGCAGTCATGGCCTTATGGGCATCTCCTTTGATACATTCTTTGTCTTGTTGCTCGTTGCAATCTAAGCGCTTTGACTATTGATTTGAGTTTACCGACTTTATTAACGTGTATCCGGTATCGAGTTGAGCAGTTTAAGTGTATTAATAATTACCCTAATGAGTACCACTCTGCCGCCCACTATGGAACGGCAAAACCAGTCAACCGATCAAAATTACTGCCCAAAGCCGAGAAACTGACCATGACGTTAGCCCCATGGCGATCTGCCTTAGCCCGAGCCCTTCACCGCAACCGTGCCCGAGCCTACAGCCGATATTTACAGTTAGCTACGATAACTACAGATGGTAAACCCTCTAATCGTACCGTAGTTTTTCGGGGATTTACTGATGATGCCTTGCAAATAGTCACCGACAGTCGCAGCGAGAAAGTTCAACACCTACAGGTTAACGCTTGGGCTGAAGCCTGTTGGTATTTCACAGTCACCCGTGAACAATTTCGTATCGCCGGTCAGCTAACACTGCTGGGTCCAGACAACAACGATGCCATCCGTCAGACTGCCTGGCAACGGATGTCAGCCAACGCTCGCCAACAGTTTTACTGGCCTCACCCAGGTCAGATAAGAAAAGAAAAGACTACTTTTGAGCCAACTGTTGACTCTCAAGAACAGCCTCCCGATAGTTTCTCTGTACTACTTTTGACCCCTAATCAAGTCGATTATCTAACCCTAAAAGGCAATCCCCAAGATCGATATATTTACAAACTTTCTGAGGGGGAATGGCTGATAAAAGAAGTTAATCCCTAATCGCTTGATGGTACGCGGCTAAAAAAAGAAGTTAATCTTTAATCGCTATCGCTGTGGGCAACCATCTAAAAACTCTTCAATCGCCCGATCCTGGAGGCGGCAACAGTCACCCTCATCGTCTGTTGCTGCGTCACTGGCAATAACTGCCATAGTGACGGGGGGTCGCTGTTGTAGCTGAGCGATTTGCTCCTCTAGAACTTCAATACGATCAACCAGCGTGCGAATAACAGCGGCCTCAGAATCTGGTAGCTGACCATGTTCCAGAGGGCCCGTGCGGCTGGAGCGATGAACAACACGACCCGGTACACCCACTACAGTGCAGTCAGACGGCACATCTCTAAGTACAACTGAACCAGCTCCCACTCGTGCGTTGTTACCGATGTGAATGTTGCCCAACACTTTGGCACCCGCTCCAACGACCACCTGGGTTCCTAGGGTGGGGTGACGCTTGCCGGTCTCTTTACCCGTTCCGCCTAAGGTCACTCCCTGATAAATCAGTGAATAGTCTCCTACAATGGCTGTTTCGCCGATCACGACACCCATGCCGTGGTCAATAAATACACCGAGACCAATGGTGGCTCCTGGATGAATTTCAATACCCGTAATCAGTCGAGCCACATGGGATATCAATCTGGGTAAAAAGGGTAACCCCAGTTTCCAAAGAGCGTGAGCGGGCCGATAAAGCGACAAAGCATGGAGACCTGGATAGCAGAACAGCACTTCCAGTGCATTACGAGCAGCTGGGTCCCGCTCAAAAACCACTTTAAAGTCGGCAATTAAAGTTCGTAACACGCGTAGACATCCTCAAAGTTAGTAGTGCGTTGCTAAATCGCAGTGTGACTCACGGGCAAGTTATGGTTAATCCCAGACTCGCTGGCTTTTGGCAGAGACAATTGGGGGGTATCTTAGCCAGATATTAAGTGGCACAGCTGGCCAACGTCATAACAAAACCATTGAGTAAACTGAGCGACAGCGTCATTGGAGTCTTTGACAAATCAGATGGGGAGGCATGTAAAGACACGCTCCGCAACTAGCATACCGCAGGGACAGATGTTCAATCTGAGCGCAGCCTTAATTGCGGAACAAAAATCGTTGCCAGCTCCAAGCCGGTCGTCGGGATCGGTTAGCTCATCAGCTGGCGATAACGCTGTTGTTTTGTTTTACTGAAAATTATTACCTGCTCAAAGATGACGGCTTCTGAGTCTTCTCCCCATATCCTTTTTGTACAGCATGGCTGGCACGATACCAATCGGCGCATCCGTCATCTGGGGCATGTTTTGGCCGATGAACACACAGAGGTGATTGCCCCCAATTTAGGACTGATTAGAACCTGGTGGCGAATTGAACCTCTGATTGAGCAAGTAGAGCAAATTGCGATCGCAACGTATCAGCGTCACCCCGAGCAACCCTGGCGCATTGTGGGTCACTCCATGGGTGGGCTAATTTGGCTGGAGTTACTCCAGCGCCATCCTGAATGGTGGTCTCATATTGATGCAGTTAGCCTGGTCAGCTCACCAGTGGGTGGAGCCGATCTAGGTCGCATTTTTGATCCATTCCGATGGGGTATCGGTATCGCTAAAGATTTAGGCACCGACCGCCGCCAGATAGCCGAACATCTAGCGTGTCATATACCCATACAAATTATTGTCAGTGATTACGATGGCGGCAGTGACGGCACCGTCCCTATTCAATGCTCTCAGTTTCGTCACGCCCACTACACCCAACTAAAGGGCATTCGTCACGACAATACCAAAGACCACCCAGAGGTTATCACCGCTATTCAGCAATTTTGGACGACGCTTCCGGCCCTTTCCATACCCACTCCAGACCCGTTAGAAGACAGCATTATTGCCCAGCTCCAGAGCATCCCCGGCATGACCGATGCCCATCTACGCGATTTTCAACGTGCCAAAATCTGGGCTCATCTCAATAATGGGTTAACCCTGCGTACATGGCGTCATCCCCTAGGTATCCATCACATATTTTTAGCCGATGCCCAAGAGCGCTGCCAGTTTGCTGGGTTTGTCGGCTGGCCAGATACCAAGGCTCTATATGATGGGCTGACTACGATCAAACAGCAGCATTGCAGCTAGACAATCTTTCTCAATGCTATAGGACACCCAGAGCGAGAACTATACTGACTTCTATGACATTGGTGTCCTTTCTATGCCCCCCATCCAGAGTGCATCTGGTGTAGTGCCAATCAATGCACATCACGAGCTATCGCCCAAGGCCCCACCGCCTGAGCTTTCCATTGTTGTGCCGTTCTATTGCGAAGAGGCTAACATAGACCATTTATTTGAACGGTTAGAGGCCGTTGCCTGCAGTTTGGGGGTTACTTACGAGATTATCTGTGTAGATGATGGCAGCAAGGACAATACACTTGTACGACTGGTCAGTCACCATCAGCGTAATCCAGCCATTAAAGTCGTGGCGCTGGCTCGTAATTTTGGCAAAGAACTCGCCCTCACAGCAGGGATTGACCACAGTCGGGGGCGCGCCGTTGTTCCCATAGACGCTGATCTGCAGGACCCCCCTGAGTGCATTCAGGCACTGATAGAAAAATGGCGAGAAGGGTATGACGTGGTCTATGCCAAACGCAGCACTCGCCCCGGCGAAACCTGGTTTAAGAAATTTTCAGCCAATGGCTTTTATCGCATCATTAGTCGTATGAGTCAGGTCCCTATCCCTCAAGATACGGGAGATTTTCGTCTGATGGACAGACGCGTAGTGGACGCCCTCAAACAATTGCCAGAACGGACCCGCTTTATGAAAGGACTGTTTGCTTGGGTGGGCTACAAACAAACTTTCATTACTTATGATCGCGATCCGCGCCACAGCGGTAGCACCAAATGGAACTACTGGAAGCTCTGGAATTTTGCCATTGATGGCATTGTGTCGTTTAGCTCCACACCCTTAAAAGTTTGGAGCTACCTGGGGCTAATAATTTCTGTTGTGGCCTTTTTCTACGCTTCGTTTTTAGTTATCCGCACCTTGCTGTTGGGTATCGACGTGCCTGGATATGCGTCGCTGATGGTAGCGATTTTATTTTTAGGGGGCGTTCAACTCGTAAGCCTTGGCATCATTGGCGAGTACCTGGGAAGGGTATATGAAGAAGTCAAACAGCGGCCCCTATATCTGGTAAGAGAGTTTTACGGAGACAGTGCGGGTGCTGTGGGAGACCGCTAACTGGTATTACATTAGGCACTGCGGCATCTCTAACAATGCATCTCTAACAATACGAACATGAGGATACTCCCCGAATGGCTACTGTAAAACGCCTGGTTCTCATCATTGCTCTGGTGTGCATCATCATCACTGGAGTCGCCATGGCATCTTTGGGGGGCATAGATTCTGCCTGGCTGCAGACCACCCTCGACCGGGCAGGCATTTGGGGACCCATCATTTACATTGGGATTTATACGGTAGCCACGGTGCTGGTGTTGCCCTCTACGGTTCTCAATTTAGCTGGAGGAGCTTTATTTGGCCCATGGTTAGGCTCACTGTGGACCACAATCGCAGCGTTAGTAGCCGCCATTGTGGCCTTTGGATTTACCCGCACCATCGGTCGAGAATTGGTAGAAAAGCGTCTGGCAGGCTATTGGCAAACCCTTGATGCAGAAATTTGCAACGGCGGCATGGGTTACATGTTCTCCATTCGGCTACTGCCAGTGATTCCCTATGGTTTAGTAAATTTTGCTGCAGGTCTCACCTCTATCACCTGGAGAGACTATCTAGTCGGCACTGCCCTGGGCACACTACCAGGAGTATTACCCTTTGTGTTGCTGGGTAGCTCAGGACTGACCCTATCCCAAACTGGAGATCTGATTCCCCTGGTGGTGGCGCTAACATTAATTGGCATGCTGGTGGGTGGAGCTACCTGGTACCGACGGCGACGGGCGTTGCCCAAACCACTGCAGACCAACTCTCAAAACCGAACCCCCTAAAGGAGGTATCCGTGTCACAGATTCCTATGTCTTCGGAAACCGGCAGTCGTCTTAAAAACTTTATCCAACAGCTGCGGATTGAGTGGATATTGATGACAGCAATTGCGATCGCAGGTCTAATCCGAGTCGTTTACGTTGGCGTCAGGGAGCTGTGGTACGACGAAGTTTTATCGCTACTGTTATCCACTAGCCAACGGACCAGCTATAGCAATCCGCCCAGCGTGCCAGTGGCCCTAGCTGACTACAGCAACCTGTTACAGCTGCCTCAGTTTGGTAGCGCTACTGATTTTATTACGGCCATAAAGCCCTTACTCCAGGGACTGGTGGGTCGCGAGCCCCACCCACCGCTATTCTTTTTATCGCAGTACCTGTGGCTACCCCTAACCGGCACACCAGAAGCCTCGTTGCGTAGTCTGAATCTCTTACTCAGTCTGGGGGCAATTTTAGGGGCCTATGGCATGGGTAAAGCCCTCTTTAACCACCGAGGTGGGCTAATATTGGCTGCCCTATTGGGGTTAAACCCGTTTTTTTGGTTTCACTCCCTTAACGTACGTATGTACTGCCCCACCGTCCTATGGGTAACCCTAAGCGGTTGGGCCGCGCTACAGCTCTGTAATCAGCGTGTCTCTAAACGACTGTTGTGGTACTTGCTATTAACAGCAACCGTAGCCGCCGGATTTTTAACCTACTATCTCTCAGTGCTGTGGTTTTTAGCCCTGGGTTGTATCGTGCTCATCAAAGACCTTAAACACTGGTGGCACTATGTTCTCTGCGGTCTTGGTGCCGCTTGTTTAGCTGCCCCCTGGGTTTATTGGGGACTACCTCAACAGCTTAGGAATGTAGACCTAAACAGATTTTCTACCCAGAGCAGTTTAATAGAAACCATCACCAAACATGTTCAAGGTGTCCTAGAAGTACTCGGCATTCAGCTAACTATAGGAGACTGGGCAACAAGTCTCCCCATAGCCGTTATTTTAGCTGCAGGAGGCTTTGTACTGTTTTCATTAGTCGCCATTAGCTGGCACCTGTGGCATTTACTCCAAAAAGACTCTCCTGCATTACTCATTACCGTCTTAATATTAGGTTTTTTACCCCTGTTGTTAATGTTGGGCTCTGACATCCTGTCAGGGAAATCCACACTGGCCTGGGGGTTTGGACGCAGCGCAATTTTTGTTTTACCTGGTCTGTTGCTATTGATAACAACCTGGTTAATAAATTTACCTAGCACCTGGCAAACGTCAGTATTAACAACGATATTAGTCCTTTATCTTGGCCTCACTATAGGCGACATGGCAGGGCGCAATCGTCAGGTCTTTCAAGAGATTGCAGCAACCAGTAAGGCTGCAGATTCCACCCTGATTGTGATGAACTCTAGAGCCTGGGGTCACGTTTTGCGTCTAGTTTATTATCTACCAGACAATACATCGGTAAAGCTGTTAGCCACCAATCCAGCAGAGTTACCTGAGACACTAGAGACTATTTTAGCGACAGGCAATGAAACCTACGAACAAATCTTGTGGCTAGAAGCCGCTAACCCCGTCTGGAAAGTACCCACCGATGCGGAGGCACTCACCGTTCGTCAGGATATTGAGCGTCTGCTCAATATCCGTTACCAACCAGTAGCTCATCAAAAACTGGTAGGCACTATGGATTTAGACAGATTTAGTCTCAATGTTTACAACAAAGCAGTGTAGAACTTAAGACTCTCCTAAAACCGACAGCTGTTCTCCTCGCTGAGCATAAAACACATCTTCCACATCCCCTCGACGAAACAGAGGTTGCTGCTGACGCTTAGACAATCGATGTTCTAACCCCGCCTTAATCAATAGATCCAACGTATCCTTCTTACGTTGACCAAACATTACCGCCGCATCCTGCAAACGGAGCCACTGCTGGCGAAATATTGCCAATATTTTCTCCTCAGGTTCTTGTTGAATGCGGGTCAGCAAAATCTCAGCCAGCAGCCAGCAGGCCTTAGTATCCGCCTCAGCTCGATGAGACGTACTCACATCAAAGTTAAAATGCTTGACCAATTCAGGCAAACTGCGAGAGGGTAAATCTGCCAATAACAACCGAGACAACAGTACCGTACAAAAACGGTGGCTCGGGGGACGATAGTAATGAACATCCAGACGCTTATATTCAGACTGGAGAAAACCGTAGTCAAAATCGAGGTTATGGGCCGTCAGAACATCCTGACGAAGTAGTGATTCGTAGTCAGCCCACACTTCCTCTGGGAAAGGGGCCTTACTAACCATAGCAGTGGTAATGCCAGTGATTTTGGTAATAAACGGTGGGACTTTCCCCGTAGGATTAATCAACGAGGTTTCCTGCTGCAAAATACCGTCATTTAGATTGGCCTTAATGACTGAAACTTCGATGACATTTGACTTATAGGCCACAGACCCCGTAGTCTCAACATCCACCACAGTGAGTGTAGACTGACTCACCCGCCGATAAAAGGCCAGCAGCTGTTTCGAGAAAAGGGAAGCCTGACCCTGATATTTTTTTCCCGAAGATGTATGAGACGTGGCCATGGTAGGTGGCGGATACAGCGTAGTTATTCTAGCGCTACGACTACAGACTGACTTTGCTTAATCAGGCTATTATACAAAGTATAATTCTAAGCCCTTTCGTGCTATGGAAATTCAGCTTAAAAAATGGGGAAACAGTTTGGGGTTCCGGATACCTCATCAACTGGTCACAAGCCTTGGTCTAAATGAAAACTCTACCCTGGAGATTCTGGAGATAGATAACACCCTGGTGATTAAGAAAAAGAGTAGCCCACCCAATTTAGATAGTTTGCTGGCCAGCATTCCTGATGATTTTACGTATCCTGATGATGTCGACGATTTTGTAGACGGTGCACCCATAGGTGAAGAACTTATTTAGACATTATGAATATCCAACGGGGTGATATTCTTCGCATTAATCTAAATCCAACGACTGGGCGTGAGCAAACGGGCAATGCCCGTCCTTGTTTAGTTCTCAGCCACACTAAATTTAATCAAGCAAGGAGCGGTATTGTGATTGTCTCTCCGATCACAAGCACTGTTAGACCTGATATCAAGACAATGATTCCTATTCCTGATGGGTACAAAATTCAGGGGTCTGTTATCGCTGAGCAAGTTCGAACTTTGGACCTGAGTAAACGCTGGTGGAAGTCCACAGGGGAACGGTTGCCAGAAGAGTTTGTTGATTATGTAGTTGCAACTCTCAATATCATTATTGGCAAAGATTAGGATGAAGGTTTGCAGTTTTATGTTCCGCGCACCTTTCGGCTTCGCTCAAGGTACACCTATGACTTTGCTCAAGGTACGGCCAGACTGCTCAAACAATACTGGTACCCCGATAGAGTTCTTCAATGGGCAGCTCTAGGCCAATGCTTTTGAAAGTGACCCGTTCACCTATGGAATAAATGATGTTTTCCCATTGTTGCCCGCCTACTCGATGACGGCACTCGACTTGCATCCTATTCTGGTCAATTAAGACGTATTCCTCTAAAGAGGCTAGGAAGGCGTAGTCTTTAAATTTGTCGCCTCGGTCAAAGTCTGCTGTGGAGGGTGACAAAACCTCAGTCACCAACTTGGGATAGCGTTTTACGTAGCGATCTTCTCGGTCTCTTGGATCACAGGTAACGAACGCATCTGGGTAATAGAAAAAGTCATCAGCGTAGTTGACTTTGACATTACCTGAAAAGAACTGACAAGTACCATCACGCAAGTATAGGTTTAGGACGGTAAGAAAATTAATGGCAATGCGGCTATGGTCATCGCTGCCGCCTGCCATGGCATAAACTAAGCCCTGGCGATATTCATGACGAATCGCGTTTTCGTGCTCAAGGGCGAGATATTCTTGAGGACTAAAGCCGGCTGGGATTGCAATCATAATCACTATCGCTCATCACCATCATTATTGACTCAAAATTTGGATATCGTCGTGAAACGTAGCATCCGACGACTACTAGTAAACGTTCTGTAGATAGAACTTTAGCGATCGCATTTGCCTGTGACCCCCATCACCCAAATTACTCAGCTAAATTCAGAAACCCCTTAAGTAACCTTCAGTTACCCGTCAGATGACGTTCAGGTAGTCCCGGCATTCTTGTAATCAATGAAGCAAGTAAACACACTTCACTGATTCACCAAGGAGCTTTAACCATGAAACGCACACTTCTTTCCGCCTTAACTGTTCTCGTTGCTTCTGCGGCCATCGCACCCATCGCTGCCGCCGCTGAGCCTGCTAGCCTCAATATCCAATCGGCTCGACTCGAAGCTTTAGATGCTCGCACTAAGAATACCGTCCACAAACTACGCCTTGAGCACCTCAACAATCAGACCAAGGCTATCGAAGATATCCAAGCTGCTCGCCTAGACGCTCTAGATGCCCGCACTAAGGCTATCGACAACATTCAGGAAGCTCGCTTAGATGCCCTAGACGCTCGTACCAAAGCTGTTGACAACATCCAAGAGACTCGCCTAGATGCGTTGGATGCCCGTACCAAGAACAGAGTTCACAAGCTACGTCGGGAGCACCTCAACAACCAAACCAAAGCCGTTGAGGATATTCAAGTCACTCGTTTAGAAGCGCTAGATGCTCGTACTAAAGCTGTCGATAACATTCAGGAAGCGCGTCTAGATGCCTTGGATGCTCGTACTAAGTCTGTAATCCACTGAAAGAGCGGGTCCGCTAACAGCGGGGCGTAGTCAGGCTAACCAAGTTTGGGTGCCGAGTGCGTCTCCGTACATCTGTGAAGCTTCATTATCTTTCATGAGGCACCCTTTCTCTCATTAGACTCTCCCTACACACACTTCAAGCCTCTGCCGATAAGGGTGGAGGCTTTTTGGTGAGTGGGTGGTTGAGAAGCGTAAACCATCACTGATTTCTGCTCCGATACTGACAGGTAAAAAAAGCTAATGAAACATAGATGAAACTTATATGTTTTTCATATTCATATTTACTCAGATTATGATTAAGCTATGAACAGTTCACAATAAACGCACTTCCTTATCATGACTTACACCACTATTGCACCTGTTCCAACTCCTTCAATCTCTACACCGTTACAGAAGCCATCATCTGAAGCCACGTTTGAAACCCGACTAAAAGCTGCATTAGAACATGCCCGTCGTTTGACTGAGATGCATGGCTCCAGAAGCATTGATGCCGCGATTGCTTGGGAGACTGTCGAAGAACTAACAACGGCTAAGGCACGCCAACAAAAGGGTAACCCAACCATTGCATTTGCTCGTTACTGTGCTGAGCATCCCCACACTCGCGAAGCTCGTATATATGACGTTTAGGTTGTTAAGCGCTCATATTCATTCCTTATCTCTCTTTCCTGCACGCACCTCTGAAGCCTCTACCTATCGGTAGAGGCTTTTTCTCAAAAAGGGCCGACGCCCCCAACTCACTGGCGCACCAACCGCACCCGTGCTCGCCCCCACCAACTATCAACACCGATAGATGAAGTGAATCCCTGATTTTGACAGCGTTTAAGAACCACCTGACTCTGGGCTACGCCCTGCGGCGGGAGTAAAAATACCCTCATTTGTTGTGCCGGAAACTATCATCTTTGAAGATGTGTCGATTGCGAATTAGCGCAGCGCTCACTGTAGTCGATTTCGTCAAAGAACTGTCATATAAATCTCTTTCTCCGTAACTGGCAAATGTCGTAGTCGCTGATTTTGCGAGTCAGGTTCCAACCCTAAATCTTCTAAAGGTATCAGCCCCAACAAAGGTATTTGCCCCGCAGGTAACTCCACACAATCATAGCGTCCTTCTCGTCCCTCGACGGTGAGCTTGAGCCCTTCGTACACATTGACTGTTTGTGGGCCTGTTGCAGTCTGAGCGTCGATGGTAGCTGTCAGCTTAAGCCCTAATTGTTGAATAACTTCTGTGGGTAGACAAAGACGAGTAGCTCCCGTATCCACCAGTGCATTATCTACCGTTATTGAGCGAATCTGCCCAGTTGGGATAAAACCTCGCTCAGCTAAGACCTGATCGACCCAATTCGTCAGAGTTAAGGTAACGACGACTTTACCCATACGGTTGTTGGATGTTGTTTTCTTATCCATCATTCCCACAATTCAAAATGAACTGCTTTATCGATTGGCAACGACGTCTTTCACAAACTCTGGGGATTTGTGGTGCTGTAGCAGTCTAAAGCCTAATTATAACTTCGACCTATAAAACCCGGTTATCTCAACCAAGGCGCTCTATATCCTGGTCTGAAACTAAGAAGAAAAAGCACCTCTGGTAATTTCAGCCCACCCGTAAATGAGCAGCTAGGGCTAAAGATATAAAGGCATTTATGTTGAAATGTTGCCGATGCGGCTGACTGATAGCGCTAACTTCAGTCGAATGGATAATTTAAGTAGGGTGCACCAAAATCAGTCTATCTGCCGGTGCATAACTACCTGACACAACCTTCTCTGCTTGAAGCGATGTTAAAGCTTTCGAAATTGAAACTTGGACAAAAGTTTACCGTGATGCTGCTGGCTGTTTTTATCGGCGGCATCCTTATGAGTGGTATCGCGCTATCGCGATTGCTTAACCACACAGCTGAAGTAGAGCTAACTAATAAGGCACTGATGTTAATGGAAACGATGAACTCCGTGCGTCAGTATACGGTTGATCAGGTCAGACCAGAACTAGAGGACCGTAGTGCAACTACATTTTTGCCAGAGACTGTACCCAGTTACTCAGCCCATCAGGTCTTTGAGACGCTCCAGGCTAACCCAAACTACGAAGAGTTCTTTTATAAGGAAGCGGTTCTGAACCCAACAAACCCTAAAGACCAGGCTGATGACTTTGAAACATCGCTGGTAAATGCGTTTCAACGACCGGACAGTCCCCCAGATATTGAGGGCTTTAGAAATGCTCCCGGCGGCAAACTCTACTACATTGCTCGTCCGATTCAGATTACACAAGAGTCTTGTTTAGAGTGTCATAGCACCGCCGCTCGTGCCCCTCAGAGTATGGTGGCTCTATATGGCGAGACAAACGGGTTTGGCTGGGAGCTAAATGAAGTTGTGGGCACCCAGCTGATTTCGGTTCCTGCACAAACGGTATTTAACGAAGCAAGACATTCGTTGTTAATTACCTTGGGGATCTTTACAGTGGTGTTTGCGATCGCAATCTTCCTGGTTAATTTCTGGCTCAAACGCTACGTCGTGCGCCCCATCAATCGGATGGCAGCAACCGCCGAAGCCGTCAGTACTGGCGACACCGAAGCCGAATTTATCAAATGGTCAGACGATGAAGTGGGTCACCTGACTGACTCTTTTAATCGGATGCGACTCAGCTTGCAAATGGCCATGCAACGGTTAGAACGCCACCGTCGTCAGCGCAGAGGAAGTGCGGGCTAGTATTAAACAAGCTCTGTTTGGCGTCCAGTTTTCTATGTCTCTTCGCATCGCCCTGCTCACCTACTCTACAAAACCACGTGGCAGCGTCATTCACACCCTAGAACTAGCCCAGGCCCTAGCCGAACTGGGTCATCACCCCTATGTTTTTGCCCTTGATAAAGATGGCCAGGGGTTTCATCGAGTTACACCGTTTAAAACTTGCGCTATTCCTGCCGCCCCCTGTGATGCCGGTCTTGATCAGTTAATCCAACAGAGAATTGCTGAATTTGTTGATTTCTTTCAAGTTCATTTGGAACACTACGATATCTATCATGCTCAAGACTGTCTAAGTGCCAATGCCCTGGCAATTCTTAAACAACAGGGACATATTTCTCATTTTGTTCGCACCGTCCACCATATTGAAGAGTTTAAGAGCCCCTATCTACAAGACTGTCAAGAAAAATCTATCTATCAACCGGACCGGTGTCTGTGTGTCAGCGATATCTGGCAAAAGGCGCTAGCTGACACCTATGATATCCAGGCCCATCGAGTCATTAACGGAGTGAACGGTCGATTTTCTACCCAGCCTGATGGGTCAGAAACGGCCCTGGCCAATGCATATTCCCTTCAGGGTGGGCCGATTTATTTGACAGTGGGGGGCATTGAACCCCGTAAAAACTCAATTAACTTACTCAAAGCGTTTTACCAGGTGCTGCAGCAACAGCCTCAAGCACAGCTAATCATTGCTGGCGGGGCTACATTGTTTGACTATCGAGACTATCGTCAACAATTTATGGAACTGGTGGACGCCTATGGCTTGAGCAATCGTTTAGTATTACCAGGTGTAGTACCTGATGCAGCGTTACCAACCCTCTACCGCTTAGCAGATGTATTTGTATTCCCGTCTGTACAGGAAGGGTGGGGTCTGGTGGTGTTAGAAGCGATCGCATCTGGACTGCCGGTGCTTACTTCTAATCAGGCACCGTTTACAGAGTTTTTATCTGACCAGGATGCGGCGCTGGTAAACCCTGACGATGTAGATGCGATCGCAGCTGCCATGGTAAACCTGCTTGCCCCGAACATTGCCCACAGCTTAGTCAATCACAGCCAACACATTATCGAGCATTACAGCTGGCAACAATCCGCTAAGATGCATCTGCAGCTTTACGCTGAGCTAGCGGTTGAGTAACCTCAGAACCAAACAATAGTCGCTGAGCGTGGGTCTCAGCAACAATCTTTCCGCGTTTGATAACGGTGCGCTCTATGGGCGCAGGGCAGATGGCTTCAGAGGCAGACTTAGCGCTGATCAACACTAGATCAGCAACATTG
Source organism: Cyanobacteria bacterium P01_H01_bin.21 (assembly GCA_038748405.1). Lineage (GTDB taxonomy): Bacteria > Cyanobacteriota > Cyanobacteriia > Phormidesmidales > Phormidesmidaceae > Leptothoe. The sequence continues at coordinate 15,624 of JBCDIX010000002.1, read as the reverse complement.
CCAGGAGCCACACCATAGTTTTTAACACCGATGGCTCTAGCCGCCGAGGCTGTAGCCATACCTAGGCACTGTATATGGCTTTTAGCAGTCCCCAGCTGGAGTGTTTGAGCCAGTAGCGTACAAATTTTTAAGAGATCCCCATCGCCAAAGGGCGTAAACAAGTTTTGAATATTGTTGGTGGCAACACCGACGGTAACCCCGTGCTCCATTAGCGTATGAATTGGAGCCACACCTCGTCGGACATCGTGGGTATCTTTACGCCCCATCATATAGAGGTCAGTAGCCGGCAGCGCCAAAATTGAGATGCCAGCATCCCGCAGCATCGCCGCCGTTTCTTGCAAACTATCAGGAGACAATCCTGCCAATTTTGTCATATGCCCCAAACACACTCGCCCTTGCCAGCCTCGTTTTAAGGTTTCCGCAACAACTGTTGGTAACAGCAGAGGTGAGTCATCATCCAGAAAATCCAGATGAAAATCCACATCGCAGTCAAACTCCTGGGCCAGGTCAAAAACGGTGCGAATATTTTGTTCGGGCTCTGGGTCAACATAGGGGGCAGACCCGATGACATCCCCCCCCATCATCATCGCCCGGCGCAGCAAATCAACCGTCCCTGGCTGATTGGTAATTCCTTCCTGGGCAAAGACCGCCAGCTGCAGCGTCAGACCCCAGGCATATTCGTGCTTAAGCGGCACCAACGCCTCCATCGCCGTCAGCTGCAGCATAGGGTCCACTTCTACGTGACTGCGCATTAGGGTTGTACCAAAGTTGATCTCCCGTTCGATTACCTTACGGGCGCGCGATTGAATATCTTCAATGGTAAAGCCGCGTTTGAGGTTACCCGTTTCGGTCAGTGCCTCTTGAAAGGTACCCGTTCGAGCAGGGTGTTGCTCTAGTAACAGCGCCTTGTCTAGATGCAGATGCCCATCCACCAGACCGGGAGTCACCAATCTACCTTTAGCCTTTAAAGTTAGCTGAGCATAGGTGTCTATTTGGGGTGCAACCTCAGCAATGACAGCACCTTGCAAAGCAATTGACCAAAGACCCTCTCGTCCAGCCAGGGTAGCATCAACAATTTTTAGCGTTGTTGCTATATTTGACACCTTATTCATCCCCCATATCAGCTATCCACATTCTATAGATATGTCGCTCTCCTTCACAGGAGCCTGCTATCGGAGGGATATCGCTGTTTCGGCTATAGTAGAGATTGGCATAAGCCACAGTCCGCCACAGTTATCTATCCTCCACCATTAAGCACTATGCCTGAAGTCCGATTTCATATTCAGTGGCCAGATGGACAACAAGAGAGCTGCTACTCTCCGTCGCTGATTATCAAAGACTATTTTCAAGTGGGTGAATCTTACACCATCAATGACTTTCTACAGCGTTCTCGCGAATCTCTTCAGATCGCCAGTGACCGTGTTAAAGCAAAATACGGTTTCCCATGTGGTTTAGCTCTAGGGCAGCTACAAAAGATTGAAGACACTGCCCAACACTATTTAGAGGAGCAACCAGATAGTAAAGTGACGATACTACAGTTCAAGTAGAGTTAATCTGGGCAGGTTCTAGCGGGTAAAATCGGGCTCAAGCGCCGAAACTCAGCTACATACTGCTCTAGCACGACAAACTGTGGCAGGTTTAAGCGGTAATAAATCCAGCGTCCCTCCTGCCTGCCCTGAATAAGTCCAGCCTCACGCAGTGTTTTGAGGTGAAAAGAAAGCTTAGATGCACTGATCCCCAAATGATTGGCAATATCGCAAGCGCACAGCTCGCGCTCGCGAAGTAGCTCAATCACCTGTAGTCGGTAAGGTTCTGAAAATGCCTGAAAAAGTGGCAGGACATCGATTGTAGCAGTCGTCTTCATTACTATAGTCATTAATCAAGTAAGGTTCAGGCTAAAAGATTCCTCAGTCGCACCATCCTCCTTAACCAGGGTAGCGCTGATTTTGAGTGTTCAAATATTTTCTTTCATAAAAGCCAAAAGTACTCTAATGCCTGTTGTTTAGACGTATACACCTATGTGAAAGCAAAACCACAGCTTTGCGCACGGCTCACTGAAAGCTTGAGATGGCAACAGCTTTTTTATTGGCAAATGCTATGGCATTTGCCAATAAAAAAGCTGACTCTTAATGAGCCAGCTTAAACACTGCGCGGGAACGCGTATAGGAAGCAACAGTAGTCTTGCTACTGAAGAACAAGCTTCACGTTTGCGTTCTGTAACCCAGGGCGCTTCACCTCTGAAAGAGTGCGGTTGACAGCGTACTTCTGGTTGATGGAGTTGATTAGCTCAGTCTGGTTGTGCTTCTTAGCAACACCCCAAAGGTCAGCTATCAGGTCAAAAGAACCGTCAGCATTGCGGGACCAGCCCAGATCATACTCACCATCAAGAACAGCTACGATGTCAGAACGTACGCGCTGGCCATTATAACCGCGAACATCAGCATCAGTCTTAACCGAAATACCGAGGTCCTTCAGAGAAGCTGTTAGGATTTCAGCTTCAGTGATCTTGGTGCGTAAAGTACTAAAGTGAGACATTGGTGTTTCCTCCAGTGGGAAAATGAGAGATACAAAACTAAAAACGCAAAGTCAATAGATTAACAAATTGGAAATAATTATTTGCTAAGCCATTGCCTCAAAACTGCTAACCCTGAGGTTAGCCCCTTGCTGGGGAAGCCCCCAACAAAAGCCTGTTAAAACTCCATCCGCTGATATTCAGCGACGGATGAAGCAGCGGGGCGAGCACGCTGTCGTGCCCAGTCGCGAAGCGCCGTTACCTGCTCACTCATGGTCTTAGACAGCGGTAACGTAGCCCGAATAGCCGCAATAATGTCGAGTTGATTAAACTCACGGCCTTGGGCAAACGCCTCATACATTGCCGAGATTAAGCCCTGCTCAATCTCAGCCCCCGAAAAACCTTCACACACCTTAGTAAGCTGATCGAAGTCAAAACGTTCGATATCGCGACGGCGCTTACTGAGGTGAATTCTAAATATCTCTTTGCGCTCTTCTTCGTTGGGTAGATCCACAAAAAAGATCTCATCAAACCGCCCTTTGCGCAAAAACTCACTGGGTAACCGCTCCACACGGTTAGCGGTTGCCATGACAAAAACGGGCGAATTCTTCTCCTGCATCCACGTTAAGAAGCTACCAAAAATCCGGCTGGAGGTACCACCATCGGAGTCTGCAGATCCAGCCCCCCCTGCAAACGCTTTGTCAATCTCATCAATAAAGAGAATAGCTGGTGAAATTGACTCAGCCGTACGCAGCGCACTGCGCAAATTAGCCTCAGAACGACCCACCATAGAGCCATCATAGACTCGGCCAATATCTAACCGCAGTAGGGGCAAGCCCCACAGTCGAGCCGTTGTTTTTGCAATCAGCGACTTACCACAGCCAGGCACACCCAAAATCAACATTCCCTTAGGCTGAGGCAGGCCATACTCTCTAGCCCGCTCAGTAAAAGCATTGGAGCGCTGTCTCAGCCAGCGCTTAAGCTCTTCTAAGCCACCCACTGAGTCAAGGGTTTCATCCTCTTCAATGTATTCTAGAATACCGTTACGACGAATTAGCTGTTTTTTCTCAGATAGAACAATCTCTACTTCTGACTCAGTTAGCTTACCCGCAACAACTCTGGCCTTACGGAATACTTTCTCAGCTTCGTCCTCGGTAAGACCGAGAGCGGCTTTCAAGAGTTTCTCACGAACATCGGTTGTAATATTTGATCCATGGGCCTTACCTAGCTCCGCCGTGAGCACTTTATTTAGTTCGCTCATGGTGGGCATTGAGAAGTCTAAAACGACAACCTCTTTCTCCAGCTCCACCGGGATCTCCTGAACCGGGGACATCAGAATAATAGTTTTATTAGTACCCTTAAAACTTGCGATCGCATCCCGTAAACATCGCGTCACCGCTGGTGAATCCATAAACGGGTGCAGATCCTTAAATACATAAATGCCTGGATCTTTCTGACGAATTGCCCAATCAATTGCAGCCTCAGGAGAAACCGTGTTGCTATTTTGTGAACCACGACTCTGACCGTACTCAACTACACCGTGGGTAACCGTCCACGTAAATAAACGACGCTGAGGTTGCTGCTTAGCAATCGTCGCAATCGTACGCTCCGCTCTTTCTTCCTCGAACGTGAGCATATAGATCAGAGGATACTGAGCCTTAATTAGGACTTTGAGCTCTTCTTTCATAATTTTTTATCCTCTCAACGCCGACCGATACCAACAGACCAATTCAAACCCTATAGCCCTACGGTCGCAAGCTAGCGCCGTAACTCCAGGGCCGCCCCCTAACAGGGAACCAGCTCCCCTTCGTCAGAACGCACCGAACTAGGAACAACATCAGGTACTTCAGTTAAAGACTCTTCATGCATGTCGCCATGAGCGTCTACCGCCATTAGGTCACCATCTTTAACCACCACAGCTGTCGTACAGGAAGGACACTCGTAAACCAAATGAGCTGCACCCTGAACCCCGTCCACAACATCAGAATGATTCAAATAAAATCCGATGGCTCGCTCGGCTAAGGCAGACATTGGCTCCCCATCCACCGCAGCGCGAATTTTAAGCTGGCGGTGCAGGTCATCGTGCATGTAAAGAGTGACCTTCTGCTTACCTTGCATATCAACCTTAATAAATAGAAGTTAATTCGTGGGGCGTTTCACCCATGGAGTAAACATACCCACCTTATTCGATGCCGTCAAGCCGCTATGCCTCTATGACGTCAAAATGTTTACTTATCTTTACAAATTTAGTTTTGTAAAACAGCATTGACCTTGAGTCCCGGATCACGTGCTATTGCTGGCCACGTCTGTGTTTTAGCAATAGCCCTGGCCGTCATCTTTACTAGTTATGTAGGCCCCGTTAGCATCTGCGCCGGTAAGACTAAAATAAATAGCCGATGAATTCCACGCATCTATGGCTAGCGCACCAACCATCGCCTCGTTCGCATCATTAGAAACGGCTCTTAAACACTTTTTTGGCTACGACGAATTTCGCCACTACCAGCGAGACATTATTGAGCAAGTTCTTAAAAATCGGGATGTGCTAGTGATTATGCCGACCGGGGGCGGTAAGTCTCTGTGTTATCAGCTACCGGGACTGCTGAGGCTGGGGGTCACTATTGTTGTGTCTCCATTGATTGCCCTCATGCAGGATCAGGTGCGTAGCCTGCGAGACAACGGCATTGCAGCCACATTTATTAACAGCAGTTTGACCTTTAGCGAGGTGCGCGATCGCGAACAGGCGCTGCTAAAAGGTGAGACAAAGCTGCTGTATCTGGCCCCTGAGCGGTTGATGAATCCTAGCTTTTGGCCGCTGTTAGAACAACTGCAGCAAACGGTGGGCATTAGCACCTTTGCCATCGACGAAGCCCACTGTGTTTCTGAGTGGGGGCATGACTTTCGGCCTGAATACCGCCAGCTGTTTCAGCTAAAACAGCAATTTCCTCAGGTGCCCATGATGGCACTGACCGCCACCGCCACTGAGCGGGTTCGACAGGACATCATCCAACAGCTGCGGTTGAGTGAGCCGCAAGTCTTTGTCTCGGGGTTTAACCGACAAAATCTCTACTATGAGGTGCAGCCCAAAACCAAACAAAGCTACGACGACCTGCTTAAGCTGGTTAAACAACAGCCCGGCGCTGGCATTATCTACTGCCTCAGTCGCAAACGGGTCAACGAAATTTCCTTTCGCCTTAAACAGGATGGTATTTCAGCCCTACCCTATCACGCGGGTCTCAGCGCTCAAGAACGCCAGGAAAACCAAGAACAGTTTATCCGCGACAATGTGCGTGTCATTGTGGCCACCATTGCCTTTGGCATGGGCATTAACAAACCCGATGTGCGGTTTGTCATTCACTATGACCTGCCGCGTACAATCGAGAGCTATTACCAAGAATCAGGGCGATCGGGGCGAGATGGCGATCCGGCAAACTGCACCGTATTCTTTAGCTACGCCGATGTAGCCACGGTTGACTATTTAATTAGTCAAAAGCCAGATGAACAGGAACAGCGGATTGCTCGCCAACAGCTGCGGCATGTGATTAACTACGCCGAGAGCGCAGTCTGTCGTCGTAAAATTCAGCTGAGCTACTTTGGTGAACACTTTGCCGGTAACTGCCAAAACTGTGACAACTGTCTAAACCCCGTCCCGCTTGAAGATTGGACCATTGAGGCCCAGAAGTTTCTCTCCTGTGTGGCTCGCTGCCAGGAGCGATTTGGCATGAACCATATTATTGATGTATTGCGGGGCTCTCGCAAAAAGAGACTGATGGAGCTAGGACACGATCAGCTCTCCACCTACGGTATCGGGCAGGACCACAGCGTCGATGATTGGAGACAGCTTTGTCGGTCTCTTTTACACCAAGAACTGTTATCAGAAACCACCGATGGCTATTCTGTTCTTAAGCTAAATACAGGCAGCTGGCAAGTCTTAAAAAAAGAAATTCCGGTCAACATTCATGTTTTCCAACGCTCTGAACCGGCTAAGGCTAGTAAAGCTAGTGACGAAATACAGCTCAACGCTGATGAGATACTACTCTTAGACCAGCTGCGCAGCCTACGTAAACGGCTTGCCGATGAGCAGTCAGTCCCTCCCTATATTGTTTTTGCCGATGCCAGCCTGCGGCAGATGGCCCAGCAGCGACCGATTACGATCGAAGCCTTTGCCACCATTTCCGGGGTGGGCCGACGCAAGCTAGAGCAATATGGCCAGGTGTTTACAAACGAAATTCAGCACTTTTGCCAGTCCCACAATCTAACGCCTAATAGTACCGCCTCTACAGCAGAGCCTCGCAAATCGTCTACAGAGCTAACATCCACCTACATCACCACCCACAGCCTACACAAACAGGGACTTTCCCCGTCTGAAATTGCCCTAGAGCGAGGGTTACGACTGGGGACCATCATTGAACACCTAGACCAGCTAATTGAAATGGGTCAAGATATTGACTTAAACAAACTGGTATCGCCAGAACGACAGGTTCCAATTTTTGAAGCCATTGAAAAAGTAGGTTCCCATTCCTTAAGAACGATTCGCGACGAACTGGGTGAAACCTTTGATTATAACGAAATTCGTCTGGTGCGGGCCGTATGGGAAAAGCAAAACCTATCTTAGTTACACCGCTAAAAAACAGTCAACCTCGCCGTAGCCCCAATGATTAACTGCTTTGCAACCGTCGCCCGTGGATTAGAAGAACTCGCCGCCCAAGAGCTAGAAGAACTGGGGGCAGACGGAGTAGAGCCCGGTTTTTGTGGCGTGGGTTTTCGGTGCGATCGCAAGCGTCTATACACCATCAATCTATGGGCTAGACTCCCCTTTCGCATTCTGGTGACAGCGGCCCGTGTGTCCTGTCATAACAGCGATGCCCTCTATCGCGGCATCCAGAGTATTGATTGGGATATTCATCTTTCCCCCGGCCACACCCTGGCAGTCAAGGCCACTGGCAAAAACGCTCGCCTCAACCACAGCCACTTCACCGCACTACAGGTTAAAAACGCCATCGTCGACCAGCAGCAAGACCGCCATGGCGAACGCTCTGATGTCGATACCGAAAAGCCTGATGTGCAGGTCAATGTGCACATTAACGACAACAACGCCACCGTCAGTTTAGACAGTTCCGGCAGTAGTCTCCATCGTCGTGGCTACCGTCCTGCCATGGGTACAGCCCCTCTAAAAGAGTCTCTAGCCGCCGCCCTGATAAGACTTACTGAGTGGTCTGGCCATGGGGCATTTCTAGACCCGATGTGTGGGTCTGGCACCTTGCCCATTGAGGCAACACTCCAGGCATTAAAGATTGCCCCTGGGTTATTTCGTGATGCCACCAGCCAGGGATTTGGCTTTCAAACCTGGCCTGACTATGATGAGCATCTTTGGCAAACGCTAGTGCAGGAGGCTAAAAACCGACAGAGATCTGAGCTAACGGTGCCGATGGTGGGATGCGATCGCGACCTAGATATCTTGGACGATGCCCGTACTAACGCCGACTATAGCGGTGTGGCCGACCATATCGACTTTAACTATATTGACTTTGCTGATATTGAGGCCCCCAACGACAGCGGTATTCTCATCTGCAACCCACCCTACGGAGAACGCCTGGGTCAAACCGAAAACCTGGCCCCGTTTTATAAACAGATGGGCGATATTCTCAAACAGCGCTTCAAGGGCTGGACCGCCTATATCCTCAGCGGTAACAAAGCCCTGACTAAATGCATTGGTCTAAGAACCGCTAGAAAGATACCGGTTTATAACGGCTCAATTCCCTGTCAGTTTCTAAAATATGAGATGTATTGAGAGACTTTGCATTAACGAATCTATTTTTCTAGAATCTCTCGCGGATGTCTGAATCGTTTTAAATTTGGGCAAGGTTTATACCATTTGAGCAAGAGCAGGAGGGCTAACTCATGACGGTCGCAACACCACAAACAAAAACCTACACCACTGAGGAATATCTGACTTTAGAGATGGAATCAGAGACACGCAGTGAATTTCGCAATGGAGAAATTGTTGAGATGACGGGGGGAACGCCTGAACATAATGAGATTATCCGAATGTTTGTTTTTCTGCTAACGGCGGCATTGCGAAAGCAGCCCTATAGCATTTTTGTCACGGATCAAAGGCTTTGGATACCGGCGGTGAAACTCTACACCTATCCAGACGTGATGGTTACCCCCAAACCACCAGAACTGCAGCCTGGGCGAAAGGATACGGTGATGAATCCCATTTTGCTTGCAGAAACGCTCTCAAAATCTACTCAAAATTATGACCGGGGTGACAAGTTTGAAGCCTATCGCACGATGGAAAGTTTTCAGGAATATGTGCTGATCGATCAGTATCAGCCCCAGGTGGATCACTATGCCAGGCAGTCGGCAGACCAGTGGTTATTGACTAAGTACCGGGGTTTGGAGGCTAGCTTTCAGCTGACATCCGTTGGCGTGGAGATAGCCCTGGCAGAACTTTATGAAGCGGTGGAATTTGATGAATAATAATGCAGCTCGTCACCGACCAGTCTCTAATCCCCCTCTTACTCAAGCTACCGTGTATACATAAGTCAGAGAGTGTTACTGGAACGAGCTAATGACCGGGAATCCTATCAAAATCTATGCAAACCGTCGTCATCGAACCGTCTTCGGAGACAATTAGCTGAAAGAACTATGTAACGCTGGCTCCTTTAAGAGTTTTCAACAGTCGCCGCTTCCACTGACTGCCCAAGGTTTTTGTATGGTACAGCCAGCCTGACTTTTTCATCACACACTTTTGGTGCACAGGCAGCCAACAGCGATGTCTGGAATGGTGAGGTTTATTAAGCCGTTCCTTAATAACTTCGTAGTCCTTATGTCTACCGTGAATAATTTTGACCGATTGATTGAGGGTAAAGAAAAACGGCGTTCTAGCATTCCAGGCATGGGAGAGAACATAGATTTTTGAATTTGACTCCAGCCAGGCTTCTATAAAGGATGTTTGGTCGTTTTCTTTGCCCAGTGTTTCATTTTCTAGCTTATCGTTATAAATTCGCAGCCATCGATTAAATAACTCATCATTACGCTCATTTTTTTTAAAGAGAATCACCCCAGTATTGTAGAGATCTAACGCTCGAAGTCGCTGCGCCGACCGGGGAGACTTTGGTCGATTTACATCAGTAGGATCGGGAGCTATGGCAACATCAAAAAACTCTAACAAGTCGAAGATACGGACAATGTTTTCACAAACATACGTATCACTATCTATAAATAGAGTCTCTTCATAGGGAGATGAATTATAAAGATGCTGCACTTTGTAGAGCAACCCGTGCTTATAGGTCTGCGCTGTAGTGGGTTGAACAATCACTTGATTAAACGTATCGCTCTCAAAGGGGTGGTCTGTGACGAGGGTAATGTGGGCGCTTTTATCGACAGCCCTTAAACTTTGAGCCGAGCGAACAGCTTCGCAAACATATTTTTTACCAGCCGCTACGTATAGATACCCTCTCATAAATTTTGGCCCCTGATAGGATGTTGGCTTATCGCTAAGTGAAAATACAGGCTTTAGTCTATCGTTTACGAACGAGTTAACCGTTAAAACCATCACCATCGCCTGAGCATGGTGCTTCAAGGTAGTGCGGGGCAGCATTTAATAAGCATCAGAAACCAGTAAACCCGTTTCTTTGGCAGAAATATCGCCCAAGCGTGTAAGACTCCTCCGTAGATTTGGCACAATAGCGGGGAGCGCTCAAAAAGGCGAAGGAGCATGGATTCAGAAACGGTATCGTTTAGTATTGTGATTACCACCTACAATCGGGTGGAGCTATTAAAGCGTGCGATCGCAACCGCGCTCAGCCAGACTGTCCCCTGTGAAGTGATTGTGGTGGACAATGCCTCGACAGATGGCACCCAAGACTATGTTGAAAGTCTGGGCAACCAAGTGCTTTACCATCGCAACCCAACGAATAAAAATCACTCAGGCGCGGTCAATGCAGGCGTAGAACGAGCAACAGGCACCTGGGTCAAACTGGTAGATGACGATGACTATCTAGCTGCCAACTGTATCGAAGACATGATCAGGGCCATTGCGCAACGTCCTGAAGCCGTCATCTGCTCTTGCCAGGCCGCCCAGGTTGATGGTGAGGGTCAAGAACTCAGCCGCACACCGGCAACCGGTCCGGGTGAGAGGTTTTATATCCCCCAGGCCGATATCCACTACGGCATGTTTCTAGAGGTTGTCCCTTTTGGTACCCCGATTCAGGTGGCCGTGCGTCGCGATGCCTTTCTGAAATCCGGTGGGTGGGATTTGTCCATGACGGGCTTTGACGATATTGACTCCTGGATTCGGGTAGCCGACCATGGCGACGCCCTGTTTATTAATAAATGTCTGGCTTATCGCACCGTCTGGACCGGTGGCTATGACCAAAAAATTACGCTGCAGCGACGTCTCGACACAAATATTTTGATTAAAGAACGGATCTACCAGCATGTGAGCCCTAAACATCAAGATAAGCTGCCGTCTTTAAACACGATCCGTCAGTACCTCAGCCTGCACTGGATGATCGTTGCCCTTAAACAAAAACAGTTTCCTATTGCCCTTGATTTTGGTATCCCGGCCATATTCTCACCCAAAGCCTGGCAACTGCTGCAGCAAGCCGTCAATTTTCGTAAACAAAAGTCCACACCCCCCATTGCTAAACTAATCCTTGAATAGGTATAGATTCTGGCATTGTTGCCCCTCTCCTGCCCCCTCGCCCCCGCCTCGCTATGACTACAACAACCGCATCTCTATATCAAGTTGGCGGCAGTCTCCATGCCCAGGCACCTACCTATGTTAAGCGTCAGGCTGATGATGATTTATATGAAGGTCTGAGTCGAGGAGAGTTTTGCTATGTGTTCAATACTCGACAAATTGGCAAGTCTAGCCTGCGGGTGAGAACAAAACATCGGCTTGAACAAGATGGCACACGCTGTGCGGCTATCGATTTAACTAATCTGGGCAGCGACAACGTCACTGCTGAAAAATGGTACATGGGCATTGCCGCTGAGCTGTGGCGTAGTTTGCAGCTCAGCGGCAACTTTCAACAGTGGTGGCAGCAAGGCGACAGTCTCTCAGCGGTGCAGCGGCTAGATCACTTTATGAAAGATGTGGTTTTGCAACAGCTAGAGACTGAAAACATCGTCATTTTTATTGATGAAATTGACAGTGTGTTGGGTCTGCCATTTGCGGCTGACGATCTGTTTGCCCTAATTCGCTATTGCTACAATCAGCGGGTCGATAGCCCAGAGTATCGGCGACTGACGTTTGCCCTGTTTGGTGTTGCAACTCCCACCGACCTCTGTCAAAATCCTAATCGCACACCGTTCAATATTGGTACAGCCATTGAGCTAAGAGGATTTACAGCGACTGAAGCCATTCCCCTTAGCTACTGGTTAAAACCAATGGTAGCCAATGCCACAGAGACATTGGAACATATCTTGGCTTGGACCAATGGACAGCCCTTTTTGACTCAAAAGCTCTGTCAGCTAGTTGTCAACAAATTGGCACCCCGCACAGAAATTTTTGTGGAGCAGGTTTGGGTGGATGGACTGGTGCGATCGCAGCTGATCAAAAACTGGGAGTCCCAGGACGAACCCCCCCATTTACGTATCATTCAGGATCGCTTACTGGCACAGCCCCAGCTAATTAGCCGTTTACTAGGGCGTTACAAAAAACTGTTATCTGGCCAAACTCTCTCTTTAGAAGACAATCATCTCCAAGAAGAGCTGTTACTCTCAGGTCTAGTCGTTAAACGCTCTGGCCAACTCAACATTCATAATCGAATTTATAGAGAAGTTTTTAATTCCCACTGGGTGGATTATCAGCTAGTCCGTTTACGACCCTACTCTCAAACCTTTGAAGCTTGGGTACAGTCTGGACAGCGCGATCGATCGCGACTGTTGCGAGGGCAGTCATTAAACGAAGCCCAAGCCTGGGCCAAGGACCAACAGCTTAGCGACCTGGACTACAAGTTTTTGGCAGACAGTGTTGCAGTAGATCGCCAGGAGGTGCAGCAAGCCCTAGAATCTGAACGCCTCAAAGAATTAGAAGCTCGACTCGAAGCTCAGCAGCGAAATGTTACTCTGCAGCGCTTTTTGTTAGTGGGTATGAGTGTGGCATTTCTCAGCATTACCAGCATTGCCATGCTAGCCTACCGACAGTCTCGCCAAACAATGCTGACCCAGCAAGATAACCAAAACAATCAGGCGCTGTCCATTAGCTACTACTCCGATGCTCTCTACAACCAAAACGATCGTCTCCAGTCGTTATTGGAAGCCGTACGGGCGGCGCAACAGCTGCAGCGACTGCCGGTACCTCAGCCCAATGTTAAACAACAGGTCGAACAAACCCTGCGGCGAACGCTGCAAAGTATTACCGAAGCCAACCAGCTACGGGGGCATGGAGCCCCTGTCTATGGCGTAACCTTTAGCCCAGACGGTCAGTATATCGCCACGGCTAGTTGGGATAATACTCTCAAACTGTGGCACGCCAGCGGCCAGCTAATCACCACCTTGAGCGGCCATACCAATGCTGTTTGGGATGTCGCCTTTAGCCCCGATGGTGAATATTTAGTCTCTGCCAGTGCGGATGCTACAGCAAAAATCTGGCCCGTTAGCTATAGCGACGACATCGCCAACGTGGTTGCACCGCCCATTACCTTGAGGGGACACGAAAGCCGAGTGAGTTCTGTCGATATCTCGTTAGACAGCCAGACCCTTGTTACCGGTAGTGAAGACGGTCATCTCAAGCTTTGGGACAGAACTGGCGAGCTGTTGCTGAATATTCCGGCCCATGAAGCTAGCATTAGCCAGACCGCCATCAGCCCCAGCGGATTAATCTTGGCGACCGCTAGTGAGGATAACACTATCAAACTATGGGATGCCACCAGTGGAGAACTCTTAAACGAACTGAATGACCACCAGGCGCCTGTTTATGGGCTCGCATTTAGCCCGAACGGGCGGCTATTGGCCTCAACCAGTGATGACCAGACCATTAAACTGTGGCGACTTAATCGTGACGGCAGCAGTCGCCAAAACTCCAACAATACCCAACCCATCACCCTAGAAGGACACCAGGATCGAGTTTGGCACGTGGCCTTTAGCCCGGATGGCCGTCAGCTGGCGTCTACCAGCTTGGATAACACCATCAAGCTGTGGACCAGCAGTGGCACATTGGTATCCACTCTACGAGGGCACGATGCAGGCGTCTGGGGGGTGGCCTTTAGCCCGGATGGTGAGGTGCTGGCTTCTAGCAGTGATGATGCAACGGTACGTCTGTGGCGACTCGATAAAATCCCCCGCACGCTACACGGATATCAGGGCCCCGTCACTAACCTGGCCCTGAGCCAACAAACCTTGGCAGCGGGCAGCTGGGATAAAACGATTCGGCTTTGGAACTGGCAGGGTAGCTTGCAGACCGTGCTTGAAGGCCATACGGACCGCATCTGGCAGGTGGCCTTTAGTCCCGATGGCGACACCCTGGCCTCCGCCAGCTGGGATAAAACCGTAAAACTTTGGCGACCCGAGGGCGGTTTATTACAAACTCTACAGGGTCATCGAGACCGGGTCTGGGGAGTGGCCTTTAGCCCAGAAGGGAATGAGATTGCTTCGGCTAGCTGGGACCAAACCGTCAAGCTCTGGCGACCTAATGGGGAACTTATACGCACCCTACGAGGTCATCGAGATCGAGTTTATGGGGTGGCCTACAGTCCCGACGGGCAGTTTTTAGTTTCAGCTGGCTGGGACCACACTGTCAAGATTTGGAATCGTCGAGGAGAACTGCAGAGAAGCATCCACGGGCATCGGGCACCGATCTGGGGAGTGGCGGTGAGTCCGGATAGTCAGCGAATTGCCTCGGCTAGTGCCGATCACACCATTAGAATTTGGTCGGTTACAGGCCGCCCGATAGCCACCCTCCGTGGTCATCGAGCCCGGGTACACAGCGTTGCTTTTAGTCCTGATGGCAAGCTACTGGCATCGAGCGGCTATGATCGTACGGTACGTATCTGGCGACCAGACGGTACCCTCGTGACCACACTATACGGTCACAATGGCTCTATCTGGGGTGTAGCCTTTAGTCCTGATGGGCAAACCTTGATTTCTAGCGGTCATGATCGCAGAATCATCATGTGGGACTGGAAAGATAGTCGCAGCTTTGAGCAACTGCTGGAAGACGGTTGTCGCTGGCTGGATGACTACTTAGCCCATGGGGACAATTTGTCTGATGCGGATCGACAGTTGTGTAGCGGGGGTATCTAACAAGACCATCATGATATTCCTTTAAATTACTTTTTTAACCTTACACATTTTCCGTGTTTTCCCTTACATTGCTTTCATGGCAAGCTAGTCCATTGGATATCGATCAACTTTCGGGCTAGCGGTATCGAAGTCGGCAGTTAATAGAGTAATAATATCTTTTTTATCGCTGAGCATAAGTTTCGGGAGAGGCTTTTGCTCAACGGTTGTCGTTTTTTCACTTGTTTCTTTGATTTTTTTTTTGGCCATGGTTCTAGGAGCCATGTCAACGATCGCTAACAGCACTGCTGAGCGATTTGTAGGATCACAGGAGATAAGGTTATGAAAGCTATTGCAATTGTTGGGCATGCTGATCAGTCTAAGACGCTACTTGCTGATCTGTTGCACTGGCATGGATTGTCTGTCTTTCAGGTAGACAATAATGAGACTCTGCTGACAGTACTGAGCTTTATTTCACCTGAGCTGATCATCATTAGAGCAACTGCGGTAGCTGCTGCCGAACTCGTGTGCGATCGCATCAAGAACAGTGTCGTTTTAAGCGATCTACCCGTGATTGTTTGTGCAGACCAGGGCAGCAACAGCAGCAGTGCGGATGCCTATCTCTACTCGCCATATACCGCTGAAGAGATATTTGCCAATGTGCAAACGTTACGACCTCTCGCCCAGCCAGTGGACAGTATTTCTGCTCGACTCGATTCCTAAGCGTCGACGCTTAAGCGTCCACAGGGCAAACGCATACTCAATTAACCAGGATTCCTAAGAGATAATCGTTATCCCATCCAGCTTTAAGGCGTTTGGCCTTCGTGCCAGCTTTGGTTGCGGTATCTTGTCTCAAGAGGTTCAGAGCAATATGCCGAATCAGG
>JBCDIX010000001.1:0-203346 GCA_038748405.1 Cyanobacteria bacterium P01_H01_bin.21 | reverse complement strand
GACCTTTTTTGATGATTTGCGAGCACTTACACGGTACATGTGGTTTGACACCTGGGATCATCTACTAACGTTCATGATTCAAGGCTTAGAGCTTGAAATCCCTGCCGATACTAGCTGAAATCTCATACTGAGAACTGCTGGTTATCTACAGCTCGTCTAACAGGTTTAGTAAGGGTTTGGGCTGCAGCTTATCTTTAAACCAAATCACTTTGGCGGGTACGTTTTTGACATCAATACCGGCTTTTGCCAAGTTCAATCGCTCCGAAATAGCCAAAATTAAATTTTGACGGTCTGATTTTTGTACTTGAGCAAACTTTTTGCGTAGATAGTCTGGTCGCCAGTATCCGACGATTTCTAGCAGATAGACCCGACCATCGGGATGAACCAGACGAAAATCAGGAATCATAACGCTACCGGGAATTGGAATCAGCTCAACCTCTCGTTCTAGCTGCCACTGAGTTTTCCCTTTTTGCACCAATCCGTTCCACCGTTCAGCAAAGGCAGATTCCACCATGCTGTCATAGGGTTTGCCGGGGGGGTAATGGCTGACTAAATCGCACTCTGAGTCAAGGGTATAGCTTTTTTCAGATAGCGCTTTGGTATAGCTGTCTTTCCACTGCAGGGCTGCATTGAGGTGCCAGCGGGTTACGTGCAAAATGGCGGGCACTAGCTTGGCGATATCTAGCCCATAGCGAGTACTGGCCTTAAATAAACTGGCCGGTCCATCAATGGTAACGGTAAATCCTTGATCGGCTTCTCCCTCTATGTAGGCCATTAATCGAAACAGCTTGAGGTAGCGAAACATCAGCTTGTACTCACCAGGGTCGTTGCGGTGCAGATTTAAGACCACATGGCTGGCTCGATAAAAAATGCCCTGGACCTGGGACAGGTTATAGCGATGAATCAGTGCCTCGGGGGTGGGGGCATCAAACTGGGTAAGAATACGATTTTCTTTGAGGTCGGCATACAGCCCCTGCTGGATGTGAATCGGCTCTACATCTCTATCAAGTTCTTGGGTGAGCTGCCCTGCCAGGGTGTCTAAATGCTGCTTAGCCACCATTGGTGAGGGTGCCCTGGTGGCAGCCAGGGCAAACACCCGCTGACGCAATTCTTGGGGTTCTAAAGGACTGATAATTTCAAAGGTGCTAAAGCTGCTGCGCAGGATATGGGCCAGACCGCGTTTAATCCGATAGTCGGTGTCTTCGCCTTCTAATGTCTGCAGTTTTTGGTTGAGACTGCCCTGGGTGTCACCGACTGTAGCTTGAAATAGAGAAACAAGATTGCTTGCGATCGCAAGCCACTCGTCACTTAGTGGCAGCTGTTTCGCATCAATAGAATCACCCCGAGGGCGATGAATCAACAGATCAGAAGGAAGCATCTTCCTAAGATAGAAGCTATATAGTTAGTTAAGACCTAATTTTTTGAATTTTGTAGGGCGTTGCTCTTCTCAGCTTGCTGAGTGTTCTTTAAGTTGTCGGTCTGAAGTTTTTATTGCTAAGAAGGCATATAAGACCGTTCAATTCAATATTCAAAACTCAAAACTTTCTCATCCCCCACCAATCTTGATCCAGTCCGAAACCCTAGACCTCTTAGAATGGCCCCGTTTATGTCAGCAGTGGGCCACCTTTGCTGCTACAAAATTAGGTGCCCTGGCTGCTCGCCATGGGCGTATCCCTGAGCATCAGAGCGAAAGCGAACAGCTTTTGGCCCAAACCCGCGAAGCCTACTTGTTAGAAGATAAAGCCCCGCTTAATTTTCGTGGTGTTCAAGATATGGGAGATGCCCTAGAACGGGCAAAACTGCAGGGGATTTTGTCTGGAGAGGAGCTGTTAGAAATCGCGACCACCCTGGCGGGTGCACGTCAGCTGCGTCGGACTATTGATGCCCAAGAAGAAGAGGATTTTCCAGTGCTGCAGGCGCTGGTGGCTCAGCTGCGCACCTATCCAGAATTAGAAAAGGAAATTCACCACTGCATTGACGATCGCGGTAAGGTCACTGACCGGGCCAACCCAAAGCTGGCGGGTATTCGTAAAAGTATCAAAACCACCCACGACCAGCTCCATGCCAAGCTGCAGCGCATCATGCAGCGGAATGCTGGCGCGTTGCAAGAGACTCTAATTACCCAGCGCGCCGGACGGTTTGTAGTACCCGTTAAAGCCCCGCAAAAAGACTCGATTCCGGGGATTGTCCATGACGTTTCCACCAGTGGTGCCACTCTATATGTAGAACCCCAGAGCGTAGTGGAGTTTGGCAACCGATTGCGCCAGTTAGAACGCCAGGAAATCCGTGAGGAAGAACTGGTGCGTCAGCGTCTGAGCGGCCAGATTGCTGAGGTCAGCGCCGATCTCGAACAGCTGATGGCCATCGTGACCACTCTGGATCTGGCAACCGCCCGTGCCCGCTATTCTTTGTGGTTAGAGGCCAATCCACCTCGATTTAGTCAGCCCAACGAGCGCACGGTGCTGCGACAGCTCCGGCATCCCATTTTGGTATGGCAGCAGCGTCATGAAGAAGGCCCGACAGTCGTTCCGACCGATATCACCATGCGACCAGATATTCGGGTGGTGGCAATTACGGGACCAAATACCGGGGGTAAGACCGTCACCTTAAAAACCTTAGGTCTGGCGTCTTTGATGGCCAAGGTGGGTCTGTTTGTTCCAGCGCGTGAACCGGTGGAACTGCCCTGGTTTGATCAAATATTGGCCGATATCGGGGATGAGCAGTCCATTGAGCAAAGCTTATCGACGTTTTCTGGACATATTCGGCGGATTGGTCGGATTTTGGATGCGATTGGTGCGGGTGATGGAATTGAAAATTCTGACCAGGCTTCGGTGGGCGGTGCTACGGAAGATAATTCTTTAGTGCTGTTAGATGAGGTTGGGGCAGGCACCGACCCGACGGAGGGGAGTGCGCTTGCGATCGCACTTCTGCAGCATCTTGCCGATCACACTCGGCTGACGGTGGCCACCACACACTTTGGCGAACTCAAAGCCCTCAAATATCAGGATGAGCGGTTTGAAAATGCTTCAGTAGAGTTTGATGATGTCAGTCTGTCGCCCACCTATCGACTGTTATGGGGCATTCCCGGTCGCTCTAACGCCCTCACCATTGCGCGACGGCTGGGACTAAATCCGACAGTTGTGGATACGGCCCAAGGCTATGTTGGGGTGAGTAAACAAGATGACGTTAACCAGGTTATTGCCGGTCTTGAAGCCCAGCGCAAACGTCAGGAAGACCAGGCCGAGCAGGCGGCCAATATTGTCGCCCAGGCCGAAGCGCTCAAAGCAGACATTGAGCGAAAGGCAGCAGCCATTAAAGACTGGGAGCTGAATCAAAAACTAGAGCAAGAAAAAGCGATCCAAGCAGCAGTAGCGGAGGCAAAGGCCGAAATTGCCACCGTTATTCGTCAGCTGCAAAAGGGCACCCCCACAGCCCAGGCCGCACAAAAAGCAACAGAGCTGGTGGAAGCTATTGCAGAACAACAGCCAGCGGCCCCCAAAGGGAAACACCCAGCTAAAAAAGCCGTGACCGACTACAAACCTAAACTGGGTGAAAAAGTACGGCTGATTGGTCTAGGAGGCCAAACGGCTGAAGTCGTCGATGCACCCGACAGTGATGGCAAAGTCGCCGTACGGTTTGGCCTTATGAAAACCGTGGTTGACCTTAGCGACATTGAGTCCCTCTCGGGGCAAAAGGCCGTTACCAAAACACCGGACGAAAAACCTACTGAAAAGCGGCGAACGGTCAAAGTGGCGAAAAAAGAACCGACTGCCCCAGCGGTACGCACCTCTAAAAATACTATCGACATTAGAGGGATGCGCGTCGCTGAAGCCGAGGCTGACCTAGAAAACTTTATTGCAAAATCCGCTGGCCCCATCTGGATTATTCACGGCCATGGCACCGGCAAACTCAAACGGGGTGTCCGAGAGTTTCTCAAACGACATCCTCAGGTACGGAGTTTTGAGAACGCTGAACAAGCTGATGGGGGTACTGGTGTAACAGTTGCTCAGGTTTGAGCGTCGAGTCGCTCAGGTTCTCTGAGATTTATTACCCCTCAATCAGCTCATGTACCGGCTATGCTAACTGTGGATTTATAGTTGCAAAAGAATTACGTCTACATGACCATCCCGACGGTTGAGCAAGAGCGCGTTAGTACGGCTCGCAAATCGCTTTGGCTAGCCGCCATTAAACCTCCAATGTACAGTGTTGCCGTTATGCCTATTTTGGTTGGCAGTTTGCTGGCATATAGAGAAACCGGAATTTTAGAGGCCCGCATTCTATCGATCTTTTTGCTGTCGGCGGTGCTGCTGCTGGTTTGGGAAAACCTGAGTAATGATGTTTATGACGCTGATACCGGTATCGATCAAAACAAACACCATTCCCTCGTCAATCTGACCCAAAATCAATCTCTGATCTTTTGGCTCGGTAACCTAAGTTTGATGCTAGGGATAGCAGGGGTGGTTGCGATCGCACTGCTACAGCAAGACTTTACCGTCCTCGGGTTGATTCTTATTTGTTGCATCTTGGGCTACCTCTATCAGGGGCCACCGTTTCGCTTAGGCTACCAGGGGCTAGGGGAGCCACTATGCTTTGTCAGTTTTGGCATTGGCGTAGGGGCAGCCTACTACGCCCAGACTCAAACATTTTCATTGGGCTGCTGGGGATTGGGAGCCATCGTTGGTATGGCGACCACATTAGTGTTATTTTGCTCTCACTTTCATCAGGTGAGCGATGATGTCGCGGCAGGGAAGCGTTCCCCCATTGTTCGGTTGGGTACTCAGGGTGGTGCCCGGCTCTTACCGTGGCTTTGTGGCAGCATCTTTGCGATTTTAGCGGGTGGGTTACTAACGGGACTGTTTCCCCCAGGCTTAACTCTGGTCTTTGCCAGTGCCCCCTTTGCATTTCAGCTTTGTGGTCATGTTGAGCGCTATCACAATCAACCCAAGTTGGTACAAAATGCTAAGTTCGTAGCCATTCGTTTCCAGTTCTGCTGTGGAATACTCATATGTCTGGGGTTGCTGCTGCCGATTTCCCTTAGAGCGTCTTAAATAATTATCCCTTCACCCCTTTTTTGAGCGGCCTGTGTCAGAGTCTGCAACCATGTCCTATCGGTTCGAGTTTCGCCCCTACCACCGTCGGTTTCGACAACCGGTACGCACCCATCATGGTGACTGGCAGGTACGTCAGGGGCTGATTCTCAAATTAACCGACGAAGACGGACGGATGGGCTTTGGTGAAATCGCACCGCTACCCTGGTTTGGGTCTGAAACATTTGAACAGGCAATGAATTTCTGTCAACAGCTACCTTCCCAGCTGTCTGATCATGTAGTCCCTTCCTTGTTACCCACACTGCCTGCTTGTCAGTTTGGCCTAGAGTCGGTCTTTAGTAGCCTGGAGCGTAAGTTACGACCGATTGAGCTACCCAATGCTCAGTGTGGTGTGCTGCTGGCCAGAGGGTCTCAGTCTTTGGAACAGTGGCATGGGCTGTGGCAGCAGGGCTACCGAGTATTTAAGTGCAAAATCGGTGTGGGCCCAATTGCTGAAGAAATGGAGTGGCTAGATCAGCTCTTGGGGCAGCTACCTCTGGGGGCAAAGCTGCGTCTAGACGCCAACGGTGGTCTGAATGAACTGGCGGCCAGGCAGTGGTTAGATTGGTGCGATCGCAACGATCAGCGAATTGAGTTTCTAGAACAGCCCTTGCCACCCAGGGACTTTGACACCCTGATGCGGCTCAGCTACCGCTATCACACCCCCATCGCCCTGGATGAATCCATTGCCAGCCTGGAACAGCTAAAAGCACATTTCCATCGAGGCTGGGACGGTATTTATATCATCAAAGCGGCAATCATGGGCTCTCCCCAACGGCTGCAGCATTTTTACCACAAATACCCCATTGACCTGGTGATTTCGTCGGTCTTTGAAACCTCTGTTGGTCGCCAGGCCCTCATTCGTCTGGCCATAGACCTGGCCATGGCCTATCCCGATATTCCCCATCGTGCCCTGGGCTTAGGCACCCAGCAGTGGTTTACCAACGATGGTCTCAGTCAAACCGACTGGCAACAGCTATGGCAGCGGTTGGGGTGATGGGCCGTTACTGCACATGAACACCACCACAGGGGCATCCGATTATCCTCATCCCCAAGATATTTGGCATACCCTAAATGAACCCTGGTGTAGCCAGGTCCAAGAGATCCCGTCAGGTGCGGTAGTGCTGATCAATGAAGCTGAGCCGCAACACTTTTTGGCCCACCTGTGGAGTGCTCTGTTGGCAAATGCCGCTCTGATTTTGGCAAACCCTGGCTGGCAACAGCAGGAATGGCAGCAAGTTGCAGAACAGCTGCAGCCTGACATCGTCCTTGGTAAAACTCCCCCTGTCTCGTTTGCCCGTAGTCACCAACCTAAAGCAGGCCAGATTCTCATTGCCACAGGGGGGACTTCAGGGAAAACCAAATTTGTTGTTCATACCTGGCAGACTTTGATGGCAGCGGCCCAGGGGTTTCTAGACCACTTTGAGCAACAGCCCGTTAACAGGCAGTCCGCTAACAGACAGCCCGTTAACAGCTACTGTGTACTACCGCTATACCACGTTAGCGGTCTGATGCAGGCTATGCGGGTCTGGCTATCAGGTGGCCGGTTAATCATTCAGTCATTCAAACAGCTAGAGAGTGGTCAACGATTAGTCACACCAAACCAGACCTGGTTTATTTCTCTAGTGCCCACCCAGCTGCAGCGGCTGTTAAAAACCGATAGCGCCAGCCCCTGGCTCTCACAGTTTCGGGCCATTTTGTTGGGGGGAGCCCCAGCCTGGCCAAGTCTGCTAGCGCAGGCGGCTGAGCTACCCGTCGCCCTGACCTATGGCATGAGTGAAACAGCGGCCCAAGTCGCCACCCTATTTCCTAACGATTTTCAACAAGGTGTCTACAGTAATGGTCCACCGCTGCCCCATGTAATGCTGGCAGTTCACAACCCAACGTCGTTGCAACCGCTGCCCGCCAACACTGTCGGACTCATCGCTCTACAATCGCCTGCTTTGGGTCTCGGCTATTGGCCAAATACGCAGTTTGCTCAAACCCAAAGCTGGTTTTACCCAGACGATTTAGGGTTTTTGGACGAACAAGGTCATCTACATGTAGTGGGGCGCAGTAGCCAAAAAATTATTACCGGGGGTGAAAATGTCTTCCCGACAGAAGTCGAGGCGGCACTATTAACCACAGGGCTGGTGCAGGATGTCTGTGTTGTGGGCATCCCGGACCCAGTATGGGGGCAGACGGTGGCAGCCCTCTATGTCCCAGCCGAAACAGCTACTCCAGAGCAGCTGAAGATGGCTCTAAAATCATTACTTAGCCCCTACAAACACCCCAAACAGTGGCGACAGGTTAATCAAATTCCCCGGAATCACCAGGGCAAAGTCAATCGTTCCCAGGCGATGGCATGGCTGGTCCAAGCCACTGAACCAGCTCGGAACTCAGCGGCTGACGCTGACGGCTAACACTGTCAATACAGACATGGCGAGTGAGGGCGGTGGCTACGGTTTTCTCCTCAGCGTTACTGAGCCGATAGTGAATTTCAAAGTTAGAGCTATCTAGGGCATGGGGAGTGAGGGCGATCGCAACTAGATCACCACAGTACAGCGGTCGCCGAAAATCAACAGAAGCATGTACTACAGGTACCGCCAATGTCGCACCACCAAAAAAAGTGCGAACATCAATACCTGCATCAGCTAATGCCGCCTCGTAGGCTTCATGACACAGGCTCAAAATATTGGCAAAATACACCACACCGGCTGCATCGGTTTCGTGGAAACGAATAACACGGCGATAGGCGCTACTGGGCATGGGGTTGAGCTGGACGGAACGGTGCATCCTTAACTAGCGTCTCACTCTTAAGCCCGTTGGGCAAAGCCGCCTGAGCTGCAGATGCATAAGCATTAGGCATTATGTTCAACGCCTGTAGTGGATTGCCAGCCATCCGGTTGTTGAGGTTTGCCAAGGCATAACGCAGCACGTCATTAGGATTAATGGCCGTCCATCCCTGACTGGTCAGCTGGCGTAGCTCAAAGTGCAAATGTGGACCAGTGGAGTGACCAGTAGAGCCCACTAGACCAATCACATCGCCCTGTTCAACCCATTCGCCAGCCTCCACCAACATGTGAGACATATGGGCATAACGACTTTCTAACGTATTGTCGTTGTGACGCAAAATAACCGTCAGACCATAGCCGCCCAAATAGTCAGCCACAGACACTTGACCCGATTGCGTTGCCAAAATTGGAGTTCCTTGGGGCGCACCCAGGTCCGTACCGCTGTGAAAGCGATAGTCGCCATGAATCGGGTGCCAACGCCAACCAAATAGGGACGTAATCGGTGATGCAGCCGCCAAGGGAAATATAAACGACTCCCCAGCCTGCAAATTAACCAAAGGTCTAGCAATCGTGTTGTAAAACTCGCGCCCTGCTGCCGTAGACGCACCACCCGAAAAGCGGATACCCGAACGGCTAATGCTCACAGGACCGATATCGATAGAAGCTTCAGAATCAGGCGCTTCAGGCGCTTCAGCTACAGTGGTTGCTTCATCGGCTGCCTCACAGCCACTCTGGTCGTTGGCATCCACCTCGTACTCACATTCAGTAGAACGCTCTGAGATAACCACCTCTGGTGCATTGGGGTCAACAGTCGCCCCTTCGCTGTAGGCTGTTGGATCAATAAATACGCCGCCGTATTCACCCGCTAACTCTTCCACAGTGGGAATTTCACTAGGAACAACATCGCTAGGGGTAACAATCTCCACATCGGGAGAGTCTGCCTCAAGAGCAGCCGACTCGTCCGCTTCAGTTACCTCTTCATCAGAAGCTACCGACTCTTCAACAAGAGCAGCCTCTGCATCAGGGACATCAATCTCCACATCCCCAGATTCAGCAGGTGCAGCTTCTGTTTCAGCGATATCAGCCTCTACTTCTGACACAACAATCTCAACCTCGACCTCAGATGTAATTGCCTCAACCGCTGGCTGCACAACAGGCTGATCCACATTCGAAAATGATGGTGGGTCAGCTTCTGGAGAGACAACCACGGGAGGAGCTATCACAGCAGGTGTCTCAGGAGCCACTGCTATGAAAGGCGCTGCTTCAGCAGAGATTGGTGGGGCAGCAGCATCCGCCACTGGCGTATTTATTTGAGCCAATACTGGCTGCCCACCCATCACAGCAACAGAACCGACAATGCCAATTTTTTTCCATAGCTGACCGGGCTGTTTGCTAGCAACGGTTGCTTTATAGGCACGTTTGTCAGGCTCAGCAGGGGTAGAAAATGCCGAAGATACAGGGCAGAAGTCAGCCATAGGTAGATAAATAAAATATTCGAGTGACGATTTAGTTAGTAATGAAAAAATTTAGTGTAGGAAAAACGCAATAGGATTTATAGGTCCTGAGTCAACGCTAAGATGTGCAATAGGCGCACAGCTGCTATTTGACATCAGGTTGGGCATACCCCAGAGATAGCTCTCCAGATTTGATATAGACCAGTTGATCAACTGGCTCATTCACTAACACTGAGTCTTGTGACGCAGTTCTTAGGGTTAAGTGTCCCGTTTCCGTAACACCAACCACTTTCAAAGTCTTTCCTTCCAGAACTACAGGCATATTTAGATTAGTCAGCAGACTTTGATAAGCAGCTATAAAAGTTTTGCCATCCGTAGAGCTCCTGTAAAAAATACCTCGCCAAATACCGAGTAAAACGGCAGCGGCCACCTGATTTAGCGTTGCTGCCATTCCATTATTTGATGTCGTCAGCCGTTGCCAAGTGATGCCAGTCACTGGTACAGAGTTATAGACATTTACCCCCACACCAATAACAGCACGTGTAATTGTTCCCTTCTCTGACTTGCTTTCACTCAAAATCCCCCCCAACTTCTGACCGTTGACCACAATATCGTTGGGCCATTTAATTTGGGCCGGCACCCCCAAACATCGAAATTGACTGACGATACCCCAAGCACTGCAAAGGGTAAGCTGCGCCGAACGGTCCGCAGGCCAGTCGGGCTCTAGCATGATCGATAGATATACACCTCCCGGTTCAGAAAGCCATTGCTTACCTCGCTGACCTTTACCAGCGGTTTGGGTGCGTGCGATCGCAACTGTCCCTGCTTTAGCGTCTGCCATTGCCCAGAGGGTCTTATTGGTCGACGCTAGCTGCTCAAATACACGAATATCTAATCGAGGCCGCACCTGTTTCAGAAAGTTAGGCGTCTCGGGTGTGGGCAGTATTGCCAACGCCTGGCTAACCCCCTGTTGATCAAACCCGTCTAGCTGCTGCGTCACCACCGTTACACCCACCCCAACAAACCAGCCAATTTTACCGGTCAGCCGCTTGCTATCCTAGTGCTCTAAGCCATTGCCATTTACCATGACCGACTTGCCCCCGCTAACCGAAGCCACCCTCTGGGCCATCCTCAATGAGGAACTAGAAGACGATGTCGTTATTCGTTTGGTGTGGCATCACCTGGGCTACCGCTATGACAGCGCTAGCGAACAGTGGGATGCTAGCAATGTGATTGAGCCCCTACGAGAAAAATTTCCAGAGCCCCCCAACTTTATTGAGAGCCGCCCTGCCACAGTACAGCTCACGCGCTCTATTCCTAAACCCAATAAGCAGCTATTGAAAACCTATCTAGGCTTTAAGGGCTATAGCGTTGACCAACTGGTGCCTCGATTAACTCGCCGGGCTACCATGACCAACTGGCTACTGAGCCATATGCAAACCCGGGGTTTATTAAAGGATGCGCCCTCGTAGGGGCGTTGCATGCAACGCCCCTACGGGATTTTGTACCTGCGCGCCTTAAAATTTGGCCAGATCGTCAATCTAGTATGTATGATCTAGTCAAGTTTGCTGTTGCACTGAGGCGACCATGGAAGTCAAAAATATCCATTCTGAACTTGCAGCCCATGCCGAGGGTGATTTCTTTGATGTCGTATCGTTTAACGGCAGTCATGTCGGTGCCTGTAGTATTACAGGTGTTTCACCCGTCTGGGAAATGCACCCAGATACGGACGAATGGTTTTACATCCTTGAAGGAGAGTTTGAAATGACTCTGCTGGATGGGGAAACACCTCAACATGTTGTTGCTAAGGCTGGCTCTACGTTTGTAGTACCTAAAGGCATCTGGCATAAACCTGGGGCACCCAGCGGGTCAAAATTTATGTACCTTACCCCTGGTCAGACACTGCACTCAGATAAGGAAGACCCTCGCAAAGCCTAATTGGTCATCGCACGTATACCTACTTAAGTCAACGAGACATGTCGATGCAACCCTATCGCTCCGACTAAAACATTCTTCGGGCAAAGGACGAAAAGCTATCTATGTCTTTGAATAGTTGCGTTGGCAGCTACTCAGTCAAAATTTACCCGAACCGATTGCTCAGAGAGGCGGCTCGCTCGGCTGTTTTCTTCATCAGGTTCGCAATCACGATCACCAGATATGCCTTCACAGAGTAAGTAACCAGGAAGCTTAGTTTGACAAAGCCTTGCTTTGCTCAACTGAGCTATTGATAGACTATTTACACTGGACAAATCAGTTTTATATAAATTTGCGAAGTCAAATTTTACAGTAGAACAGTAACTTTTACCAAAATTTGCTTCCGTTAAATCAGCATGACTAAAATCAGAGCCCTCTAGTTTAGCGCTAGGAAAAATAGCTTTTTTAAGGTTGGCATAGCGAAAATTTGTTTCTGTTAAATCAGTACCAACAAAAGCTATAGGTTTCCTATGATTTATTATTGCTTCTTGTAAGGGAGATAAATGTGTGTTGACATACGATAAATCTGCTTTCACAAGGGAAGCATTTGTGAAGTTAGAACCGAGAATGGTTGAATTTCTAAATGGAAAATCCTCTAAGTTAGCCTCGTAAAAATTTATTTCACTGAAGTCTAAATGCAATTCTTGTTCTACTTCTTTGTCTGCAAATACTTTCTTAAGTATATCTGACAATACTTCGATAGCCTCTTTAACATCTTCTTTAAATCTAACAGAACTCTTGATTAATTCTTGCGAATTATTTTGTTGTAGAGTTTTTTCAATAAAAGGAGAAGTATCTTTTATAAATGCTCTTAAAATTGAAATTATTGCAAGACGGTTATTGTCTGATAAATCATACAATCTTCTTAATGTTGTTATGGCACCTATCTTAGCGTAGGTTTCTTTTCTTCCAAGTTGTTCAACTGCTTTAGAAAGATCATCAGAAAGAAGGCGTAATCTATTGATTTCAGATTCTTGGTGGTTTTTTCTAATATCTTCCTCAAGTCTTTTTTCTGAATTTTCTAAGTTTTTCTGAGAAATCTTAAAGTTTAGTACTAAGAATATGCTTCCAGCAAGAGTTGCAAGAGTTGCTAAGCTACTAACAATTACTTGTGAAACCCTTAAAGATGCATCAAATTTGTCTTTTGGATTTGGTTGGGGGGATTGTATAAGTTCTTGAAAATTTTTCGAGACTATAGTCGCCCAGTGCAATAACCAAGGTGTATACGTAGCGAAAATAGCGAAAATAGTGCCGATAAATAGGAAAGTTAACCAAGGCAATTTTCTAGATATTTTCATTATTGACCAAGGTGTTGAATGACATTCTTTGATCCTAACCACAATCTTTGAAATTTCTTATTAGGCCTTCGTATAGAGTAGAAGGGAGTATAGTCTCTAAGACTGATTTCGCAGCCTCAAGTGTGCCAGTTGGCCTCATCCACTGGACCAGTTTGGCATAATAAACGCAGTGAGCTATGTGCCACAAATTTGTAGGCAAACTCTTCGACCTTGCCTGGGACCGTCCAAATCCACCAGCATTACAGATTGATACGTTCCCAGCGCCAATTGCCCATCAATAATTGGAATCGTCTCACTGTTATCCAACGTCATGGCCATCAAATGAGAATGGGCATTGATCGGTTCATCAGGAGGAACCTCCCGCAAATGTAGGTCATTATGCAAATAGCGATCCTTTGGCGGAGCCAGCTTACGCAGATAGGTCTTAATATCCACCAGCAGTCGCTCTTCGTCTTCATTGACGGTTAATGCCGTCGTGGTATGGCAAGAGAACACCACCACATAGCCTTGACGAATGCCAGTTGATTCAACAGTTTGTTGAATCGCCGAAGTAATGTTGAGAATATCAATCGAGTCAGCCGTATCAACGGTTAAATAGTGAGAAACAATCTGCATAGCCCTTACGATACACATGAACACTCTCTATCAAGACCCAGCTGTCATTAAGCGTGTTCTGGCCAAAACGAAGTATATCGCTGTTGTTGGTCACTCTCCTAAACCCCAACGCCCCAGCTATCAGGTGGCTTGGTTTATGCGCCAGCGGGGCTACACTGTTTATCCGGTCCACCCAGCTGCAAAAGAAATCGATGGCCAGCCCTGCTATGCGCGCCTGGCCGATGTACCTGGCCCCATTGACATGGTGAATGTCTTTCGTCGGAGTGAGTTTCTGCCGGATCTGATGGGTGAGCTTTTGACCTTAGACACCATGTCTGAGGTGAAATGCCTGTGGACCCAGCTGAATATTTATGATGCAGCCGTAGCTCAGCAGGCCATCGACCATGGCTGGCAGGTGGTTATGGATGCCTGCCTTAAAATCGAGTTTCAAAAAATGCGGCAGGACTGACGCTGCTGCTGTTATCGGTCTGGTTGAGCAGAAAACCAATCCGAGGCTGTGGCTATCATGGTGCGTCTCAGGGTTTGCTGACGAGCTTTAAGCAGATGACGCTCATGGGTATGCTCCATGAGCCATCGCAGCGATTCTTGATACATGGGCTCTTGCCACAGACCCAGTGTGGAGGTTGCTTGAGCCTGTTCGATGTAGCGGCGCAGTTGTTTTTGAGCCAACCTCCTCAGTTCTCGATCAGCCCGCTGTAAACGAGTTTTTAGTTGGTTAACTGTGGTCTCATCCGAACGCTCTAGGGCAGTGTGGATTTCTGCTTCTAACAAGCGCAGCTGCTGCAGTTTGGTTTGATAGACATCGTCGTCGTCTAGCAGCCGATCAGCAAAACTAGTGCCGTAGGACGGTAGAGACAGCAGCTCTTGAATAGCCAATAGCTGAGATTCTACGTCATTGGAGCGTCGATGTAACTCGCGCTGATGGCTTTCTAAACGCGTCATGGCGAGTGGGCGAGTCTCAGTTTTCACTGGCTGTCGTGTTTGAATAAGCTTAGAAAACCTGGGCCAGATGGGTGCTGGCAGAACAGGTGTGGTCTCGACAGGTGCTGAGACATCGACATTATCCTCAGACTGATCGGTTGGATTCTCTGTCTCAGATAGGGTGACTGTTGCGTCATTGTTGGCAGTTGCCCCTTGTAAACCAACGGTGAGCGCTAACATGCCTGAGGCTGCTGACAGCCAGGGGTTTGGTTGAGAGGAGCAACGGGGAATCGCTGTAGATTGAGCCCTATTTTGTTCCATGGATAGTTAAGGGAAAACACAGATGACACAAGCGTTTAAAAAAATTGATGCTGTTATTCCACTATCCTGATTGTCATAGGGGTGTCCGGAGTTTCCAGACAGTTTATGGAAGTCTATAAGTTGACTGCATATCTGCACACTGAGCCTACACAAAACCGGCCAGTTTTGTTTGATACGACCTAGACCTCTACTCGCTCTCCCATCTGCACTCGCCATAGGTTGGCATAGATGCCGGCACGCGCTAAAAGTTCCTCATGGGTGCCCCATTCTGCTAACTTGCCTCGCTCCATTACATAGATGCAGTGGGCGTTACGCACTGTTGATAGACGATGGGCGATCGCAATGGTGGTGCGATCGCACGTAATCTTTTCCAAAGAGCGCTGAATAGCGGCTTCTGTTTCGTTATCCACTGACGATGTCGCCTCATCCAAAATGAGTATCGGCGGATCTTTTAGCAACGCTCGAGCAATGGCCAAACGCTGACGCTGACCTCCCGATAGTTTCTGCCCCCGCTCGCCAACAATGGTGTCATACCCCTGGGGTAGCTGCTCAATAAACTCATGGGCTTCTGCTAGCTTGGCCGCTTTCTCAATCTCGGCAGGCATGGCGCTAAAGCTGCCGTAGGCAATGTTTTCAGCCACCGTTCCGTGGAATAAAAACACGTCCTGGCTAACCAGACCGATGGCCTGGCGTAGGTCATCAAGATGCAGTGTGCGCAGGTCGTGACCATCCAAGATAATCTGACCGCTGCTAATTTCATAAAACCGCAGCAGCAGCTTTACCAAGGTACTTTTACCCGAGCCAGTGGCTCCCACAATGGCGGTTGTTTTACCTGCAGGGATCTTTAGGGTTAAATGCTCCACTACGGGCAAACGGTCGTGATAGGCAAAGGTGACATCCTTAAACACCATGTCCCCGCGAACATTGCTCACTGGCAGCCGATAATCTCCAGGGCGAATGGCGACGGGCGTATCCAACAGATCCATGACGCGATCAATTGACGCCATGGCTCGTCGATACTGATCCAGGGTTTCGCCCAACCGGGTCAGGGGCCAGAGTAGCCGCTGGGTTAAAAATACCAGCACACTGTAGGTACCCACTGCTAAATTACCGGCAACCGCTTCAAGACCGCCGTAGAGCAACGTGGCCGTAAACCCCAGCAAAATTAAAATGCGAATCAGCGGGATAAAGGCCGAACTGAGGGTGATGGCGCGGCGATTACTCTGACGATAGGCATCGCTGTCTTGAGCCACTCGCTGATTTTCATAGGTCTCAGCGGTATAGCTTTTAATGGTCGCAATTCCCGTCAGGTTATTGGACAGGCGACCGTTTAGCAGCCCCACTCGTTCACGGACCTCAGCATAGCGGGGGGCTAAATATTTTTGGAATGAGATCGCACCCCACCCAATAAACGGCATGGGCAACATGGCCATCCAAGCTACCTTAGGAGCCATGACAAAAAATGCCCCACCAATCAATATCACAGTGGTCACCACCTGCAAGACCTCATTGGCCCCTCGGTCAAGAAATCGCTCTAGCTGATTGATGTCGTCATTCAAAATCGACATCAACCCACCCGAACTACGCTCTTCAAAAAACGCTAGCTCTAGCGATTGCAAATGGGTATAAGCATCCAACCGTAAATCATGCTGAATCGACTGGGCTAAGTTTCGCCACAGCCAGTTGTAGGCATACTCAAATGCCGACTCTAGACCCCACACAATAACCGTCAACACCGACAGCCAGAGAAACTGTCCGCGAATACTGGTGACACCCCAATTGGCAATCAGTGAGTCCTGCTGTTGGACGACCACATCTACGGCTAGACCAATCAGTATGGGAGGTGCCAGATCAAACAATTTGTTTAAAACTGAAGCCAAGCTGGCAAGCCAAATGTGGCGGCGATAGCGGCGACCATAGGTCAACAAACGCTGGAGTGGGTAGGTCATAGAGCCTGATGTCTAAAAGCGGTAGAAAACGTCAAGCCGAGCTCAACGTCTCTACATTGTGGACTATCGCTGTGATAATTCGATGGATATTGCCGTGGAAACTACGGAAGTCCGGACATCAAGCGTAAAGCCTTCAACAAGATCATCGTAAAACTACGATGCAGTCTAAATTTTTAGCTATTCTATCTATATAGGTGCTACACACAACTGCCATGGCTACGTATAGTGAGAGTCTCTAAGGGATGCTCAATCAGCCACCAGCCGTGCTCACAGTCTAGCTCACCATTTTTACTCTTCTTTAAAAGACATACCCGCTGTGCCTGTTTGACAGCTAACCCAAACTGTTAGCGCATTTGCTAGCCAAACTGTTTAGGTTTAGTTAGCAACTTGGCAGTACTGAGTGTCAATTTATAAATTTCCAAAGCCCCCAAATTGTTTATGGAAACTCCGTTTGAGATTCGCTACAACAAAATCAAACTGCAGGTAGAGAGACTTTATAAAAGCGCAAAACAGCATGACAACACTAAGTTTCCAGGGTTAGAAGATATATCTTTTACCCTCAAAGGTGGAGAATGTGTGCATCTACATAGCTATGAGCCCGCAGCCAACAAACTGCTGTTGGATACCCTCACGGGTCGCATTCGCCTTGATGCAGGCGCTATTTGGGTTGAACATAAAGGGCAGTGGCTCAATCTACCCCAGCTATCCCCTCGTCAGACGCGGTTACTTCAGGCAATTGGTTATTTGGGACCCAGTGAGCTTCTGTGTTCGGCCTCGACAGTCATCGGCTGTGTGTCGCAGCCGCAAATAGAGCTTGGGGTTTCACGCACTCAAGCGGAAGACCAAAGCCATCACATTTTAGACTGGGTCGGTCTACCTCGACGGCTGTGGCACCGAGCGCCTAAACAGCTGGCACTAACAGAACTACATCAGGTTAATCTAGCTCGCACATTTGCAGTCGATCACAGCGTTATCGTGATTGACCTGCCCCTCACCCAGCTTGACCCAGCTAATCAGACACGCCTGCTCAAGCTGCTCGACTATCGCAAAGCTCAGGACGTCTGTTTTATTGGACGCTTTGACCAAAAAAATATACGAACGCAGATTTGCGATCGCACCCTCTCTATCTATGTCCCGACACTGGCTTAGCTACTCTCGCAGCAGCAAATAATATAGCTCACCCGCCGTATTGATCAGCCCCGCCTGCTGCCCAGCGGCAGTCCCCGTACCCACAAAAATATCCACACGACCGGGACCCAAAATAGCTCCGCCGGTATCTTGGTCTAACACATAGCGATTGATGGGCACAGTCTCCCAGCTATCTTTTGTGGCAGGCGTGGGCAACTCTAAACTAATCAGCGCCAGTGCCCCCGGCGGCATCAGGGTTTTATCGGTGGCAATCGAGCGTCCGGCGGTTACGGGCACATTTAAGTTGCCAATAGGCGGAGACCCTCCAGTTGCCTTAAAAAACACAAACCGATCATTTTGCGGCAAATAGTGGTCCAGGGCCTCTGGATGTTGGTCAAAGTAGTCAATCAAGACCGGCAGCGACAGGTCTTCTTCTGCCACGATGCCATCTTCAATTAGGGCCCGGCCAATACTGACATAGGGGTACTCTGTACGACCCGCATAGCCTACTGACATGACCGAACCATCCGTCAGCTGCAGCCGGGCTGACCCTTGCACCTGTACTAAAAATGCCTCCAGACGGTCCCGTAGCCAAACTAGCTCCAGATCGGCCAATGGTCCTTGACTCCCTTGCAAACCATCAGTCCCTTCTAACTCTGTACGGGTGGGGTGGGGCATGGGCCAGGTGTCTAAATCTAGAGGCCGACCATAGAGAGGATAGCGATACTCCTCTGTGGGCACAGCGCTAGCACTATAGGTGGGCTCAAAGTAGCCAGTGAACTCCACACGGCCCGCTTCGTTACCCACTGATCGATAAAATTCAAACTCCTGACGCACAGACTGCTGCAGCTGCTGTGCTGAGTGACTGGTGGTCACTAGTTGCCGAAAGCGGACTAAACTCCGCTGCACCCGTTCTTGAGTAATCCCCGATACTAGATACTCTTCATAGGCGTCAGCCGCCGCGTCAGTCTCTAAATAGTCCAGACTGTAGTCGATGGCTTGGAGTAAACGAGCCCGGTCTTGACCAAATTGAGCATCGTAGCCCAAACAAAGCTCAGCAATAAACTCGACCTGACAGTTGATCAGCTCGAGCGGCGACGCCTCTGACGCCAGCGGGCAGCACACCACAGACGCCAACAAAATTGTTCGCAGCCAACGCACCGTCGTTTTACCTAAAATCGTTCTACGCTGGAGCTAAACTGCGGTTCTACCCGGATTGCCACCAGTCGAGAAGGCCGGATCACCATATACTCACCAGGATTGATCTCCGGTAGCGGCACCTTAATAAAATCGTCTGACGAGGATTTGGGCGTCAGTTCATTGCTGTACCACTTTTGAAAATCTTGAATCGATGAAAACCTCACTTCCTCATGATGGCCGCCATCAAAAAGTAGATGAACAATAAATTCGCTTGGTTTTCTGGGCATGGTGGCGTGTCGATTTAAGTCATCGACCTATTATGGCCCCCTAGCTGTCAAAAATTGCATCTAAAACGATACGAATGCTTACAAAATATTCAGCTGCCAGTTGAGGCCAGACAAATAACGGTAGAGTTTAGCTGTATTTTTGGCCTAATGCCTGTTCTGTCGAATTGCCATTCTTCTGAAACCCATGTTGCGTAAAGTTTCTATAGCCATCGGCACTCTTTTGCTCATCGGGCTGCTTGCGGTAGGTGGCTGTCAGCTCACCCAGTCAAGGGCCTCCCAACCCAACGACAGTGCAAAATGGGAGCAAATTGAAGCGCCTGCGATCGCAGTTGATAAAAAAGCAATTATTAACGGCGGTGAGTTTAATAAATTCTTTCCCACAGCAGACGGGTATGACCGTGTGTATACCCAAGAAAAGAACGGCTTTGCAGAAGCTAAACTCAACCAGGATGGCAATACATTAGCCATGCTGTCAGTCTCGGATACCGCATCTAACCCAAATGCTGCCCTTAAATATCAGAACAGCGAGCGAGTGCTTGCGGGCTACCCGTTAGTGGAGGTGGGCAGTACGGCCACCAGTTTGCTAGTGGCCGAGCGCATTCAGGTAAAAGTTCTCTCGCGAGATACTGACTTTACACCTGCCGATCGCGAAGCCTGGTTAGAAAAGTTTGATTTAACCGGTCTCGCTCAACTCGTCAATTAATATCGTCTGCCAGCCTCCGTAAAAAAGTAATTGAGGGTTACAGGTCTACTCTCAAAATCTTTTCCTTCATCAGCAATCGAATCGCCTGCGCCGTCATATGAGGACATCACCATGAGCAAGTCGATTTATGAGCTAGTTAACGAGTTACCTCAAAAAAATCTCACGGTTTTTGCACTGCGGTCTCTCGACAAAATATTGCCCGGAGAATGGGAAAATATCGTTGGGTTTGAAAACACGATCCGACAGGTCACAGGCGAAAGTGATACGGCCCTGATTGAACAGATTGGTGCGCGGGCAATTCAGCTTTATAACGATAAGTCTGAAGGGTACCAGCGGGCAATGTGGCTCTATCAAACCATTGACTCTACCGGACGTGCCCTGGGTCAAGCCGCGTTAGCCGGTAAGGTGACTGAAAATGTACCGTTTCTGTCCATTGTCAATCGACTGACTCCTAAACCCGAAAAAGCTCAGACCATTGACCTTTGTATGAAACTGGTCACCGAAATTGTAGCCTTCTGCAAAATCAATGGGATTCCTGGCGACAGCGTCGGTGATTTTGTCAAAGCCCTCGGTGATTATGGGGGTGAATCTCTGGTGCGCATGGCCGCCCTTGTATGTTTTGACGGTCTTGTCCCCCTCGGGCCCAACTTTATTAAACAAACCGAACAGGTCTTGGGAAATCTTACTCCCAAAGATCTCGATAGCAACCCTGCCTTTAAGGCGATTAAAGAGGCCGTCCCTGGCAATAAAACTGCTGACCAACTTACCTTTATCGGTGCCAGTTTTGAGTCGGTAAAGGGGTGGATGGGTAATTTTGTCGAATCAAAAGGCATCACTCCCCAAAGTGTTGCGGCTAACCTCAAAACATTTGTGGATATCGCCGACGATAAAATGGATTATTTCGGCGCTTTTTTAGATATTTCCACCAATTACTATGAGCATACCGGTGTGCAAACCCTGGCTCGTCGGCTGGTTGAGCGTGCTGTTGCTGAGATCTAACCCCCGCAAACTATGGCGATTGTTAAAAACGTTCTGGGTGAAAACCTACAAATTTGCTGCACTAGCCCCATGACAGGGTTCTATCGTGACGGCACCTGTAATACAGGGCCAAACGATTTGGGCTCTCACACGGTGTGTGCCAAAGTCACAGAAGAGTTTTTGGCCTACACAAAGGCCCAAGGCAACGACCTGAGTACACCGATGCCCATGTATCAGTTCCCCGGTCTTAAACCAGGTGACTGCTGGTGTTTGTGTGTAACGCGTTGGAAAGAAGCGCACGATGCGGGTGTTGCCCCCAAAGTAGTGTTAGAGGCCACCCATGAAGCGGCGTTAGGGACTGTTTCTCTTGAGGTCTTAAAACAGTACGCTACCGACTAAGTCGTTGGCATTATTAACCACCGCTGACGGGCGGAATCAGCACAACCTCATCACCATCGTTGAGTAGGGTATCGGCTGAAACAAACTGCAGGTTAACACCAAAGCGGGTAAGACCTTGCCATTTCTTGAGGTCAGGGTATTGACTGCAAATGCGATCGCACAGTTCTCCCACCGTTGTTTTCTCAGGTAGCTCCATGGTCATCTCAGGACACCCTAACGCATCCTGATATACCGCAAACAGCTTTAAGGTAATGGCGATCATTCCCGTTGCCTCGCTATGGTCTAGCCCCTAGGATACAAGGAAATAAAAGACCCCATAGAAAATGTACAGACGGTGCATGCAACGCCCCATCAAAATCTAGTTCAAGGGCGCATTAAATACTGCATTTGCCAATGTATCTAACAACAGCTGCTCTCGATAAGGCTTTGAAAAATACGCATTCGCCCCTAGCTTCATCGCTAGCTGACGGTGCTTCTCGCCTGTGCGAGAGGTCAACATAGTAATCGGGAGATGGGAGCAGCGCTCGTGGGACCGTAGCTTTGCTAGAAAACCATACCCATCTAGACGCGGCATTTCAATATCACACACGATGGCATTGATATCTAGACCAGCATCGAGT
The DNA here is from genome assembly GCA_038748405.1 of Cyanobacteria bacterium P01_H01_bin.21. Classification (GTDB taxonomy): domain Bacteria; phylum Cyanobacteriota; class Cyanobacteriia; order Phormidesmidales; family Phormidesmidaceae; genus Leptothoe. Next base: position 181,698 of record JBCDIX010000001.1, on the reverse strand, counting down.
TTTTCTAATGCATCCAGACCATCTTTTGCCTGGGTAACTCGATAGCCCTGCTTTTCTAAGGTCAGTGCCAACAAACGTCGCACATTGACCGAATCATCCACAATCAATATCGTCGGCTGTTGAGCCGCAGTCATCGCATTGGGCTGCAGTTCGCTTAGCTTGCCACTGAGGAGCGGATTACCATACAGCACCGATGCGTCTCTGATGTTAGAGCCCTCACAGCTCAGCACCCACCGAACAAATTCAGACGCATTGAGCAGAGGCACAACCTGACCATCGCCAAAAATGGTGCAGTTGTTAAACCCAGTCGGCATAGATACAGTCCCTTCGACTCGCCGTAGCGCTACCTCTTGCTCGCCCCATGAGCGCTCAATCTGCAGCCCAAAGAGCTGATCGTTATAACGAAATACCAAGACTGTTGGCACTGTTACATTAGGACTCATCTCCAAACTTTCAATGTGGCGAGAGCAGTTAAACGCCAACCACTTAGCCATACGAATCAAACGAATCGGCTTACCGTTGCGGTTAAACATTTCGCGACCGCCGTCTTCATAGACTTCGTCTTCCGTAACCGCCGTAATTTCTTCTAGGTTGTCGGTCGGAATGGCCATCGGTAAACGATTACTCTCCGCCAGAAGTACCCTTGTTACCGAGAGAGTATAAGGAACTGAGATCGTAAAGGTTGATCCCTGGCCCGGTTGGGTGGCGACACGAATATCACCCCGAATATCTTCTAAATTGTTGCGCACCACGTCCATGCCCACACCACGACCAGATAGCGTGGTCACCTGACTGGCTGTACTAAACCCAGGCTCAAAAATTAGCGAGAGCAGATCTGTTTCACTGGCTGATGCCAACAACGATTCGTCTAATCCCATATTCCGCGCCCGTGCCCGAATTTTATCGAGAGGGATACCGCGACCATCATCACTGATGGTAATGGTTGTTCGACTGCTACGTTGCTGAGCCGTAATGGTGATCGTTCCCTGTTCCGGTTTACCGGCGGCCAGACGGTCGTCGGGTGTTTCAATCCCGTGGTCAAAGGCGTTGCGCAGAATATGCATCAAGGGATCGTTGAGAGATTCTAGGATATTTCGATCAACTAGAGTTTTATCCCCTTCAACCTTAAGTTCCACAGGCTTGCCAAATTCTAAGGAGAGTTCTCGCAGCGCCCTTGGGAAACGATTAGTAATGTCGGATAGCGGACGCATCCGCAAATGGTTTAAGTTACGCTGCAGCTGTCGCGTTGTTCGCTGCAGATTACGAGATGATTGCTCGGCTGTGTCAACACTAATTTCAATATCATCCGCTACTTCTCGAAGTCTCACAGCCGTTTCCATCATGTCGCGGAAAGGCAGATGACGCTCGTCGTAGCGATCCATTTCTAGAGAATCAAATCCTGAGATGCTTGCACCATTACCTAAGCCTACACGCAGTGCGATCGCAGCGGCACCATTACTGCTATCTGCAGCTGGCAACATAAACTGACTATCGTCACTGGCGGTTTTGTCATAGGCGTCTCTTAGCTCCTCTTCTGATTCTTCTAAAGAACGTAACCGCTCATGGAGTAGCTTTACTAGGCCTCTTAAACGCTTTACTTCACTGTCAAGACGATGGCGTTCAATTGTCAGATCGCCAAAGTAATCATTGAGTTCGTTAAGCTGACGAACCGAAACACGAACAGTCGTGTCCTGATCGACATCTCCTGCAACCTTAGTCTCAGCGTTGGGCTTACTTGAAAAGTGGAATTCTGTCTGGGAAGCACTGGGTTCTACAGATGGCTGAGGTGGTTCGACGAGTGGTCGAACCGGTTGCTCAGCAAATGCTTCAGGCTCTGTGTCTTCTGGGGAAAATGAATCTGTATCAGTCTGGTCTACCTCATTTATCTGGGCAGCCTCTGATAGTTCCTCAGGTTGAAAGGGTTGAGTCTGCTGAGCAAAGATGTCTTGATCAGCTGGCGCATTTTCCGCCTGAGCCAGAATCTTCGCCCAGTCGTCCTCACCATCAAACGCACTAATGGTATCAGGGTTTAAGAAATCATCATCTGCAGTTGGAGAACTGTCCTCTTGAAAACTGTTCTCTTGAAAACTGTTGTCTACAGGAATATCAATGGGGGTTTCTAAGGCATCCGGGACGGTCGCTACCTCAAAGCTAAGGCCGGAAATAGCATTGGGTACCTGTTCTACCTGTCCCGCTAAAATCAGACTTTGAGACTGTCTCCAGTCATTTAAGGCAGCTTGAGCCACCTCCATAACCTGCTCGTTGCCGGCTACTCGCATGGCTTGATCGACCGAAATACAAAGCTCACAGAAAGCGGTTAGCTGCAGCATCTCCCCCAGACCGCCTAGTTCTTGAGCAAGGATGTTAACCTCCTCACGTAGCTGGGGGGTATTGCTAGAGATGGCATCTTCTAATCGACCCAGACACCCCTCTACCTCAGTACTAAAAAGAACTGGGACAATATCCTGGTTCTCATCTGACGATAGAAGAAGATTTGCATCTTCAGGGTCAGCTTCGCCGAGAAGGTCATAAAGCTGCTCAAACACAGGCATCGCTGCGCCGGTTAGCCAAGATTCGTCTGGTATAGTCTGAGCGCGATCGCACTCAATTACTCGGCGCAGGACATCCACCGCCGATAGCATTAGCCGCTCTAGGTTATCGTCAACCACGATGCCATCCCGCTGGACCTTGAGCACCTTTAGAGAATCTTCCAGTCGGTGGGCAAAATCACTGAGCAGACCATAGCCCATCATGGCAGCCCCGCCCTTAATCGAGTGGGACGAACGCAGTGCTGCATTGATATCTTCCTGCAGCACCCCCTTTTGTGCTAAGTCCAGTAGGGCGCCATCCAGTGTTTGTAGATACTCATCAGCTTCATCTAGGAACTGAAGCTTAATTTCAAGTTCTTTATCAACCGCCATGATGCTGCACCTAATTGGATACCTGTCTTGTGTGACTGCCTATTAATCAACTAACGATGAGCTGCTATGTTTCATCAGCGACGTGCGTCTCATCTAGGATGCATCCGGAATTTTATTCTCATCGACCTTAAAGGCCGCCATAGACAGCTCTAGCTCCCTAGCCACCGATACTGTCTGCTGCAGTGCTTCCGATACCGTCTTAGAAGAAATTGACGTACGCTCAGAGACTTGAGAGATTTCCTGCATTAGCGTAGAGACATCCGCCGCTGTCTCTACTTGAGAAACGGTGGCCGCAGAAATTGTCTGCACTAGAGCATCAATCTGCTGAGATACCTCCATCATGCGAGACAAGCTTTGCTTTGCTTCATCCACCCTGCGAGTTCCTTCAACTACCTGGGATGTACTGCTTTCAATGGCTTCTACCACATCAGCAGTCTCTCGCTGAATGCTGTCAACAATACGCTCAATATCTTGAGTTGCAGCCGCTGAACGAGCGGCCAGTTCACCAACTTCTTCAGCAACTGCTGCAAAACCTTGCCCTTCCTCTCCAGCACGAGCGGCTTCGATACCCGCATTAATTGCTAACAGATTGGTCTGAGTCGCAATTTGATTAATGAGAGAAACCACCTTGGAAATCTGCTGAGATGATTCACCCAGTCGCTTTACCTTCTTAGCGGTTTCACCGACGGTTGCTCTTAGGTCCAGAATATTTTGGACTGTCAAATCCATAGCAACTCCACCCACCTCGGCGGTTTGTGATGCTTCGCGTGCTACGACAGCCGCCTGCTGAGCCCGGTCAGCTGCTTGAGTAATTGCCATGGTCATTGCTTCAACAGACTCCAACGTCTGCATGGTTCGCTCAGCCTGCTCTAGCGAATCTTCAGCCAGAGTACTCATAGCGACCTCGTTAGCCCCAAGAGAAGAGTTTACCTGCCCTGTTGAGGATTTTACCTGAGTCACAATCTGTCTCAGGCTCTCAATAATCGCGTTGAAAAAGTCAGCAACCGTACCAATTTCTCCAGCCGAGACATCCGCTCGAACCGTCAAATCTCCGCGAGCAGCTCCTTCAACATCATCTAAAAGACCCAGCAGTTCCATTTGCAGAGTCTCCTGACGCTGACGGCGCTCTTCAGACAGGGCCTCTGCCTCTAGCTGAGCCTGCTGCTTCTGGTTAAACAAATTGATTTGCTCAACAGATAGACCAACCTGTAAAGCAGCCTGCTTAAAGAAGCTAATGTCTAACTCAGTCCATTCTCTTGGGCTTGAGCACTGGTGCGCAACCAATAGTCCAATAAGCTCTCCATCATCCAGAATAGGAGCCACTAAATTTGCCTTAACCTTAAAGGGTTTGAGCTGACCTAAATGGCATTCGGTCAAACCAGCAGAGAAAATATCGTTGGTTGCTTGTACACGTCCTCGACGATATTGCTCAACATACCCAGAGGCAAAGCAAGGGTCAGTAATATTGGCACCTAAGGCCGTAGGCCATCCCATGCCAACTGATTCAGAAACGATTTCACCGCTCCAGTCTTCGCGGAAGCGATAGACAACTACCCGATCTGCTTCAATGGCCTTTCGAACATCATTGACAGCGATGCTGTAAAGACGCTCCTCATCAATATTATTTTTGCGTAAGTCGCTGGTTAGGCTAGCGAGTTGGTTGGCTCGCTGGGCTGCTTTCGCTTGCCCACTGGCCTGGTCGATCAGAGTCCCTTCAGAACGAACCACGGTGCCGGTTAAATCGTTGAAGGCGGCTGATAGCTGACCCACTTCGTCCCGAGCAAAGACATCTGCTCTCGCCTGACGATCTCCCCCTGCAAAGGCCTCAGTAGCCTGCTGCAGTCGCTTAATGGGACTTGCAATCGAACGGCCTAATAGCTGAGCCAACAAGATATCCGCCAAAATTGCCAGCAGTGCAATTAGAAACTGAATTTTTAGACTGCGATTGATCAGCTGCTGAAGTCTTGCTTCAGATGTGCCACGAATTAGAGTTCCAATCGGCTCGCCATTAATGTCGCTCAAGGTTTGGGCAGACATGGCGTAGGCGTCACCGTCAGGCTCGACCAGACGTTGTGAGACCACTTCACCTTGATTTTGCAGGGCGTTTGTGATGAGCCTGTCGTCGTAAACCTCTTCGCCAACTTCAACCTCCTCTTCCCCTTCGTCAAGATCCGCAGATATGGCTAGCTGAAAGTTATCGTTTGCATCGGCCAAATAGACGGCTGCATAGCCAGTACCAAAAGCTCTCACACTGCTCTCAACAATGTCCGTCTTGCCATTGACAACATCCCCAGCAATCAAAACCCCAACTAGCTGATCGGTTTGATCTTGAGAAAATACAGGAGTGGCGACATATCGAATCAGGCCGCTATCCCCATCAGTTGAAAGCTCGACACCCTGGCGCTGCAGCTCACTGCGCTCAACTAGACCGTTAGCTTTCAACTGTTGGCGCTCAGAGACTACACGAGAGACTAAACCGTAGGGGTCAAAGTCCTCCCCGATACGGTCAGTTTGGGCATTTACTATAATCTTTCCATCAATGCCGACAAGAGTAGCGTATTCAATATTTCGAGCGTCAATTTCTCCCTGTAAAATCTCACGCACTATAGTCCGTTGATTAGCGGATACTTCAGCATTTCTTGTGACGGCCTCAGCTAAGCCAACAATCGCTGTATTTTCGGACTGACCACGAAAACCAAATCCCATTTGGTCAACTTTAATGTTGTACTGAATGTTGGTAACAGCTAGCTCGGCTTCTGCCTGCTTAAGTAGCTGCTGACGGGCCCCGCCAATAATAAGCAGTGATCCAGCTCCGACCAAACCGATAACTGAAATAACCTCTGATGAAATCAAACCAATCAGCTGCTTGCTGCTAACGGGTAAGTCATAAAACCACTGCAGTAGACCACCGCCACGGGAAACAGTAAGGTTCTCGGGGGCGTAGCGTTCCCCCCCTTGGGTATAGCCCCGATACGATAGCTGCGGGTCGCCCGATGGGGTGGTCGAGGCTGGGTTAGCAGCTTTTCGACGATTAACGGCAGCTATTTCTTCTAACTGAGCGGCTAATTCTGAGTTCGCCGCCTGCTCATTGGCACTACCAAAGCCATTTTTGTCGTTCTGAATATCACCTACAGATTTCACCGCAACACCATCCAATGCTTGATTGTTTTCAGAAGTACCTTCTTGGTTAGGAGTTCCCTCCACTGCATTTACCTCAGATTTGGGCTCAGCATTTGAGTTTGCACCAACATCCATAGCCATGAGAACTTTCCTTTAGATAGCGTTTCAATAAAAATCGTGGAGCGATTAGAACAGGTGAGTATAAATGAACAGAGATAAGTTATTAGCTATTTCAATTGACAGAAAGGCTTAGCTTGACTGCAGTACCGAAGACTGTAGAAGAGATTCGACGTCAAGTATAAAAATTGTTTCATCATTGTGGGTAACGCAGCCCGTAAGATACGGCAAGATGATGTTACTCACATTATTCGGGGGTGGATGAATCGCTTCAGGGGGAAAGCTGACAATGCCTTCAATAGATTCCACTTGCAATGCCAGAGGCGTTTGGCGGCCTTGTACAACAACTAGGTTGTACTGCTGGCTGTGTCGATCGGGCACTGGTAGTCCCAACAAACGGACTAAGTTGGCGACCCAGAATACTCGTCCACGCCGATTGACAAGACCCAGCAGTGCAGCCGGCATGTTGGGCATGGCCATAACCCGTCGTGTTGGTAGGACGACGGCTTCTTGAACAGTGCGAGCGGGCAGCATGGCCACAACGCTAGAGGCCAACTGAAATTTTAGAAATGATTTTGCCAGTGCGGGCCTGTCTTTTTTTAAGGATAAAGCAGACAAAATAGTGACCTCATAGATGCGATCGCACAGTTTACAGGACAGATTTAATGACTCTTAATAGCTCTTCGCGTTCAAAGGGCTTTGTTAAATAAGCATCCGCCCCCTGTCGCATTCCCCAAAGCCGATCAATCGCTTGATTCTTGGACGAACAGATAATGACTGGTACCTTTTCAGTTTCAGGCGCACGCTTTAAGCTACGACATAGCTCAAAACCGCTCATTCCAGGCATGACAACATCCGTCACAATGACGCTAGGGCGACTAGAGATGGCTTTGTCCAATCCCTCTTTTGCAGATACTGCATGAATAACGCTATAGCCTTCCTCCTGTAAATAGTGACTAATTAGCTCTCTCTCAGAGGGCGTATCTTCAACGATCAATACCGTAGCTGTTTGAATAACTGTCATGGTCTATGTGTAATCCCCGAAATGTGTGTTCAACTTTTCTCAGTTCAGACTAGTAGTTATCATTAAACCTGAGATCTTAAAATGCACAAGCTAATTGAACCCACAACTATCGAGATCCAACAGCCGGCAGATGCATAAATACCATCTTCAACAGCTCTGACTGACTAAACGGCTTAGTCAAATATCCAGACGATCTAACTAACTTAGCTTTTGCTCTATCGATAAAGCCTGTATTACCTGTCACCATTACAATCGGTGTATTCCTAAAGCTAGGATGTCTGCGCAGAAGCGAGCATAGCTCATAGCCATCCAGATTGGGCATGGTAACATCCAGCAAGATTAAATCTGGCCGACACCGCATAACCTGCATGAGTGCCTTAACTGGATCACTGATAGGTACAACGTTTAAGCTTTTATCATTCAAGAACTCTTGAATGGCATTCAAAACGGTTGGACTATCATCAATGCAGGCGATCGTATAAACAGCTCTACGAGCATCAGGCGAAGCTACCATGCCAGCCCCATCTCTAGACTGAGCAGTGATACCAGTGGAGTTCCTTCCTAGCTGAGATTTTGATTCAGCTTCTGTAGTACGCTTACCCAAAGCGGTGACCGTCGAAGCATTGCCCAAGGGGACTGATTGAGACACTACAGATGTGGTACCTTCAGCTGACGCAGGGGCTGACAGCACGCTCTGGCGTCGATTTCGCTGGCAAATTTCAACGATGGGCCGTAAATCTAGCTGACATAGAACTGGATACTCACCAATATCATCTAACCCCAACAGATCATAGCTACCTTCCTGTACTCCCAGAAAGGACTCTATCACCTCAATCGCAATAGAGCGGATCAGGCTAGTAGCTTGCTCTGGGCTTAGATGAGCCTGCTCGACTAACCAACTAATCGCCTGGTAATCAGGGGTTAACGGGGCCTGCTTGGGTGACTGTTCAAACATCAAACGAAGTTGAACTCGCACAGCACCAACCAGGTTGGGAACTTCGCTGCTCAAATCCTGAAGGTGACGATCCAGACGGTCAAAGGGTGCATCTGTATCAGTCGCAAAATTAAGCTTGCCTTGGTTCAAAAAAAGCGACCATGAGTTAGTCCCCGAGTACAACTTGAAGTGACCACTCACCTGACGACTAATCAGCTGAGCTAAAAAGCTTAGAGGATGTAACTTCTGGGTTGCACCATAACCCACAATCGAACGACTGTTCATAACTGAATGTTTAACGATACAGCAAAAAGCCAAAACCCTTTGGGGTTAATTGGACCCGAGCAATAGGAAATAGTCCAATTACACACGGTCACAGATACATATAAATTCTCGACTTAATAACCATACAAATGGTTTCTTCCCTATGGAAATAGATTTATGCGGGAATAGAAATAAATTTATGCATCTTCTTCACTAATGAAGAAATTCGCCCATTTGCCCCTCTAGTCCGGACCATATATTCGAGAGAATTGCTATTAAAAGGATACATTCATCGAAAATTTATTCACCCTGAAATAATCGACCTACGATAATCCTAGTCGGATATGCAACACCGTAAGTATGTACATTTGGCTTGAGAATGCCAGTGAAACTACGTATTCCCAAAAAAGCCTCAATAAAGGGTTACGGCTAATGTAATCAGTCCCGCTTTACTTAACTCCATAAGCCACTACCAAAACAGCATTTTATTTATTTAGGAATTTAGATTTTCACCCAAAAATGACTGACATAGCGCTTCCTAAGCAACCTGTCTAAGTAGTGTTTTAATTTGATTTTGCTGCTGTTGATCGAGAGATATCGGAAACGACAGCTCCAGGGCTACACGATAGTCTGATAGTTGACTCATATTTCCGACAGAGTCATTGGACCCAGTGTTGCTGTAGGCACTGGAGAGCTTAGGAACCAGCTCAAGGCGTTCAACCTGCGCCATTAAGTCGTAGGAATGAATATTGTCCACTTGAGGATAGACCTGCAAATGTAACAAGGGTAGGTTGTCTTGAAGCGCCATAGCAGCGGTACTCGCGTCACCCAGCAATTCCAGACGCATCTCTCTAGAGCCTAGCTCAGTAATCATGGCAGCTTGAACATAGCTGCCCCAACCTTTCCATCTCAGGTCGCTCATTACCTCTACCTGCTTACGCATTTTGAAGGTATTGGCCGGACGCAACTCTTGGAAGGCTCGTCTCAAACTTAGTAGGATAAAGCTAAGTGACCGCCAGGGATTGTCCGTGTTTTCACGGGTCTGAGAGTACCATTTGCGCACATCGGAGAAAATCACAGTGGCCAGATCGTCCTGCTGTGTTTGAGTCATATCCACAAAGTTAATCGCTAACTTTGTCTGTAATGAATCTGTTGCAGTGGCTCTGATGATGGTGGCATCTAGTAATGCAATGGCTCCATAGTCGCCAAAAATCTCTAGCTGCACTTGGTCAGAAACATTAGGCCATATGTCTAATAGAACCTGGGCCCCTGTTTCACTTACATCAATGGTTGTCCCTTCCCAAATTTGACCGTCATCGCTGTAGAGTCGCACAAGCAGCTCGCGCGGTAGCCGGTGAGACTGCCGGAGCTGAGGCTGCTCAAATGCCACCAAACAGGCTGTTAGCACAAGCATCAAGTTAAACACACACCATAGGGTATTGATGAGAACCGCTTGAGTATCTAAAGGGCTCAAAATCAACCAGATAGGCACAGTCAGCAGAGACGATCCGGTAATGGTGCCTAAAACCACTAGGTAACGAACACTGTCAATATCAAAGCTACGGGATTCCACTGAGACGCCCTTATCAGTAACGTTAAAGGAGCCTAGATTTGGATTAATTAACGCCAGCAATGTCACAATACCTGCCTGGAATGACATGGCAAATTCATAAATCTCATTCCAAAAAGAGAATCGCACATGTTTATAGGCAATATGATTTGCATGCATGGATAGCACAATGTGCGGCAATGCATAAAATAATGTCTCGACACCCAAACCTTTCACAGGGTTAATACCAAACAGTAAAAACAGGTTTGGAGCAATTGCATACATTAGCCGAGGAAAGCCAAAAAAGAAGTGCGAGGTCGCGCTAAAGTAACAGAGTCGCTGTGACAGCCGCAGATTGAGTTTGCGATTAAACAGGGGGTTTTCAATCCTTAGAATCTGAGCCATCCCCCTAGCCCAGCGAACCTGCTGCCCCACGTATGAAGAAAATTTCTCAGGGGCCAGACCCGCCACCATGATTTTGTCATAGTAGACAGTGCGGTAGCCAAGAGAGTGTAGTCGCAGTGAGGTATGGCAGTCTTCGGTAACGGTTTCGGTGGCAATACCGCCAATATCAACCAGATACTTACGACGAATCACTGCAGCAGAGCCACAGAAAAAGGCCGCATTCCAAAAATCGTTCCCTTTTTGCAGAACCTTATAAAATAGCTCGTTACCGACTGGAATCTGACCTTGGGTCAACAGATTTCGCTCAAATGGATCGGGATTGTAAAACCAGTGAGGTGTTTGCACCAGGGCAACTTTTTTATCAAAGAAAAAACCAACAGTCTCTTGTAGAAACCCACGTACTGGTATGTGGTCACAATCGAGGATAAGTACCAGTTGACCATCGGTTTTATCCAATGCAGTGTTAATGTTGCCGGCCTTAGCGTGCTCATTATTATCACGGGTGAGCATTGTACACCCGAGTTCTGCACACATCGCCCTCAGGTTCTCCCGGCGCTCTTTGTATTTCTCAGCTCGACCATCGTCTAATACATAGACAACTTTTTTATCTGCTGGATAATCGATATTGAGCGCCCCTAATACCGTTTTGCGGACAATGGAGACATCCTCGTTGTATGTCGGAATATAGATGTCTACGTTTGGCCAACTCTCTTGGGGCCACTGGTCTAGGGGAATGGATTTGCGATCGCGAATTCGTAAGGTCTGAAAGAAGGAAAGAAGCAGCGTAGCAATGGCATACAGCTCTGCGACAAATAGCAAGATTGAAAAAAATCCATCCAGCCATGAGTCTACGTTGAGCGTGTAGTTTGACCGGTAGTACAAATAACGCAGAGTCGTAATTGTACTTACGGCCATCAGCAGCAAGTGCAAATATTCACTGACTCGCTGACTGGTTTGTCGATCTTCTAATCGCAACAGCACCTGCCCAACGCCCAGCAAGGCTAGTGCCACCAAACCTTGCTGTAAGATGGTTGGCCTCGCCGTCATAATCGGCCAAGCAAATGTCGTCAGACACAGCGCTAAAATCAATAGCTGTTGCTTATTGAGCCACCGCAAACTACGGTCAAACCAGGCGGGCAGTGTAATGATCAGCAGCTCAATCAGCAGAGGCCGAATTCTGGTGGATAGATAGTTGGCAACTACCTGCCTAAAATCTTTTAAGCGGTGGGTACCGAATATGCGTTGTTCAGCCATGATTATAGTTCTCCCGGCGCAGATGAATCGGCCATAACCCCTGGTGTAGCAGCCATTGCATCATTGCGTTTCAAATAGGCTTGAACAACTCCATAGAGGAACAGTGACAGCACGATAATGCCGGGGATTAACAAAAACCAGTTACCCTGAATCACTGTGATCGCTCTCTGAAATGTACTTTCCTCTTGAACGTCTTGTTGGGCCGAGCGTTGGAGAAATTCTAGATTGTAAGCATTCTCATCATAGGGAGAGGGCGTTTCATCATTGGCACTGATTAAGGCAGTATCGCCCTGCAGCTGATAGAACAGTGAATCAAGTTCTAGCAAGTCATGCAGCTGCTTTAATCCAGAGTCGTTTTGAGCCGTCATTGTCAGCAACACTCGACCGTCGTTCCACGGAGACAACTGCTGCTGGAAAACACCTTCGGCGTCTGGCAATGTCTGCACCTGGCTGTCGCCCCACTGACGCGTATCTTCTTTGAGATTAAACTCAGAGGCATCTAGGGCCTCAACTAGGGGAAACTGAGATCGCAACCCAATGGCAACTAAGTGCTGCGATTCCTGCACTTCTGGTGTTAGCTGGCTAACTGGATAGACCTCTAGCTGTACAGCTTCTGAACGGCTGAGGCGCCCCAGACGCTCGCTAAGCTCAAGCATGACCGATAGTTCTGTCATGGTGGGCTGATTGGGCATAACAATAGCCGTACGAGACAAATCTTGGGGTGATGCAAACGGATAGCCAGCTTTAAGCAGATTGAGATCCGGCAGTTTAGCCACCTGTTGACGATTCAAATTAAAGCCACTGTCGCTATGGATGGTGCCCCAAAGCTGGTGATCGGTCACTCGGCTACAGGAGCGTCGCTCTCGTGGGTCAAATCTTAGATACACTTTCAGCCGTGACTGAGGTGTAATGTGTTGTTCCGGCAGCTCCACTTTTAGAGTGGCTCGACGCTTACCGTCGATTGAGTCAAGCCGGCGACCAGCGACCGTAATACCGTCCAACTGAACTTCCACAAGCGATGTGAGGGGGTTGACCTGAGGCCCATAGGAATAGCGCAGGGTCATGACATTACCCGGCAAAAACCGATCATCCGGCAACCCCTTAAAGTCAAACTCAAACGGGGGGGCATGGGCACCTCGAATGACCACATCCTCAAGGGGTTCGTCGTTAAATCCTTTCAGGTCACTCAGTTCAAAGTTATCTGATATGGGTAAGTAGCGGGGCCAGTCCCGAACATCAGGCGATTCGATGGCTTCTACGTCATTGACCAAGACAACCCGGCCCGCACCGATTTTACGATCCTGAGACTGAGTCAAGAACTGAACAGCCTTGGCCACAGCCACTGGACCATTACCGGTCGCAACCAGCACAGGAGACTGCTTATCTTCTAGTACCGTCCACATTAAAATGCCGGTGTCTGAGGGGATTAACGTCTGATTGTCATCTAACCAGCGCTCATTTTTGATCTCCAGTGGCAGATCTAAACCCTCCAGTGCAGGCTGTTGTTCTGGCGTGCCTACGACGACCACTCGATTGCCATCGGCCACCGTATCCAAAGATTCAACCAAATCTGTTTCTAAGGGGCGATAATCAGCAATGCGTCCCAGTGACGTTTGCAGCCGAGCAATGGCCGTCAGCCAGGATTGGTCTTGCTCAGTAGGTGTGACGTAATCGATGTGATTTGTTTCTAGACTGAGTAAGTCAATGAGTGGGTAAGGATAACTATTAAAATCTAGCTGGAAAGGTTCAGCATCATAGTTAAATACCAGCTTAGAATCTGGTAATATCTCTGTCCAAAGAGATGGGTCAAACGGGTCTTGAGTGCACGTCGGTGAATTATTTTGTAAACCCGCAATAATTAGCTCGTTGTAGTCCTTAAGAATACGGGTAGGAATATCAAAAACAATGGTGCCAGTATCGCCCTGCTTTAGATTGAGTGGCACGCTACCCACATTGTTGTCATTGACAATGACATTGAGATTGGAGCGGGTGGCATAAAGCGCACCAGAATGGCGATAGCGCAACAGAATTTTGACCGATTTAACGGACCAGTTGCGTGGTCGTGTAAATCTCAACCGAGATTCGTTATAAATTCCTTCTAGACGCAGCCGAGTACCAACAACAGGGCTGCGGTTAAATTCAAGAATATATTGATTATCCGCGTCCTGCTCTAGTTCGGCCGCTTGAGCATCTTGAAGAAGATCGCGTCCTACGGTGGCCCCATCCTCATCAAGATTACGGCGATCGTTCGCAGTACCGGCCTCTAGTGGATTATCTGCAGCCCCTGGCGAGGACGTCACCTGCGCCATACTAGGGCCTAATGTTGTCACAGATAACAGAACAGATAAAAATAGCGAGATAAATAGACGTTTTCTAATTACCCTTAAAAACACTGCTGTAAGCACTCCCCCCAGATACATCACCTAGGTCAAAATAGTCAAATGTTGGCTTTCTGGTCTTTTTTTGAGCATGCAAAAATCCTGATGACCCCTTAGCAGAGCTTGAACCAAGTCTTACCGAGCTAAGAAGTACTTTGCAAGGATTTTCTGCCTAGCTTATTGATTTACACATAGATTTTGTCTTCACCCTGAGCCATATATATAAAGGTCAGTGTTATTTTGGTTAAGGAATAGTACGCTAGATAGCTTTCTATAAGCTTCCAACTTCAACTATCAAAGGTTAATTAGCCTAATCCGGCAAACTTAGATCAAGTTACACGTAATCCATGTAAATATTCGGTTTTCAGAGTTTAGAGTTTATACACGCTAGCGACTGCCTATACTGACGTACAGCGTGTCAGTTTGCCCATAAAGCAGATATTAAAGATTCTAAGTTTTCTATATTTTTTTAGTAAAAACCTTTGAGTGTAATCAATAAAAAATATCTTGTTCTGAAGTTTTTTCACCAAATTAGTGATTTTCAAAAAAAGAGATTTTCTAAATAGAGAGGATAGTGGCTATTTAAATCACTCATCAAATCTAATCGTATTTGAAATAGCGTTAAATTCTTTCCTGTTAGACCGCTGGATCTGTCGTACTCGCTTGTTATAGCGTTAACTTAAAATTGACGTGGTGAGCTACGTTAGTTTTTAAGATACCTGCAAAGGCGCTGTAGTCGCAATAGATGAACAGCTCAGATCCATTAAACAGTCTCTTATTATTATCTGTCATGTCTGCCAGCCCAATTAAGCAATCTCGTCTCCGCAGTTTTAAGATCTGTCTTCTGGGGGGGCTAGGCAGTCTGTTGGGTAGCTGTGGGTTTGCGATCCAAACTTCTAATAATCCTGTTTTAATCAATCGCCTACCTGTCGCTGAAATGGATTTCTCAGTGGAGCCAGGAAGCGATAATTACACCTATGTGTTGGAGGGAACAGCAAATTTCCCAAATCAAACAGAACTCAATGTGTTAGCAATGCGACAGCTGGTGCCAACTGACGGTAACAGCGAGGAAATGGAGGTAATACCAACCTATTCAGTGTTGGATTATCAGGTTGTCAGAGTGCAGGATGGGCGCTGGCAAGGAGAACTTACATTAAAACAATTAGCCGCTGATGGCACTAGAAAAGAGGCGTGGCAGCTTGATCAATCAGAACTAGAGTTAGAAGTAGAGCCGCTTGATACGGTTGTTGTTATGGCTACTTACACACCCTCAGACCAGCTCACCACACTAGAGCGAATCCTTGCCCAGCAAGGGCTAAAGATGTCCTCTGAATTGTTACAAACAACCATCGACGGTCGACGCTATCTAGAGATGCAAAAGTCGATGACAATGCCTGTTGACACTCGGGTAGGTGAGCGCATTCAACCCTACAACGATGGTTGGGGAACGCGACACATCTTGATTGAAGAACCGCCAATGCCTTATCAGGTCGAATTTCCTGAAGAAAGACAGACAAATCGCCCACCAGAACCTCAAGAGTTTTTGTACTAGGGCTTAATTTTTAAGCGAGGGAAGCCGCTAGGCAAGCATAGCGGCTTCTAAATTAGCGCTATCGATCTCTGCTCCAGTCAGATCGGCATCGACAAGGTTGGCTCCCCACAAGTTGGCTCCGGTTAAACAGGCGTCTCGTAAGTCACATCCTTGTAAATTGGCGCCCCATAGATCAGTCCCGGTAAGGTTTACACCCACTAAATTTGCACCGCTCAGATCTACGCCAGTCAGCACCAGGTTGCTTAAATCAGCCGCCCATAGGGATTGATTGGGGCCTAAGCAGTAAACACCAGCCCACTCCCAATCAAAATCTTCAGGCCATTGAGTCGCAGAGTTGCACACAGCACCTGATAAACAGGTGTCTTGGAGATTTGTTTTACTTAAATCTGCACCAAACAAAATTGCCTTTGATAGATTGGCTCGGGTAAAGTTAGTGGCCTTCAATTTAGCCCGCTGTAAGTTAGCATTCGCCAGGTTGCTGGAGTTTAGGTTGGCTTCGCTGAGGTTGGCTTCGGTCAATTGTGCACGGACCAACCAAGCCCCCAACAAATTGGTTTTTGTCAGCTGTGCTCCAGCTAAATCACTGCTGCTGAGATCAATCCCCCCTAGATCACGATTGCTGAGATTGCAGTCAATCAGTGTGGCCTTAGGGCCTAGGGAATGCACACCGGACTGGAGCGGATCAAAATCTTCAGGAAACTGTGTCTGGTAATTTGCGATCGCATCCTGAAAATTAGCCTCTTCAACCTGAGCATCCTTTAGACGAGCCCCTCGCAGGTCAGCACCTTGAAAGTTTGCTCGCCGCAGATTTGCTCGTCGCAGATCCGCACCCCGTAGATTACTCCCACTAAAATCCACATCGGCCAGATGAGCATCGGCTAAATTACATCCCCATAGATCAATCCCAGTCAACACATACTGAGACATGCGAATAGCCTGCATCTGACAATAGCTAAAATCTCGCCGTCCTCCGGCATAGGCAGCAGCTACCTGAGAGGATAAGTCAGCCATATTTCATACATTAATAAAAAACAAAATAGTAAATATAAAAACTAACGGATCGCTAGCTAATTGACTATCTAAATCTAGCTAACTTATTTTTGTCTAGCCTTATCGAAGATGCTTGGGTGGAACATACCACAGTGAATACTGTGCATCATCATTTTGTGTCACAATCACATCCCGATGCTGTCTAATCAGTCGCCTTGCCCACCCCATGACTTCGTCACGCTCCAATGTGCTGCGCCATAAACAGTAGTACTTATTCTGATAGCGCACACCAAATACCATGGCATCACCGGTATCTAAGTGAGCCGGTTCCACCTGATCTAAAAACTTCAGGACAGGAATATCCACTGATGGCGAATCGGCCCCCAGCTGCATCAGCTCGTCCAAAGCTATCGGTGTCAACTCCAAACCATCTACACTTCCATTTTGGGTATACCCTCTAAAGTGGACGACAGTTTGACCAGGGGCCAGATTTGTGGCCAATAAACGTTGACCGTTGAGTGTTGTTACCCCCCCTAATCCCATAGAAGTGGGGAACTGTCCCATGGAAGTGGGCAGCTGGTCATCAAAACTATCAAAGGATTGGTCGTCATAGTTGGCTGTGACGACATCAAAAGACTCAGGTAGGACAGACAAGGCCCGCTGACGCCGATAGATACGCCGCAGCACATCGGCGGTGATCATGCCAGTTGCAACACTGCCAAGAATAGCAATACCGATATAGCGAATAACGGGTTTGGCCGAGTTATCTAGAGGACTAACTAAATCACCCCTAGCTTGACCAGGAGCGACCCAGGTAGGCACCGAGTTTGCCACTGATAACGGCAGGGTAACAACGGCAAATACCAACCCCGATGACACTAACGCCGGCAAGAATATAGTACGAAAGGGAGATGAGCCCATGGAATTCAATCTGTAATCGGTGAATAGTAACGTAAGGTTTAATTACCATCTATGATGGCCTTCTTAAACAATCCAGCCAAAACTGCCAACGTCAGGAGGCCGTTTGAGAAAGCCACAGGACATACACCTATATCTTCAAACATCCTAAACGGGATAATGGACTTAGATGGTGTAATAGATAAAATTCAGGGTTCCAATTCCAACATATGAATTAACTATCAACAAAAGTTGATTTTATTGATAGTTACGACCTATCCCTACGGACTGAGTGTTCTGTGGTGCGTCCATTGGAATAAGACAGATATAAATAGTAGAGGTTTTATCCGTCTTCTGGGGTCTACTCAACGCCCACAGTTTCGAACTTTTTAGATAACTTTTTATTGTATCGGCAGTGCATGGCCTATGAAACTTAACCTTCTGCTTACCCTGTTAATTTTATCTGCTGCCATGACCCCATTATTTGTGCGACTGCCGCAGGTCAACAAAGCACTTTCTAGGTCAAGCGATTCAGCAACAGCCGTTACTCAAGAAGGTAACTCACTGGCTGCTATGACCGATCCACAGCAGCCAAACTATACCTGTGTTAGCTGCGATCTACGTGGGAAAGACTTTAGTAATCAAGATTTAAGTCGAGCCAACTTTTTTGGCTCTGACCTGCGCGGGGCTAACTTTAACAATAGTCTCTTGATTAACACTATTTTTCGTGAAGCTAAATTAGATGAAGCGGATTTTAGCTATAGCAACATGCGCGGGGCCGATTTAGAAGAAGCAAGTTTGGTGCAAGCCAATATGCGTAATGCCAAAATCCTGCAGGGGAGCTTAGAGTATAGCAACCTTGAGAGAGCTGATCTAACCAATGCCGAACTCCGGGATGCCAATCTTTGTGCAGCCCGGCTAGTTAACAGTAACTTTCAGAACGCTAGTCTATACGGCACAATCCTGCGGGCAGCGGACATGAGCGGGGCTGATTTTAGCCAGGCTTACATGCGCTACGCCGATATGTATAACGCCATCACTGCAACGACTCGCTTTGACCAAGCCGATATGGCGTTTGTCACGTTTCCCGATGGCTCCACAGCCCATGAAGGCTACATCAATTCAGTCAACCAGGTGACTGACTGCAACATTGATGACGACTCAAGCAGTTCGAAATAAACGCAAATACCAAAAATGGGATGCCGTTAATACAGCACCCCACAGGTTAAATTTCCGGGCTCCACTTTGGGGTGACCGCTTAACGGTCAACTGAGCCCATAATCACATCAATACTCCCTAGAATTGCCATGATGTCAGCGAGCTTTACGCCCCGCAGCAGCTTGGGCAAAATCTGAAGGTTGTTAAAGTCAGGAGCGCGAATCTTCCAACGCCAGGGATAGATATTATCATCACCGACAATAAATATACCTAGCTCACCTTTACCGCTTTCAAGCCGCACATAGTGTTCACCAGCTGGAATCTTAAAAGTCGGAGCAATTTTCTTGCCAATAAACTGATAGTCAAAGCCATTCCACTCAGACTTTGGTCCTTCTGACATGCGCTTTGCTTCAAGATTCTCGTAGGGGCCGCCGGGTAATCCTTTGATGGCTTGGCGAATAATCTTTACCGACTCCCGCATTTCCCGCACTCGGATAACATAGCGGGCAAAACAATCTCCGGCGGTCTCCCATTGCACATCCCAATCGAAGTCGTCGTAGCACTCATAGTGATCGACTTTTCGCAGGTCCCACTTGACGCCCGAACCTCTCAGCATGGGGCCTGAGAGACCCCAGTTGATAGCGTCTTCACGCGTAATCGTACCCACACCCTCTACACGGCGACGGAAAATCGGGTTATTGGTAATGAGCTTTTCGTACTCGTCAACTTTAGGTAAAAAGTAATCGCAGAAGTCTTCACACTTATCAACCCAGCCGTAGGGTAAATCAGCGGCTACACCACCAATGCGAAAGTAGTTGTTATTGATCAATCTGGCACCTGTTGCAGCTTCCCACAGGTCATAGATCAGTTCTCGCTCACGGAAGATGTAGAAGAATGGTGTTTGAGCACCGACATCGGCTAAAAAGGGCCCCAACCACAGCAGGTGATTAGCAATTCGGTTTAACTCGAGCATAATCACCCGAATGTAGCTGGCCCGCTTCGGTACTTCAATATCAGCCAGTTTTTCCGGAGCGTTTACAGTGATTGCCTCGTTAAACATGCCAGCTGCATAGTCCCACCGGCTAACGTAGGGCACAAACATAACATTTGTGCGGCTCTCGGCAATTTTTTCCATGCCGCGATGGAGGTAGCCAATCACGGGCTCACAGTCAATTACATCCTCACCATCAAGGGTAACGATGAGTCGCAACACACCGTGCATAGAGGGGTGGTGAGGTCCCATGTTGATTACCATGGGCTCTGTTCTGGTTTCGAGCCGTGTCATAGAATCTATGCCATATTATTCTTTGATTTACTTTAGCAAGATTCTTCGCTGAAAGCTGGAATAAAAGATAACTAAGGTATGATGCGGTTTCGACTTAGCGAGGTGCCTTGTGAAGAATGCTAGCGCTGACAATAGGTCCGATGCGGCCCCTGCTTTTAACCATCAGCCGGTATTAGCTCAAGAAGTTATCGCTGGTCTATTACCAAAGCCCAACGGCCACTATCTCGATGCCACTGTGGGGGGCGGTGGCCACAGTCGACTCATTCTAGAATCTGCAGACAGCATTTATTTAACGGCAATAGATCAAGATCCCATGGCTCTTAAAGCCGCTCAGCAGAATTTGGCAGAGTTTGGAGATAGGGTTACGTTTTGGCAGGGTAATTTTGCCGACTTTGCCGACTCTATCCCAGGATTTGATGGTGTGCTGGCAGACTTGGGGGTGAGCTCTCCTCAACTAGACCGCCCTGAACGAGGCTTTAGCTTCCGACATGAGGGGGCCTTGGACATGCGGATGAATCCAAGTCAGACAATCACCGCTGCTGATTTGGTCAACCATCGTTCAGAGCGCGAACTGGCCGACATTTTTTATCACTATGGTGAAGAGCGCCTCTCCCGTCGTATTGCCCGTCAGATTGTCGACCGTCGACCCTTTCAAACAACAACGGCGCTGGCCAATGCGATCGCAGCTAGCGTGCCAGGTAAATATCGTCATGGTCGCATTCATCCAGCCACTAGGGTTTTTCAGGCTCTACGCATTGCGGTTAACCGGGAGTTAGAGGTGCTTGAAACCCTGATTGAAGTTGCTCCTGGCTGGCTTAAGCCAGGTGGAAGATTAGCCATCATTAGCTTTCATAGCCTTGAAGACCGACGAGTTAAGCATGGGCTACGGGGCCACGAGCAGCTCAAGGTTTTAACCAAAAAACCAATTATTGCCAGCGATGATGAAATTCGGCTCAATCCTCGGGCTCGGTCAGCGAAGTTGCGCGTGGCCGAGCGCATTTAGGGCACTAAAACCTGATAGGGGGTCACCCCGGTCAACGTAAGTGTGTAGTCAAATCCAGCGCCATCAGATAGTTGCCAGTCTACAATCTGCCCCTGGGTATCTAATATGGGGGTGCTGCCTTGGGGAACAAGGGCTGCAAAATAGACATCTGTTTGAGGAGCAGCCACAGCTGGGATTAAGGCTTGAAAACTGTCGTTGTCACTTTGGGCTAGCAACTGTCCGCGCTGGTCAAATAGCCATAGCTGGGGAGCACCGGGACCGTTGGACCGAGTGACCTCCGCCTCTAGTGAAACTTGATCGCCAAGCCGGGCTAAAAAACTAAACACCTGTTGGTTACGCGCAAGGGTGCCGCCGACCACACTAAATCCATCCGTTGTATCGATAGGGGTGGCAAAGCTTGTCAAAATTTCTGGACTGCTGTCAGTGAGTTCTTGGGGAATAATGTTGTCGGTTGGCTCAAATCCATCGTCTAGCTGAATAATTGGCCGCACACTGCGAAATGAGGCTAGGGCGCTGTTCCAATCGAGGGGCTGTGGTTGGGGTGCGTCAGGTTCGGCTAGGGTTAGCAACAGGGGCAATGCGCGATCGCAGCTAGCCTGAGAGCTTGGCGGTGTTGCACTGACACGCCATGTCTGCAGCTGCTGTCTAAAGCCTAGTAATG
Source organism: Cyanobacteria bacterium P01_H01_bin.21 (assembly GCA_038748405.1). Classification (GTDB taxonomy): domain Bacteria; phylum Cyanobacteriota; class Cyanobacteriia; order Phormidesmidales; family Phormidesmidaceae; genus Leptothoe. The sequence goes on along the minus strand of JBCDIX010000001.1, from coordinate 160,186 downwards.
TCTGACGATAGTCACTGGAAATATGGGGAGATGCCATTAATCCACTAGTAACCGCAATTGCCTGCTCCCATTGCTGATGGCAAACAGCATAATCTAGCCGAGATAATCCCGCTGCCACATCATCATGTACAGCTGCTTGCAAGTCTCCTCCATTCCATAGAGCAACCACCGCAGACAGAACCGCAGAAAATCTTAGAAAAGTGGAATGGAGGGTAGCCATAATTTCTTTAAGGACTGACGAATTTTTCTAGGTAGACCATAGTTCAAAGCTGCCCCAGCGTCTATCGTTAATCCCTTAGAAATGCATCAAATTTGATTGCAATAACGCCAGTCTCCTAAGTACCTCCCTGGGCACACTAATATTGACTGGTAAATATGGATGAATTCGGTGATGATTTCCCTAAGGTTTGCCTCAATATGCCCCAAGAATCAGATAGCCCGCAAGATGATATGAGTCCCACCGCTCAGGAACAGCTGAAACTTCTAGTCGTCGATGATGAACTCGATAACCTAGAGCTGCTGCATCGCACTTTTAGACGCAGCTACCGCGTTTATAGAGCCAGCAGTGGTCAAGAAGCCCTAGAGTGTCTGCAGAAAAATGGCGAGATGGCCATCATCATCTCCGACCAGCGGATGCCCAAGATGAACGGCACAGAGTTTTTGAGTCTTACCACCGAAAGCTATCCTGACACCATCCGTATTGTGCTTACTGGCTACACTGATGTCGAAGACCTAGTAGATGCAATCAACTCAGGTAAGGTCTTCAAATACATCACCAAACCCTGGAAACCGCAGGAACTGCGTCAGGTTGTTGACGAAGCGGCCAAAACTTACCGAGTTCTCAAGCAGCGTACCAACGCCCTATCAGAATCACTTAAGAAAGAATCCCTCTACAACTCAATCACCACCACGATTCGCCAATCATTGGACTATGCCAATACGTTACAGACAGTTGTAAAAGCATTAGGAGAAGCCTTTGAAGCCGATTACGCTGTTCTATATCCGGCTGACTCAGTCGAATTAGGACAGCTGCCACAGCCTGTCAGCTATTCCAAGTCAGGGGAATCAGTGTCTGCTTTGGCGGATGCTGGTGCTCCTTGCCAAGAGCTAGTGCTAGACAAATTTCCCTATGGCGACAGCTCTCTCACCCGCTTAGCAACCAAGTTTACGTACCGCGACCAACCACTGGCTTCCATTGCGCTCTATCAGAAAGCGAATACATGGGATCGTAACACTGTCACTCTATTTGGCAATATTGCTGAACAGGTAGTGATGGCCATCTCTCAGGCCAAACTACATCACCACATTCAGCGACAAACCGACCGGATGCGGGCCGAACTGGAGGTAGCACGACAAATTCAGCATAAGTTACTGCATCAAGTTTGGCCTGACGTGCCCGGCATTAAGATTCAAGCAAAATGTCAAGCAGCCAGAGCAGTGGGTGGCGACTTCTACGAGGTGGTTATCCACCCTCAGGGTGATATTTGGTTAGCGGTGGGGGATGTTTCTGGTAAGGGGGTACCGGCCGCCTTGTTTATGGCCAGTGCAATTTCTCTGCTGCGACGAGAACTTTCGGTCAGCCAACCCCCTGGTCCGGAAATCGTCATGGAAAACTTAAATCGGGCATTAAATGCTGATCTTGTAAACAACGAACACATGATCACCATGGTGCTGGTGAGATACACCCCAGAGACCAAAGAGCTAGCCTACGCCAACGCTGGCCACCTTTACCCGATGGTGTGGTCTCAAAAAAGACTCATGCAAGATACAGGAGCACCCCTACAACCCACATATCTAAAAGAAGGTCAAAATGTTCCTCTAGGCATCTTGCCAAGGTGGCAGGCGAAACCGGGGCGATTGAATTTAAACGAAGGAGATGCCCTACTGTTAACCAGCGATGGTATTACCGAAGCATTCGTTACCGTCGACGGTCAAGAGACCATGCTGAACCAGGGCGGCCTATGGCAGCTACTCCTAGAGCAAACCACTGGCTTAATACTTGAGCATTTGCTAGATCGGCTGAATACCAAAGTCGATGAGCAGCATGATGATCAAACTATTCTGTCTTTGGAGGTGGCATTCTAATCGATGAAAACCGAACTTGCTATCCCCAGTGATTTGAAATTTTTAGCTGTAGTGGAAGATTGGCTGCTCAGTTCACTTAAAGCTGAAATCGGTAACAACACAGACCTCGATTGGAAAAAAGTCGAAAGCCGATTAAGGCTGGTAATTGTGGAAGTTTATTCCAACGTAGTCCGCCATGCCCACCAAGATCGCCCTGATATTCCAGTGGTGCTGCGTCTTGGGGTCGAGGGTAGTTTTCTTTCTCTAGAGGTTTGGGATGAAGGGCACGGGTTTGATATCCGCAGCTATCGTACGCCCAATCCTAGTGCTCCCCAAGAAGGTGGCTATGGTTGGCTAATTTTGAATCAGCTTATGGATCGGGTTGATTATCAGCTAAGGGTTGGGGATGGCCGTAACTGTTTAACTCTAGAAAAAGACCTTGCACTGACTATGGATTATTCAACGTAGGCGAGAAGCGAGTTTGGCATTGCTAATTTTTAGCTATGTACGGCGCGCTCTAGAGCGGCTTATTCTCTTAAATCGGCTTTCTGCGAAAGACAAGAAAGCATTGGTCAGATGGGCGTCCAGGTAGCCCTACAAATAATCCACCATCCGTTTGATTTTCGAGCAGGCTGCGAAGCGCCACTCCACGAGGGCTCTCTCTAATGTCAGTGGAAGTCACTAATCCGCAGACACCCTGGGGTGCTAGTAGATGAAAACAGCGTTCTACAAAAAGCCAGTGACGACGTAGCTGTGTTCGTTGCCGCTTCCCCTTGAGTAAAGGGCTCTGGTAGTCATATTGAGGGGAGCGATAACAGTAATCTGTTACCAACGAATACTGACTCTGATAAGACAACCAAGCATCGGCAATTTCAGCATCGGCGTTGAGTAATGAACGCTTCGCTGTTTTAAATGTGCGCAGGTCGATCTGTTTACGACTTGCCAAATCAGAAAATTTTTGAACAAATTCTTGGGCTGTCGGTCGAAATGCCCCTCGGGGAAGTTTAGACACGATGATATTGAACCCACCGGAGTGCTCTAAAACTTCGCTAAAGTGGTACCCCCAATGGAAAGGGTGTAAATCCGCTAAATCCTCCATTTGCAATAACCGTCTTTGAGGCGCTTTAGCCAGCTGTGATTCCTTAAATTGGATGCCTAGAGTTTGACTAAATTCGGTCAGCAGGAGTTCGTTGAGTTTGGCTTGGGCTTTTTTATCTAGATGATTAATTTGGTCTCTAAAAAATTCGAGCTGGGCATAGTGGGGAATATTTTGACGTAGCTCCTCCAGCACAGAAGATTGAGAACGGTAATGTTCGAGGGCGATATTTTTTTCTGATAGGATTGCCCGATAGTTTTGAGCGGTTAAGGGTTGCAATAAATTGCCCTGCAGCAAAATCTCGGATGCCCTTAATCGATCAAACCCAGCCTCATCAACACGAATAAAACCCACCAGACTATTACCCAACACAACATTAAAATCAACACTGGGTAATGGCTCTACATCTTGGGGCTGCTGGGCAACTGCCACTAATCCCAAAAGTAGCTGTAATCGTGCGATATCAACAATCATTGGATTGATATCAACACCGTAGAGACCGTGTCTAAAAATCCGGCGATAAATTGTTTGCAAGAGCGATGGATGCTCGGTCTGTAATCCTTTTATCCAAATATTGAGCTGACAGTCTGGATAGTGGTTTAGTTGACCGATGAGGGCACTGTAAATATCAACTAATCGATGCTGCAGAGCAGTTAGTAAGGTTCCGGCTCCACATGCTGGATCGAGCACCGAAAATTGCGGCAAGACGGTTTGCACCAGCCGGCGTAGATAGGTTGTCTGTCCCCAAAATAAAATATCCCAAAAGTCAGGAGATGTGGGTTCTGGCTCAAACCCAAGGTGACGCAGCATAAACTGATTCAGCACTAGCTCACAGCAAAAGCCAGAGGCCTCTGTGGCTTCCTCAATGGGGGTCTGGGTCAAGATTTGTTCAAATGCTAGCCCAACTGTGTTTGCCTGCCAGCTATTGCTAACTTGCTGCCACAGAGGTGACTCAAACCAAATTAAAAGTGCTTCAAAAGTGGCATCACCAATGTCCACATCAGAATACTGCTGCTCTAGAGAATGGGTATAAAAGATGTCCCCTAGGTAGGGAAGCTGGCCTGCCCATTGCATCCGTCGCGGACGTTCTAATGCGGGCAATGAAAATCCCTCAGTAAAAAGAGGTCGCAGCACCTGACGAAAAAAGGTATCTGGCTGGCGCTGCTGACTGCGCCCTAGCTGATTGTGTAAATACCAAACGTCGCCATCCAGTAGCCCCCGCTGCTGCAGCATGTAAACAACGATCAAACGGTGTATGAGCACAGCCGCATACCAGCGTCGGTCGCTAGCGCAGCTAATACCGATGATGCGCTCACTCAGCTGGGTCAGCTGCCGACGCAGCTGCTGGGTAAACTCAGCAAAATGGAGGGCTCTCGGCTGTAGGTCTAACCCGTCTGCAGCCGGATTGTAGTTTGCTAAATACTCTAGACGAGGGTACCAACCTGCCAGGGGCTGCTGAGGGATAAACACCAGCGACTGGGCCACATCAGAGTTGCTCTGCCAATACCAAAGACTGCGACACCGCTGGCGGTCGGTGAACACGATCAGAGGGCGCGGAAACTTTTTGTGGATAGACCGGTACAGTTTAGCTTTTAGCTTGACATTCAGGGCTGTAGGGGTAGTTAGTTTAATCTCCCAAATTTTGGTGCGCCCTCGCTGGGCAACGCAGGCTGCACGGTAGGGTTGGTTAGAGGCTCTCATTGCGATCGCACGCCTATCATCCGGAGCCATCCACCCCAGCACATCCCGAAACAAGGTGACCAGGTCTAGAGACTGCAAACAAGCCTCCGCTCGCTGTATGTCGAAGCTCATCGTGCCACCAAATTGAAAAGAAATCGCTCCCTAGCCAGCTTTAGACAACTTTTCGGCCTTTTGCCGGAACCGTTCTAAATCGGCCTGCAAAGTGGAGTCCACAATCTTACGAAGCCAGCCATTTTCCATAAACCGGGCCAACACATTTGGCACTGAGTAGGCAAGGGTCATCTTGACTGTACTATTACCATTATGGTGACCGTAAAACCGAATAGCTCCACGATTGGGCAACCCATCCACCGATTCCCATTGCAAAATTTGATGGGACACCACCTTTACCGTACGGGATAGCCACGTAAACTCCCAAACACCAGAGGCCAGCTTCCAACGAGACATATCGGGCTGATCCTCTAGGAGTTCTACCGAATCAATCCATTTCATCCATTGAGGCATCTGTTCGAGATCTGACCACAGAGACCAAACCAATTCGATAGGCGCTTCTACATCAACATAAACGCTGTGTTCAAGCCAGTTTGCCATGGAAAATATAGATTAATTATGAGGAAACCAACGACTGACAGGGCAGCTACATTCCCATGATCTCATAGCCGGAGTCAACATACAGAATTTGCCCCGTTATGCCTGATGCCAAGTCGCTACATAGAAACGTAGCTGCGTTCCCAACTTCTGATTGAGTAACGGTGCGGCGCAGGGGAGCCACCTCTTCTACATGGTGAATCATATCGAGAATTCCGCCTACTGCCGAGGAGGCCAGAGTGCGAATGGGGCCAGCCGAGATGCCGTTGACTCGAATGTTGTTTGGACCTAGCTCTGCAGCTAAATAGCGAACGTTCATTTCTAGTGCAGCTTTAGCAATCCCCATAACATTGTAGTTGGGAACAACGCGAACACCCCCTAAATAGGTCAGGGTGACGATGCTACCGCTTTCAGTCATCAAGGGTTTGGCCTGCTGAGCGAGCTTGACCAAAGAATAGGCACTAATATCGAGCGCTGTTTGAAATCCCTGACGAGAGGTGTTGCTAAACTCCCCGGTGAGATCATCGCGATTAGCAAATGCTAAACAGTGGACCAGGATGTCTAGCTGTCCCCATTTATCTTTAACAGCGTCAAACGTAGACTGTACCTGTTCATCATTCTGCACATTACAGGGGAGAAATAAGCTAGGGGCGAGGGGTTCTGTTAAGTCCCGCACCTTCTTCTCCATACGTCCCTTTTCATCAGGCAGATACGTTACACCGATGTTAGCGCCCGCTTTACTCAGCTGCTGGGCAATCCCCCAGGCAATGGAACGATTATTGGCAATACCGGTTACCAGGGCATTTTTTCCAGTCAGGTCTAGCATGATAGTTGAACGGAGCTGTATCGAAAGTAGTTAACGTAGGTCATGCCATCGGGACGACCCATAGGAGCATACTGAAAAATGGGCTCTGTGGATAGTCTTGCCATTGGTCCAGCAATCCACAGGTCAGAGAGTGGATAGTCTTGCCGTTGATCCAGTAATGTATTGTCTAATCAATAGCCAGACAACGCATAAACTCCTAGGAAAGTAGGCTTTAGTATACCGTTATACAAAAAAACCGCCAAACTTAAGTTTTATTGGTCTAAAGTCAGGGAATCTTGCAAATTACGCAATCAGTTCTACGGCGACTTTGGCATTGGAGCTGACCTGTACTTTTCGTGAATAGGTAATGTCGGTTTGCAATGACTTTTCTTGCTAACCGGTTTAAATGTTGAAATCTTGGTTTTCCTCCACTAGTTCCTAGTTAATTTATTCACATTATCTTTTGCCATAGCCTTGCGATCGCACACCCCCACTATCGTGACTACAGAGAAACCCCTTGCCAACTTACTCAGGCAGCTATCCACAGGTTCATTTCCTCCTGTAGCGGAAACTTACGAACGCGGTAAGACGATTTTCTTTCCCGGCGATCCGGCTGAGCGGGTTTACTTCCTACTCAAAGGTGCTGTCAAGCTTTCCAGGGTTTATGAAGCTGGTGAAGAAATTACCGTGGCACTTTTGCGAGAAAACAGTGTTTTTGGTGTTCTTTCTCTACTGACGGGCAACCGGTCTGATCGCTTCTACCATGCAGTTGCCTTTACCCCTGTAGAGCTGATGTCTATGCCTATTGAGCAGGTCAAACAGGCATTGGAGGAGCATCCTGAACTTTCAATCATGCTGCTGCAGGGGCTATCATCCCGCATCTTACAGACGGAAATGATGATTGAGACGCTGGCCCATCGCGATATGGGGTCCAGACTGGTCAGCTTTTTGCTAATTCTCTGTCGTGATTTTGGTGTGCCAAGCACCAGCGGTATCACTATCGACCTAAAGCTATCTCACCAAGCCATCGCTGAAGCAATTGGCTCGACACGGGTGACAGTTACCCGTTTGCTGGGGGATCTGCGTCAGGACACCATGATCTCCATCCATAAGAAAAAGATCACTGTCCACGATCCCGTTGCACTTAGCCAGCAGTTTGCGTAGGGCAGTTGTCCTTGGTGATAACCACAGTGGCAAACAATCAAGTAACCTATACGAGAGCCCGCTCAGGTGCTTTTGCTCCATTGGATGGACGTTAAATGGACGTTGGTCTAGTACTGATTGCGACCGTGCTCGTCCTTGGTGGCCTCATTGCCACACTGGGCGATCGCATTGGCATGCGCGTGGGTAAAGCTCGCCTTTCTTTGTTTAACCTGCGCCCTCGCCAAACAGCTACTGTTGTAAGCATTTTGACCGGTAGTGTCATTTCGGCCTCTACCTTGGGGTTACTGTTGATTGCCAGTGAACAACTACGTAAAGGGTTATTTGAATTTGAAGAAACCCAGGCCAATTTATCTAGGGCTCGCGCCAACCTAGAAGAGGCAGAGACAGCCAAGGCTGAAGTAGCGGATGCGCTTGATCGAGTTACCCGCCAAAAAATTGACGCTGAAGGGGAACTGACAGAAGTAATCACCTCCCTAGATGAAGCCACCCAGCGTGAAACAATTATTCGCAGACGGCTGGGTCAAACCCAAGACCAGCTAGGCGTTGTTTCCCAGCAAGCGAATCAGCTACAGGAGGAAATTGGTCGACTGCAGCGTGATCGTCAAGCTCTGCAGCGTCAGCAAGATGAAGTCCAACGACAAATTGCTCAGCGCGATCAAGCCCTCGCCCAGCGTGACCAAGAATTAGCCCAGCGCGATCAAGCCATTGCTCAACGAGAAGTTGCCCTTGAGAGGCTCAAAACCGAACAGGCATTTTTAGAAGACGAAATCCAACGGCTTGAATCTGAATTTCTGAAGCTGCGGGCTGGCAACGTAGCAATTAGTCGTAATCAAACTCTGGCGCTGTTAATTACTCGACCACCCTCTACAGCTGCGGCCACGGCCGAACTCGATCAGTTGCTATCTGAGGCAAATCGATTGGCGCTAAATGCTATCTGGCCGGATGCACCCAATAAATCAATTCAAATTTTACGTATCGATCCTCAAATCGTCAGAAATGTCGCTAGAACGATTACAGATGGCCAGCAATATGTAATTCGTGTCGGCGTTTCAGGCAACTATGTGGTGGGCGAACCTTGCGTAGTGCAGCAAGGAGAGTCCCCTTGTGTGGAGGTCTCGCTACAGGCAAAACTCAACCGTATTGTGTTTGAGCAGGGAGAAACCCTAGCTCGCGTTCCTATCGAAACAGCCTATCCAAGTACACCATCCCTAGTAGAAACCCTACGTACATTAGTCACCAGTGCCCAAATCAAAGCCAGCCTAGAGGGCATCATTATTGTCGATAACCCTCGAGTGGCGGGTGGTTTGAGTGAGCCGGTCATTGATTTTCTGAACCGGGTGCAAAACTACGGTGCTCCGCTAGATATTGAAGCAGTCGCAGGAAAACAAATTTTTACCACCGGTCCTTTAGCCTTAGAGCTTGTTGCCAGTCGTAACGGCCAACGTTTGTTTCAAACCCAGATTTCTGAACCCCCTCCCCCTAGTTCACAACAGTAGCCACGCTTAAACTCACCATGGCAGAGGTTAACTGAGCGATTATTATCAAAATCTCAAGCAAAGTTATATTTTGTTTGCGGATAGTAACTATATAAGGCGGCGTCCCCCCTAAGCATTTTTCAGCGTCTAAAATAAAGCTTGGATTTTTAATAAAATCTTTTGACGAAATATCAACGACATATAGGTTGAAGGTGTGAGTTGAAGGGGTTTCCAAGCTTCTGCCACTATCTAGAGGCAAGCACTAGACACAGTTGACGGTGTCGCATTTAGCTTGAACATTTAAGTCGACTCTGTTTGACCCTTGTATCCAGTCGCTAGCATTTAGTTAACTGAGATTGAACTAACAAAACGCTTGACGACCTAAACCTATCTGTAATCCCCGATTTATATCTTCGTTAGGTGGAACCCTAACATCATCGTGCTCCATAACAAACGTTGATAGCCAAGCTGTCTTAACCCTAATCACATTGCAGCCGGAGCAATACACCATGAAGTTCGAGGACATTTATCAATTTTTTGAGGATCCGCCGCCACTGTATCTCAATAAAGAATTAGCCGTTTGTTATGTTCTTTCAGTGCTAATCCGTCGTGATTCTTACGGTACTGAGCTAATCCATGCCATTGAGAACGAGTATCCTGACTATCGTTTGTCAGATACCGTTCTTTACAGTGCTCTCAAATTCTTAGAGAACCAAGGGGCAATAATGGGCTATTGGAAGAAGGTAGAAGGTCGTGGTCGTCCCCGCAGAATGTATCGTCTGCGTTCAGACTGGCAGACTAAAGCACGTGAGTTGGCAGAGCTATGGCAGCGCTATATTCTGGGTCAGCGCAATACGACACCTAGGCGTCGGGCAATGAGTTCTTGACTGATGCAAGCGTCCGCGCCCTGGAGGGCGTCCGCGCCTTGGAGATAGCTAGCTGCATCATATTTATAACTGCTATCAACGCAACTACTGGGGTATAGTCAATGTGGCTCCAGTAGTTGTTGTTTTTCCTAGGGATAGCTGTTGTGGAAAGTGCAGTTAGTCAGTCAACCTTCTTCCTAACCATGCTGTTAGGTGTGGGACTGTTCTTCTTTATAAAGGCAGCTACTAAGGATCGAACCGAGATTGCTGAATTTTCGATAGACCAACCGCCAGAGGTATTACACCAAAAGCTACTTGACTATTTTCAAAATCGTGCCTACCAGCTGGCTCCGCCTACAGCGGATGCGGAGGACGACCATTGGATCAAACTTGTGGGTCTGGTTAGACCTAGTCTCTTTCTAGCGATTTTCCTAGCCTTTTTAGCCGCTGTTGCCCTTATGTGTTTTGCCCTAGTGCTGGCTACTTTATTTAGCGGCTACGGGGCTATCTTTTTTGGTTTGATTTTGCTGTCTCCAGTGGCCGCCATTGCCTATTGGAAGCAAGCTAAGCGAGAGGAGCAAGTGGCTTTTCAGATTCAAACCGCTGATACAGGGTGCACTTTAGCAGTCCGTGGCCACCGAGACGAAATTATTCAGCTAAAAAGCTCAGGCACAATTCCAGTCGCTTCTAACGGTTAGCAGGGTCGCGGTTATTGCATCAAAATACTAACCAAAAAGGGAGGCACAAATGTTACGCCTCCCTGGTAATCTTTTATAGGTTTTGTTTGAACAAGTTAAGTGCTTGCCAAAGCACTTAACTTTTCTCTATTAGCCAAGAACTGCTTCTTCTTCTTCACCGATCAGGGCGCGAAGACTGGGAAACAAAAAGTGGTTCTCTTCAACATACTGAGCACCAAAAAGCCCCTTCTCTGCCCAAAAGTACCGGTCAGTGGTATGCTCGTTACGCTTGACCAGTAATACAGCTGGTGGTTGAATTCCTTCAGAATGGATGAAATTTCGAGCCGCAGTAACGGGCTTGGCCTCACCACTCTCAATGCTGTACTGAGGGACTGATTCTAAGATACGACGCCCTTCTAGGCGGCGACGACTTTTGCGCTTACGTCTCCGTGCCAAGTTAATTGACCTCCCATGCATGATTTGAATAGTGGATTCGTGTATTGATAGTTACAAAAACACTTAACCCAGCAAAGTATATCGGTTGTGCCTTAGATTTTCAACTTCTTTTAAAATTGTGGTGTATTCACTGAAAGTGTCTTGATAACAAATGTCTTAAAAATTGGGGGCGATTTGAATCCCAATAAATTTTCTAGTTATCTTGATAAAAATTAAACTTTAGATAAATTTATCCAGATTGGGAAAATTCCCTTGAGGATTGTTCCATTGACTGACTTAAGGCTAGATCATGCCCGCCAGTGCCGAATTAATAGATCTATGTCAGGCCCACCTTAAATTGCTACGTCGTACATTTGGTGAGGTGTCGTCTGTTATTTATTTAACGTTGGGAGTTGACCAGGAATCTGAGCCAATGCTGGTGCCTGTGGCTCAAATTCCAGAGTCCAGTGACTTAGATGAGCCGCTGAATCCAATTAACCGTGGGGCGTTACCGGCGTCGGGAAGGGCGATGGATGTATTATCCCCTGGAGCATTAACCGGTGTCGGTCAGTCGATCCCTGATATTGATTCAACCGTAGAGCGCCTGGTATTGCCCCTGATACATCAGGAAATTGTCATGGGGGTCTTGGTAATGCTGCGGTCTGATCGTCCCTGGCAGGCGAGCGAGCAACAGTATCTGCAGACATTTTCCACTAGTCTGGCGGCTGGATTCTTTTTGGATCGGCAAAATCAGTGGCTACGTCAGCGGCTTAAAACTAAACAGGCATTGCAAGGAGAACAATCGGAGGTTTTCCATAACCTGCTGCATCAGTTTCGCAATCCGCTGACGGCCATCGGTACCTTTGGGAAGCTAATGTTGAAACGTTTGTCCAGGGATGACCCAAATTATCGCCTAGCGGACGGTATTGTGCGCGAAAGCCAACATCTTAAAGAGCTAGTGGCTGATTTTGATGCAGCTGTCGATATTGGGGATGCGGATATGGCTAAGGAGGTTACCCCTCCTTTATTGCCTGAGAGTAATGAGGCTGAAGCTAAACCACTGTTGCCAGCATTAGGGCGCTCGTTAATCGTTACGCCTCAATTTTTGGGTAGCGTACTGCAACCGTTGCTCACAGTGACCGTTTCAGCGGCAAGTGAGCGACATCGACAGTTTTGGCACTCCCCCATAGAACAGTTTTCGCAAGCATTAGTCACAGTTGATGCACAAGCACTGCAGGAAGTCATTGCTAACTTGTTGGATAATGCCTTTAAATATTCGCCCCCCTCTGCTTGGGTTTGGCTTTTGGGTGGCCTACGCCAACAACAGTACTTGGGGATTGTTGTTGGTGACAATGGCCCTGGTATTCCAGCTGGGGACCAAACTCATTTATTTGAGCGCCATTACCGAGGCGTACAGGCTGAAGGCACAATTTCTGGCACAGGGTTAGGGTTGGCCATTGCTAAAAATCTGATAACCCAAATGGGGGGAACGATTGAGGCCATCAGCCCCATTTGGGATAAAAGCATGCCGTTACCCTGGATTCCAGAGGCGATATACCCGCACTTATCACCTGGTGATCGGGGTACAGCGTTTATTGTTTGGTTACCTATGGAGACTCAGCCGTAACCGTTGAGCTTGCTGGTTTAGCCCCTGAGGAACGCACTGAGGTGACTCGTCGCAGGGCATCAAACCAAAAATTTGACCCCATAGAAACAGCGAGTCCAGTCACGATCCAGCCAAACCAATGGCGCGGTATGGGAAAGGGCCAATCGGCTTCTAATACTGCCTGGGTTGCTAACAATTTGGGGGAACGACCTATGGGTAATGCATAGTCTGAGAGCGTCGTTTGTACGGCGTTGCCTAAAGATTGTAGATCGTCACTCAAAGCTCCAGCATCGTCGGACGGAGACACGAGTGTTTCTAACGATGCCTGGTTAACCGTTTGGATAACGCTATTGCGCACTGCTTCATCTACAGTTAACCGGTTTGCAATGTAAAAAGTGTCGGCGTTAACTGCAGCCGCGATCGCAACACCAATCAAAATCCCCACGATCTTTGAGTTACGACGATAGACCCCGGCAGCTCGATCCATACCGCGGTCATACCACTGTTCTAATTCACCCTGAAACAGTTTGAGCTGTTCCTCTGCTGTATCGGTCCGACGACTAACCTTGTCGGCAAGCAGGCTAAGACTCTCCTGAAGGCGTATCGGTAGCCTGCCTTCAATAACGGTTTTACGGATGTATGCCAGCTCGCTACGAGACTCACCAGGGTCGCTGGAGCCATCTAAAAGAGACAGTAGCTCTTTAAGGGTGGGCTGCAGCTGACGCACCAGACCCTCTGTAATATCCATACCGCCTGCTAGCTGCGATCGCAAATAGCCCAAACGTCGAGCAAATGCCTGAGTCGCCCCGTAACTTTCAGGTAAAATCTGTGCCCCCTGATCGGCAAAATGGTCTAGTTCTGCCAGAACCCGGTCAGCAATTTGCGCTAGCCCTGTGCGCCCTGTTCGATAATCTATAAATATTTTTTCTAGAGAAGCTTCTAAATTACGCAGTTCAACATCGAGCAAAGCGCCATCACCAATTGCGGCTCGCAATGTGTGGAGCGTGTCCCCTAGAGGCAGCATAATCCGCTCTTGCAGTAACCGCTTAAGACGAACTTCTACGACTGACTTTTGCAATCCTTCTAACTGCAATGTCTCGATCAACGTTGTGGCAAATGCTTCTGATGGTATGTAAGAGGGGCCAGATGTTTGAGCACCAAATACATTACGAGTCCGGCTCACCAGTCGATAGATGCGCCCCACGATATGAATGAACTGTCGAGCTGATCGAGCAATCAGCCCTTGAGCTTCATAATTTAAGTCCCGCACCATAGGACTGTTATAAAGCTGATCGGCTAATCTACGAGCTGCAACACTATCAGCAGATTGTCCCCCAGCTAACAGTTGCTCAACTGAATACTTGAGATGTTCAGCCCGCCACTGCAGCATGGTGCTGATAATTTCTTGCACCTCACTAGCAATTAAACCTAGGGCCATGTAAACAAATATCAACCCCAGGGCAACATCCAAAACTACTGGCAACCCCATAATTTTTTCTGAATTAAAGCAAAGAAATCAGCCCAGCAATAATGACATGATTAACGCTGCTTACTCATCAGCATCGTCATCATCGTCATCAACATTAAGCTGCTTTAAGCGAATATGCTTACGTCCTAAGGAAATTTCAAACTCATCCCCAGGCTTTAAACCCATTTGCTTTGTATAGGCAGCGCCAATCAATAAATTACCGTTAGATTGCACAGTAATTCGATAGCTGGCACTCCGTCCACCTCGGCCATTACCCGTTTGAATACTGTCTAATTGAATACCTTCAGCATCAATCAGCGCATTCATAAATTTCATCATGTTCACACGGACAACATCATTCTTTGTCACCGTGTAATAGCCACAGGCTTTAGCTTTTTCCTCTCTAGAGAGATGCTCTAAGTCTTTAACTTTCTTGAGTAGTGTCTTACCAGTTAATGGATTTGAATTTGACAGTTTAGCCATTCACCCACATCTCTAACACGAATACGTTTAGAAAACATATAACGAGCAGAATCATACATGATTGAAATACGTTTGTGCACGCTGTTTGAATTTATTTCTTGATAATTGCATTAAGAATTGATTTACCTAGTAATTTCTTCAGAGTCTGACCATTATGGAAACTTCTATGACGTCTTCTTATGTTAGTTTTTCTCTGATTCTCACCTCACCTATCCTGTTGAACTAGAGTCAGATTCACAGGTTTCTAAACTTTAAACTTGGTTGAGTATCCGCCCTAACTATGAAACTTACAACCCGCGGACACTATAGTGTAAAAGCCATGCTCGATCTGAGTTTGCAGAACCATTTAGCATCGGTCAAACTAATTGCTGAGCGGCAAAATCTACCCGCTCCTTACTTAGAAAAACTGCTGATTCAACTACGCCGAGCGGGCCTAGTTGAATCAGTAAGAGGGGCGCGCGGGGGCTATCGTTTGGCCAAAACCCCAAATCAAATTTACCTGGGCCAAATTTTAGACGCTGTTGGCGAGCCCATCACCCCATTAGAGCTGACATCCCCCACCAACGCTGAGGATTGGGTGACCCTCACCCTGTGGCGACGCCTGCAGGAAAAACTCCGGGAAGCCCTCTATGGGATTTCTCTTGAAGAACTGTATTACGATGCCCGTAGCTGGCAGGCAGCACAGGGTGAAAACACAAATTTTATGGTTTAGCGTTGACCCCAGAGTGAATTGGTCTAAGCTATTTCTTACTCTTTACTTAAATCTGTTGGGTGCTGTCCAACTTCTAGTTGAGTGCTGCCCAGCTAGAAACAGATTGAGGTTTTTTCTAAAATCTACACCGGCATAACCGAGTTTACTTTTTTGCCTTACTTATGGTCGATCAGACAGTAGAAATTCTCTCTGAAGAAGCAATTCGTCGCACGCTCAATCGGCTGGCCTCTGAAGTAGTTGAGCGAACCGACCATTTAGCTGACCTGGTTTTAGTAGGTATCCACACGCGCGGTGTACCGCTAGCCAAAACCATCGCTCAACAGATGGAGCGTTTAGAAGGTATCCAGATACCCGTGGGCGCTTTGGATATCACCTTTTATCGAGACGATCTTGATAAAATTAGCACCCGCACACCCGCCAAAAGTGAGCTGCCCTGCGATCTAACGGGCAAAACTGTTGTTTTAGTAGACGATGTTATCTACAGCGGGCGCACCATTAGGGCAGCTCTCAACGCCCTTATCGACTACGGTCGCCCCAATTTGGTACGTCTGGCTGTGCTGATTGATCGAGGCCATCGACAGCTACCGATTCATCCTGACTTTATTGGTAAATCATTACCCACTGCCCGAGAAGAAGTGGTTAACGTACAGCTTATGCCGGTGGACGATAGGGATACTGTTGAATTAATCAAGCCGGTCGTCTAGCTTGAACCACGAGGTCGGCACCCACTCAGGCGGATAAAGCCCCAGCCAGGCGAGGTTTTGAGTGTAGTAGGCAGAATCCCCATCCCAAAAGTCGTTAGGGTCTGCCAGCATCAGCTTATTTTCTCGAATGGACTGAGCAACCTTAGTATCTAAATGACGGACAGCCTGATAAACCATGGCGTACTGAGATGTCGCACCGTAATCAACCATGGCTTCACCAGCTAAATCAATCTGGGCTGGTAGCTGTTGAGACTGTTGCCATAGCTCCAGCAGTGCTGGGAGATGGTCGTTTAAGTAGTGACCGGCTGGGGCAGACTCAAACCAGCTTAAATCGAGTGCCACTCGCCACCACACACGATAGGCATCAAATCCATAGACGCTCTTGATCGAGGCTGTGGGGGGCAGCTCTCTGTAGTGGGGCGCCTCACTGTGGAGCAAAACCCAGTCGCTGGGTAGCCCCAATTTTGAGAGTTTAGACCCTTCTTCAAGGATGCTATAGCCTGTGTGGACAAGTTCCAACCAGTCTCGCTGCCGATCAATCTGGGCAAACAGTCGAAACGCGTAGGGGGCAACATAAGACGGGTTGAGATACCAAACGTCAGGAGATGGATGAAAAGCATCCAGGGGACCCGGCAGCAAATAGCGACCGGAGAGGTCATCTTGTAACGCAATATCTGCTGTGGAAAACTCCCAAATATCGTTGAGCTTAATTTTAGCCAGGGTGAGATAGGCTGGTTTATTCCAACGACGAGCGGCCATAATCAAGGCTGTCGCCGCATCGATATCAGCATCGGTGGCAAAGTTAATGTCTAAAATACCCCAGGTTTCGGCGTCTCCCGGTGCGTCGTCAGGTCCCCATTTCCAGGCCCAGAGATGATCGATAAGCGCGCCGTCTTGGTCGCGTCTGGCCAGGTTTTCTTCTCCCCAGGTGAGCACTCGATCAAAGGTTTCAGGATCATCGATGATCAAGGCGCGTAGCATCGCGTATGCCTGACCTTCAGAGGTGGTGCGCTGGTCGTCGTTTTCCCAATCGATGACACGGCCATCTGATTGAATAAAGCGATCGCGATAACGCTGCCATGTGGTTTCAAAAAAGGGACGGTCCACTGCCGAGGTCGACATGGCAATATCAATTGATGCCGGTAGCTGTGTCGGCAACTCATAGACAGCCTGCGATCGCACAGAAGCAAAGCAGCCCGTCAGCCAGATATTGATTGTTAGTCCCAGCAGTAGCCAGCAGCCCCAGCGCTGCAACCATTTCCAAACCGATCTCGACAGCATCTTTGTCCCATCCTTTTGTCTGGCCTAGCGTTGCAATAACTGTCTTAACAAACGTAACCAGTAATAGTTACCGTTAGTTGCCACCTAAATCAGTCGTCACTCAAAACAGTTGGCCAATAAACAGTTGGCCAATAGTTTATTGGCCATAAACTGACGCCCCCATGCTGACACACTGGTCTTAACTTCATCTGATTTAGATGATTGGGTTTACACCCTACAAAAAAACTACGGCTATAGATGTAGAAACGGTTTAGTAACGCTCCCAAACCGGTTGGAAGCCCCGGTGGAGGAGTAGGCCCTCTTTAATCAGACGTTCTTGACGCTCCAGGCCAATATTGTTAGGCACCTGGCTTTGGAGCGCATTAATTTCTTCTAGAGCCTGCAGCGGCCGATCTTGGGCGACCGTTAAGCTAATCGAGGTTTGACGTAAATTAATATCGTCTGGGGCCAGCTCAATCGCCTGATTATAAAGACGACGAGCTTCTTGGTAGCGCAGCTGTTGGAAGCGTACACCCGCTAGACCAACAATCGCATCAAACTGTTCAGGATTGCGATCTAATAACGTGTTGTAAGCATTGGCCGCCGTTGAGAGCTCACCCGTATCTTGAGCAATCTGCCCTTGGAGTAAGTAAACTTCAGGCGCATCGGGATTTTCAGCCACCAGCTGAGCCGCTGCTTCATTGGCGGCATCTGGATCGCTCATCGCCAACACCTGAATCTGTCGCTGACGAAGAATCAGAGAGTTGGGGTTGGCCGCCAACAGCGATTCATATAGGTCGCTACGGGCCGGATCAGCCGGTAGTGCCCCCACCAGACTAAATAGCTCGGGTGGATTTTCGTTGGCAAGATGGCTCGCTAACCACTGGTCTAGAACAGATTCTGCAGTGTCAACCGAGATAAATTTGCCCTGGTAGGCCAAACTCGTTTGCCCCAAAATTTTGGCGTCATTACCAGGGTTAAGGGCAATAATCTCCTCATATAGAGCCAATGCTTCTACATAGCGCCCCTGACCTTGATAAATACCCGCTAACCCCTGCATTGCACCGGTTACCACGGCATTACTGCTGCTGGGGTCATTAATCAGCTGCTGATAGAGGGCAATACTAGTCTCAGTATCATCCTGTCTGCGGGCTTGCTCAGCCTGAAACAAAATCACCGCAGGATCATCTCCGGCATAGAGCTGCAGCTGTTCTTGAGCCAGGTCTAGCTGATTTTGCTGCAGATAAATCTGACCGAGACGATAGTGCAAAAACGGCTCAGCGGCAGTGGCAGCCAGCACATCCTGATAGAACGGGATCAGTTCTGCATCAGGGGGGTCAAGTCTGGCCAAGCTGCTAGCAATATACTGCAGCTGCGTAGAATTCTCAGGCAGTGTTATTGACAGCAGTCGCTGGCGCAGTTCCTGGGCTGAAATTTGAGCCAGCTGACGCTCCCAAATACTAGTCTGGACATAGAGACTAACATCGTCAGGGTACTGTGCTGACAGCTGTTGATAGGTGGACAGTGTCACAGGCTGACTGCTGGGATAGGAACCCAACGCATCGGCCGCTTCACGAGCCGTACCCACGTTTAAATTTGAACTGGTCAGTACATCTTTATAGGCGGCAATCGCTCGCTCACGTACCACAGGGGCATCGGTATACAATGTCATACCTCTGAGTGCCCGAGCTACCATCAGAGGCTGTCCTTGAATCGTATCAAGCAGTTCTAACCCACGCTCATAGTTGTCATTGGCCGCATAGGCGGTAGCCAGTTCAGCTTTGATCTGCCCAGCGGCATCACCGTTGGCATCTAGAAACGGTTCTAGCACCGCAATGGCAGCCGCAGGATTATCTTGCTGGCGCAGGGCAAAACTATAGGCCTGTGCCTCAAAAATGTTAAGGGTTTGACCGGCGTTGATGTAGCCTTCAAACAGTTCGACCGCTTGTGCAGAGCGGCCACCATAGGCATAGACCTGGGCCGCATCTATCTGGGTTGCCAGACTAGAACTTTGTTCTAGAGCAATGTCATAGTCCGCCACCGCTTCAACCAGACGACCTTGATAAAAAAGTAACAAGGCACGTTGCGATCTCACCTCTCCGTTTTGTTCATATCCTGGCTGTTCTAATAGGGTCGTCAGCGCATCAATACCCGCATTGCGCCATTCTGGGCGATAGCTCCCCAACAGACCCAGCGTTTTTAATGCCTCAATATTGGTGGGCTCTAGCACGCTCAGGCGTCGAAACGCCTCAAACGCATTGGCATCCTGACCCAGTCTCAGATATGACCGGGCTAACCCCACCTGCGCCAGCACCGACTCTGGATATTGCTGTACGGCCTGCTGAAATGTCTCTAAAGCCGGATCGATCCAGCCTCTGTCAAACAGGGCGTACCCTTCTCGCACCAGGGCGGGTTGATTGTCTAAGTTAGGCGGCAGCTGGGCCAACACAGGCTGAGCCGTCAGCAGCGGTGTGGCCGTTAGTAAATTAAACCCGAGACATAAACCCAGTGTGCGACGATACCAGTTCATAACAATAGTGCTTCCTAATTTTTTTGGGGAGAGACGTTGTGGGTAACGTCTGTACATAAAGGGGTGAAGACGACAAAGTTAATTAATCAAAAAGCTCTAGCAAATCCCAATCAGCTCGAACGCGAACTCCAAGAACTGTCTCAGAAAACTCATCTCGAAATTGCAAACTAACGGCAGCTCGTGCATTGGGAGCCAGTTCAATATCGTAAAACGTCTCTAGTACATCAGGGCGGTCTCCCTGACGTCGATCGTTATCGCTAAGCTGACGACCGTAGCCGACGCCAAAGCGGTCATCCTCAATAAATAAATCCAGGAAGTTAACGCCAAAGCTGTAGGTATCGCCTGAAATATCTAGATCCGTATTTCTGTGGTGGCCATAACGACCAAACAACCCAGCATTTAACTCTGGAATAAACCACTCAGCATTAATTCCGTAGGACTCTTCGCGATCGCCCTCTTGGGGGCCAAAAATCCCATTGCGATCTAGCTGAAAACTCTCGGGAATGCCATCGCGATTGCCATCATCGGTCGCTGTTACATAGGTGCCGCGCACAATCAGATTGCCGACATTAACTCCCAGTTCACCCGCAAATGCATCAAAGTTCAAATCATCAAACCCATCTGATGAAAACGTAGCGGCTTTAACAATCACTTCATCGATAGGTCGCCAGTGAAATAAGGCCGCTGGTTGAGACTCTAGCTGTGTGGTTGCCAGGGCAGGATTGGTTTGAAAAACTGGGTTAATAAAATGGGTCAGACTATCCTTTGCAAAACTATTGCGGTCAAAAAAGGACGTTAGCTCGATCAGACCCACGGCTCCTCGCAGACTGGGTAGATTGGGTGGAGAAGCCACCACAAATAGTTCGCTAACACTAAAGCCAGTAGAGTCCGTATCCGAAAATGCATCCCCCGTGGACACATCCACAGCCCCAACAACAGCAATGTTAGAGTCTAAAAAGTAATGGCCATAGGCACGGGCACGGGCTGAAAAGTCATCACCTTCTTGAATTGCGGCTGTTTGCAATCTCAGGGATGGGGGTGTGAGTGGACCGTCCTCCAGCTCATCTTCACTAAGAGTTCCGTTGGTGCCCGGCTCTGTTTCAGAAAGGGGAGCCAGCACACCGTCTTGAGGCTCTTCGACCGAATTTCCATCAAAAACAAATGGATCAGAGGGATCGGCTAGATCGCTGGCATTTTGTGTGAATAGCCATAAATCTTCCTCGACAGACTCATCGCTTTTTTCATCCTCTTCCGCCTTGGCGATTTGCTTGGCGGCCAGTTCTGCAATCATAGAACTGCCAGTAGCGTCTGCTGTCCCGAGCGCGGGTAAGGCCATCACTGGAGCTGCAATTACCGCCATGGCCATCCACACCATCCAAGACACCAGCGGCAGTGCCTGAAAATTCCGAGCGATATCCCTCATAGTCCGTTCCAATAATTGTTCCTGTCTAATAATTTTTATTGCTGTTAAGCAGTGGAATACCCTGTCCTACGGTGAGCACAGCAAACAGGTTTATTTCACAAAACAACAGCTTTATAGATGGGCGTTGTCCCCTGATACCGATGACAGATCGACCATCTTGCAGCCAGGGTCACAATCGGTATTCACCCCACAGCCATGGCATCGGGTCAAATCACCGCTATTACCCTGGAATATCAAGATGCTTAATTCACCATCTTGTTCCAAAGCTGGCGTAAACTCTTGGTTTGAGAGTTAATGTTCTTAGTTAAAGACATCTGGACTTCACAGGTGCTTCACAAAGTCGCTGAATGCCCATTTCAAAAAATTCTGGTGCTGGCCGTCCAACAGCATGAATAAACATTGATTAACGATTATTGGTTCAACCGAGGGATTACTTTAGATAAGGAAAGATCGGAAAAATACGTCGTGGGTCAAACTATTAGCTTGGACGAGACCAATCCTGCCACCATTGCAGATCGTAAAGCAGACCATCTGCGCATCTGCTTAGAAGACGATGTGCAATGCCGTCAGGTTACTACTGGTCTAGAAAACTATCGCTTTATCCACTGTGGGCTACCGGAGCTTAACTACGATCAGGTGGATATCAGCACCCCGTTTTTAGGCAAAAAATTAGCTACTCCTTTACTGATTTCCTCTATGACTGGCGGGACTGAACAGGCCCGAGTGATCAATCAGCGACTGGCGGTGACTGCACAAAAATTTGGCTTGGCTATGGGGGTGGGCTCTCAGCGAATTGCGGTAGAGAAACCCGAGCTAGCCTCTACCTTTAATATTCGTGACTATGCTCCCGATGCCCTTTTGCTGGCCAATCTAGGAGCCGTACAATTGAACTATAGTTACGGTCTGGAGCACTGTCAGCGGGTGGTGGACTGGCTCAAAGCCGATGCTCTGATTTTGCACTTAAATCCGCTCCAAGAATGTGTGCAAACCCGAGGAGATACAGACTTTAGCAATTTGATGACCAAGATTGAAACCCTCTGTAGTCACTTGCCGGTACCGGTTATTGCGAAGGAAGTCGGCAACGGCATTTCTGGCAGTCTGGCTCAAAAACTGATTAATGTTGGAGTTGCAGCCATTGACACCGCCGGGGCAGGCGGCACCTCATGGGCCAAGGTCGAAAGTGAGCGCGCCCAGGATCTTAAACAACGGCGTTTAGGCCAAACCTTTGCAGACTGGGGCATACCGACAGCGGACTGTATTGAGAGCGTACGTGCGATCGCACCCACGATTCCCCTAATTGCCTCAGGCGGACTGCGCAACGGTTTAGATATCGCCAAAACCATTGCCCTGGGGGCTGATATTGCCGGTATGGCCTTTCCCTTTCTCAAGGCAGCCGATCATTCTGAAGCTGCCCTCAATACCCTGGCAGACATTTTGATTGCCGAACTCAAAACTGCCCTATTTTGTACCGGACAAGGGAATCTTAACGACCTTAAACACAGTCAGGTTCTACAGCGCTTACCATAAGCTAAGGCCATTAAATTATTCCTCTTTGCCCACATCCCCCTATGCGAGACTTCTTTAAATACGCGATTGCTAGTGCCGTCGGTACACTCATCGGTTTATTTAGCTTGATTGCCTTAGTGGGTGTGGGCGCAATTGGTCTGGCAGGATTTTTTCTTAACTCCGCCGCCAGTGAAGCCGAACCCGAAGTCGAAAACAACTCAGTTTTAGTTTTTGACTTATCCACCGACATTGTGGACGCGGTCCCCTATTCTGGCCCCGGCATTGTTCTAGAAGAAACCTTTTCTGGCAGTGGCTATCGGGCTATGTCTCTCCACAGTGCCCTCAAGGCGATTGAAACTGCCGCAACCGATGACAACATCACCGGTATCTATCTCACTGGCAACACTAACGCCGGCTTTGCCACCCTTAAAGAGGTCCGGGCGGCTCTGGAAAAATTTAAGACCGATTCTGGTAAACCCGTACTGGCCAACAACACCATCTGGAGTGAACGGGACTATTACCTAGTATCAGTTGCCGATTCTCTCTACTTAAATCCAGCCGGTATTATTGAGCTAAATGGTTTTCGAGCTGAGATTCAATTTTTAGCCGGAGCCCTTAACAAATACGGTGTCGGTGTTCAGGTCTTGCGAGCTGGCCGCTACAAATCTGCCATTGAACCCTTTACCCGTACTAGCAGCAGCCCAGAGGAAAAACAACAAACCCAGGCACTGTTAACTGACCTGTGGCAAGAGTTTTTAACCACAGCTGGTGAGGCCAGAGAAACCACCCCCGAAGCCATTCAGGCCATTGCTGAGAATCAGGGTCTATTGCCTGCAGCCGAAGCCAAAACAGCAGGTTTAGTGGACAATGTTGCTTTTTACGACGATGTTCTCTCTGAGCTAAGAGAACTCAGTAACCAAACCGATGAAGACTGGGTTGAGGATGAGGATGATTTTACTCAGATTAGTCTCTATCGCTACAGTCAGACGCTAAGCCCTGAGTTTGGCAAAGATACTGTTGCTGTTGTTTATGCAAACGGTGAAATTGTTGATGGTGACGGCTCTACCCCCAATTTGATAACCTCTGGCGGTCTGACCGATACGCTACGTCAGGTACGAAATGATGATGATATTCAGGCCGTAGTGCTGCGGATCAACAGTCCCGGAGGAAGTGCGATCGCATCCGAAGTGATTGCCCGTGAGGTAGAGCTGTTATCTGCAGAGAAGCCCGTCATTGTTTCCATGGGAGACTATGCTGCCTCAGGAGGCTATATGATTGCGGCCCCTGGCGACCAAATTTTTGCTACCCCCACCACCATTACCGGCTCCATTGGCGTGTACGGTCTGCGACTCAACTTTAAGGAAATTGCCAACCGCAACGGTGTCACCTGGGACATCATCAAAACCGCCAAGCTAGCCGATATCGACACCATTAGCCGTCCCCAGAGCGAAGATGAGCTGCAGCTACAGCAAGGGTTTGTCAATACTCTATACGATCGCTTTGTGACCTTAGTCGCCGAGGGACGTGAGCTACCCAAAGAAAAAATTGACCAGGTAGCCCAAGGACGCGTCTGGTCAGGCACTGATGCTGAAACCGCTGATTTAGTTGACCAGATGGGCGGCCTCAACGATGCTATTAGCGCTGCCGCTGCCGCTGCCGAACTAGACGAATGGAGTGTAGAAGAACTGCCCAAACCTCCCACCATAGAAGAACAAATCTTCAATAGTCTCTTTGGCACAGGGATTGTTTCAAAGTTACCCTGGGCTCAAGATCCGATTTCGCAAGAAGCCATGAAACTCCGCGAGGATCTCACGTTACTAAAAACTCTCAACGATCCGCGAGGTGTTTATATGCGACTGCCGTTCACAACAGAAATTGAGTAAACGACCGTTTACCCAAACCAGTCTGACTGTTAGAAATTGTAGCGAAGCGCTATTAAAGCAACTGCTGAAGATTCTCGTAAAGGTCCGCGATCGCAATCTCTATCCCAACACTTTCGAACACCACTGGTTCTCCAGCACGACATACTTGAGGCAACCAAAGATTATCTGACTTACGTTGAAACCGTTCCACCAAAATCTGTTTTTGATGTACTAGAACGTACTCTTCTAACCCTGGAATCGACTTGTAGTCAGAAAACTTATCCCCTCGGTCAAATGCCTCGGTTGAATCTGACAATACCTCAATAATTAACTTGGGATGCAAAATAAAATCTTCGTCAGAAGTGCGATCTCGTTCGTCGCAGGTCACTGCTAAATCTGGATAGTAAAACAAGTTTAGTTCCGGCAGACGTACCTTCATATCTACCGCATAGGAAATACAGCCTGAGCCTCGCAGGTGATTTACCAGTAGCGCAGACAAATTGCCCGTAATAATGACGTGGGCTTTACTCGCCCCAGCCATTGCCACAATTTGCCCCTGCAGGTACTCATGCTTGATAGGACTAACCCGCTCAATTTCTAAATACTCGTCAGGAGTAAAGTAGGCATAGTTTTTACTAAATGCCATTCTGCTTGTATGAACATCGCTACCTTTAGCTTGCCACAGACCAGACTTACAATAAGATAAGTTCCGTTTTACACCACCACCATGCCCTCACCGTTTCCAGGGATGGCTCCGTATCTAGAAAAGCCAACATTCTGGTCGTCTTTTCACAGCCGACTGATTTTTAGCGATTACCGATACCCTAGCGCCTAAACTTCGCCCCCGCTACTTTATTGAAGTTGAAACTCGCATGCAGATTAATCTGTAAAACTTCGATCCACTGCTCTAGCGGCGACTGTTTCACCTAGCAAACTTTCTAGTGCTAAGGTTTGAGCCATCGGCATCTGCCCATAGCTAAACACCCAAGGCATATCAGGCGGTAACGCTAGTTGCTCCAGCACATAGGGACTTCCGTAGAAAACAACTGCCTGTAAATAGCCCGCAGCGATCTCCAAATACTGGCGAGCCAACTGCACCAGATTCTGCCCACTGCGAAACGGATTCCCTCGGATAAACAGCTGCACTAATGTGGGCACCCCCGTTCTTAGTAATTGTGACGACCGACGATCTAACAGCGTCAGCTCATATCCCCACTCCATTGGTACAGCAATCGCCGGAGCCGTCCTTGGCAAATACCGACAGCTCAAGACATCTTCTACCAAGATCACATTTTGTCCCGGCCCTTTCGGCCTAAACTTAGCATCACTCTGCCGGCTCGATGCCCTTAAAACAGACTTTGCCAGCCCCAATGTCTCAGGCTGCGCTAGCTGCTGAACCTGAGTTACTGGCTCAGCAGGTTCCCAATTATGACAGGATGGTCCCGTTCCCAACGGCCCTGATACCTTATGTTTCGCCCGCCAAATCCGCTCTACCGATGTCCGAATCTGGACCTCATGCACACGCCCCACCCGCACTGCTTCACAAATCGCCTGAATGCAGCCCTCTACATCGGCAGGCATTAGCACCACATCTGCCCCTGCCTCTACCGCCAGAACTGCCGCCTCGTAGGGGCCATAGGTTTCAGTAATCGCCCCCATTACCAACGCATCAGTAACAATCAGCCCATCAAACCCCAGCTCCTGGCGCAATAGCCCCGTCAAAATCGGTTTTGAAAGCGTAGCGGGATGCTGCTTATCTAAAGCACTTAGGCAAATGTGAGCCGTCATCACGCTGTCCACGGGTTTCCCTAACTCAGGCGAAATGGCTCCCTTAAATGGCCATAGCTCCACTTGATCCAGCCTGCTTAGCTCATGGTTAATCACCGGCAGACTTAAATGCGAGTCTATCGACGTATCCCCATGACCTGGAAAATGCTTGGCCGTGGTTAGTACCGGATACTCCTGCGCCCCACGGATAAACGCCTGGGTCAGCTCAGTAACAATGTCTGGCGTTTCCCCAAATGCCCGCACATTGATTACGGGATTCGCTGGGTTATTGTTTATGTCCACGACTGGGGCCAGCACCCAGTTGAGACCAATCGCCATGGCTTCGCGGGCCGTACACTGACCAAAGCGGTGGGCATAGGTTTTTGCTAGTTCCAAATCAGTTCGAGCAATTTCACCCAAGGCCATCGGCGGTGGAAACCAGGTAGCACCGCTAAATCTTTGCCCGACGCCTTCTTCAATATCTGCTGACATCAAGAGAGGAATCTCGGCCATAGTCTGGAGTGCCTGGCAACGGAGGGCAACTTCAGCACCGCTACCACCCAACAAAATGACACCACCCACCCCTAGATCAGTGATGTAATGCTCTAGCTGCGCATGGGTTGCTTCCCATGCCGGATATTCAATTTCATGATCAAACAGATGACCGCTAGTACGCACCACGATCATCTGGGCTACCAGCTGTGATAAGGACAGGCTCTCTGGGTCGGGCAGGATGGGTTTTAGCATTAACGCGGCGGGACGATGTGCGCCCCTACGGGAACATGCCTGATTGCATTAGAAAATCTCAGATGCCTCCTACAGACCTTCTTCATCTTCAACGGCATTGGGAACCACGGCTGGAATGCCATTCTCATCTACGTTGCTACGTTCGTGCTCTAACTTACTCAGTAGATTTAGTACTTGAGTCCCCTGCTCAAAGGAAACGTCTTCCTTAAAGATGATTTCTGGTGTGCGTCTTAGCCGCATCCGGCGGCCTAGTTCGCCACGCACATAGGATGTGGCTGCTGCCAGCCCTGCCATTGTTTCTGCTTTGGCTTCATCAGTGCCGTAAATGCTGACAAAAACCTTGGCATGTTGCAGATCACCGGATACATCTACAGCGGTGACGCTGACCATGCCAGCGCCAACTCGGTCATCCTTGATATCCGAGACAAGCATCTGACTAATTTCACGCTTAATTGACGCGGACACGCGCGCTACTCGACGACTTGTTGCCATCGTCTTCTCCTATTCGTAAACGGTGGGTGTTGCCCACCTCACTAACTGTCTAGGCAACTCTATAAGGTTGCTCTATGCTAAACCCAACATGGCTTTGAGGGTAAAACTCAAAAATAAAAAGCCAGCCACTACTGCGCCAATCAGCGCAACTGCAGTCACGCGATTTTCAAACAACGGTAGTAAGGGTTTAACAATGCTGTAGAGTACACCCAGCGTAAATGTAATAAAGTAACGCGGATAGCGCGATACGTTGGAAAAAAAGTCTTGCATTGTCTAAATTTAGGCTCAGCAGTAGCCCTTGAATTTAAGGAAGTTATTAAAAGACTTATTCATCCTACCGTAGGTGCTTGGTTCTCCTAAGTGGAAAATTCTTAAGAGTTTATGGTTCGACTCACCTCTTCTCCGATTGCCCTACGCCCATTCTTAAAGTGGGCCGGGGGTAAACGGCAGTTGATACCTGAACTATTAAAGTATGTACCTGAGTTTTCGGGTCAATATTATGAACCGTTTATTGGTGGCGGGGCACTGCTGCTGACTTTGCAGCCGGAACAGGCAATGATTAGCGATCGCAACGCTGAGCTAATCAACTGTTACCATGCTGTCAAAAATTCTATTGATGACCTGCTCCAAAATCTGAAACAGCACCGTAACGAAAAAGACTACTTTTACGAGGTTCGTAGCTGGGACCGCCAGGGTGAATTTTCTACTAAAACATCGACCCAGCGGGCGGCTCGCATCATTTTTCTAAATAAAACCTGCTATAACGGCCTGTTTCGAGTGAATTCTAAGGGGCAGTTTAATGCCCCCTTTGGCCGCTACAAAAACCCTACGATTGCGGACGAAACTGTCTTAAGAAACGTCAGTGCCTATCTAAATCGAGCTGATGTCACTATCCAACAGATGGACTTTGCTGCCGCCGTGGCTGATGCTGGCCAAAATGACTTTGTCTATTTTGACCCCCCCTACGATCCGGTGTCTCCGACGGCGTCCTTTACGGGCTATTACAGAAACGGGTTTGCTCGTAGCGAGCAGCAGCGCTTAAAGGCTGTGGTTGATGACTTGACGAGGCGCAACTGCAAAGTGCTGTTGAGTAATGCCTACACACCGTTTATTCAGGACTTATATCAGGACTATCGCTGCGTACGTGTCAGCGCCTCTCGAGCCATTAATTCGAAGGCGACAAAGCGCGGCAAGGTGGATGAGATTCTGGTGATGAACTACTGATAGTTCAATTCTCTACTCATCTACTTCTGGCAATGGTGGAACTAACGGCTTGACCTGAACTAAAATCTGCGGCACTTCGACCGACACAATCTGCCAGAGGCGAGCATAGTCGATGTCGTCATACTTGTGGATAATGATATTTCGCAATGCGATCGCACCACTCCAGTCAATTCTATTATGAGCGGCTTGAAACTCAGAACTTAACCGATTCGCCGCCTCACCCATAATTTCTAGCTGACGCTCGACAGCACTTTGAAATAATTCATCGTCTAACAGATCATCATAGGTGCGTCCCACCAGGAACCTGGCAATGGCTTCCATCGCGTTGACCATATCGAGCAATGCGGCATTATTGCGGGCGATTTCTGTCATTACACGATTGCACTCTATTAAACGCGTAAAATTCCTTTGCTCGGGCGGATAAAGCACTCGATAGGTGCGTAATATTTCCGCTCTGCTAAAGGGATTCAGCAATAGTCGCTTTTGGGTCAGATCTACCTCACGTCTAACCAGTTGGCTTAGTTCTCGCTGAACTTTCTCGCTATTTAAGTAATCCCGGTCGCTATCAAAGACCACCAGCACATCAACATCACTATCCTCTCGAAAGTCTGTCCGGATAGCAGAACCAAATAGTCCAAGTTCTCTAATGTGCCAGTGTTGACAAAAATCAATAATTTCAGCCTCAGACATATTCAATCTGTCAGTCAGCACAGGTGGCAAAGCTGAAACTGTATTGGTTCTCATACTTCACACCTCTTGTCTTGTTAGTTTATTATCGCCACTTTTATTGCCGATGTCTCAGATGGCAACCGTACTATACCTGTCACAATGGACAGGGCTAAAATTAGAGCCAATTTTATTATCAAACAGGGACCATGGCAGTCTATCGCTGGCAGCAGTATACCTGCGCCTATGAAACCCACAATACCGAGAGTGATGCAACGCCTTTGCTATTGATTCACCCAATTGGTGTGGGCCTGGCTGGACAGTTTTGGCAGCCGTTTATTGAGCAGTGGCCAGAACGAACTCTATATGTGCCCGATCTATTGGGCTGTGGCGATGGCGATTTGCCACGTCGTTCCTACAGTCCTCGCGATTGGGCCGAACAGCTGCATCATTTTATTTCAGACGTGATTCAGCGGCCGGTCATCGTTGTGGTGCAGGGGGCACTACTGCCGGTAGCGCTGGAGATGATGGCGGATAAAACCATGACTCAGTCAGTGGCAGGAGCAGCCCTGTCGGGACCACCCGCCTGGCGGTTGATTACTGAACCAACTCCCCCCTGGCGACAGCGACTCAACTGGTCGCTGTTTAAATCGCTCCTGGGCTGGGGGTTTTATCAATACGCCAGAACTCAGAAGTTTCTCAAGTCCTTTTCTGAACGTCAACTGTTTGACCAGGCCGACGATGTCACTGATGAGTGGCTGGCGATGCTAAATACGGGCTCGCGGGATATGGCCACCCGCTACGCGGTGTTTTCGTTTTTGGCTGGGTTTTGGCGACAGGATTATAGGGCTGCGATCGCATCTATTCAGCAACCTATCTTGGTGATTATGGGTAAAACAGCGTCTACCATCGACCGTACCGTCCAAGACACCACAGCCCAACAGCGCCTGGACGACTATACCCGTCATTTTTCCAATGCCCGGGGTGTTTTTATCCCTGGTCGCAATGTGCTGCCCTATGAGTCAACGGCTGACTTTATTCAGGTTCTAACTCCGTTTGTAGAGGCTCTTTAGGGCTGTGTATTAAATTCGACGCCTTCTGCTGCATCTCCGTCCGTATCCTGTTCGTTACCATCGGCAGGTTCGTCTTCAGATGGGGTGTCGGGCGCTGTAGGTTCTGGCGTTTCGGCGGGCTCATCGGGCGGTGTGCCCTCGTTTGTGGGCTCGTCGGCAGGTTCGTCCTCAGTCGGTTCGTCAGCCGGCGGTGTGGTGCGAATGTTGTCAACGGCAACACTCAGGGCGTAGTTAAATGAGTTAGCTGAATTGGTTGCGATCGTAACTTCGTAATATCCCGTTTGCTCTAACCGACCCGACCACACCGTTTCACTCGCATCAGACAGCAAAAAAGGAACCTCCTGAGACGGCTCCGGCAAATAAAGAGACATCAGCGTACTATTCTCAGGAGCCTGTAAATTTAGACGTAAATTTTGACCCGTCTGCAGATTGAGTACAAACACTCGACCTTCACCTGGTTCTAGCCGTCCGGTCAACCGCTGTCTAAAGGTATCTGGTTCAAACTCCACCCGTTCAAGCGTTTCTCCCGAACTTAGCTCTTCCAATCTATCCTGAGCTATGGCATACCATATTTGCCCCACAGGCTGGTCGAGAATCTCATCCAGTCGTTCTTGTGGAAAGATAGATGCGAACTTAGCATCTGCTAAATCATTCAGGGCACGACTGCTGACATTAAGCTGATTTACAGAGCGTCGCCAGCTATCGCGATCATCCGGTCCATACGCACCCAGACCTCGTCGCGCCGGCATACTCAAATGCAGCTGCAAAATATCTAAAGCCTCCGCCGTCAGATTATCCCACCGCAGCCTTAGGGGAGCATCTTCTGCATTAGAGGTAAGGGAACGCCCATTCAGATTTGGATACTGGTCATAAAATCGCTGATTTACCCAGGAATTTAACCAGGCTTCGTTTACACCCAACGTTTCACGACGTTGGGCAAGCTCTTCCTTCCGAATGACCTCATCGGCAGGCAGGGCGTTTGTCTCAGTATCTACCTCCTCAGGCTCTGCCGCCCGTTGACCAAACGGCAGTCGTAAACCCGAGCCCGCAAACAGCACTAACGCTAGACTAGTTACCCCCAACAGCACCAACAAACCAATAGCCGCCTGTACAAAGCTAGCCTGGTCGCTTGTTTTTTTAGCAGGGCTAACGGCCGTTTGTGAGTCTAGTGAATCTAATGTAGTGGCAGCGGGTAATGGAGATGCCACCTGAGTGGCGTCTGTCGGATACGTTTCAGCATCGGCATTGCCATTATCATCGGCATATATCGGAGCAGGGGTATTCTCAATGTCGTCACCCGGAAGCATATTGCCCTGGAGTGCCTGCATCACGGCTGACGCCGATGGATACCGCTGTACCCGAGACGGAGCCAGCATTTTTTTGAGTACCCGATTGAGTGGCTCCCCCAGGGCTATGAAGCGATCCCAAGTCCAAACACCTTCATACATATCGTAGAGTTCTTGGGGTTCTTTGCCCGTTGCCAAGACCACTAATGTTGCAGCCAGTGCATACAGATCGCTGGTAGCATCAACTGACCCCGACTGAAACTGCTCGGGCGGAACATAGCCAGCTTTGCCGATGCGGGTCTTAGTGCTCTCCGATGAGAGTTCTTGTTCTACCGTTGCTGCAATTTGTTTAACACTACCAAAGTCAATCAGAACGGGTCGTCCATCTTGGCTACGCAAAATCAAATTTTCAGGGGAGATATCGCGATGGATAATATCTAGCTCATGGATATATTCCAGCACCGGCAGTAGCTGATAGAGCAGCTGAGTGACTTCAGTCTCACTAAAATACCCTCCATAATCCTGCCGACTTTGCAACAGGCTGCGGTAAGTAGACCCTTCTACATAGTCTTGCACCAGAAAAAGCTGTCCCCCTTCGCGCATCAGTTCGCGAAATTTAGGAATTTGGACATGTTCTAGCTGGTAAAGCACCTTGGCCTCCCGCTCAAAAAGCTCCTGAGCTTTAGCCAGTAAAGCAGGGTCATCGATTTGAGGCACAAATTCTTTGAGCACGCAAAGCTCTTTAAACCGATGCAGGTCCTCAGCTAGATAGGTGCGACCAAACCCGCCTTCGCCCAATTCTCGCAATACGTTGTAGCGTGCGCCTAGGGGGGGACCAGGCTCCCAGGGTGTGCTCATGGATAGGCTCCTTCACAGGTAAGTGTGTGCCCTACTAACAGTTTATTGGGGAAAGTATCTCCCCACTGAGCGGGACTAATTGGTCAGTGTAGTGGGTTTTTTCACGGATGCAACCATTCTCACCATTTTTTTTATTGACCTGGTGTAGGGGCGTTGTGTATAACGCCCCTAAACCAGGTAAATCCTATTAGTTCATATTGTTATAGGTTGCCACGGCAGAAGGAGATATCCGATTAAGGTAACGGAAAATCCAATACTTAAATACCGTGTCTAAAATCACAGGGAACGTAGCGATGAATAAAAAGATAAAGTCGCGGTTGGCTGGAAATCCTAGATGGCGTGATAACCCTTCTAATAAAATTTCCCAACCGTGGGGCGAGTGAAACCCCACAAATATATCGGTAAACAGAATAATAATAAACGCCTTGGCACTGTCGCTAAGGCCATAAACAATCTCATCGATAAAGGCTTTGAGCGTACCTACTTGTCGTTTACAGGTGCTCAAAAGGACAGAAAAAGCGACCACTGCAAAAATATCTGCAAACACATTTTTGACTGACTCGGCACTGCGTTGGCGATACGCTTCTTCAATATCTAATGCTTTATCCAGCACCCGCTCCTCTAGCTGAGTTTCACTGAGGGCCGCCACCTTGCCTAAAATCACCTCAAACCGCAGTCGTTCTTCAAACTGTTGCAGCTCATGCAAGGCTTCTTCTTCCATCTCATCATTGAGAAATACCTCAGCATTGGTAGCTACGCGTGCGTAGTCTACAACAGGGCCAACAACAAAGTGTTTAGTCAATTGCTGAGTCAGTAACGGCACAATCACCAATAGCAAAACAAATCTCAGGGCAATTTTGGTCTTACCTTGGGACTTGCGAAAGCTTTGCATGACATCGGTTTCAGCTTTAGGGTCAAGATCTTGTTTGACCCGATCAACCGTGCGCAAAATAGACCGAGGCAACACACTGCTGCGTGCGGCTAACCCTGCTCGACCTTTGTCGGTCTTGCCGACAGCGCCACCTTGAGCACCGTTGAGTTCACCAGTTTTTGCAGCTGTTGGCAGCTGACTAGATAACTCGCTATAGCGACCCAGGATATCTTCGATAAACCGTAATTTCTTAAAGACGATAGCAGACTGATCAATCAGATCTAGCGTGTATTCATCTTGCTGATCGTCATAGGACTGAACTTCCATCTGCCGTCCCTGGGACAGGCCAGATCGGGTAGACTCAAACGCGATCATTCGCTCTTTGATCACGATGATGTTACGTTCTACCTCTCCTTTGATATATCGATAGGCAATATCACCATAGTCAGAATTTTCCTGAGCAATCGGTTGACCATCAAAATAGTCGTCTTCTATTTTTTTAATGGTTAAAGCGGCTTCGTAGGCTTGTTCAAGGGATTGGTCAGGCGACTTAAAAAGCCACTGCCCTGCGTTGCGGAAAAGTGACCGAAGCTGCATGGAAGTACGTAGGTGCTCTGGAATGCCAGCACTATAGTATCAATTCCATGAGAGAGCCAATAGAAATTTAGCGAATGGGTGTTAGCTATTTGTCTTAGCAGACTCCGGTGAAAAAATATTCCAGGACTGGTCTAGTCGGGTGGCCTGCCCTAAAGAGGCAAGATATTGCATCGCTGGGTTATTGGTCACACTGCGGGTTGAGGCTACCGCTGATTGTTGAGTGTTAGCCGCCACGCTTTGTAAATTTAACAGCGTCATCAACAGCAAACTTAGCAGCGCTGCCCAGCTTAGGGCATTGATAGGACGAACGGTGAACGACTGGTACTTAAACGGTTTAGTGAAGTTACCTGCAAACCGGCGGTTATTGGCAATAGTTTCATAAATTCGGGTGCCAATAGCCATCAGCGGTGACCAGCGCAGCACCTTAGCAAGCGGGTGAAGTATGGGTGACAGGCTGACTACGTAAGCGATACCGTGCCATTTGTAATGGTGATTTCCCTGCCAGTCCACAATGACCCAAGAGTTTTGAGTTTCCATAGCAGTTTGAATGACCGGGTCACTTTGGGCGATTTGTAGCGGCACTCGACGGGGTAGCACCAAAAATGTGCGCAAAAAATGGACGACTTTCTTACAAAAGCCACACTCTGCGTCGTAATAAATTTTAAGCCCCAACTGCTTGGAGGTATAAACACGCTCTGACCAGCGATCCCATACCGATGAGGGGATAAATACAAGCCAGGTAAAACAGCCGATGACAGGCAGCAGCCCTAAATTTAGGGTTAAACCTACACCTAAGTACAGAAGCATACCAACGACAACGGCAACCATCCGACAGAGGTCAGTTTTGATGGGGCTCCACAACAGCAGAGGGGTAGCCCATGCAATTAGGGCCAACGGTACTATCGAGGCATCTGTGCTTCCGCCTGCAGCCATAGTTGTGGTCAGAGCAGACCCTATATGGATGTAGCACTGCTGCACCATTAGCCCAAAAGTAGCCACGGTCAAGATGCGTCTTGGCTGGGGTGTCGGTGACATATTTAATGCCTGGTCCACGGAATAACTGCTACCCAGCGGTAGAAACATGGCCCAGAACACGATGGCCCGCAGCACATCGTCAGCAGCAGAGACTACGAGAGGGTTGCGGTTATGTAGCGAAACTAGCAAGACCCAAGAGATGACGATGGCCCAGCGGGTGCGATAGCCAATTAGCAGCAGCAGGGCACTCAAGGTTGCGATCGCAAAACATCCCACCTGCCACCATACAGAGCCACTTAATGCATGGATTGACCAGTACCCTGGCAACCACAAGTCTTGCAGTAAGCTGCGCGGTACAGTGCCCTGATCGCTATAGTCGCTTAGCAGATTACCCCAACGACCCCACAAATCACTGAGAATGACCAGCGCCAGCCCTAACCGCAACAATGCCAGAGAACGCAGATCAAGGCCATATCGGCGTTCGAGAGGTTTAAACCAGTGAGCAAACATGAGAAATAAGATATGACAACTTTAGACGTTCTCAGACAGCACCGTTAGGCAAGAAAAGCTTTAATCTGACGATAACCCAACCAAAGATAAACAAGCAGCACCCCCATAGCACGCAGCCTATGATTAGCTTTGACTCTTGTAACTGCGCAGCCTCAGCAAAATAGTAAGCGAGTCCATCGAATGATGAACCAAGTGAAACACTTAGTGCTAGAGCCAAGCCACAAACCGCAAGCACTGCCAATAGAATTTTCCGGATATGATGGGTCACAAGATAGCGAAGCGCACCCACTTGAGACCAGGGAACAAAAGCCAAATAAACGATTGAATTTCCAGTAAATGGAATGTTAAGTAGCAAACAATTTGCTAAGTGAAAGCTACAGGCAATCGTAAGCCAGATATACCAGGAGCGTTGCGAGAACATTGCCCACAAAAAGCCTAGCTCAAATATAACGGCTGAAATATCTAAAAGTTCCCATAGCAATGGCCAATCTAAATCGATAACAAACGAGGCGAGCAGCTGGTCTCTACCGAGGTTGTAATAACCGTTATATAACCAGCTCAAAAAACCACTTGTTGACAGATCAAAATCGAGCCATGCAATCGCTTTTCCAAAGCCTGCCGTAAAAAAACCAAACGCAATAAAAACGGCTAAAAGCCAGAGATTGTCAAGGGGCTGAGAGGTTGCCTGATCGTCTAACTTCTTTTGACGACTGAACAAGAGATAGTCCACAGAAAAGAACTCTCCCCAGTTCTTAAACTGCATCACTAAAAGGACACAAAGATAAAGAAATCCGTGATCGATTTTTCCAAGGGAATAATTAAAGCTATTAGCAACAACCAGTAAAACAAAAAGACTAGTTGTAGAGAAGCGTGTAAAAGCACCGATTGTGAGCGCTATCACTGCAGTTGCGATGCAAACATCAAGACCGTAGAAAAAAATGCTTGGAGGAAATTCTGAAAACAGTGAAGCAATACTGAGCACAGGGGGAGAGAAGAAAGTATCAGGGACACTTCCTAGCCAACTATAGCTTTTCCATCCAAAAAATAAAGTAAATAGACCAAATATGATTCGAAAAATACAAATTGACTGAGTATCAATTTGAGTGGCCTTAGCAACCTTATATTCTAAAAAATCAAAAACTTTATTCGTTGATTTCAATATCAATTTGCTCGACAACATCGTACTCCACCCTTTCTTTTTTATTTATGTCAAATACTGAACTAGTCTTTTGAAAGCGTAACCCTTCAACATCTTCAAGCCCCATTTCACTCAGTCGAGAATTTATCCAAGATAATGTTGCATTCTTTTCTGCTTTTGATGCTTCCAATTGAGTAGCAGCCGTAATTTCCCAAATTCCAATAGAAAAGCTTTTAGCTCTCTTTTCACCAAGCCCAAAACTATTTTCAACAATATGAGACCAGAAATGATTAGGTATACCTTCAAAGAATAAATCTGGATCAATTTTTTCTACTGAATCGTCATTTTTAACAACAAATAATTCTTTTTTTGAAAATCTAATCAAGCCACTTTCTGTTGAAACCTTACTTGCTCCAGAGGGCTGCAAAACGGCTGGAAATGGCTCAAAATTACTATTGATTTCTCGCAAGACAAATGGGATGATAAGCCATGCCAAAATAAGGGCTCTCAAGAACATTTTCTTGGACATGATTATTTTTTATTCAGTTAACACTAAGATTGATTCTAGAGAAATCTATTGACTCACAACTGTATAGCAATCTGAGGAATGCATTCCTCAGATTGCGCCGCACATAACTGTTGCTATCTAAAAAATAGCCTGATTACGGAGCAAATATATACGTTTAGACTGTTAAAATGCCCCTCTAAATAATCGATTTAAGATCAATCAAAAAAGCCACTCTCCACGTAGAGATAGCAAAACCTTAGAAGTAAATCTGTCACTGCTCTGCTTTACTTTTTATACAATCAGCTATCCGGATATTTTTTGCAAAATAACGCTCATCTCTGACAGATATGAGTAGACAAAAGTCTAGTCGAGAGAGGTTTAAACAGTCCTAAGTAAAGCATTCAAAGCCTGAGCAATACCTTAGCTGTTAACCACCAAAGACTTAACAGCTAAGGTATCTCTGAAGAAATGAAAGAAGTTTATCTACAGAAGAATACGGATCTTCTATCCCCTACTTTAGTCTAGCGATTTCTAGTCAAGATTTTGACTCATTTCCCCAAGAAAACGGAGACGATAGCACGACCCAACTGCTGCAGAGCGCGACGAACTACCTTAAGCCGATGGTGGTTAGTGGGCAACCGGTGAATGTAAACAGCCCGACGGATAATGCCGCCCAGCTTACCCCCCAGGCTAAAACCAAAACTCCACACACCGCCCGTGCCTTTCCCTAGGGCCAGCATGTCACCCAAGTGCAGATAGCGAAAATACTTAGGCTGACGCTGACGGGTCATCTTAGCCAGGCTACTCGCCACTGCTGCTGCTGCTTGATAGGCCGCCTGAGCGGTATTGGGAATTGGCTTTTGTTGAGTCTGAGCTGCCACATCGCCCACAACAAACACGTTGAAATAGTCTTCTAGCTGCAGCGTAGGACGAACATACACTTGGCCATAGTCATTGGTGTTAACCGGTGTAGTACCCAGCCATGGCACTGGTTCAGTCCCTGTCGCCCACAGCGTTAAATGACTGGGCAGTTCAGCACCGTCTAGCCACACGGTCTCTGGACCAACCCGGTCAACCTGGGTTTGTAGATACAGCTCTACATCGCGTTTAATCAGTGCATGTACAGCTTTTCGCTGCAGCCCAGCAGGAAACGGTTTTAGAATCTGACTGCCCCGATCGACTAGTCGCACTGTCCCCTGCTTACCCAGCCGGTCCGCTATTTTAGTAGCCAACTCCACACCACTAGCCCCTGCTCCGATTACGGTGACCGCCACTGGGTGTGACATCTGCGCTAAGTCATCTAATCGCGCTTTAACCGTCACGACATCATCTAAGCTACGAAACGTGATGGCATGCTCATTAATACCTGGAATTGGCAGCTGACGTGTGCGGGCTCCTGTCGCCACAACCAGATAGTCATACGGCAGGCTATCTCCCTGCCGCAGCGTCACCCGCTGTTGCTCTAAATCAATAGAATCAGCCCAATCCTGGCACCACTGAATGTTGGTTTGTGTTAGCAGCGTTTCATAGGGGGGAGCGACTTCCCAGAGCAATAATTCCTCAGTGAGGACTTCGTAGAGTAATGGAGTAAACAAAAAGCGATCGCGAGGCTCGACCAGCGTAATAGAGCTACCTTTTAGGTGACGATAGTTCTGTAAATATAACGCTGTGTACAAACCACCAAATCCACCACCAACAATGACAATGCGCGGGTGATAGAAAACCGAATGGTCTGGAGGAGACATCTTTGGGGTGGATAGGGTCATGCAAACTACTTGCTAATAGCAACAACCAATAGCAACACCTTCAGCTGTATCTGATTACAGTTTGACAATTCTTGCTTCAGAATGATGCGATTCTGAAATAAAAACCGAGCCGCCCTGACTAGCGCTGTCCCCCGACAATGCAGATTACTTAGCAAAACTGTATTTGATTGCGTCAAACGATTGCGTCAGAATTACCTGGGTACCGCTCAACAATGATGGTAACCCCATAGACAAATCTGATAGCTCCTCAAAAACTATGACATGGGATATGGCCCAAAATATCAAAAACTATCATAGTCATACTCCTTGGATACCCGCTACAGATAGCTGCCATAAAACCCTGGGTCAGACTACCCTAGACCTGTGGCTGATTTCCCTTGAGCACCCTCTGCAGGTAGATGTTTTATCAGAAGATGAGATACATCGTCTGAATCGCTATCGGTTTGCCAGGGATCAGCGAAAATTCGCTGTCGCTCGCAGCGGTCTGCGACGAATTTTAGCCCGCTATTCTCAGCGTGATCCGGTCAATCTATGTTTTGACTACGGCCCCCATGGCAAACCGTTTCTGCGGGGCAACGCATCACTACAGTTTAATCTCTCCCATTCGGGCGAGTATGCACTGTGTGGCGTTGCCAGAGTGGCTATCGGTGTCGACATCGAACAGCTACGTCCAATGGATCGGCTGGATGGTCTGATTCAGAGATGTCTAGCCATATCAGAACAAAAGGCTCTAGCCAATGTTTCGACCGACCAACAAAGTGTCGGATTCTTACAATATTGGACATGTAAGGAGGCGTACCTTAAAGCTACTGGCCAAGGTATTAGCGAATCACTTACATCAATAGAAGTAGACCTGGAAAATAAACCACAGCTAAAAATACCTGGTCAATCATGGCAGCTTCAGATTGTTAAACCAAGGGATGGGTACACAGCAGCGGTAGTGATGCCACCAACCATCACGCAAACAAGGTTTTGGTCTTACTAGCATGGCCAGATAAGAGCGCTAGACTAGGGCCGGTGGAACAGTGGATTCAGAAATAGCACCATCCAACCGCGCATGATGCAAATTAGTGTCTTGTATGGTGACCCCTGTCAAATCAGCACCGCTTAAGTCGGCATAGGACAAGTTGGCACCACTCAAATCTGCAAAACAGAGCTTTGCCCCCTGTAAATTTGCCCCCTGTAAATTCGCTTGCCGCAGATCGCTAAGACGTAAATCAGCCTGTTGCAGCGAGGCTTCCGTCAAGTTCGCAAACGTCAGACAGCCGCGCAGTACCAAAGCACGACCCAGATTGGCACGTCTTAAATTAGTCCAGCTAAGTCGTGTTCGCCACATCATGGCACCCACCAGCTCAGCATGCTCCAAGCTCGCCTGGGATAAATTCGCCCAGGTCAAATCAGCATAGTTCAACCCAATT
Organism: Cyanobacteria bacterium P01_H01_bin.21; assembly: GCA_038748405.1. Taxonomy (GTDB): domain Bacteria; phylum Cyanobacteriota; class Cyanobacteriia; order Phormidesmidales; family Phormidesmidaceae; genus Leptothoe. Next base: position 119,865 of record JBCDIX010000001.1, on the reverse strand, counting down.
TCGCTCAGAGCAGCTTCAGACAGCTGCGCTTCCCGCAGATCTGACCGCTCAAACTGACGTTGACCGATAGCATATCGCTTAATTAACTGAGATGCTTCCACTAAATAACTCCTCAACCGCTTGTGCAGAGTCGGATAGAGTTACATTGACTAAGACAGTTTGAGAAAAGCAACCATTGCCTTAATCGCTTTTTGGACTTAGTCTTTGTAAACTTTTGTTAACGTTAACCAATGTAACAACTTGTGGTGGGGGTGTGCAAGCCCTGCCCATGATTTGCTTCGGCATCATGAAACATTGACATACAAGGAGGGTAGCCTGATTTATCAGTTCCCTTTGATGGTGCGACTTCCCTTCATCTAGGAGGGGCTGTCCTTAACTGACAGTTGGTTTGCAGCGATCCGTGGTAACAATAGCGAAAATATGAGAGGTCATTGAGGCAATCTATGGGAAAGCAGTGGTTATGGGGCTCACTTTTAGGGCTAGCGATGCTCTTGCCTGGCTCAGTTGCCCTGGCTCAGACTGAAGAAGTACAGCCTGAGGATGCTTATACTCGGGCAATGAACCTGGGCTACACCTATGCAAACGAATTTGATTATCAGACTGCGCTAATTAACTTTCGACGGGCTTTAGAAGAACGCCCCGATGATGTGTTTGCCAGCAATGCGATCGCAAACATGGAATACTACATCGAGCGCAATCGTCTGGCCGCCCTTCAAGCACAGGTTGATGTGCTTGAAGCCCGCTTAAACCAAGCCGCTGCTGCTAAAGATTGGGTCTGTGTGACCGCCACTGTAGATGAGCTAATCCCCTTTGCTGAAGGTTTAGAGCGTGAGCGTCTGACCGGCTATCGCAGCCAGCTTACGGGTGTTCTTGACTCCCGCACCGATATAGAAGCTTGGTCTACGGTATGTAGCCCTGACAAACCACTCCAGTAAAACGTTTAACTCACAACTCCCTACAGCTGACTTAGCTTGCCATCTCGGGATAGTGTTTTACCCGTTAGAGCCGCTTCTAAAAACTGTTTCGGTGGGTCAATATAGCCGCCATCTAGCTTGACTCGAAAGTCGTAATGCTCACCTGAGCCTAGACCGCTGTTGCCCGTCAGAGCAATTACCTCGCCGCTGGCAAATATGCCTGAGCGACATTCATTTTCAAGCAGATGCAATGATTGAAATACTAGCTTTGGGTAAGACTCTGTTGTTTGATCGGCCACCCAGCCACCGCCATCCACATCCCACCAGCATTCTACAGTTACCTCATCCCCTGTAACCCCCACTGCGTAGACCGGTGTGCCTGTGGGCGTGGCCACATCCACACCGTTGTGGGGCACATTAACCGCCCCCGTTACCGGATGCACCGGACGAATACGCATATGGTCGGTAACCTCATAGCCTGCAATGGTATCCCCCGTTTTAAGGGTTACGGCGCTATTGAGATCGAGGTCTGCATTGGGAGGTTCTGAAAGACGTAAGTCTAAAACGTAGAGAATTGGTAACAGAATCAGCGATGCGCAGGTCGCAGTCAGGGCAATTTTTGGCAGTTTACCCAACGAGAAACGTGGTTTGGCAGATGGGTTAGAGGTCGGTTGCGGGGAGTGCGATCGCGCATCCAGCGGCCATGCCGTGACCGCCCCCACATTGGACACAGACCCATCCGCTGCAAACGTGCCAGTCGTCTGTCCATTAGCGAGCGTCGCTGCGGCCTCATCAATAGGAGGGCCTACTTCATCTGCAGCCACAACTGCCAGTTCACCATTGCCCAGCTTTTCCAGTAGCTCAGAAATGCTGCCACATCCCACCGCTTGCGCTGCTGCCTTTGAGCCATGCCAGGCTCTGGCTGAAACCGTCACCGTACAGCGGCGTTTAGTAGGAACTGCGGACTGAGGAACGCTATTCACAGGCAGTCGGGCATTAAAGACATTTTCTGCACCCTATCCTACTGGAATCTTGCCGGAAGACAAGACAAAGCTGACATGTTTCTCGGCAGTACACTGTCAGACCACATCAACAGTCCCGCACAGTATAGAATAAGGCCGTCCTGCATCAGACCTAGCCGTGAAGTCCACCGCAGATATCCAGGCACTGATTCGTGAGATACCTAACTTTCCAAAACCAGGTATCCTTTTTCGAGACATTACGACACTGCTGCAAAACGCTGATGGTCTTAAAGCCACTATCGATCTGATGGCAGAGCAAGCAGTCGGCTATCAGCCAGACTGCATCGTCGGTATCGAATCCCGAGGCTTTATTTTTGGTATGCCCCTGGCCTATCAGCTAGGGCTAAGTTTTATCCCTGTACGCAAGCCAGGCAAACTGCCTGCTGCCGTTCATCAAGTATCTTATGAACTAGAGTACGGGCAAGATAGCCTTGAAGTTCACCAAGATGCTCTGGGCAGCAGTCATCGTCCCTTAATTGTGGATGATTTACTCGCGACCGGTGGCACCGCGGCGGCTACTGCAAAATTAATCCAGCAAACTGGTGCAACGATTGCCGGGTTTAGCTTTGTTATTGAACTGAGCGAACTAAACGGTCGCCAAAAGCTTCCAGAGGACATTCCAGTGACTACACTACTGTCATACTGAGTAGGGGCGCACGGCAGTGCGCCTTACGATGCAACATTCTGCACATTAATTTGATCGCATTGCCCATGACTGCAGAGCCGACTTCTACCCAAGCTCATTCTCCACTGCAAACGCTGCAGATGGTGTTGACCAGTGAGACAACGCTCTATGTGCTCAAGCGCATTCTGCAGGCATTGCTAACCTTGTTGCTAGCCTCAGCCTTTAGCTTTTTTATCATTCAGCTAGCCCCTGGAGATTTCTTAGATGCTCAACGGCAAAATCCACAGATTTCTCCTGAAACCATCCAACAGTTTGAAGAACAGTTTGGGCTAAATAAACCCATCTGGCAGCAATACTTTCAATGGCTTTACCAGGTGGTTACTAAACTCAACTTTGGGGTGAGTTTTGCCTATCAGCGACCAGCGATAGAAGTCTTGGCTGAGCGTATTCCCAACACTCTGATATTGTCCATTGCTTCAATTATTGTTACCTGGGCGATTGCGATTCCTTTAGGCATCATTGGGGCGGTTAATCACAATAAATTTACCGACCGCATTCTACGCGTTCTCAGCTATATCGGCCAAGGGTTCCCAGCCCTGATCACAGGTCTATTGCTCTTGTTTTTTGCCCAGCTCACCACTCCTTTGTTTCCTGTAGGCGGACGCACCAGCATTAACCATGATGACCTGAACTGGATTGGTAAAGTGCTAGATGTAGTTTGGCATATGATTTTGCCCACACTGGCCCTGAGTGTTACCAGCTTTGCCGGTCTGCAGCGGCTGATGCGAGGACAAATGCTGGATGTGTTAAGGCAGGACTACATCCGGACTGCCCGTGCCAAGGGTTTACCAGAAGACCGCGTTATTTATACCCACGCGCTGCGTAATGCTATTAACCCTTTGATTACCCTACTAGGGTTTGAATTTGCCAGTTTACTTAGCGGTGCATTTATCACCGAATACTTTTTTGGTTGGCCAGGGTTAGGCCGACTAACGCTACAGGCCGTACAGTCGCAAGATCTGTATTTGATTATGGCCAGTCTGATGATAGGGGCCACCATGCTCATCATTGGGAATCTGCTGGCCGACTTGGCGCTCTCCTTTGTGGACCCGCGCATCAAGCTCTCAAAAATGAACTAGGCCCATGCAGCCTTTGCGGTCCTATAGTGGCTTGCTTGTGGGGTTTATTGTTTTTGGCATTGTTATTTGGCTGGCCAACCGTATCCACAGTGAGTTAAACGACCCTGGCTTTGCACAAACGATATTGATTGCGGTTGCCGGTTGGGCTAGCGGTTGGCTTGTCGGTTTCCTAGTGTCACCCAACACCAGTAGTGAGCTTAAAAATCTCTCCCAGGCCACATCCACCATTACGGCTTTTGTCGCAGGGTTCATCATGGCCAAGCTAGAGCCCTCGTTTACACCGATCTTTGCTGACGGTCGGCTGATGAATGAGCCGATCTACGGCATTCGTGTATTAATCTTCATCATCTGCTTTGTAGTAGCTGCGATTAACATGTATGTATTCCGCGAGTTTAACGGGCGATATTAGGGGAGGACTATTCATGACTGTCACCACCCAAAAGATCACGTTTGAAGAATTCCTCGCCTATGACGATGGCACTGATGGATTATATGAACTGGAAAATGGAATATTGATTGCCATTCCAGCTGAGAGTGAGGTTAATCGCCGCATTGCGATGTTTTTGGTGGCCACTTTCTTGAAGCTAGGGCTATCGTTTGAACGGCTGTCAATGAAAACAGAGTTGGCCGTCAGTAGTACTCGTGTTTCTGTGCGAGTGCCAGATTTGGTGCTTCTCTCAGAAGAAGGTGTGATGGCTTTGGATGGCGCGACTCGCTCCCTTATTCTTCTGGACATGCCACCCCCTCTATTGGTAGTTGAGGTTGTGAGTCCGGGACAAGAAACTCGAGACTATCGCTACAAACGCTCGGAATATGCTGCACGGGGAATTGCTGAGTATTGGATTATTGATCCTAATAAACAACAGATAACTATTCTGGAATGGGTAGAAGGGTTTTATGAAATAACAGTTTATCGTGACGATGAACTTATTGTCTCACCACTGTTTATTCGGCTAGGCATAGAAGCATTTACCCTTACGACTAAACAGCTTTTACAAGCACAATCAGCGTAATCTCGTCTAACCCAGCAAGCATCAGTTAAGCTTCACAACACGAATATAGCTGGTTAGAGATTTTTCTCTTAGCCTAGAAATAACGCCATATTCGGTCTATGTTCACCAAATCTTACTATTTACTACGGTCTACCCAAGATGGGCAGTATCTAGCGGCTAAGCCGCGCAATCAGGAATCTAAGGGGTTTCTGATGTTGTTTAATGCAGACTATGAAGCCCTCAGCTACGTCAATCATCATGCGGCTGAAGTTGCCAACCGGTTTGCTGTTGAATCTATCAGTGGACCACAGCTTAAGCAAATAATGAATCGCTGGGGGTATGAAGGTGTCGGTGTGGTCAATGATCCGCTGGTGCCCCAGATAGATTTTTTAAGACTGCAATAATGGCTTATCAAGGTTTTATTGACCCCAGCTTTGAGCATTTAGAAGAGTTTATTCGAGCTATTTTAACTAACGTCGCGAGCGCGCAAACACGGCTAGCACTATGGCTAATTGAGGAATTTGACTTTAGTCAATTTTCAGCAGTCCGGCTTGGGTCAAATTCGCCGTTTGGCAGCAGCCAGCTAGCAGGTTTTGGGTATTTGATGCCCATAGAACGCAATGCTATGGATGCTCTAGCCAAGGTGCTGACAGACGAAGAACAGCTTGATTGCAATATCATGCATTTAGAGATTGCGGTGGCGGGAAAAGTTGCGATCGCAGCCTACGATACCTTTAATTGTGTCTTTTTTAACCCTCCCATTACACTTGATTTTCTAGCGGACCTCAAGCGGCAAGGCATTATCGACAAGTATGGCCTAATCCAAGAGTAGGTCTACTCCAAGAGTAGAGCCCTACTCCATCAACTCGGCTAGCTCCATCCACCGCTCTGTAGCCGTATCAATCTCTGTTGTCAGATCCGCCAGCCGCTGAGAGAGCATCTGCATGTCGTTGTAATCGCTGGGTGGATCAGTGTAGAGCTGCTTTTCTAGGGTTTCTTTTTCCTCTTCTAAAGCAGGAATTTTCTCTTCCAATGAGGCATACTCGCGCTTTTCTTTATAGGAAATTTTTTTGGGCTTGGAAGAGTTTTGAACCTTAGTCTTAGCCGTCTGAGATTTTGCAACCGTCTTAGACACTGATTCCTGCCTAACTTTCTCCGCCTGATCAGCTTTTTCTTTATGCTCTAAATAGACCGAATAATTACCAGGATACTGTTTGAGATTACCCAACCCTTCAAACGAAAAGATTGTTTCAACCGTCCGGTCAAGAAAATAACGATCGTGGGAAACAACAATTACACAACCATTAAAATCTTCTAAATAGTCTTCTAAAATGCCCAGGGTTTGTACATCCAGGTCGTTGGTCGGCTCATCTAAGATCAGCACATTGGGAGCCTGCATCAGCACTCGCAACAAAAATAACCGACGTCGCTCACCACCCGAGAGTTTATGAATAGGGGCATACTGCTGGTCGGGCGGAAAGAGAAACCGCTCCAACATTTTAGATGCCGTAATCACGGTGCCATCAGCCGTAGTCACTAACTCAGCCACGTCCTTTAGATAGTCAATCACCCGCTGATTTTCATTGATGTTGACATCGTCTGAGTACTGATCAAAATAGCCAATGTGGATAGTCGCCCCAATCTCGACGGTGCCAGCATCGGGCTGCTCGCGTCCGGTGATAATGTTCATTAAGGTGGATTTGCCCACACCGTTGGGGCCAATGATGCCGATACGGTCTTCTGGGGTAAACAGATAGGAGAAGTCTTTAATTAAGGTGCGACCATCGTAGCTTTTAGTAACCTTTTCGAGCTCAACGACTTTTTTCCCAATACGACGACCGGCCGTGGCAATTTCCACCTTTCCCTGGGCCTGCTTAAATTCGGTATCCTGCATCTCTCGAATACGGTCGATACGGGCCCTTTGTTTGGTGCTACGGGCTTTAGCCCCGCGCTGTAGCCATTTCAATTCGCGACGCAGCACACCAGCATGTTTTTTCTGACTGCTGATGGCTGCGTCTTCTTGAGCTGCTTTTTTTTCTAAGTAGTAACTGTAGTTGCCACTGTAGGGGTACAAGTCACCCCGGTCGATTTCAAGAATGCGGCTAGTAACCCGGTCTAGAAAGTAGCGGTCGTGGGTAATCAGAAATAGGGCACCGCGATAGCGACCGAGATAGTCCTGTAGCCATTCCACCGATAGAGCATCCAGGTGGTTGGTGGGCTCATCCATCAAAATGAGGTCGGGTTCAGCCAAAAGGGCTGTTGCGATCGCAACCCGCTTTCGATAGCCCCCCGACAGTGTCCCCACTTTGACATTAAAATCCTCGATACCCAGCTTGGTCAGCACTACTTTGGCCTGAGTTTCCAACTCCCACGCATTTGCCTGGTCAATCTGCTGCGACACCCGCGACAGCATCGCCATCAGCTGAGCCGCATCGTCGCCTTTAGCCTCAGCTAGACGGGCAGAAATCAGCTCATATTCCCGCACCAGTGCCATGCTATCGCCGCTGTCGGCAAACACCTGCTCCAGTACAGTCAGCTCTTCATCGAGATCTGGCTGCTGAGGCAAATAGACAATTTTGCTGCTAGCATTCTTCCAAATTTCGCCGCTGTCAATAGGCTCTAGCCCCGCAATCATCTTAAGCAGTGTCGATTTTCCGGAGCCGTTGGTGCCAATCAGCCCGACCCGGTCACCGTCTTCAATACTAAAGCTGGCATCTCGCAAAATTTCCTTAATGCCAAAGTCTTTGCTTATGTCCCGTAGCGCCAGCAGAGTCATTAGATATCGCAGAACAACCGTAGCTAGTGTAGCGTGGGCCGCTATCCCGTAGTCAGACGAATCCATTGTTACTTAATCAATTCATGATTGATTCATGACTGATATGTGTAGGGGCAGGCTGTATCAATTGATCGAGCCAAAACCTATGTAAAACTAGAGAACGCAGAGTCGACTGCAACTACGCGGGAAAATATGCCAGATAGCCACAGGACCAGTCTAAAAAATCAGAAACGACCAAATATCTTGCGGTCTATTCGCAAGCATGTAGCCGGCACTTCCCTACACTACGGTCTGGCAAGTAGTTTGTTTTTAGGTGGCTGCTTTGTCCAAGCACCCTCCAATCAACCAACTGACAGCACCGTCAATATTGGTGGGTCTGCAGAAACTTACGAAACCCTTGAGGTGCTGGCAGACGCTTACAAAGCCCAAGCACCCGAAGTAGAGTTTAATTTTTTCCCTCCTAGCCAAACCAGCGGCGGAATTCAAGGGGTTAGAAGTGGTCTAATTGATATCGGTGGCGTTAGTCGTGAACCAGCTGCTGACGAAACCGCTGACCAGCTTACCTATTTTCGTCTGACTAAAATTCCTCTCGTCGTTGTTGTCCATGAGAGCGTTACCGGCATTGACACTCTCACTGGGGAACACCTTAAAGCAATCTACAGTGGTCAAATCAAAAACTGGAAAGCTCTTGGTGGCCCAGATGCTGAGATCGTACTCTTTGACTTTACAGAGGATGAAAATGAGAAACAGGTGCTACGGCAAACCTATTTAGGGGAAGAGCTTACCATTACCCCCGATGCAATTGTTTTCCCTGAAGATGATGAGGTAATTGAGACTGCGGCTATCACAGAATTTAGCATAGCAGCGGTTGCCTATGAAAATGAAGTAGAGGACTTAGCCCGACTAAATGTGCTGAGTCTCAATGACGTTGCCCCCTCGGCTGAGAACATTCAATCTGGAAAATATCCCATGATGCTCCCCCTAGGTGTCGTGGTGAATAACCAACCCTCCAGTATGGTTTGGGACTTTCTAAAGTTTGCCACTAGTCCAGAAGGACAACAAACCTTGAGTGATACCAGCTATCTTTTGCTCGACGCCAGTTGATGTCCTAATCGCGCTTAACTTATGGGGTTACTGTATTTCAAACGCTTGTTACTCAGGTATCAAAAAGCATCTCTGCCGCTAAAAATTAGCGTTCCCTTTATTGTGATGTTTTTTGGTTTTTGGGTAGCTAACGTTGCTACAGTCGGGTTGTTTTTCTCTAAGAGACTAGAGCAAGACCAGCGAGAGCAAGCAGAAGAACTCGCTGCCCTCGTAAAACGGGACATTGATCGAGAGATGGATTCATTGCGACGAGGGGCTCGCTTATTAGCCATTGAAGACTTGATGGCTCAAGACATCATTAACCAGGACGTGAATGAGCTGCGGCAGGTCGTTTTACCTATCAAGGGTCTTTTAGATACCGATATCGTTAATATTATTAATTGGAACAAACAAGAGCTGCTCAATATCCAAAACAATGGTTTTCAGAATATTAATCTGTTGGATCAAAAAGTTAAAAGTCTTTTGGTAACTGGGTCTGATATTACGGCTATTGTTAGCAGTGATAATTCTGGTCCACCATTTTTGGTCGGTACCGCCCCCATTAAAAACCAGCAGAGTACCGTTGGTGGGATCATTTTAGGCACTGCCCTGGGCGACGATTTTCTCAGCCAGATCAATCAAACAATTCAAGCAGAGATTATTGTTTTATCAGAAGAGAGTATTGTCGCATCCACAGTCCCAGCTGAGACTGTGCCGTCCGACAAGCTCACGTTTGGCAAACTCACCAACTACATTAGAATAGGTCAAGAAGATTTTCTAGCTCAGACAATTGAATTGCAAAGTCTGGAAGGTGAGCAGTTTAAGCTAGTGCTGTTAATTTCGCAGCAGTCGTTTACCCAGGCCAAGGAGACACTCTGGTTTTTTATTGCTATTGTCACGCTTGTAGGGTCGTTGGTAACTTCCACCATTGGGTATTGGATTGCTAAACGAATTGCCAGACCCATTCAGGATATTACTCTGATCGCCCAGCGAGTTGCTGGGGAAAACCGATTTGACCTGCGGGCAACCACCGATACTGAAGATGATATCAGGATTTTGGCCCTATCTCTTAACCAGCTGATCGAGTGGGTGGGGCAATATACCGAAGAGCTAGAAGTGTCAGCCCAAACCTTAGAAGTTCGCGTAGAAGAACGCACAAAGGCACTCTCTAACACCCTGCGTAAGCTCAAGAATACCCAGGCACAGCTGATTCAAACTGAAAAGATGTCTAGCCTCGGTCAGATGATTGCGGGTATTGCCCACGAGATTAATAACCCCATCAGTTTTGTTCAAGGTAACATTGAGCCGTTGAAAGAGTATTTTCAAGATCTTCTGGACCTCATTAAAACCTACCAAACCGAATATCCTAATCCGTCTTCTGCCATTGTTCGAAAACAAGAGGAGATTGACTTTGACTTTTTACTCAAAGATTTAGATAAGCTGCTGGGCTCTATGAATGTGGGAGCGGAACGGGTTCATGAAATTGTCAAATCACTCCGAAATTTTTCTCGTCTAGATGAGGCTACGGTCAAAGATGTCGATATCCATGAAGGGCTTGACAGCACATTACTGATACTTAACCACCGGCTTAAACACGATGTCACTGTAGTTAAACAATATGGTGACCTACCATTAGTGCGCTGTTATCCGGCTCAGCTCAATCAGGTATTTACAAACATTATTGTGAATGCCTTAGATGCTATGGCTGAGGATAGTTGCGATCGCACCAGCAATGGTTCATCGGCTCACAAAAAAAAGCTCACCATTACTACCCGACGAATCAAACGCCACCGGGTTCAGATTATCATTCGCGACAATGGTCCTGGTATTCCCCGCGAGGTGCGCAAAAAGATCTTTGATCCATTTTTTACGACAAAGCCCGTTGGCAAAGGAACCGGTCTGGGGTTAGGTATCTGTTTTAGAATTGTTCAACAGCACCATGGCAAAATTCGAGTCGGGTCCAAGCCGGGCCAAGGGGCTGAATTTGCCATTACCTTGCCCATCGATGCACTACCCGCCGACCCCATAGAAAACGCCCCTGCTCAGCTAGTCCATCACTAGTAGGGTAAATCTTCAGAGTTCCAGCTCGATTGAGCCTCTGCTGCCAGGGGAAGCTGAACCGGACCAGTGCGATAAACATCGTCTCGCGAACGAGAAGGCTGTTTTCGTCGACGGGCAATATTCTCTTCGGTGGTTTCTTCTGCAATCACCTCATACAACATCGCTAACTTGTTACCGTCTCCCTTACGCAGCACTCGGCCCAAACGCTGAATATATTCTCGGGTAGAGCCGCTACCCGACAACAAGATTGCCACTCTCGCTTCAGGGACATCCACCCCTTCATTCAGCACATGGGAGACAACAATGGTTTTATAGTCGCCTGTGCGGAAGTTTTGCAGCACCTCACGCCGTTCTTTTACTGGAGTTTGGTGGGTAATGGCGGGAATGAGAAAGTCTTGGGAAATTTTATAGACGGTAGCGTTGTCGTTGGTAAAAATAATTGTGCGATCAGGGTAGTGCTGAGCTAGCAGATCTTCTAAAACCTTTAGTTTGCCTGCTGTCCCCAAGGCAATGTTTTTAGCCTCTCGATGGGCCAACATGGCTCGACGTCCGTTCTGAGATCGCGCACTGGCGGCCACAAATCGCTGCCAGCCTTCAGGACTGCTCAACCAAATTCTGGCCTCCTGCAAAAAGTCATTGCGCTGCTGAATTAACTCTTGATAGCGCCGCCGCTCTATTTCTGAGAGAGAAACTTTTAGCTGCACAATTTGATACGGTGCCAGCGCCTGTCCAGAAAGTTCAGCGGCTGTTTTTTGGTAAACCACCGGTCCCAACAGCTGATCTAAATCGGTATGGCGGCCATCGGCACGGTCGGGGGTGGCTGTTAGCCCTAGTCGATAGGGTGCGATCGCATATTCCGCAATCACACGATTAAAATCGCTCGGCAAATGATGACATTCGTCACACACCAGCAGACCATAGCGATTGCCTAGATTCTCTGCATGGATCGCGGCACTGTCGTAGGTAGCGACCAAAATATCGGTGCGATCGCGGCTGCCCCCACCCAGCAACCCAATATCTGCATCTGGGAACGCCGTCTCCAAATGGGCATACCACTGATGCATCAAATCTAATGTGGGCACCGTAATCAACGTGCTGCGTGGAATGGCCTGCAGCGCTAGCTGGGCCAAATAGGTCTTACCCGCCGCTGTTGGTAGCACCACTACCCCCTGCCAACGATTTTGCTGCCAGGCCGCCAGCGCTTCACTCTGGTGAGCATAAGGTTTAAACGTCAGACGGGGCGTTAGTTCTAACGCCGCAAAATCAGATGCCTGATCGTTAACCGTAATCTGCTCACGCCGCAGGGTCTCTAGCAACGGTCGATAGCAGTGGGCCGGAATGCGAAATCGCTCAATCCGATCATCCCAGATGGCATGGTCAATCCAGCCCTTACCACGCGGTGGCGGATGCAAAATTAAAGTGCCGCGATCAAACCGCAGAGTGGGTGTACGCACCATTGCTTAAACCAGCAGAGAAAAATCCAACCATCAGACCTGTTGAGTAAGACTAGAACTCTAAGGTCTCCTATTTGTAAATTGGTAAATAAATATACCAAACACAATCAAAAAATACGGCTAATCATTAAGAGAAAATAAGGCCCATTCCCTTATGCTGCAGGGTGCGTGAAATTACTGAGGCACTATATAGGCATTTGGTGACAATTAGAATTATTCCTCCGAAAAAATCTCTAAGTTCATCTGGAATGGGTGCAGTTAAAGCTGTTTTTATTCTTAGCGTTCTACCAAGGAGAATCGTCGTATGGATATGTCAATGATTCTAGGTTTAACTCTGGCTGGTGCAATTATGCTGCTTAACGGCGACAAGCGTTCTGAGAAAGACCAAAAACCACGCACTAGCAGCAAGTCCGAATTTGTAGTTAGCGTTGGTGGAGATGGTGCTATCTCGGTCAGCCCCAAGCAAAAGTCTTCCAAAGATTCATAAGCCACTTACTCATGCCGCCAATGTCAATGAGTCAGCCATCATAGCTCAGTCTGAGCCGTTATCTTAAAAAAACAAACACCCCGGTGCTGAATGCACCGGGGTGTTTGTTTAGCCTCTTGAAGGCTTACTTGAGAGAAAAACCTATCCTGGCTTCTTCTCTGGCAGCAGACACTTATCAGAGTCACAACCAGCTGGGCCAGCTTCGATGAGTTCACCCGCATCGTAGCGCTCTAGCGCCCCATGGAAGTTTGCATTGGTGCGGCGAGCCAGAACTTCACCACACAGTTCTTCATACCGGGCCTTGTCGATGGGCTCAAAGGGCAACCGGGGGAAGGTCTGCAAGTCATCAAAGCGAGCTAATAGCGCCGAAGAAATATAGCCTTCGTCGTTTTCAATGGCCTGATGAATACGTTCTGCCAAAGATTCAATTTCGTTTTCACGAAACTCAATCGTGGCCGAGGTGTTGTGGGCCGTGTAGTGCCGCTGCACCTGCATGTAGAAATCAAACTGGGCCAGGGCTGAGAATTTTTCAATGGCCACCTGATCGGCTCCTGGTAGGTTGGCCCAGGGCACCTCTACCGGCATTTCTACCAGCCACTCTGTGCAGCGGGGGTCAAACGGATCGTTGAGCAGACTGCCGTTTTCATCTTTGTCAGATTGGGATGGCACCACAGAATACCCGTAATCAATACAGGCCAACGCCACCGGATCATCCTTACGGAAAGTGATGCGGCGAATAAATCGCTGGGACTTAGGGGGATGCCAACCGGAGGATGCACCGCTCAGCAAACTCTTGGTGCCCGCAGGCTGTACCGTGGTGCAGCGATTGGGACGGTGGATACTGTGGCGATCGCAATAGTCCCAAACGGTCTCATGGACAATGGTCTTCCAGCGACTGAGATACGCTTGCTCCTGGGCCTTAAACTCTAACCCCTGCATCGTATCTGGGCGACCGGCTTCCCACCACTGGAGCCAGTCCACGCCAAAAGCTCGCACAAAAAAGTCAAACAGTCCGGTAAAGGACACACCCACAATGGGGTCTTCGAGTCGCGACTGCTGATAGCGAGGTTCGATAAATTGGTGATTGAGTAAAACAGCCACTGCGATCGCACCGGCTCGAAACGCATCTTCCTGCTCCTGCAGATTCTTGGGATCAATCTGATTAAGATGAATTTCTGCCAGGTTGCAGTGAAAATTTTGACCCAAAATTTCACCACAGGGGTTTAGCCCATAACGCCCTTCGCCTTGGGCTCGACGCTCTGCTTCCCCCGCCCACTGGATGGCACCTTCCCCCGAGTAAAACTGTTTGCGGACCGCGCTCGTCATTTCTTCTAACGAGGGCTTGTTATGAAACACCCGCGTATGGTTCGCCATCCGCAGCGCGTCCCGTTCTGGGTCAATCCGCCAGTTACCCTCGCTGTCTTGCTGCCATAGATTGTCCTTGGCCGCCGCCGCTAGCTCATCGCTGCTGTCAAACTGACGCATACCCGCCGATCGACGAATATTGCCAGCCACCACACAGGCTGCCGCTTCATCAATTAGCAAACAGCACTCCACAGAGTTGAGCTTACGCCCAATTGCCTTGTTTAGAATGGTGGCACAACGGTTGTATAGCCCAGGCAGCTTGACTGGGTTGGCCATACCGCCAAAGCCCTTCAGCTTTTCGCCAGCGGGTCGGACATCGCTGAGGTTCACAACGATCTCCACATCTTCAGGAAATGAGTCCTGGCTGGAGAGTTCCAAAATTTTCTGATACGACATCACCCAACCGTTACGGCTGTCACCGACGCGAATCTCGACACGATTGCCATTGACTGTTACTCGAGTGTCTTCCTGACGCTGCTCTGCAGGTGTCGTTCCCACATCACTCACCATCGTTACAGTTAGCCGGTTACGAATCACCGGCAGCTGGTCAATATACTTAGGTTCCAATACTGCCCCAGTACCACAGCCCATCATGGCCAGGTCCATCATCAAACCAAAGGCTCGCCAGTCTACAACATTTGTGCTGGTGCAGTTGTAGGCCCCAGAGAAGTTTTTCTGCTGCTTACTCCACTCGGTCCCCCCGACCCAGAGCCAACGACCTGACGGTAGCGCCTTCAGCTCGCGCTGCATCCGCTGCACCAATGACTTTTCATCAGCCGTCAGCTTACCTAATTCAGTCAACCCCTCTAGGGTGCGATCGCAAACGTCATACCAAGATTCCCGCTGTCCGTCATCCAAACGACGGCTATAGGTACGATAAAACACTGGATAGGCCGCTGGTGCAGTCTCTGGAAAGGGCGTTTTTGTGCGTAGTCGTTCTAACTCTTGAACCATTCGTCTGGACCTTCCTTACGAATCTAGGGATATGAGTGGGTTTCAGGATGGGGCACCTAAAATGCTAAACACGGCATATGTAGCGCTGACTATGCCCCTGGCAATCACAAACACTCTAAATGTGCCTCAACACATGGAAATCAAGACTAACACCCCTACTCAAAAAAATCTAGCGTCGTACCGTTAGGACAGACGCTAGATGTAGCGATTGTGCGTAGTCACTCCCAGTGATTTTTTCGTTCCGAGAACTAAACACTAAAAAAATCAGTCAATTTCAACCATCAGTAAACTAACTGAAAACTAACTGACAGGCTGACACAATGGCGCGGGGGAGCCATACTGGTGTTATTCAACATGCGCCAAACCTGAGGGCTCCATATCAGCAGTAAGCTGAGCTTAAACGCTTGATACATTTGGGTTAGACATAGCGCCTAAGATATATCTCTAGCTGCTAAATCCAGATGTATTTTGAAAAATGGTCAAATTCGTAAATTTACTGTTTAGATTGACCAATGTGCTGCAAAACCGGTTCACCATACCTAAGCTGGCCATATAGTAGTGAACAGTTATAAACGCTTCAATAAGCGCTAACCGTATCCGTGCGGTAGCTCTTGGTGCATATGATAATTTCCTGTCTTAAAGATTGGCTGATTCTTTCTAAAGGTTTGCCAAGGTTAGTTTTATATCCCTGTATCAATACTGTGAATCTATCAATTGCCCATGAGCCATTCAGTAGTGTTGTCCTCTCCTTCTACAGAGACAGTGCAGCGGCCATGTGATTTCACCATTGCAATTTGTACCTATGATGGTGCTCAACGTATTCCAGCTGTACTAGACCGGCTACGACAGCAGCTTGATGCCCATCAGCTAAGTTGGGAAGTGTTTGTCATTGACAACAACAGTCGCGATGCAACCGCAGCCGTTGTTCAGCAATATCAGCAAGACTGGCCCTCCGAAATTCCCCTCAAATATTTCTTTGAAGGTCGTCAGGGCGCTGCCTATGCTCGTCAGCTAGCCATGGAAAAAGCCCAAAGTGAGCTGGTGGGTTTTTTGGATGATGATAATTTGCCCGCCGACAATTGGGTGGTCGCTGCTTATAAGTTTGGCCAAGAGCATCCCCAGGTTGGTGCCTACGGTAGCCAAGTCCACGGTCAGTTTGAAGGAGAGGTACCCGATGATTTTCATCGGATTCAATCCTTTTTTGCACTCACCCAGCGGGGTGATCAGGCCCATCTTTATAAGCCTCGTCTGCGGGTATTGCCCCCCTCAGCCGGTATCGTTGTGCGCCGTAAAGCTTGGTTAAACAACGTCCCTAAGCAGCTAATCCTAACCGGGCGTCATGATGAACAGATGCTAACTGGTGAGGATTTAGAGGCGATTGCTCATATTCGCAAAGGTAACTGGGAAATTTGGCATAATCCAGACATGAAAGTTTGGCACCAAATTCCCGCTCGTCGGCTGCAGCGAAGCTATTTACTGGCATTTTTTAGGGGCATTGGTCTCAGCCGCCATGTGACCCGCATGCTTAACATGCAACCCTGGCAGCGGCCTTTTATGTTCTGGGTCTATCTAGTGAGCGACTTGTTTAAAGCGCTACATCATATGGTGACTTATCGGACTCTGCTCAAAACCGAGGTAGTGCCTGCCTGTGAGCTAGAGTTTTATGTCTATAGTCTGATTAGCCCGCTCTATATTTGGCGGCTATTATTGCTTAGGTTTATCAAGAAGAAATCTTAAAATCTTAATCAATTCAACTATTTTGGGAATATAGAACGTTAGGGGCTGGCTTAAGGCTCCTGCAGGTTTTGTTAATAGATACCTATGACCGCTGTCAGTGCTGCGCTCATATTGCCAGTTCGTAACCGAAAAGCCTATACATTAGCGATTTTGCATCAGCTAAAGAGGCAAATTGCCCAGTGTTCGGCTGAGCAAGTTATCCACATTGTGGTGGTGGATGACGGCTCCACTGATGGCACCCCTGAATTAATTGAGCAGGCCTTTGCAGACGTACATCTATTGCCGGGCGATGGCAACCTTTGGTGGACGGGTGCGATCGCAACCGGTATGCAATACAGTCACCAGCAGCTCCAAACCGATTATCTTGTTTGGCTAAACGACGACATCACATTATCAGACGACTTTATTTCCCAACTGCTGATGCTGTGCCAAAGCGGCCAGAAAAAAATTATTACAGGCGGTATCGTTTGTGCTCAGTCCTATCCTGACTGGATCGTTTTTGGTGGCGTCATTGCCAGTCAACCAATCAACAGTCTGCAACAGTTTGACCAGACTTCGTTGATAAAGGTTGATACCTTAAACGGCAATATTGCCGTCATGCCTGCTCAGCTAATGACCGACATCGGCTTACCCAACGCCACTCGATTTCGTCATTACGGAGGCGACTACGAATATATTTGTCGAGCCAAAGAAGCAGGCTATAAGGTAAAACTCTCTAACCAGCTCAAAGCTAGTACTGACTGGCAACCCAGCGATGTGATCCGTTATATGCCGCTCTGGATTCAGTGGTATATCAGTCGTACGCTTGCAGACAAATATACGGTTCTCAGAAGTCTGACCAATCGAAAATCACCCCACAATGTTGAACACATGGTCAACAGCATTCATCGCCAGTCCAGTCAGGTACCTCGCTGGACCTACAGTCTTTTCCATGCCAAAAAACTCATCAAACTAATTGGTAGCGAGTTCATCCCAACATCAGTCCGTCGTAAACAGGTTGACGCCTATTTCAAAAAAAATAATGTCCCCCAAGATGTCGTTCAGTCCGTCTTAGGCAGCTGAACCTATGAGAGTACTTCATCTCAGCACCTCAGATATTAACGGGGGAGCCGCGCGAGGCACCTACTGGACCCATACAGCACTCAAACGAGCCGGCGTTGATTCCCACATGCTCGTCGCTGAAAAATACAGTAACGACGACACGGTTACTGGTCCAAACGGCATTACTGGCGGGCAAAAAATTCTAAACGGTATCCGCCAAACCGTTGAGTACTGGCCTCTGAAACGCTACCCCAAGAAAGCACCTGGCCTATTTTCCCCCGCTATTTATCCCAATCCCGTCATTAAGAAAATCCAGCAGATCAATCCAGACATTATCAACTTGCATTGGGTAGGGTTAGGCTTACTCCGTCCCGAACAGTTAACAACATTTACCCAGCCCATCGTCTGGACTTTACGCGACATGTGGAGCTTTACAGGCGGCTGCTGTTACACCGCAGGCTGCACTCGTTATCAACAGCAGTGCGGCAGCTGCCCAATGCTGGGTTCCGACCAAGAAAATGACTTATCTAGAAAAGTTTGGCAGCGTAAACATCGGGCCTGGCAAAACCTTAATCTCACCCTGGTACCCATCAGTCAGTGGCTAGCTGATTGTGCCGGCAAGAGTTCTCTGCTAAATCAGTATCCAGCGCAGGTTATTCCCAACGCGGTAGATATTGATATTTTCCGGCCCATTGATAAAAAAGTTGCCCGCGATATTCTGCAGCTACCCCAGCAAGAGAAGCTCATTCTCTTTGGTGCCTTGAGCGCTACCACTGATAAACGCAAAGGCTTTAATCACCTAGTGGCTGCCCTTAAACACCTGGAGACCGATAGTGACTTACCCCTGAGAGCCGTCATTTTTGGAGCCGATAAGGCATCAATGGAGTTAGCGATTCCCTATACCGCTTTGGGACGCCTAAATGACGACATCACACTGGCACTAGCCTATTCTGCTGCTGACGTCATGGTAGTCCCCTCAACCCAAGAAGCCTTTGGCAAAACCGCTATCGAGGCGATGGCCTGCGGTACCCCCGTCGTCTCTTTTGACACCACAGGTCTACGAGATATCGTAGAGCACCGTGTTAATGGCTACAGAGCTGAATGCTTTAGCGCTAAAGATGTAGCTCACGGAATCCTATGGGCTGTTGAAGACGCAAGTCGCCAGAACCAGCTATCTCACCAATCACGCCATAGGGTCAAAGCTCATTTTTCCTTTGAGGTACAGGCTAAGCAATATACAAACCTATATCAAAAGCTAATAGCGCGATCGCAATAGGCTCTTTGCATCTGTATTGAATCCCATCAGACTGACACATCTCAGCGTTTATTCCAAAGCTTCTAAATATATGGATATCCAACCAACTAATCAAACATCTTTAGCCTCACCTATCTTTATCGTTGGCTGTGCACGTTCTGGTACCACGCTATTACAGAGTCTTTTAGCAAGTCATCGTGATATTGCTTCATTTCCAGAGTCAAAATTTTTTGTAGACCTGGTATGGATGCCAGAAGAGCGATCGCGTCGCTACGCCTTAGGACTGGTGTCAAAAGAATTACGAATCACCCTAGAAACGTTTTTAGACGAAGTTGGTCACCCAGAACTCAAGCGTGAGCTCCCAACTCTACCGCTAATAAATTTGTATGTCCGCAGCTTTAGGAAAATCCTGAATCAGTTAACTGAACTACAGGGAAAATCCATTTGGCTAGAAAAAACACCTGAACATTTGCATCGCTTAAAGTACATCGAAGCATATATGCCAGACGCAAGGATTATCCACATAGTAAGAAGTGGCGTCGATGTCATTGCTTCCATATACGATTTAGCGCAGCGTCACCCTAATCATTGGGGACGTACCTTCAAATCAGTCAATGATTGCGCCAAGCGATGGACTGAGGATATCGCTATAACTCATCAGTACTTAGACAAACCCAACCACACATTGGTGCAGTACGAGAAATTAGTAGAAAATCCGACCGAGGAAATTGACAGATTGTGTCGTTTCATCGGCGTTACATTCGATTCTGATATGCTAGTTGGCTATCAGAGCACATCCAATCAGCTTGTTCGTTCGCGTGAAACCTGGAAAGCTGGCACTCAAAAGGCTATCCAAAACCATAGCTCCAAAAAGTTTTTGTCTGTCTTCACTCCTGAACAGCAAGCTCATGTGCTTCAGATTGTAGAAAATGTCCAATTACCTAGCCTAGAAGCTTCATATCCTTCAAAAGCACTCACTTGATATCCAACCTCATAGAGTAGTGTCGGTAAACCGAACATCTAATGGATGTTTTTTACCATTGAAAAATCATCTCTTAGTTCAAAAAATGGTTGGTAGCATTTTGCAAAATCACTCAGGCATAAGGCAAGGAACTCAACTATGACGACGGTTCTGGAACAGGGCAATATCAGTATCCATACTGAGAATATTTTCCCCATCATCAAAAAATGGCTCTATTCCGACCATGAAATATTTTTGCGAGAGCTAATTTCAAACGCGGTCGACGCTATCAGCAAGCTGAATATGGTGTCCCGCAGCTCTGACTTCACTGGAGAAGTGGGTGAACCAGAAATTACTATCACTATCGATAAGGAGGCCAAAACCCTTAGCGTTAGCGATAGCGGTATCGGCATGACAGCTGATGAGGTCAAGAAGTACATCAACCAAGTAGCCTTCTCAAGTGCCGAAGAATTTGTATCTAAGTATAAAGACAGCAATGACCAGCAAATCATTGGTCACTTTGGGCTTGGCTTCTACTCATCTTTTATGGTGTCTGATCGTGTAGAAATCGACACCCTGTCGTACCAAAATGACGCTACTGCCGTCCATTGGAGCTGCGACGGCACAACGTCTTTTGAACTCACTGATTCAGAACGAACTGAGCGTGGTACTACCATCACCCTTCACTTGATGGAAGAAGAGGTTGAGTATCTTGAGCAATCTCGCATACAGCAACTCATCAAGACTTACTGTGACTTTATGCCCGTCCCCATCAAACTGGATGGAGAAGTTGCAAACAAACAGAATGCTCTTTGGAAGCAGTCCCCTAGTGGACTGAGTGATGATGACTACCTGGAGCTTTATCGCTATCTATACCCCTTTCAGGAAGATCCACTTCTATGGGTGCATTTGAATACAGACTATCCCTTTGTAGTGAATGGGATTCTCTATTTCCCAAAATTAAAGCCCGATGTGGATGTAACCAAAGGGCAGATTAAGCTGTTCTGCAATCAAGTTTTTGTTAGCGATAATTGCGAAGAAATTATTCCTCAGTTTTTGCTTCCCTTACGCGGTGTTGTTGATAGCAGCGACATTCCGCTAAACGTATCCCGCAGCTTCCTACAAAATGATCGGACTGTTCGACGCATTGCCGATTACATCGCTAAAAAGGTCGGTGATCGCCTTAAGGAGCTTTATCGTACTGACAAAGCTAAGTACATTGAATGCTGGCAGGACCTTGGAACCTTTGTTAAGTTCGGCTCCTTAAATAACGATAAGTTCAAACAGCAAATTGCTGATTTTTTGATCTTCCGTACGACAGCACAATTAGCAAAAAGCGAGACCCCTACGGTAGAAGTACAAGCTGCAGACGATGATGTTTGGCAGACCGCCGATGGGGAAACGTCAGCAGCCGTTGATGCGAGTGGCAACGCTTACACAACGCTAAAAGAGTACTTAGAGCGCAATAAAGAGAAGCACGAAAACCGTGTTTT
The DNA here is from genome assembly GCA_038748405.1 of Cyanobacteria bacterium P01_H01_bin.21. GTDB lineage: Bacteria > Cyanobacteriota > Cyanobacteriia > Phormidesmidales > Phormidesmidaceae > Leptothoe. Next base: position 98,506 of record JBCDIX010000001.1, on the reverse strand, counting down.
CTATGCCACTGATGAAGTCTCTCAGGCGACTTATATCGATCTACACAAACGTCAGGGGTTAGAGGTTCTGTACCTAGACTCATTTATTGACACTCACTTTGTGCCATTTTTGGAACGGGAATACTCTGATGTCAAATTTTCCCGAGTCGACTCTGATTTGGACAATACGCTGATTGACGAGTCGGCAAGTGGTGAGATTGTTGACCCAACCACTAACAAAACCAAGGGTGAGCGTGTCAAAGAACTGTTTGAGCAAGCATTAAATAAGCCCAAGGTGACAATTCGCACCGATGCCTTAAAAGCAGATGATGCACAAACATCCCCGCCTGCCATCGTGTTGCTGCCTGAAGAAATGCGCCGTATGCAAGAAATGATGGCCATGATGCAGCAACAAACGGCACAATTCCCTGAAGAGCATACGTTACTTGTAAATACTGCCCATCCACTGATTCAAAATTTGCTGGACATGAATCAGGGCACAATTGTGCAAACAGATGGGGGGCAATCGCCATCAGCAATTATGGCCAATATGATCTGCCAACATGTCTATGACCTGGCTCTAATGGCGCAAAAAGGATTTGATGCCGACGGGATGAAGTCCTTTGTGGAGCGTTCAAACAGCCTGCTTACGGGTCTAACCAAATCATAAGGGCTTGTCTAGACGTCATTGCAAATAGTCTCAGAGATCCATAATTCTGAAGGTTTTGAGGCTATTTGCTCTGATATCCATCCCGAAACAAAGAGGCTAACACTTTTTAGGGGTTGCCTTACGTAAGGCAATCATGTAAGCATTAAGGACTGTAATAAAAGGACTGTACTATGAGTCGCCGATGTGATTTGACCAATAAAAAGGCTAACAATGCCTTTGCTGTTTCCCACTCTCACCGACGCACAAAGCGTTTACAGCATGCCAACCTGCAGGACAAGCGCGTTTGGTGGCCTAGTGGTAAGCGGTGGGTAAAGTTACGCTTATCCACAAAAGCGATTAAAACCCTTGAGAAAAAAGGAATTGAGGCGATGGCTCGTGACGCAGGTATTGACTTGAGCAAGTATTAGAATATCCCTAGCTTTTGAAAAGCCCTGCTTATTTTTTGGGGATTAATCAAGTTCTGTTGACCTTAAAGTTTTGGTATATATGCAGATAAAACCTCTGGGCTGTTTGGCTGGAGGTTTTAGTGTATGTGATAACGAGCAAACGCTATGAAGTTCCTGTAGATGGGACAACAGACACTAATCTAGCAACAGCCTGATAGTCTGTTTTGACAATTGCCTGATCGCTTTGCCACAAGGAATGGGTAAATTTTCAATTGAATACTAAGGCAACATCCTGATTGCGAATTTTGCGTAATTGAGGATTTACATGCGGCAGGTCTACTATGGAGCATACGGGTCTAGTAATCTTTGATATTCCCTGAAGCTGCTGTCAATCAGTCTTCGTTACCTGCAGATACATGACCAAGGTGGTGTTAGTTGCACCAAAATTTACCGCTTGTTTTTAGAAGTCAGCGATGTCTACCCAAAAACGCTCTCGAGTTTCTAATCGTCGTCGTGGCTCATTGAGCCAGCTTAGACAGCTGCCAAAGCGCTTTATGGCTTGGCTGCTACGCCTAGTTTTCATCAGTGGGCGTTTTAGCCGCACTAGTCAGGCTGGTTTTGTATTGCCGACAACGGTTTTACTCATTCTGGTTCTCTCACTGACTGTTGGGGGCCTGAGTTTCCGGTCCTTTAGCAGGGTTGGTCAAACCATTGCCTATCGAGAGCAACAGCAAATTGATAATTTTGCTGTGCCAGCGGTTGACAGGGCCAAATCTAAGATTGAGTACTTATTTACTCGAGACAGAGACATCGTTGATAAAAGACCTCCGTCAAGTGCTGACCTAATTACTGCTTTGCTAGCTGAATCTGCTAGCTGGGGTGATGCAGACCATGCAGACCAAGACCCCTATACCCTCCCCGATGAAACTCAACTTGATATTACAGGTGACGATCAGCCTGACCCGGCATGGAGCTTTCAGGCACCCGACGGTACTAGGGTTGTTTATTCGCTCCTAACTTCCCACGAAGCTAGAGATCCAGCTACTGGTGCAGTTCTTACAGATGCAGATGGTCAAGATCTTAATTTATCTTCCAACCAGACGAGGGAAAAAGCGAACAACCTCGTGACTCGGAACGGTCCTATTAATACCCGAGGGGCTGCTGCGGGCTGTCCAGTGACAGCATTAGCTGGTGATGGCTGGCAGGATGCCGGTAGTAATCTACAGAAGAATTTCCAGATTAACATTCTTTCTATATCGAACCCCGATAGCCCCAGTCGCACGGTTAGCTCAGCCGAATATCAGCAAGTACGCAGTGCACCCAAGGGAAACAAATACGGTGCCTGGTTTCGATATGACCTGGAAGTCTTTCCTGGTGCAGCATTTCGTTGGAATGGCGCTATGCACTCAGAATCCAACTTTATTGCCAGTGATAACCTAAGAGCCTATTTAGTTAGTTCTCCAGACTCATGTGTCTTTAGTGCTCCAGACTCAGAAATTACAATTACCGAGAGCGCTGATGGCGATGGTGACAATATTCCTGATGGGTTTAAGGGACATCTTATTGCAGGTGCCTCCGGGGATGATACCTTCCGTGCAAATGGTGTGAATTTTCATCGGTTTGATGGCACTAACGCTCAGCAAGGCGTGAATTTTAAGCCAAATGACGATTCTGTAAATGAAGGTGGAGCAAGCTTAACAGATGTTGCCGTAGACCCTGTTGCTATTTTTACAGAAGACAGATCGGTAAATCTGAGAGCACCTGGTGGTGGTTCTTGGACACCTGTAAACGGAGCCAGCGGAACTGATTACTTAGGTAGAGTTAGTAACGTATCCGATTCTGCTCGTCCTTTCTTAGACGATGGTTATCGTGCCGACAATCGGTATGGTCCTAAGCCGGTTTACGATGCCCTCAACAGCTTAAGCAGAGCCAATAGTGAGACAGATAATGTTGGCCCCAACCTTATTGGTGATGTTATTGACGACAATCCAATTTTGGCTGACGATGACCCGGCCGCTCAGGAATATGGCCTTGATGGATATTGGGAGAGACGTTCGACTGCACAAGGTTTACGAGTCGTAGTAGGGCAGCGTTTAGAGCTAGGGAACCAGTTTGGTTGGCAAGCAGATGATCCGCTCTATCCACCTACTGAGGTTAAGAACTTTGGTGGCAGTAGGGGTATAGAGAAAGGCCCCGCTGAGGCAAAGCAACAAAGGTCGCTTCGCGATAATCTGTCTGCAGTGCAAGGCATGGTTGTTTATCACTACACCCATGAAACTGGTCAGAGTCCATATATTTGTATGGCGTCGACAGTACACCCAGGCACTGACCACAGTCTGATCAACAGTCGTACCTTTGCGAACTATCCATCTGGTGCCCGCAAACGAATTGACTTTTTTACGGGCCAAGGAACTAACGGCTGGGAGTTTGACTTTGCCAGCCTTGATAGTGATGGTGACGGCACTATTGCGGATGAGTTTGACAGCGGTGCACCTATGGGGCAGGCACTGCGAAACTTGGCCTATTTCGCGGGTGATCCGGCGGGTGGAGCGCCCTCATTCCCTCCGGTTCAAGGTCAGTCTGGTCAGGCAGATGAGTTTGTTCACCCGTACCCATATTTATCAATGTGGGGAGATTTCTCGATTCTGCGACGTATTTTTGCAGAATATCTAGATGGTGGTTTGAATGTGCCCTACACGTCTCTGAGCATTGCGGATAAATCAACGTTGCAGAGCGCAGCCTGTACTGTCGGGATGCTGGCTCGAAACATTGAGGATTTGAGAGCTGAATTTGAAGCCATTGTTGATGCTAGAGGCGCTGACATTGTGGCTGCTGTTACAGCCGACGCTAACACTGGCCGCACCTTTGATGATTGGCTGGGGCTTTTCGCGACTCTCACTGCCGATGAAAGAGAGATAGTTGAGCTTTATCGACAGGTACAGCGCGATCGCATTTTTGGCTTTATTCCCACCGATGCAGTTTCATTGGTCGACCAAAACCATAGCTTGCCAGTTGCAGTAGGTGCTGCCGCAGCTGGGACTAATCTAACGCTAACCTGTGACCCAGCCATAGAGTTTCCAGCTACCTATACAGTGGGTGGGGCTGCGATCACTGATGAGCAGCGCCAGGCTCTAGCCTTTGGTCTGTGCGCGCTTTCAGGTGCTGATTCTACTCAACCTGCGTTTCCAGCTTTGCACTATGTCTTGCCGAGCTATACCCATTCTCACCTTGGTGCCACTGTAGGTGTAGACACAACGGCAGTGAATTTAGGGACTCTTGAAGTTGAGTTTATTAATGAGCAGCCCGATACCGAAGAATATATTTCTGAGAAAACAGACCCAGCTTCCGTTGAACCTGTTTACATTGCAGACGGGGCTGCACAGATCAACGACGCAGTAGTGTATGAAGCGATTGATACTACTCAGATAGCACTTGCCCCTAGAACCATTGCTAACTTTAGACAGCCTTATACCGCTGCAGCCACCGGGCTCGCTGTTGGTGATCGTAATGCTCTGCAGAGAAATACGATTGTAGATGGTGCCACTGCCTATGATCTGGCGTTTTTAGACAAAGCCATGATGGATGGGCGAGAGCTGCTAAGTGTTCGTGTTCTTGATTTAGATATCAATAAGCTCACGCTTATTGATGCTGCAGATGCAAGAACCTTCTTTACTGTTGGTGCTAATCGGATTGCCTGGATTCCTGAAGCTGATGGTCTTTTCTATGCAGCTCGTGAAGACGCTGTCAGGGAAGACAACATTGTTCGTCCTCGGCAGGCTACCTGGGCTACTTGTCAAAACTTCACTAATTTGGTGGATAACGCTCAAAATTGCCCTATGGCCGTTGCATTTGATGCAGCGACTCCAGGTACATCTAATCAAGTAGGAACCTTTGACCCACCTCTAGCCGATAACCAAATCAGTCCGAAACCGGTAGATATGTATGCTGATCCTGATCGGCGTCCATACGGTTTTCGATTGATCAATGGTGCAACGCTTAATCGGTCTGCAGACGATAGAGCCTCTGGTCTAACCTTTGTTAGTGACAATCCAGCTTATATATACGGCAACTTCAACCTGCACCAAGATGCTGCAGGTGCCATTCTAGAAGAGTTTCAGGCCCCCGACCTTTTGGGTATAGATTTTGCAACAGAGCCTAATGAAGGTAATGCGTTTAATCAGTTTTACGGCAGACAGAGGGCAAATTTAGACACCCGGTTCTCCCGAGGCGGTCAGGATTTGTGGAGACCGTCTGAGATCTTTGCTGACGCAGTTACTATTTTGTCTGATAGTTTCCGTGATGGTTGGGTTGAAGATGCGTATTTATTCGAGAACGATGGTGATAAAGATGTTGCAGTAATTCCATCTTCCTATCTGAATGCGAATCGTCCTTCTATTAATACAAGGAAGCAGGAGGATGATTGGCAACGTGAAGATTTGCAATTGACCTCAGATACGACTAATACAGACTTACCGATTCGTTTTGACCGTAATGGCTTACTTGCTAAAGCTCGCACTGAAGCCAATGCGAATAGTGACTTTGGAGTATTTCCAGACGACTTTCAGGGGAGACACATTTCATTTGACGACAATAGCTTGTTTGACCGACGTCAAGAAAATCAGATTCCTGCAACTGACACTACTCGAGTCAATGCATTACTGATTGCGGGAATTGTGCCCCTACGTTCAGGTCAGAACTATGGTGGATTACATAACTTTCCGCGTCTGCTGGAATACTGGGATGACAAATCTTTGATTATTTCGGGTGGTTTCTTCCAGTTGAATTTTAGTACTCACGCAACGGCTCCATTTGACCAGGATGCTTGGGAGCCGGGGGCTGTGCCGATTAGTGCGGGAACAAACAATGTTAAAAACGCCTTTTACGGTGCAGCTCGACGGATTTGGGGATACGACGTTGGTTTCCAATACACAAGCGTGGCCCCGATTGCAAGACGTTTTGTTAGCTTTGGTAGACCCAGAAGTGAGTTTTACAGAGAGCTTCCTCTGGACGATCCGTATGTTGACAATCTCTGTAAAGCTGAAGACGCTGGCGATAATCCAGTCGTTGCTAATGCAGCCGGTAATTCTGTATGCCAATAGGGAGTTAAAGTATGTTTTCAAAAATCCGGCGATTGGAACTACCACACATTAGAAGGTCACAGTTTTCCTCCAAAGTTGGCTCAGAAGCTGGGCTCACGCTTATCGAAGGTGTTGTAGCTGTTGCCGTAATAGGCATTTCAATCGCAGTTATGTCACCGATGGTGGTGCTTGCGGTAGCGACCAGGGTTCAAAACCAGCGAGCTGAGCAAGCTTTTCAGGTTGCCCAAGCAGAAGTTGACCGAATCAAGTTAATCGTCGAGAGAGGTGGCGATTACGAGCTCAACATTGCGCCGACACCTGCAGGCGTCAATAGCACAACGGACTTTAACCTTGACCCAGGGGGGGTCCCTGCACCGACAGACATTGCAGCTAATTATTCAACAACATCTGCTTCAGCCAGAGGCATTGATGTGAATAACGATGGTGCTGACGATTTTGCGGTTCAAATTTTTAGAACCGAGGGCGTCTCAATTGGCACCAGGCCAGTCGCCTTTGATTTAGGTGTTAGGGTTTATCGGGCTGATGTGGTTCGCCCTGGGAACGCACTAGGAGTAGACCAAGCTTCACTGCGTATGACCAGTGGGCAAGGCCAGTCAAACACGCGGCCTGTCGCCACTTTGTACACCAGTGTTATCAAGAGCGATACCGATCGCTCCCTCTGCGACTATTACAACTTTATCGACGACGTTAATGGCACGACCACTCCTGCACCATCTGAGTGTTGATATCTTTATCTTTTGAAAATACATATGGCTGACTATCGTTCTAAACCTTGGCTGTATCGGTGGTTGTCGCAAACACGACAGCATAAGACTTCTGGGTTTACGCTCACAGAAGTTTTAGTCTCAATGATTATTGCGGGAATCGTAATTACAGGACTGTTATATCTGGTTGTAGAGCTATTGAGAATAGACCGTCGAGAGATTGCCTTAGAACAAGTCCAGCGCGATATGCAGCGGGCAATTGACTATATAGCCGATGACTTAAGGGAAGCTGTCTATGTCTACTCTAGTCCGGCAACTGTTACTACGGCCATTGGAGCACTGGATGCAGAAATAGCTAATGGAGCTGTTCCAGTCTTAGCATTTTGGCGTCCTGACCCGGTCGAGGCAACATTGCCTGCCGATTGTACATCCGAAGGTGCTAATAGTGAGACCTGCGAACTACTCAAAACCCGCGGGGCTACTTACTCTTTGGTAGTTTATTATCAGGAACCAAGTGATGCAGCCTCTGCATGGGAAGGCGACACCACCATAAGACGCTATGAGCTAGCTCAATATCCTGACCTAGACACTACAGGTGCAGCTAGATATGCCCTTGCGACAGGTTACAAAGACCCAATTACTGACGGCGGCTCAGTTTTTGAAACATGGACGCCGGAGGTTACACCAACAGCTGATACGAATAAGAAGGTTTTAGTAGATTATGTGGAAGACATAGAGCTAGCTGCTGCTCCAGCTGATACTGTTGACTGCAGAGATCTAATCTTTAGTTTGAACAGCCCGCTCACTGGCGATGTGGATGCTACGTCTGATGAGTATAATTATGTGCTTGCGCCGGCTGATGCAACAGATCAAACAGGTTTTTTCGCTTGCATAAGAGATCCTGACACACCGGGGCTATTTAGAGCGACTCAGGATATCTATATCTTTTTGAAAGGGGACTCTTCCACTGCGGGCAATGCTTTACAGCCAGCTAGTGGAAATAGTCGTTTTCCTGTGTTGCAAACCCAGGTCAAGCTGGGTGGCGTTATTGATAGAGACGGTGAATAGTTCATCCAACCTTACATTATGAAGCGATTTAGAGTAGGCAAAGCTGTCTCCCCAACAGCGGGTTTCACCATCCTTGAGTTGTTAGTCATCATCATTATGGTGGGCATACTGGCGGCCATTGCTGGTCCTGGCTGGGTAACCTACATGAACCGACAACGTGTTAGTCGGGCCCGCAGTGATTTGGCTCAGATTATCCAGGCCGCCCAATCTGAGGCCCAACAACGCAATGCAACACGAGTAGTCCGTTTCCCAGCCGCCCCTGGAGTAGAGGGTGGACCAAGTGTACAGGTCAACTCCACGACTGGCATTACAACGGGAGCCACCTTCTCCGTTGGAGGCGAGCAGAATGGCAGTATTAGGTTGATTTCAAACAGGCAGGAATTTGAATTTAACTATAAGGGTGAAGCGAATCAAGATGAGGTTCCCTACATAGTGTCTGTAACATCAGAATTCACTAACATTCCGAGATGTATCATTGTGCCAACTTTGCTAGGCGGCACTGTACAGGCTGACGGTCCTGACTGCGACATAACTCGGTTCTAACAAGTTAGCTGAGGCTCAGCGTTTGCTTAGCTCAGCAGCTAATAAGTGGATGGCCGAAAGTAAACGTCTCTAACACCGCCGGTTTCGGCTCCGCTCAACCAGCTAATTTTGAGGAACGAGGGCTGAGCGGAGTCGTAAAGCCCTATGGGCATGGGCAAGCCTAGCGCGAAGCGTTTCCCATGGAAATGGCTGAGATGGATGGATAGTTTTGTCCAATCACTTAAGAGTTTTAGTTTCCCATTGAAAGCTTTATCACGATACTTCTGGGAATTTTAGAAGTGTTGTTGATTTTTGCTGATGACAGTATGGGTGCCGCTAAAAAGTTCTCGAAAAAGAACGAACTACAGTCAGGGTTTACCATTCTTGAAGTATTGATTGCATTGGGCGCACTTAGTATTTTGACTGCAGTTTTACTCCCGAGCTGGAATCACTTTCTAGAAAAGTGGCGCGTAGCTGAGGCTCAAAGTCAAATTTATGCAGCACTCCGCACGACTCAAAGCACAGCTTTGAGTAACAGAGCTGTTTGGCAGTTTAGTATCCGCGAAACACCAAGTGGCAAAATAGAGTGGGCCAGTCATCCTCAAAAAGAGAACCCTGCTGCGTGGCAATCGTTAGGCAGCCACAGTTTAAATATTGACCTTGCCGACACGACACTTCATCAGAAAAACAGCGCTTACTACGTAAAGTTTGACTTTAAGGGTCGTCTAGCATCGAGCACTCGAACTCTGACGCTAACAAGTAGCGTTTCACCCGCCATTAAGCGTTGCATCATTATGTCAACGGCTTTGGGAACCATACGTCAATCGCAGGAGCAACCAAAACCAAACTCTCGAGGACGGTATTGTTATTGAAACCGTAATCATTGCTTGAGCAAACACCTATGAATCAAACAAGTGATATTGACAACATTATTTTTGATTTGGGTGGCGTCATTGTAAATTTGGAATACGGTCTGACAATCCAAGCATTGAGTGCGTTGGCAGGTCACGATATTAGCCAGCAGTATAGCCAGAAAAGTCAGGCAGACATATTTTCTAAGTTTGAAGTAGGAGCCATTACAGCGGCTGAGTTTCGTCAAGGGTTGGCTCAATTGTTTGGGTTTGAGGCCAGTGACGACGCGATTAATCAAGCTTGGAGTGCGTTAATTCTTGATTTTCCACCGGAGCGGGTGGAGCTAATACGGCAAGTTGGGCAACGGAAGCGAATATTTCTGCTGTCGAACATTAATGAGCTGCATCTGGCGACGAGCGATCGCAAGTTTGCTGAGGCCATGGGTACAAACATTGGCACGCTGGCTGACCAGTTTGAGCGGGCCTATTATTCACATTTGGTTTGCGATCGCAAACCAAATGTCAGTATCTTTCAACGGGTCATTGATGAGAACCAATTAGACCCAACAAAAACGTTGTTCTTGGACGATACTGCCCACAATTTAGTGGGTGCCCAGCAGGTGGGATTGCGGACGATTCACATTACCCAAACCCACCCTATCGAACGCCTGAATTTGTTGGATTTGTAGCTATTTCAGACGATTTCGCCACCAGAGACCATATAGAATAGTAATCTACCCTTGACGCTGTGTTCTCCTATGGTGAGTCTCACAAATTTTGCCCTGTTTGCCCTATTAGGTATTGGCGCTGGAACCATGGCCGGTATGTTGGGTATCGGCGGTGGCATGATCATTGTGCCTGGCCTGTTTTATCTATTTTCACTCATGGATCTGCCCAGCTACAGCTTGATGCACCTAGCAGCAGGCAGCGCCATGTGTATCATGATTTTTACATCCGCCTCATCGACGCTATCCCATCATATGAGAGGTGATGTGCATTGGGATATTTTTGGTCGAATTATTGCCGCTATCGGCATCGGTGTATTAGTTGGTAACTCACTCTCCAATCATTTAGATACCCATTGGCTAGAGATCATTTTTGGGGTATTTCTCTTGGTGGTATCTATCAAAATTTTGCTGGACTGGAAACCAGCCTTTGAGGAGACAATAGCTCCACCCTTTAGCCTGGTTAGCCTGGTTGGTATGCTTATCGGCTTTAAATCAGGCATCCTCGGTATTGGTGGTGGAGCAATCAGCGTACCGTTCCTACTCTATTGTGGCTTACCCATGAGCAAGGCCAGCGGCACCTCAGCCTCATTTACGCTACCCATTTCGATTGTGGGCACCCTATCATTTTTATTGTTTTCTCAAGGATATACCGACATCTCGTGGACAACAGGCTATGTTTACTGGCCCGCTGTTGCACTTGTGGCTCCATTTACCGTGCTGGGTGCGCCCATCGGTACACGGTTGTCCCATGTAATCTCTCCCCAACAGCTTCGGCGCATCTTTGGGCTGTTGCTGGTAGCAATTGGTCTCAGAATGTTTGGTGGTGGTATTCAGTTTATAGCCTAGGAACAGATAGCTTTAGAGCTGCTCTGCTGATCCTCAAACCAATCCTTAGCCCAGAACAACGCTTCATCAGCCGTAGTCAGCTCCCCCGTCGCTTGGGCAGTTTCAATAGCGCTCAGCAACTGGCCGATCTGGGGACCTGACTTTAACTTTAATATGCGCATTAGGTCTTTACCGCTGACTAGCGGCACAGGATGAGCCACCGGATCGTCAGCGGTCTGATAGCGATTGACCAACCTGGCAACCCAGTCGACCGATATTCCCATGGAAATCGCTACTAGCGATACTGCTGGGAAGCTGCTGTTGGCAGCCTTAAACAAAAAGAACTGATCCGCTCTGGAGAGATATCCGTCTTGTGCAATCATCCGTTCTAGAAAAGATTGGGCCTGAAGCACTCTAAAGATTGCCTGCCCTTCGCTGCGGCTATATTTTAGCCGCACCAACCAGCGATTGGCCGCTTCTTCATCCTGCGGCAATAGTCGGGACAGTCGAGCGGCTTTAATCCAGCTGCGGTAGTGACCGGCAGGGACAGTGTCTTTCCAACCATGGAGCAATTTCAAATAGCCGGGTATGTTTGGTAAGTTTGCCAGTGCCTGATCGAGAGCAGCCAACTGTTCTGCGTGATTGGCGCCGAGGTGCGGTAGCCAGGTCGAAAACAAACCATCCTGCCAGGCCATTTTGAAGCAGGTTGCGCCGTTGGGTTGGCTCAGGAGGGCATCAAGCTCGTGGCGAATCCGTTCAGCAGCAATCTTTTGCAGTAGGGGCGCCAATTCGCGAATGGTGCGGCGAGTATTGCTATCGATAGTGAAGCCAAGCTGGGCCGCTTGACGATAGGCCCGCAATAGCCGCAGCGGATCTTCCGCTAAATTTTCACGGCTAACCATACGTAGGGTTTGCTGGCGCAGATCGGCAATCCCGTTAAGGGGGTCAATCAGCCGGTCACTCTGGGGATGGTAGGCAATCGCATTGATAGTAAAGTCTCGACGCTGGAGGTCGGTTTCTAATGTGGGACCAACCTGCTGTGCAAAGTCAATGGTTGCTTGGTCAAATACGGCACGGGCAATCTGATTATCGGCATCAAGTACCACAAACCCTGCCTGATAGTGTCTTGCGATCGCACTGGCAGTTGCCACCGCCCCATCGGGTAAAACAAAATCTAAATCTAAATAGTCCGCCTGGCGTTTCAGCAAAGCATCCCGAACGCTGCCCCCTACCACACAGGCCGTTTCCGGCAGTAAGCGACTATCAAAGGGCCAAGTTTTGGGAATTAAGGCAGACGCCATAGACGACACAAACTTCAACGATGCAGCTCCAAACGTAGTGCGGCTTACAATTCTCCTATATTGTGTCGCCCGTAAACACGTATTTCGACACCTAACTTTTGACGTTTGCTAGGTTTTCTCTAGAACCGATGGGATAACCGCACAATTTGAAACAAATTCCTCTGCCCATATTTTAGCTGCGCTAAAGTAGTTGCAAAGGTCGAGATCCCTCCAGGGGAGTACCTGAAATTCTTTGGTCTTACACGGTGTCTTTGCCAGTTTATCCGACACATCTTTGATTATTTGTTCCCCAATAGCGATTCAAACCTGACCCTCACGATTCACAGCCCATGTGTATTTGCGTTAACTGTCATTATGTCGACCGCTGTATTACTTACCATGCGGTAGAAACTAACCATCGTCAGCCTCATCTAAGCGATATTCCAGATTTTGAAGCTCAAAATCCTACAATTAATGCCAATATCAGCCCCCCTGTCGTCACGGTAGAAGGTGACCGGATTATCCAATCTGGCGATTTTGGCTTTGAATATGATGTGGTTGGTTGTGACAGCTTCAAACAAGATACGGGCAAGTGGTCAAGATTACGCCCTGGTGAAGCTGTGCCAACGTAGCGTGGGTTTTATTATTCAATCCATCCGGCATTGTGTGTTGGGAATGGGCCACCATCACTATGGGTCATGACTAATAACTTTTTTAGCAGCAGTGGTTGTTATGAAGTTGTTGAGACTCTTGGTAAGGGGCAAACTGGTCAAACAATCTTGGCTAGGGCCGCTGCGTCGCTCGTTGTTATCAAACAGCTTTATCACCCCCACGACTCGCTGGAGGTCTTAAGTCAACGGCTAAAAGCAATGGGTCAACATTCCCAGCTGCCTGGCTTATTAGACAGTTGGGAAACCTCAGACGGTCAGTTTTTTGTCTTTGAACATGTTTTAGCGCGACCCGTTGATCAGGCTGTTCCTTGGTCACCAGCTCAGATAGCATCGTTTCTACTTTCCCTGCTGCCTGTTTTAGAACATATCCACAGCTTTCGGCTGCTCCATGGTGATATTCGTCCCATTAATATTCGTCAGACTAGTGGCCAACATCAACAGCCGATTCTGGTTGACTGTCGCATCGCCCAGCAGCGTACATTAGGGGACGCCGCCTATGGGGCTCCTGAGCAGGCCCTTGGCAAACCGGTCTATGCCAGCGACCTCTACAGTCTTGGGCTAGTGGCTGTTCATCTGCTCACTGGGCTGGCTCCATTTGAGCTTTACTCAATTACAGACCAGCGTTGGATTTGGCCTGACTTAATCACAAAGCCTGTACCACCATCTCTTAGCAAGGTCCTCAACAAACTGCTAGAACGCTCGCTTGACCGCCGCTACACCAGCGCTAGCGAGGCGCTTGCCGATCTTAAAGAATCGCCCCGCCTAATCGATAAAGCCCGATCTTTGCTTCTGAAGTCAGAGTCCTTACCACTGCAGGTTGCCAAAAAAGTGCTAGCGGCGCCCGGTGATTCAACAGCGTTGGCGCTAACGTCCCAACGGATCCACTGGCAACCTACTTATCAGTTCACGCCTGGAATTGCCACTGCTTTGGCATTACGAGGTCAGGTCTTGGCCATGGGCACTAGTACCGGCAAAATTTTTGTTGGAGACTTAGCCCACAGCGCAGAAATTTATACCCTTGAGGGTGATGGCCACTGCGATCGCATCACGGCTTTAGCATTTCATCCGCAGGTCCGTACGCTGTACAGTGCCAGCAGCGACGGTACTGTCAAACAGTGGAGTTTAGCAACCGGTCAGCTAGAGCAAACCCTGAGTCAGCCAGGCTGGCAGCCGACAGACCTAGCGGTTGCGCCGCCTTATCTGGCTGTTAGCGACAGCACCGGGCACATCGGTCTCTGGCACCTGAAGCAGCTCACCCCGTACCATCGCTTTAATCAACATCAGGATTGGGTGAGTGCGATCTCAGCGAGTAACCATCGGCTGGCCAGCATTAGTCGCGATCGTACCCTGCGCATCTGGTCGCTTCCAGATAAACGCTTGCTGGAAACTTTGTCGATTGGGCCTAGCCAGGGGCTGGCTCTGCACCCTACCGGCAACCACGCGATTGTGGGTAATAACCAGGGTCAAATAGACGTTTGGCATCTGGCTAACCCCACTAGCAAAGACAGACTTTGCACTGTGGACCACGGTATTACGGCTTTGGTTCTCAGCCCTGATGCTCGCCTGTTGGCGGTTGGTACAGATGGCAATGTTTTGAAAATTTATCAGGGTGTCAGCGGTCAGTGTGTGTCTGAGCTGGCTCAGGGGTGGGGAGTGGTTGCGATCGCATTTGACGGACACACCCTTGTTAGCAGCAGCCAGGACGAAACCGTCACCGTTTGGCAACGGGCCGTCAACTCTATGCCATGATGAGAGGCGATCTGTGCTCTTATTTTGCTGCTGTAGCTATGGTCTACGCTCCCCCTAGCCCACTTGCTCCCGGTGATCTGCTTTATGCCATTGCCCCCAGTGGAGCGTTAAGAGAAACTGAAAAGTTTCAGCAAGGGTTAGAAATCTGGCGCAACCGAGGATACACAGTAGAGCTTAGCCCTACCTACGATATGTGTTGGGGCTATTTAGCCAGCACCGATGAGCAGCGGCGTCAACAGCTCCTCACAGCTCTCAAACACCAAGACTATAAAGGTATTCTGTGTGTGCGAGGGGGCTACGGCGGCACCCGCTTACTAGAGAAATGGCGGTGGCCAGCGGGTATTAATAAATGGCTAATCGGTTTTTCCGACATTACCAGTCTGCTATGGAGCGCTCAGAGCAGCGGCGGTCTTCATGGCCCTCTACTGACTACCATTGGCCAAGAACCCGACTGGTCACTACAGCGATTATTTAATTGGTTGGAACAGCACACTCTAGACTCACTTGCAGGGGAGAGCTGGGTGAGTGGCACAGCCACGGGCAAACTTTTGCCAGCTAACCTGACTGTGGCTACATGCTTGCTGGGAACTTGCCACGAGCCTGACTTTACGGGTGCAATTCTAGCGTTTGAGGATGTCACCGAAGTCCCCTACCGAATTGATCGGATGTTGACCCACTGGCGTATGCTTGGCAAATTTGACCAGGTGGCAGGCATCGCCTTGGGGCGCTTTAGCCACTGCGATCCGCCAGCAAATATTCCTAGCTTTACTGTGTCGGAAGTACTACAGGAGCGGCTGGGCGATCTGGGAATTCCCATCGTGGCTAACCTACCGTTTGGTCATGATGGTGTTAACGCGGCTCTACCCTTTGGGATATCGGCAAAATTAGAGGCCAGAGCCGACGGCTCTGGCCTCTTGTCATTTCCAGATTATTAACCGGCGACCATTGTAGGGACGTTCCATGGAACGTCCCTACAATGGAACGTTTCTACGTAATTAAGATTACGCCTTAACCATTGTCTTCTTGTCATCGCCTACGGTGACGATTTCCGTTTCCATTTCATTCATCACGGCTTCTGACAACGCTGGAATTGAATCATCCCCCGTAATTAAACGAGCACCGCGCTGGTAGGTGAAATAGTTCAAACCCCACTGGAGAAGAACTAGCAGCTTGTTGTCGAACTCAATGAGGAAATAGATATGAACAAAAATCCAGATAAACCAGGCTGGGAAGCCGGATAGCTTCATAAAGTTGAGGTCAGCTACAGCCTCGTTACGGCCGATCACAGCCATACTGCCTTTGCTCTTATAGTTGAATGCTGATACTGATTTCTTGGCCAGCTTTGCCTTAATTGTTTTGGCCAGATAGCTACCCATATCCATAGCCACGGCCGCAGTACCGGGTAGAGGCTTGCCCTCTTGATGGACAAAGTGAGCTAAGTCGCCACCGATGTAGAGGTTTGGATAGTTGGGTACGCTCAGGTCTGACTCAACAATGACTCGGCCAATACGGTCAGTTTCTGCACCTGTCTTGTCGGCAATGATCTTACCCAGGGGCGATGCCTTGATGCCAGCTGCCCAGAGCACTGTACAGGCTTGCATATCGGTAACTTCGCCATCATGCCGAATGGAAACGGTGTCACCATCAATATTGGTAACCAAGGACTGCGTCCGGACTTCCACACCCAATTTTTCTAAGGATGATTTGGCCGCTACCGACAGATCCGCTGGATAAGGGGGCAATACCCGATCCATTCCTTCTAACAAAATAATTTTTGTTTCCTGGGGATCGATGTTAGTAAAGTCGTCCTTGATGGTCTCATAGGCCAGCTCTGCCAATGCTCCAGCTAGCTCCACCCCTGTTGGACCCGCACCCACCACCAAAAAGGTCAATAACGCTTTGCGACGCTCAGGGTCAGTCTCCTTTTCAGCGGCCTCAAATGCTAGAAAAATACGCCGCCGCACCTCTAGCGCATCTTCAATGGTCTTCATACCAGGGGCAATATCAGACCATTGATCATTGCCAAAGTAGTGATGGCTAGACCCGGTAGCCAAGATCAGACTGTCGTAGTTGATGACTTCATTACTTTTGAGGGTGACTTTTTGCGAGTCGGGCTCAATGTTGGTCACCTCGCCCATCAGCACCTTGGCGTTTTTTTGCCGGCTAAGCACTGAACGCAGAGGGGACGAAATATCACCCGCTGACAGGCCACCCGTGGCCACCTGATACAGCAGCGGTTGAAATAGATGAAAGTTACGTTTATCAATAAGGGTGACCCTGACTGGGGCTTTGCCTAAAGACTTTGCGGCGTAAAGCCCTGCAAAGCCCCCACCGACAATCACCACATGATGCAGGGAATTTTGCTGAGCTGTTGTCTTTTGGGCTATTGGAGCCTGACCAGTAAGGGCTGCTGTCATAGCATTAAAAACTATTACGTATGATTAACAATCTTATATCGTCTGTCTCGGAGTTGAGCGCTTAAACTGCTATCTTCTTCAAAATTTGTTTACAAATTAGCCTATTAAGTAAGCCAAATATAAGGGGGGTCATATATTCTGGAGCATTCCTTTTTGAGGAATAAATCCCTGGACTACTAGACAGTATTCACAGTTGACTTGAATGATGTGCTCACTTCTGAGTGTGTGTCATCGGATTTACATAACTGCTTTTAAACTTTCCCATCTAGAAGAGTACGTATCATTCAGATTGCTCAATACTTCTCTCCAATACGGGACTTGGCTTGGTAATCTGGGTAACCAGGTTTGTATAACAGTGTGCCTAGCACATATTTCTGATAATGGTTTGAACACCACAAACTAGTCAGGGCTGAAATTGATTTCGTGGGTTTGAGAGGGGGCAGAACGATGGCTTTAATTGTCCAGAAGTACGGCGGCACATCAGTGGGAACTGTTGAGCGCATTCAGACCGTTGCTCAGCGCGTGCACGCAACCGTACAAGCGGGCAATTCGGTGGTGGTGGTGGTCTCGGCGATGGGTAAAACAACCGATAGCCTGGTCAAACTTGCTAGCGAAATTTCTAGTCAACCTAGCCGTCGAGAGATGGACATGTTGCTCTCAACTGGAGAGCAGGTATCAATTGCACTGCTTTCGATGGCGCTTCAAGAGTTGGGTCAAGCGGCGGTTTCGATGACTGGGGCTCAGGTGGGTATCGTGACTGAGGCCCGCCATAGCCATGCACGTATCTTGAGAATTGAAACGAAACGGGTAAAGCGTTATTTGGAGCAGGGACAGGTTGTCGTTGTGGCTGGTTTTCAAGGGATCAGCGATGCCCCAGATTTGGAAATTACCACGCTTGGACGCGGTGGCTCGGACACGTCTGCGGTGGCTCTTGCCGCTGCCCTTCAAGCGGATACCTGCGAAATCTGCACAGATGTACCGGGGATTTTGACAACGGACCCTCGATTAGTGCCATCTGCTCGGTTAATGACGGATATTACCTGTGATGAAATGTTGGAGCTGGCCAGTTTAGGGGCGAGTGTCTTACATCCACGGGCTGTGGAAATTGCTCGAAACTACGGGTTAACTCTGGTGGTGCGCTCTAGCTGGACGGATGAGCCGGGTACACGGGTAACAGCGCCTAGTAAGCTGCCCAGACCCTTAGAAGGGTTGGAACTGGCGCATCCGGTTGATGCCATTGAGTTTGATACAAACCAGGCAAAAGTGGCGCTGCTCAGGGTGCCAGACCGTCCTGGCATTGCCGCTCAGCTATTTGGTACAGTTGCCCACGATAATCTCAACGTTGACCTGATTATTCAATCTATCAACGAAGGAAATTTCAACGATATTGCCTTTACGGTTGAAAAGGAGGTGCTTTCTCAGGCGACAACCTTGGCCTCTTCATTAATTCCTGCCCTGCGCGGCACATCTGATGATGGGGACACCGTGGAGTTAGTAACCGATACTGACATTGCCAAGGTGAGTATTGCGGGTGCTGGTATGATTGGTCGCCCTGGTGTTGCCGCTAAGATGTTTTCCACACTGGCCACTGCAGGGGTAAATATTCAAATGATTGCCACGTCTGAAGTAAAGGTGAGCTGTACGATTGCTGCCAAGGATTGCGATCGCACTATCGCTGCTCTATGTGACGCATTTGCCCTCAATCAATCACCGGCCCGCTTAGACGCGCCTGCCACTGTTGCAGGTCCTGCCGTACGAGGAGTCGCCTTAGATCGCAATCAAGCCAGATTAGCCCTACGCTATGTGCCCGACCAGCCTGGTATGGCCGCCCAACTCTTCCAGGTACTTGCCGACCGCGGTATTAGCGTTGACATGATTATTCAGGCTCAGCGCTGTCGCGAACACAACGGTATTCAAACCCGTGATATTGCGTTTACCGTTGCCCAAGCTAACGCTGATATGGCCAGCGATGTGCTACAGTCCCTCTCCAAGGAATTTGGCGGGAGTGAAATCGTATTGGATAAAGCGATTGCTAAAGTCAGCGCGGTGGGTATCGGCATGATTACAGAACCGGGCACCGCCGCCAAAATGTTTAAGGCGTTAGCCGATAGCCATATCAACATCCAGATGATTGCCACATCGGAAATCAAGATTAGCTGTGTCGTTGCCGAAGAGAGCGGCATTGAGGCACTTAAGGCCGTACATGCAGCCTTTGGGTTAGCAGGGAGTCAAGAAATTGAAGTGCCGGCATAGCTGTTTCCCTAATATCCAGCATGCTCCAGGGATAAATGAGGTGCTACCGTCAGCGGTTTCGAGAGCTGGTTAAACACTTCCCAAAGCACTTCATTCGCATCCACTGGAGATTGAGAAGAGCGAGAAAGCAAAACATCGCGACATACCTGTCGAAATTCAGCATCTTCTGCTGAAATACTGATGCTTTCACGTTGACACACCTGGGCAATCATCAGCTTGGGACGCAAACTAAACTGCCCCTCAGGAGAAACCTGTCGAAAAAATTGCTGGACAAGCTTAATGATTAAGGTGGCCGATTCATTAGAAATGCCCAATAGTTCCACTAAAAGCTGCTGCTGTACAAGGATATTGGGCTCCGGTAAACGCATGGTAACGAGGCGATCCAGCAATGCAGTTTGGGCCGCATAAACGCCGCAATATTCCTCAGAATTTGAGGTAAAAATTACACGAAAGTCAGGATGGATGGGGATATATTCCGAGCCACAGTCGCCCGTCAATACTAAAATCCGTTCCTCTAGCGCAGATAGCAAAACCGTATTGTTTTCAGGCCGAGACCGATTAAATTCGTCATAGACCAGCGTCCACCCTTCACAACACGCAAGCCGCAACCATGAATCTTGCTGCTCAGAAAACGCTAGAGCATAGCTTCCTACCACCAGTCGCATCGGACGTTTTCGACAGGCCGCCAAATGCATCGCCAAGGTAGTTTTACCAATTCCTGTTGGACCTTCTAAATGAATAGAGTAACCTGAGCGCAAATATCGCAGCGCTCGTTGCATAAGCGGCTCAAGTGCAGTGGTTTTGACAAACTGCTGAGGACGCACTTGGATGACTGTGGATACCAAAGATACCGATCCTTTGTAGGTGGAGTGTGGGCTATAACGTGTACACTGCCCAAAGATGAATTAGCGACGCTGCCCTAAGATGCTTTGTCTGCAAATGCCTTTTCAAGTCGTCAGAATTAAAGGTATTTCAAACGTTAGCAACAGCATTTGCTCTAGCATTCCCCAGTGAGATATACCTCTCCCTGCGGTCCCCTTTTGACCTATTCACGGCTAAACCAGTACTTTCCGTATTTTTCACACTCAAGCGATTCTCTAATTCACAGGAACTAAGACGTCTACCCATAAACGATCAGCTCCCCGACCGACTTGTCTAACCGATGGATTCCGCCTACATTGATCGCCTTTTGCAAGCGTTAAAAGATCCAGATGAAACCATACGCAATCAAGCAACTGGTGAATTCTGGCATATGTGGTTTCACCAGAAGGGGATACAAGGTGCCAAACGCTTGATTGAGAGCCAGACCTTAGTTGAGTCAGAGCGCTGTGAAGAAGCCAAAACCATCCTTGACGATCTGATTCTGGCCCAGCCTGATTTTGCTGAGGCATGGAATCGCCGTGCTGTATTGCACTACATGCTGGGTAACTATCCAGACGCCATTAAAGACTGTGAGAAAACACTGCAGCTGGTTCCTTACCATTTTGGCGCACTGCATGGGTTGGGCCTATGCCAGGCTTCGGTGGGTAACTATTTAGAGGCCATTCAATGTTTCCGTCGCACCTTAGAAATTCAGCCGTTTTCCTTGATTAACCAGCGGCTTATTTTGGAATGTACGGCTAAATTAACGTGAAGATTAGCCATCCATACGCTGGCTTAGACACTATCTGGGCATCTACATTTTTTGCTTCTATATTTTTTGATGTCGCCCAGACTGCCAGCAAGCACTTGCATTTTGTGGGACGCTAGCGAAATACAATAGGCAAATGATTGTAAACCCGTTGTAAATTCGCTACACGACGTATGCAAACCCTGACACCTCCTGCTTCAAACACTGGTATTGACGAACTAGTCGATACCAAAATTATTCGTCGTAAGACTCGCCCGGTGCCCGTCGGTAGTGTCACTATTGGGGGTGGCGCTCCCGTCGTTGTGCAATCTATGATCAACGAGGACACCCTGGACATTGAGGGGTCGGTGGCCGGTATTCGTCGTCTGCACGAAATTGGCTGTGAAATTGCGCGAGTGACCGTGCCAAGTATGGCCCATGCCAAGGCACTGGCCACCATTAAAGAAAAGCTAACGGCTACCTATCAAGCAGTGCCCCTAGTAGCCGATGTGCATCACAATGGCATGAAAATTGCACTGGAAGTGGCTAAGCACGTAGACAATGTCCGCATCAATCCTGGTCTCTACGTATTTGAAAAACCCAGCGATAGCCGCACTGAATATACCCAGTCCGAATTTGATGCCATCGGTGAAAAAATCCGAGAAACGCTAGAGCCTCTTGTGGTTTCCCTACGGGACCAGAATAAATCCATGCGTATTGGCGTTAACCATGGCTCCCTGGCAGAACGTATGCTCTTTACCTACGGCGATACACCTGAGGGCATGGTGGAATCTGCTCTAGAGTTTATCCGTATTTGCGAATCGCTAAATTTTTACAACTTAGTCATTTCGTTAAAGGCATCACGGGTGCCTGTGATGCTGGCAGCCTATCGACTGATGGTTAAGCGTATGGACCAGCTGGGGATGGAGTATCCACTCCATTTGGGTGTGACTGAGGCTGGGGATGGGGAGTACGGACGGATTAAATCTACTGCTGGTATTGGCACTTTGCTGGCCGAAGGCATTGGCGATACGATTCGTGTTTCGTTAACCGAGGCTCCTGAGAAAGAAATTCCGGTTTGCTATAGCATTTTGCAGGCATTGGGACTGCGTAAAACTATGGTGGAATACGTTGCTTGCCCATCCTGTGGCCGCACGTTGTTTAACCTGGAAGAAGTTCTGCATAAGGTCCGCAATGCTACCAACCACCTGACCGGGTTAGATATTGCTGTGATGGGCTGTATCGTGAATGGTCCCGGGGAAATGGCTGATGCTGACTATGGATATGTGGGTAAAACGCCCGGATACATTTCTCTTTATAGAGGAAGAGAGGAAATCAAACGGGTCCCTGAAGATGAAGGTGTAGAGGAGCTGATCAACCTGATTAAGGGCGACGGTCGCTGGGTCGAGCCGGAAAACTAGGCTCTATATTCAGAACAGCGGTCGCTGGGTAGAACCAGAAAACTAGGCTCTATATTCAGAACAGCGGTCGCTGGGTAGAACCGGAAAACTAGGCTCCCAATCTAGAGCGAATATGTGCCTGAATCCAGTTCTATCGTTTTCCTGAGGGAAAAATGATAGGGCTGGATAGGATTTAAGTGTCGATCAAGCAAATCTTCACTTCTATCTCATATCAGTTTGCTAGCCTAGGGATACTAGCCGTACTTCACACTTATGGCTGTTAAAGCTAATATTCCTTGCTGAATCTATTTACTGATTCCCTCAAGAAGTTGTTAAGCTGCATAGAATAAACTAAATATTCTGATGCTCCCTGCTTCAATTAAATGAAGCCTATATATTTATAGGAGTGGGGGTGAGCTAAGCAAGCTGTTTGAGCAAGTTCGTATCGTCCTACTGTTCTGGATCTCTTTATTTATGGCAACCAAAAAGCATGGCCTGATTTTGGGTGCAGCCGCACTGGCAAGTATGGCTGTTGTCGTAGCAGGAACAAACATTCACTGGTCTCAAAGTCAGGCATTCTTTAGAGAGAGCCCCAAAGAGGTAATCGACGAAGTTTGGCAGCTAATTGACCATGAGTACGTTGACGAATCATTTAACGATCAAGATTGGCAGGCCATACGTAACGATTTTCTAAATCGTGACTACACCGACAGCGGTGAAGCTTATGAAGCTATTCGCGAAATGTTAGATTCCCTTGAGGATCCATACACACGCTTCATGGACCCTCAAGAATTTCGCAATATGCAAATTGACACCTCAGGTGAGCTGACAGGTGTCGGTATCCAGATTTCTCAGGAAGAAGAAACCGAGGAAATTATTGTCGTTTCTCCAATTGAGGACACCCCTGCATTTGAGGCTGGTATTCGATCTGGCGACATTATCGTTGGTATCGATGGTCAGACCACCGAGGGTATGGATCTGAGTGATGCGGTTAATCTGATTCGAGGGCCCGTCAATTCTGACGTTACCTTGAATGTCCTGCGCGATGGTGAGGAACTTGACTTTGAGCTCGTACGTGCTCGGATTGAGATTCACCCCGTGCGCTTTTCATATCAGCCTGAGCAAGAGGGGGGTGTGGGCTATATTCGCCTAACTCAATTTAGTGCGAATGCGGCCTCTGAGATGCGTGAGGCAATCCAAGAATTGGAGCTACGCGATGTCACTGGCTATGTGCTTGATTTGCGCTCTAATCCTGGTGGCCTGCTTTATTCAAGCATTGATATTTCCCGAATGTGGCTGAGTGACGGCAAGATTGTTTCCACCGTGAATCGTGAGGGCACCGTGGATGAGAATGTCGCCGGTGACCGGGCGTTGACCGATAAACCTATGGTTGTTTTGGTTGATGGCGGTTCGGCCAGCGCCAGCGAAATCTTGTCTGGAGCATTACAGGACAATAACCGAGCAATTTTGGTGGGTACAACCACGTTTGGGAAGGGGCTAGTGCAGTCGGTTCGTGGCCTGGGTGATGGCTCAGGTATTGCGGTCACTATTGCAAAATATCTAACCCCCAGCGGTCGAGACATTAATACATTAGGTATCGAACCTGACTTTATTGTAGAGCTGAGCGAGGAAGAGCGGGAGTATTTGAGTGAAGACCGAGAGCGTATTGGTACCGAGGATGATCCTCAGTACTCTAAGGCAATTGAAGTGCTCAATGACTTGATTCGCGGGCAGCGTGAAGCCGCTAATGCTGGAGCTGTTTCGGTCAATTAGCTCGGCAGACATTTCTAGCTCGGTAGACACTGACCGGCTCGAATAAGACCGACTCGTTTGGCAATGGCTTCAGTTCGACTGGTGAAGGGACCCCAGGTTTGAGGACTGTTAGTTATCTGGGAAAATTCAGTCTGATCGATGATTTTACACTGACCGCTCGACTGCTGGACGATGTGCCAGGAGTCGAGCGGTTGAGTGGTTTCGGTTGTGCTGTCATTGGTTTCTGACGCCATGGTTTAGGTGGTTTTAGAGGACGCTGTTAGATAGATTAACCCAGACCACCAGGTCAGCAGTACAGCCAGCCAGAAAAGGCTGAGGGATAACAAAGGGTAGCGCTGGGACAGCGGTGAGATCAGGAGTGCGATCGCACTAATCTGAACCACCGTTTTCACCTTGCCCCACATATTTGCGCCAACAACCGTCGCCTGGCCCACACGCCAACCGGCAATCGTGAGTTCCCGAGCCAGAATCAAAAATACTCCCCAAGCCGGCACTGTGCCCAGCTGCACTAACACCAGCAGCGGTGCTAACACCAGCAGCTTGTCTACCAGCGGGTCTAAAAACTTGCCGAGATCGGTCACTTGATTTAGTCGCCGTGCCAGGTAGCCATCCAACCAATCAGTGCATGCTGCTAGCAAAAATACCGCCACCGCCCACCAGCGATGATGGGCTGACGGGTTAGCCAGCAGACCAAATACTAAAGGAATCGCCACCAGCCTCGATACCGTAATCCATGTGGGTAAATTCATTGGGTTAACATCACCGATAGCTGATGGACTCTTCTTGATAGTTTGGGGGCTCCACATGAATGGTCACTCGAATGGGGCCAAATGCCTCTTCCAGCTGATGTTCCACAATTTCGGTAATATCGTGGGCACTGGCAACATCTTGAGGCTCGACAATCAAATGCATATCAATAAATACCTGACGCCCCAACAAGCCCCGTGATGCAATACTGTGACAGTTGACCACACCCGGCACTCGCATTACTTCTTGATGAATTGCCTCTGGAGCGATCGCCATTTCATCGATAAGCCAGGGCAAATTTGCAGCCAGCACAACCCAACCACTGTGAAGCACAAGAACTGCCACTGGCAGGGCCATGACAATATCTAACCAGTCCAGCCCGCGCCAAACACCGATTAAACCAGCAATCACCACAATCGTGATCCAAATGTCACTCATGGTGTGGTGAGCATCGGCAATTAATAGCTTACTGCCCAAACGGACACCCACTCGCCGCTCGTAAAAAGCGACCAAAATATTAACTCCCAGCACCACTAGCATGATCCATAGAGCCACCGGGGTTAATGTGATGGGGTCTGAGCCCATTAAAAGTCGCTCAAAGGCCCCTCTTAAAATTTCAAAACAGGCAATCCCTAGAAAGGCAGCTACACCCAACGCTCCAACAGCTTCATATTTTTGATGACCATAGGGATGCTCTCGATCGGGATATGGAGACGCTAAGTGATTGGTGATCAGCCCCAAAATATTGTTGGCACTATCTGTCACACTATGGAGCGCATCGGCTAGCAAACTTAAAGAGCCTGTCCAAACCCCAACACAGACCTTAAGAATCATCACCAAAACATTCAGCAGCAGGGTAATCAGCAGAACCTGCCTGACTTCAGACCGATAGCTAGCACCAGAAACTTCAGTAGACATGCACCCGTTCTTTGCAGCATGTTTAAATAGTAGCGAAGGACGGTTCTTATCACCGGCACTAAGCAGCCTGTTGCTGTAATTGGAGACTGTGCATGTGATTAAACAACTGCCAGCAATAGGATTCAGGCAGTCCACAGGTCAGCGCGCCCCGCATCACCACGTCAAAATACCAGTCGCTGGGGGCATGTTCGTAGCCTAGCTTATCTAAAACGGTGTAGGTGCGTGTGTTGAGAAACTGATGCCCCTGGTGCTCAACAGTCACCTGATGATGCGCATAGCCTTCCTCACGGCGATCTAACAGAGCACTCAGATGCCAGGGCAGTTGGTAAAGTACCCCGTGAACTGTTGCACCGGGTGAGGACACAATGTCTAGGACACCGCACCGACGCAGGCGGGAATATCTAAAAAAGCCCAATCGATAGTTATGTAGCTGTGCTGGTCCAACCACATAGGCATGGGTCTTTTCCTGCAAAGATCGCCTTAGATCTACTGGGCACATACAGGAGCCATAGGCAAAATAGTAGAATCGAGCTGAGTCTTTACGAGGTGTTATGGTCAAAGCGGGCCCTCCTCATGATGCTGAACTGCTTTTGACCAACCCAGCACTTGTAAATCTTGATATATCAATATGACAAGAATTTAACAGACCTCACCTCAAGAATAAAAAATCACAACAATTCCACATAGTTTTTTAGATTTAAAGGCTCTCTATCTATATCTATGCAATTTGTTAGCGCTCTACTCATCCTGTTCGTTAGTCTATGGATGTGCCAACTAATTGACGGCATTCCCCATTTATTACCAGGGCTCTCGGGAATTCCACTATGGCTCTGGCTGGGATTTGGCGCTATTATATTGAGCTGGTTTATCGGCGACAATTAAGTTTTTGGCATTGCTGATTCTTGGGATGGTTTTAGCTGTGAGAGACCGTTAAATAGCTACTGACTATAGGGGACGAATCAGCCTAGAGCAGCGATCGCAAATTCTATCGATTCTAAACGAGCATCACTAAGCTGTCTGACCTCAAAATTCCGTTTCTATATGACTCCAAACACGCGCTATGTCTAAAAACTTTGATCCAGAACAGTTAGAACAGTTAGCCGGTGGTGATAAAGCCTTTGAAAAAGAGCTTTTAAACATGTTTGTTGGAGACATTGAAAGGAGTCTCAACCAGCTAGAAACAGCAATTGGTCTAGGCAATAAACCAATAGCGGTGCAAGAGCTAGCCCACTATATCAAAGGAGCTAGCGCCAATGTTGGTGCTGTAGGGATGTCTCAAGCGGCCGCCCAGCTTGAGGCAATGGCTAAGGAAGGAAATTTGCAAACAGCTGTTGATAGTCTTCAACAACTTCAAGCATTGCACTATGAAATAAAGTGTATGGCAGCTGCCTAATACCAGTTCTCAGTTATGCAACCCATCACCACAAGGGATAGAAGGTTGTGGACTGTAGACACACTTTTGAGAACTGGTATCAGCCTGATTATCTAGAGCCCAGTCTTTGCACAATTCGCGGCCCGCTATCAAAACAAACGACTGTGGCTAGGCGGATGTAGGTGTCTCGGCTGGTTCAGTGCCAGCATAAAGTTCTGGCAAATCACGGGATGGAGGTAGTGTACGTGACTCGCGGGTCTCTATGTAGCCTGTGTAGTAAGCACCGGGTTCAATTTCTAGAGAACCGGCAACAACATCTCCTTCCAAGCGAGCGGTACTACTCAGCGTTAGCTTACCTTCAGCAAATACACGTGCCTTGAGCACTCCTTGGACCGAAATGTTTTGGGCACGAACTTCTTGACCCTCTATTAATCCAGTTTTAGAAATTTCCAGGTCTCCCTGCAGATCGACAATTCCGTGAACAATACCGTCAACAACTAACTTTCCTTCAGCATGAACATTTCCCTCTAGTTCACATGTTCGGCTGAGATACGTAAAACTAGTCGCGGGCTTTCGCTTAAACATAAACACAGTGATTAGTACCCGTTTGGCTGGACAGCAGTAAAAATTAAACGCTCAACAATGGAGGTAAGGCCCCAGATGCACACTTAACTTGAAATTGCAGCTATTGAACCATAGGTTACGAAGTTACACTCTAAGAAACATCTACAGGCTAGGTAATGACTAGGTAAGCTGCCTTTCAAACGTTAGGACGTTTCTTGCTTAAACTCTAGCATCAGTTTTTGACCTGGTTAGTTTTACAGAGTATTTTGTTTATTCGTTTTTTTATACAGGGATTATACGGAGTTGTCATAGACACGGACAATGGTTTGATTGTTAGGTTTACCCTACTCTCCACCGTAAATTTGAGGTATGCATTTCATAACTTTTGCCTGGAAAGATGGGTTGATGCAAGATTAGTAGCCAACCAGATTGGTTAATGTCAACGCCGCAATGGCCGCACCGATGGGAACGGTTAAGTTGTCAATGCCGTACTTGGATATCGCTTCTAAACCGGTAGATGCGATCGCAACTCCCACTGCCACAATCACCAGCGACCAGGTCAACCCCTGTAGCCCACCCAACACAGCCAGCACGACTAGCGTACTTGCGATCGCCATGGTCAGGCTGCCTTCCCAGCTCTTTTTCTCACCCAAAACCTCATAGCCATGCTGGCCCCAGCGTTGCCCCACCAAGGCCGCCAGGCCATCTCCCCAGCACATAATCAAAATCCCAATTACGCCAAAATATGGATAGCCTCTAGGCCAGCACCATCCCATTAGCACCCCAATACTGACCGCGTAAAAAAAGGTGCCCCAGCTGCGTCGGCCCACACTATTAATACCGGGCAAAATTGGCAAACGATAAGACACCAAGGCTATCCCCGCAAAGACAATTGAAGCGCATACCCCCATCCAGGCCGGTAGCATTAACCACCAGGCCAGCAAAATCACATGCCCTGCCCCAATATGCACAATTTTGCGGGTAATTTCCGGAGCAAATCCTAACCGCCGTGCACCTTCAGACACACTGCCGACTAGCAACAACCAAGCTAAAACTGCGCCAGTCTGCCAGCTATAAATTGCCAACACAGTATTTAATCGCCCCATGTATCATCTGCGTGAGAACCCAAAGCGATTGTAAAGCGTATACTAGCTCGTTGATGAATGCGGTTCCCCAATCACCCTTGGACTGCTATCTTGATGGGGAAATTCAGTCACAAGCCACCGGATGGGGAATACCTACAAGCGAGTATTACTAAAACTTAGCGGCGAAGCCCTCATGGGCGATTTGACCTACGGTATTGATCCAACAGTCGTAGACGCTATTGCTCAAGAAATTGCAGCCACTGCCGAACGAGGAGTTCAAATTGCCGTTGTTGTCGGAGGTGGCAACATATTTAGAGGAGTAAAAGGGGCCGCATCCGGTATGGATCGAGCCACAGCAGACTATATCGGTATGCTGGCAACTGTTATGAATGCGATGACCTTGCAGGATGCGCTAGAACGAATCGATGTACCCACGCGGGTTCAAACAGCAATTTCAATGCAAGAGATGGCAGAACCGTATATTCGACGTCGGGCAATTCGGCACCTTGAAAAAAACCGAGTCGTTATTTTTGGTGCGGGTTCCGGTAATCCCTTTTTCACAACTGATACTACCGCTGCCCTCAGAGCTGCTGAAATCAGTGCAGAAGTGCTGCTTAAGGCAACCAAAGTCGACGGTGTTTATGACTCTGACCCCAAGACAAACCCTGATGCAAAACGCTACACCAGCTTGACCTATAGTCATGTTCTAGCCAAAGATCTCAAAGTAATGGATGGTACAGCCATTGCACTGTGTAAAGATAACAACATCCCCATCATGGTGTTTAACCTAGCCGTTGCTGGCAACATTCAACGCGCCATGACCGGGGAACCGATTGGCACGATTGTGGGAGGCTCTTGTGAAGTTAGCTGATATTAATGATGTAGAACAGGCGATGCAAAAGGCTGTTGAGGCCACTAAACGTTCTTTCAACACTATCCGCACCGGACGCGCTAATGCATCGCTGCTAGACCGTATTTCTGTGGACTATTACGGCAGCCCTACACCGCTCAAGTCAATGGCGAATATCAGTACTCCCGACCCCAGCACACTGATGATTCAGCCTTACGATCCCAGCATTCTCAGCCAGATTGAAAAAGCAATTTCGCTATCTGATGTTGGCCTGGTTCCCAACAACGATGGCTCAGTCATCCGTCTAAATATTCCTCCTCTGACTACTGAGCGTCGTAAAGAATTTGTCAAACAGGCCAGCAAGTACGCAGAAGAAGGGCGCGTTGCTATCCGAAATGTCAGACGAGATGGCATGGACTTTGCCAAAAAACAAGAAAAGAGTGGCGACCTCTCCGAAGATGAAGCTCGCGATTTACAGGATCAGGTGCAAAAGCTCACCGATCAGTACATCAAAACCATCGATCAGACTTTAGACGAAAAAGAAAAAGAGATCATGAAGGTCTGATCGATGAGACCGTTGCATACAGGCTAATTGCGGCTTCTGCAAACTTTGGTGACCTCAGCCACTTAGAATAGGTGGCGTTACTGCTTCCCGGATAATTTGTTTAAAAAAGCCCATGGGGCTGTTTCAAACGAGTTTTTGGGGCAGCGGCAACAGTAAATAACATGGGTCATATCAGGAGTGCATGATGTTTGACTGTATCGTTGTAGGTGCTGGCCCTGCAGGGAGTACAGCGGCTTATCAGCTAGCTAAGCGGGGTCGCTCCGTACTATTGCTTGAGAAGTGCACGTTGCCCCGCTACAAGCCCTGCACTGGGGCCGTGGCCCCCAGCATTGCCGACTGGCTCGACTTTGATATTACGTCTGCTATTGATCACAAGCTGCGCCGTATTCGCTACACCTGGCAGCTAGACGACCCTATTGAAGCAGAACTTGAAACTGACGAACCCATGTGGATCGTGCGTCGAGACATTTTTGACCAATGTCTGGTCGACCAGGCAGCTAAATCGGGTGTCACCGTTAAAGATAATCTCCCCGTCCTAGCCATAGAGTTCAAAGATAAAACCTGGACGGTTACTACCCAACACGGCACATTTATAACTCACTACCTGATCGCAGCTGACGGGGCGGATGGCCCGATGGCCCAGTGGCTAGGATTTAAGCCAGAAAAGGTGCGCCAGAGTTATGTATTAGAAATTGAGTTACCGACTCCCTTAGCGCAGCCCACTATGGCGTTTGAATTTGGGCTGGTTAAGCAAGGCTGTCTTTGGAACTTTCCCAAACGCCAATGCCATTCCCTCGGCATCGCTCGTTTTCTAGGGGACACTCTCAAAGACCCAGAAAAATCCTTGGCAGACTATGCCAACTCCTTAGGCGCTGATCCGGTAGCAGGTAAACTCTACTCCCACGGTCTCAAGCTTTGGAACGGTAATCGTCCGTTGCATACGCACCAGGCTCTTCTGGTTGGTGAAGCCGCTGCTTTGGTGGATCCAATGACAGCAGAAGGCATCCGCCCTGCTATTTTTAGCGGTATTCAGGCGGCGGTAGCCATTGACAGAGCCCTTAACGGTAGCGAAGAGGCTCTGTCTGAGTACAGCAGGACTGTTCATAAAGAATGGGGTGACGACATCCAGTGGAGCCAGCGCATTGCCAGCGTATTTTTCCGTATGCAAAAAATCGGTTATCGAGTAGGTATCAAACGCCCTACAGCAACCAAACGCTTAGGCCAACTATTAACGGGTGAGATTCGCTATGTTGATCTTGCTAATCGAGTGATTAAACGTATTAGCGGTAGCTTTTTACCGGGTCGATAGCCTTTAAGTCTCTCTTTGAAGTAATAGATAGTTAATGCTAGGAATTTACTTAGATAGCTACTATTTCCTATAAAAAATAGATCTTAAGAACCAAAGTTATATTCACAAAAAATTACTCTAAAAAGTATCATTTATCACTAAGTTTCTAAAGCAAACCTTTAGATTGTTTTATGTCATATAGAGTTCTCTAAATACATTCTTTACAAAATTAATAACTTTTATTTTTTAAATTATCAGCATTTTTGCTACATTCTCTTTCACCAAAAGTGCCTAAAGAGAAGTCAGACTGGGGCTCTGGCGACGCCGGGGATCGCCTGTCAAGTGGGCGATCCCCGGCGTTACTGTAACTTTTGACACATTGTCGGGCACAGGAGGACTTGTCATAATTAAGACCTGCTTGTCTTTCTTATAAACTTTTATGAATACTGTGATACAAACTGTTCACTGTCCAAACTGCGGTAAGTCCGCTGAACGACATCATTTAAACGACCAGCAGTTGACTCGCACTCAATGTTCAGGCTGTGATTATTTAATGATTGTTTGTCAAAGAACAGGAAAAGTAATTGAAGCGTATGCTCCTGGTATTAATGCAGTAATGGCTAGCTGATGCAGCTTATGAAATGCCCATAAAAGGCACAATATTTTTGGCTATCTATGGGCTAAGTTTTGACTTTGGATGCTCTCAATTGACCGCAAGCGGCATCCTTTTCTAAGCCTCGTGAGTATCTCACGCTAACAGCGACTCCTGATGCTTTTAAGCTTTCAGTGAACTGATTCACGCGTTTACGTGAGGGACGTTGGTAGTCCACCTCATTGATGGGGTTGTAGGGAATTAGATTGACATGGCTCTGAAAGCCCCGCAGCAGCTGGATTAACTCAGATGCGTGGCGATCGCAGTCATTTAAACCTGCAAGTAAGATGTACTCAAATGTGACGCGACGACCTGTGGTGGCAACATACTCTCGGCACTCATCGAGCAATTCAGTCAACGGATAGTGATTTGCACTGGGAATCAGCTGAGTGCGCAACGCCTGGTTAGAGGCATGCAGACTAACAGCCAATGTAATCTGCAGCTGGTGTTGGGCAAGTCGACGAATTTGACCTGGGATTCCTACCGTGGAAACTGTGATGCTGCGCTGACCAATACCAATATCTTGATTAAGACACTTAACGGCTGCTAAGACATTTTGAGTATTGATCAGGGGTTCTCCCATACCCATAAAGACAATGTTGCTAACCCTCTGTTCAAACGCTTCCTGTACTGTCAGCACCTGATCAACAATTTCATGGGTGGCCAAATTACGGATAAAACCCCCCTTACCCGTCGCACAAAAATCGCAGGCCATGGGACATCCTACTTGGGATGACACACACACCGTCAGACGCTTGTCTGATGGCATACCAACGGTTTCAATAATTTGCCCATCATCCAACCGCAGCAAAAACTTGACGGTCTGATCGGCCGCCTTTGAGCGGTGGTAAATTTCGGAGCGTCCAACCGCAACGTTTTCCATATCCTGACGCCAGGTCTTAGGGAAAACAGTTACATCTGTTAAGGAACGGACACCTTTGCCATACAGCCACTGATGGAGCTGCTTGCCGCGATAGGGCGCCTGACCCTGAGCTTGCACCCACGCGGTTAGCTCAGCTTGACTCATGCCCAAAAGAGGACGCTGAGGTAATGTATCGGTCTTTGGCTCAAGGGTGGAAGGCATAGTCAAACGCGGATAAAGTCGGACCAGACATAGCAAATGGCTAAATGCATTTGGCCATTTGCTGCTCACATAGCCGTTACCGCCGCTTTTGGGTTACGGCCTGCACTATGAGCACCAAGCGATAAGTTCTCTGGGACTTTTATCTTAGAAGATTTGGCTAACCCTTAAACGTTATCTTTTAAAGACGCGATCAAAAATCTAATTGTGAGGGTCGGGCGCCTCATTAATCAGATCGACTAATCCTTCAGTCAGAGCACGGGGGTCCATAAAGACAACTTTTGAGTTGTCGCTCTCGCCTAGTTTCTGGTTAGCATCTACATAGCGCTGAGCAATCAAGAATTTCAAAATATCGCCTTGACTTAGCTGACCATCAAACGCCTGGGCAATTAAACGCATGGATTGTACATTGCCTTCCGCTTCAAGAATAGCGGCTTCTTTTTGTCCTTCTGCTTTGGTGATGGCAGCCCGTTTAGCAATTTCAGCCGCCTGCTCTAGGCGCATGGATTCTTCTACTTCGGACGGAATTTTAATCTCTTGCACTTCTACGCGATTGACCTTAACACCCCAAGGTTCAGTCGCTTCATCTAACACATCGAGCAGAGCCTTGTTGATGGCTTCGCGTGACGAAAAAGTCTCTTGCAGGTCCATCTTACCGATTTCGGACCGCAGCGTAGTTACGACCAATTCCTGAATGGCAGTCTCAACATCTTCAATGGCATAGTAGGTCTTCTCTAGGTCGAGAATACGCCAGTAAATAACAGCATCTACCTCAACGTTAACGTTGTCTCGAGTCGTGGCACTCCTCGGTTCAATATCTAAGATTTGCTCCCTCAGGGTATCTTCGATAACTAAAGAATCGAGCAGGGGCACAATAAAGTTCACACCGGGTTCCAAGGTGGACCGGTAGCGCCCTAAGCGTTCTATCAAAGCCGCATTGCCTTCTTTGACAACTCTAACGGAACCGACTGAGTAGCCAATAATCATGAGTGAAAGGATAGCCAGAATAGAAGAGCCCATGGGGAACGCGATCGCGATGAGGGAATGTGCTCATGGATAACACATCTTTTGAGTTTCTGTCTAGCGTACAGTGGTGAAATTGAGATACCCTGCTCTCGGCGTCAGGTCAGCACGTCAATTCTTGAAAAGGCACGACACGTCTTATGTCCGAAAAATCAATAGTGCACTCTGTCACGCAACAGAGCAGGCCCATCACCTCTACCTTAAGGATTCTCACAGTTGGTTTAGGATTGGGCTGGTTGGCTAGTGCTGCAGCACTAGCCCAAACAGCTCACAGCGGCTGCTATGTTCAGGATGAAAATGGTGAGATTTACGATCTTGGCGAGCTGTGTAGCACCCCCACCGAAAGTACAGCGGCTGAACCTGTCTTACAAACCGGAGATGTGCAGGTGACTCTGCGATGGAATACCAACGACGACTTAGATCTTATTGTGGTGGACCCAGACGGTAACATTGTCGATTTTGGCTCCCCGACATCCCCCTCGGGCGGACAGTTAGATGTGGATGCCAACGGCTTTTGTCAGACTCAGAGCTTTGCACCCGTTGAAAATATTTTCTGGCCAACAGGGAGCGCTCCCGATGGTGAATACCTGGCCTATGTAGCTCTAGCGATTCCCTGTAGTTTAGAGGAGTTGGCTAGTGCCAATGCCAGCGCCGCCAATGTCGCCTATGAAAATTTGGCAGTCCCCTACACGCTAACAATTTTGATTGAAGGGGCAACCACTACCTATGACGGGGTGAGTAAACCTGAAGAGTTTGGGATCGATTATCCCTTTCAGGTGGGCCCACCGGTGGCAGCGCCGCCAGCCGAGCTACCTGAGGAAGACCGTCTAGAGCTACCTGAGTTTGGGCTTCCGGAACTGTAGGGCTGCCTTTTTCTAGACAACGCCTAACGCCTCCGCCGCCGACTGTAGGCCCCTGAGCTGTCAGAAAAAAGCCCCAGCAGCGGGCCTAAAATCACCCCAAAGATAAACCCACCGGCATGGGCCCAGTAGGCCACACCTCCAGCTCCTATATCAGCGTTAGCTCCTAGACTAGCGACTCCATAGAAAGCCTGTTGTACAAACCATAGCCCCAGAAAAAATACGGCTGGAATCCGAATAGTCGTAATAAACAAGAACAGCGGCACCAGCGTTAAAATCTGAGCTTTTGGAAAACGAATGATATAGGCGCCCATCACCCCTGCGATCGCACCGCTGGCTCCGAGGGTAGGCACCACCGACTGCGGCGCAAAAATCCACTGAGCTAACCCTGCCAGTGCCCCACAGGTAAGGTAAAACACGACAAAGCGACTGTGCCCCAGCTTGTCTTCAATATTGTTGCCAAAAATCCATAGATAAAGCATGTTGCCCCCCAGGTGAGCAAAGCCACCGTGGAGAAACTGGGAGCTAATCAGGGTAAACCACTCGCCTACCGGATTGACGGCACGACCACCAAAGCTATCGGTCAGCTCAGCTGGGACAATTGCCCACACATTAAAAAATTGGTTAAGCGCTTCGCCTCCCATACTCTGTAGGGACAGCTCGTAAATAAAAATCAAGACATTAAGGACAATCAGCACAAACACCACATAGGGGGTTGTGCGGGTTGGATTATTGTCGTTTAAGGGGACCACAGAAAACCTAGGCTGGCTACTTCACCATTGTCGGTGATGAATTTTAACTTTTGCGGTTTAAGTTTTGAATTCTTGGCTTTAAAGGTTAGAAAATACCCGTGGGGTTAGGCAGCCTTGGGTTCACTGGGTTTGCCTCCCCAGACAGCCTTGATAGTGTCCAAAAATGCAAACACTGATGGGGGCTGCAGCGCATCCACCAGGGTAATCACTCCAATCACCCGCTCAAAAGGTTCCGGTAGCTGAGCCACAGTAATATCATCGGGGATAGGTTCAGCCGCCAGCTTAGCCATAATTGCGGCTCCTAGCCCCCGTCTAACCATACTGACAATGGTGGAGTCTTCGCGCACATCGTAGGCAAACTCAATGGGCTTATTGTTGCGGCTTAAATATTGTTCAACATTGTAACGACAGCCATCGCCAGGAGGCGTTTGAATTAAGGGATAGCTAAGCAACTGGTCCCAGGTGAGCTGCGCAGCTATGGGTTTAGCCGCAGGCGGCAGCAGCACAATGTATTCATCCCGCAGTAGCTCCCATGCCTCAAAGTCGGCGCTGGTGGGCAAATAGCTAAAGCCAATGTCAATGCGGCCCTGACGCAGATAGTCTTCGACGTGGTAGTAGTGGCTAAATTCTTCGATAGTGACGCTAATGCCAGGGTACTGCTGTCGAAAGCGCTCAATCACAGCTGGCAAAATATGGGTAGCCACGCTGCGAAACCCGCCTAGCCGCACCTGGCCTGACTGTAGTCCTTTTGCGAGTTGAGCCTGCTGACAGATTTTCTCCAGCCGTTCTAGCACGTGCTCAGCTTCTGTCGTAATCGACTCGCCCACAGGGGTGAGCACGGCCCCCTGACGACCTCGATTGAGCAGAATGACACCGAGTTCAGTTTCTAGAGTTGCGATCGCATGGCTCACCGCCGACTGCGACAGGTCTAGCTGCAACGCGGCATCACTAAAGGTACCGGTCTTGGCAATCGCCACCAGCGCCCGTAGTTGAGAAAGTTTAAGTCGATTTGGATTGCTCTCTGCCATGGAGCACCTGAGAATTGGATGATGCCTTAACCGGACCCAAGTAAAAACCCTTAGAGGAGGTGTAAAATTTCGAATACGGTCTACTTCGATATTGCCTTAAGGTGCTAAATAAAATAGATTAAATCCATCTATATCTTTCATACAACCTGTGCAGTAGGCTACTTGATTTGTCCGGTCTCTAACCATAAACTAAGAAGCTGGGCAAATCGCTATCAAAAAGCAAATCGTTATGGGTTTAATCACGGTTCGCCCTGAAGGATTGTACTGTCAACCAGGTAACTTTTATATAGATCCATGGCGTTCGGTTGAGACTGCACTGATTACCCACGCCCACTCTGACCACGCTCGCTCGGGCTCAGACCGCTACTATGCCATCAGCAGCTCAGGGGGTGTTTTACGCAGGCGTCTGGGCAAAGACATCGCCCTAACAGCGACACAGTACGGCGAAAAAATAAAATTAGGAGATACTTGGGTATCATTCCACTCAGCCGGTCATGTGCTGGGGTCGGCCCAAATACGCGTTGAGCACAAAGACAACGTGTGGGTGATTTCAGGTGACTACAAACGGTGTGCCGATCCAACCTGTGAGCCTTTTGAGGTAGTAGAGTGCGATACCTACATCACCGAAGCAACGTTTGGTTTACCCATTTATCGTTGGCACTCAGGTACCCAAACAGCTCAACAAATCTATCGCTGGTGGCAAAGTGACCTCGAAAGGCCCTCTTTGTTGTTTTGCTACTCCTTTGGTAAAGCCCAGCGAGTGTTGGCAGAACTGACCCAGTTTACTGACCAGACGGTCTACGTCCATGGAGCCGTTCAGGCTCTCACTGAAATTTATCGAGAGGTGGGGGTGCCCATGTTGCCCACCGTACCCACCAGCCAAACAGAGAAAACCTATAAATTTCAAGGTGACTTGGTCATCGCTCCCCCCTCAGGTCACCGCTCGTCATGGATGAAGCGCTTTAAGCGCCCACAAACGGCCTTTGCCTCTGGATGGATGGCTGTACGCGGCGCCCGCCGCCGTCGGGGGTACGAACGAGGATTTGTTTTATCCGACCATGCCGATTGGCCCAGTTTAATTCAAACCATTAAGGATACCAAGGCCAAGACAGTGTATGTCACCCACGGTCAAAATGACATACTGTCGCGCTATCTTACAGAACAGCTAGGCATTAATGCCATGCCACTAAACACCCTTTTTGAAGGTGAAGTTGATACCTAAGGAGTCCCGGCTCAACATCAGCACCCCAAACGAACTTACAGTCACCAACAAAATCGCCGCCGTTAACTTTGTAGTTTTCTACAAAGCCCATAGCAATTTTTATTCAACAGATTGCAGAATTTGATTATTGTCGAAAACACTCCTCAAAAATTAGGGTAAAGGTACCCTCAGACATGCTCTCTTTGCTGCTTTAAAGGGAGTTTGTCCTCAGAACAGAAAAGTGTCTCAGTATCAAACTAGCATTCATTGTTCATCAGGGGCAGAAACAGTCAATGCTTTAGCATCTACAGCAGCCACACCTAGCGAACACAACCATGGGCCCCGCATCTGCACCGACCGGCAAAATTCTGATTGTTGACGATCATCAAGTGGTGCTAAGCGGCACCATTGATATTTTGCGCCAGCATTACCCAACTTATGAACTACTGACCGCTAAAACAGCTCAAGAGGCACTAGAGCTGTTGGCTAACCATCATCTTAGTCTGGTGATTTTAGATTTATCTATTCCTGATGTCTATCACCAAGATGCCAAGGTAGAAACGGGTATTGAACTGCTCAGACAGGTGATGAAAAACTATCCTGAGCAAAATATTGCGGTACAAAGCACCTATATCAAAGCCCTTGTCAGGGTCAGATCAGAGATCGACAGCCATCAGGGTGGGTTTACCATCGTTGACAAAAGTATGTCCAGTCAGGATATCTTTCAACGTGTTGACGGAGCGCTAAAGGGGTTTAGCCACACCCGAGGTATCAAAGCGCTACAGGCAGGAGTCGAACTTAAACCAGAATGGTTAGATGTACTCACCCTAGCTTTTCATCAGGGATTACAGGACAAAGCAATTGCCCAGGAACTCAATGTGCAACCCAGCACCATTCGTCATTACTGGAACAAGCTCTACGATGTGCTAGAAATTGACCCAGAATTGGATAAAAAAGAAGGCAAAAACCTGCGTAGTCTGACTGAGATTCGAGCTCGCGAACGGGGGTTGCTAGATTAATGGACGGACAAACCCACTGGGGGAAAGTCCTGGATGGCTTGAGAACCAGTCTTTGGGGGTGTGGCATTATTGCTGCGGTTTTAGGTGCCCGATCCCTAGGAGCCTTTCATGCGCTTGAGCTAATGGCGCTCGATCAATTTTTCACACTCAATACTCGGTTTTCCATTGAGGTACCAGACAATGGCATCACCCTTGTTCAAGTTGGGCTGCCCTATGTCGAAGGCTCTGCCGAGCAGGGATACACCATTACAGCTGAGTCCTTAGCAACGCTTCTAGAAGAGATTTTTGCAAGCGAACCTGCAGCTGTCGGTATGGATATTGTTTCCTACAGAATTACAGGAGATGATCAAAGCGAACTGTTATCCGTTTTTAATCAATATCCCAATCTAGTTACTGTCGAAAACAGCAACCCCAATAACGCTGAACCCATTCAGGGCTTATCTCAGCAACAATTAGATAATCAGGTAGGATTCAACGATCTTATTTTCGATAGAGATGGCACCATTCGACGAGCATTATTGGGAGCCTCATTTACGGATGAGCAGAGTGACTTTAAGCTATCTTTTCCTATTCAGGTTGTGCGAAGTTATTTTGAGAATCAGAGTGACAATCGTGAACCCATTAAATTAGACAATGGTCTGCTTGACCCAGGCACTATGCGGTTTGGGACTGTCGAGATCCCCAGAGTCAGCACAATATATGGGTATACCGAGCGAGAAATAGAAGGGGTTGAGACGTTAATCAATTACAGGGGACAGGCAGAGCCGTTCAACGTTGTTGAAGCCGAGAATTTGTTGGCGGCTCAGAACCTCCAAAGCGAATTGATTACGGATAAAGTTGTCATTCTTAATCTAGAGGGGTTGTCGCCAGAATTTGCCGTTCCAACCCGAGTCTTCAAGAGTAATTTGAGTGATTCTCCAATCGTTACCGGAGTTGATATTCAAGCTCACATTATCAGTCAGCTGATCCAGGCAGTCGAAAGACAGAGACCGCTTCTTTGGGCTAATCACACTACACAGTACGTATTTTTAATCGTTTTCTCAGTTCTTGGCATTATCAGCGGTAGATTTTCGAAAGGTGTGATCAGTGGTTTTATAAACCTGTCAGTAGCACTTTTTGCAATTACCTTTCTAAGCTATCTGGCGTTAATGCAGGTCGGTCTTTGGCTACCGTTTACGGCAGCGTTGGTATCTACAACAGCCAATGGTCTAATTTACATTAACTATGCTCAAAACAAACGGCGCTGGGGAAAATTGATAGCACAGTTAGACCTTGCCCTCGAAAATGAGCGCCAGCTGTTTGAGAAGCTTGCATCTCAGCGGCAAAAAACGATTGAGAATATCTTTGACTCTATTCATAACGGACCTTTACAAACGTTAGCCAACCTTCTTAGAAGAACTCGTGATGAAACCATTAAGCTACCTGAAATCTGTTTAAACTTAGAGGACCTAAATCGTGAGATTCGCTATATCGGTGACTCAATCAAACAAGATGCTAGCGATCAAAAACACACCCTTGATGTTAGCTATGCTGGCACTAAATTTGATTTAGATATCCCTCTTCATGAATTGTTTCAAGAAGTGTATGATGCCATGCTGTCCCGACCATTGTTGGGGTTTTCAAATCTTAAGTTTACGATTATCTCCTTTGACCCCATTGAGTCAGAAAAGCTGAGTATTGATGCTAAGCGAAAGCTATGTAGATTTTTGGAAGAAGCTCTAGGCAACGTTGGTAAACATGCGGTTGGATCAACCCGTCTAGTAGTTACAGGAAAACATAGAGACAGCCAATATGAACTCACTGTCGCTGATAATGGCCCCTATGAAAAACTAGATGATGTGGAAACTGGAGAAGGAACTCGGATAGGGAATGAAGTTTCTAAGTTGACTAAGGGGAAATTTATTCATAAGCCCAATAAACCTAAAGGATTTCTATGTCAGTTAATATTTCCAATATCTGTCTGAGTATCTAAATAAACGCTTTTTAGACATATAAAGATTAGGAAGTATTAACGATTTTAACTACATTTAAATCCTGATTGTTTCACAATAGAAACGTAATTAAATATGTCACTTATTATAATTAAGGAGGTGATAAAAACGACTACTTTAAGAGTGACTAAAAGATTGTGGCTACATATTATTGTAGCTGCGTTGGTTTCGTTGCCAGCTATTTCCGTACTAGCTGGTGCGGCACAAGCCGACTATGTTCCACCGTCAGATTCAGGACAGTCTGGTGATGGTAATGGTCGGTTCGGTTCAAGCCGCTAGATTTCCTATCTAGGAAATGATTTAGATCACAGAAGCCCCGTGATTCCATTTGGAATCACGGGGCTTTTTTAGTAAAGTGCGCTCAACTTTGTAGAAAAGTGCAAACCGTTTTGCAGAGAAGATCCGAACAGGCTAAAGAAAAGCTCATAAAGGTCTGCATAAAAGGAAATTGTTTTGCCCATGAGTCTTCGCTATTGTTTGATTGTTCGATAAACATCAGTGATTCGGCTTACTTTATTGCTTGGTCAGCTGATTTACATCTGTGCCGTCATTACAAGGTCGGATGATTTATATCACTGCCCACCTAAAGGCGCTTCCTTATTCTGGAGCTTGTGCAATGCCATTTTTACCATTTCTGACAGTTTGTTTAGCCTTTTTTCTATTTTCAGAGGTTTTAAAGCCTAAGACCCATAAAGAGGAATCAACCAGTAAGCCTAATAAGCTGTTGATCGAGCTCACAGGCGCTAGTGATACGGCTGATTAACTCATATATGTTTTGAACTAAGCACTAACCACTCGTTTGGAGGACTTCACCATGATTGTTTTATCTTCGATGAAATCAATGAGAACACAGCGTATAGCTCTATTCGCAAGTTTGGTGTTGTCTGTGTGGAGTAGGCTCAAGCATCAGCCTGGCTGTGAAGCTGATTGTTGCTAATGCCCCAGCCCAATGGGGAAACAATGACCGCCGTAAGCGGTATTTCTTAAGTTCTGCTGTGACAGTGAGGGGGTAAAGACGCTTTTGCGCTTTACCCCTTTTTTTTGGGGCTGGCTAGCTTTGTTCATCCCGGTTAAAGCGCAAGTTATCGAGGGTTTGCCCTGGAGGCAAATCGATAAACACGCGATCATTAGATGTGACTCCATCCAAAACCTGGATTTGGTTACCCACCTGAGGCCCCAAGGTGACAGGGCGAAAGCGAATATTTCTGTTGTTGTTTTCATCGGGTACTAGCACACCCGTTTCTCCACCCTGTGTGACAACGGCAACAGCCGGTACAACCAGGGCATCGCTAAGACGGTTGCCGAGAAAAGCAACATCCACATTCATATTGGACCGCAACAGGTCTAAACCATCGTCTAAACGAATCCTCACTTGGAAAATAGTGACATTTTGACGTTCAATGGCTTCTGGTGCAACCAGTCGCACCGTGCCATTAAACACTTTGTCAGGATAGGCCGTTGATATAATCTCGACGGCTTGACCCACCTGAATCTGACCGAGATCGGCTTCGGGTACCTCAGCGACGATCTCTAAGCCATCGGCAACGGCGACAATGGCGCTGGATGTGGCTGACGCCGCCTCAGACGCAGAGGTTGTCGGGGTGACAAAGGCACCTTCGGTGGCAAATTTTTGGGTGACAACTCCGCTAAACGGGGCTCGGATAATTGTGTTGTCAATTCGAGTTTGAATGACGGAAATCTGACCGCGAGCCCGTTCTATCCGAGCCTGAGCCTGGGCAACATCTTCGGGATCTGGGTCGTCTTCGAGATCGACAAGACGTTGCTGGGCCTCTTCAACCCGAGCTTGCAGCTGACGAACGTTGGCCTGAGCACTTTCAACGGCATTTTCACTGTTATCAAGTTCACGGGCCGAGATTGCCCCTTGATTGTAGAGGTCGCGATCGCGATCTAAGTCTCCTTCCACCAGGCTTAATCGCGACTCAGCCTCAACTAGCTGCGATCGCACAGCCTCAAGATTTGATTTAGCCTGGGCAATTTGGGGCAGCTCTGTCCCCTGTAACAGATCCGTCAGCTGAGCCTCAGCCTCGGCTAGATTTGCCTGATTTTGACGTAGCTGAGCATTGAGATCGTCAATATCCATGCGGGCAACGACCTGTCCTTGCTCAACAGAGTCTCCTTGTTCAACCAGTAGCTCGGCAACAATGCCAGAATTTTTGGGGCTGAGATTCACCGTCTGAAATGCTTCTACTTCGCCACTGGCATTGATACGAATGGTAACTTCTGCAGACTCCACTGGCACGGTTAGTGCGGCCACATCATAATCGCTAGCCCGATAGCGTCGTACAGCAATCGCACTGATTCCAATAACTGCGATCGCAGCACCGCCAACGAGCCACAATAGCGGCGGACGCTGCTTTAAAGACCATTTCACTCGCTGATAACTCCGTAATAAGGCCTGCTTAGATCACAAGCAACAATTTATGCCCTTATGTAGCTTAACGAATTTATTAAACTATCAGGCTCACTCTATTGGGTCTAAAACAGATAAGAGAACAAAACAACGGCACTTCCCTTAGAGAGCGCCAATAGCCGCCAATAGATTTTCTCGAGCTTGAATTTCAATCTGTGCTTGAAAAAGTCCGGTTTGATAAATTGTTGGACGGGCC
Source organism: Cyanobacteria bacterium P01_H01_bin.21 (assembly GCA_038748405.1). Classification (GTDB taxonomy): domain Bacteria; phylum Cyanobacteriota; class Cyanobacteriia; order Phormidesmidales; family Phormidesmidaceae; genus Leptothoe. The sequence goes on along the minus strand of JBCDIX010000001.1, from coordinate 54,899 downwards.
AAAAACGCAGATAATACCTGTTCTCGTCGAGCTTGATAGACCGCATCTGGCAACCAACCATACTCTTGATGTATCTGGCTGTTGTACTGTAAAAACCGTTGAGGAACGGCTCCCAAAATGGCCAGATCAATATCGACCATCCAATTGACGGACTCAGCTACACGATCAGATTTAGAGTCGGCCCAATGGCCAGTGGCCAGAATTAGCATTTCAACCTGTTCGACCTGAGCAGAATGCACATTATGAGTGTTGAGAAACGTGACTGCTTGCTCAGCACTACGCTGCTCGTTGTCGTTTAACTGTGGTTGATAAACCCTATCGTGGTACCACAGAGCCATCTCTAAGGAAGCGCAGTGGGCTATAGCCGCCTTTTGCGCAGACCAGTCTAGCCAGCTTAGACATTCATTGATGTGCTGCGCGGTATGGTAAGCCCTGTGCGTCTCACTATAGGCCCTAGCGATACGCTGAAATTCTTGCTTAATTGCACAGCGGTCATCAATGCCAAACTGCTGACAAAGCCGTTGCCAGCGAGTCAGGCTGAGACTGTGTTTGGTTACATTTGCCCCTATTTCCCACATCTAGTTCAGCGGGGGGCTCTAACCAGCATTCATACCAGATAGAACCGACGTTAGTTCAGCAGGGACCAAAGCCGCTGCCTGGTTGCGAGAAAAGTCCGCCAGTGCATTCCAGGCTGCGCCAAACAGCTGTTCAGGCTGTAGATCATCTTTAACCAAATTCCACAATCGGCCCACTTCCTCAGTGTGGAGGCGGTTGTCTTCAGTGAGAGCCACCAAAATTTGTTGACGTAGATATTGCCCTTCATCGGACATCAAGAACTGCACACCCAACCCTGCTGTTGGAATCAGGTTGAAGCCTTGATCGCCTTGGGCGATACGAATCATATTTTCTAGACGCTGCCATTGGAAACGCCCATCCTTAAACAGCACTTCGATCAATCGCTGCCGTAGGGAATCGGTTTCCCCCATCAGCAAACGTCGAGCCACATAGGGGTAAGCAATTTCCACAATCTTAAACTCGGGATTGATGGTGAGGGCTAACCCCTCTTGAGTCACCAAAGAACGAATAATTAAGGCAAACTTGGCCGGTACCCGAAAGGGGTATTCATACATCACCTCTGAAAATTTATCGGTGACGCTCTTAAAGTTAAAGTTGCCAACACTCTCACCAATTGCACCGTCAAATACAGCCTGCAGGGCAGGCACGATGGGCTTGACGTCAACATCGGGTGTTAAGAAGCCAAGTTTGACAAAATCATCAGCCAGCTTGTCATACTCCTGATTAATCAGGTGCACAACTGAGTCCACCAGGGTTTCCTTCATATCTTGACCCAGCTGATCCATCATGCCAAAGTCGATGTAAGCCATCGCCCCATCGGGCATCGCAAAGAGATTGCCAGGATGGGGATCGGCATGAAAGAACCCAAATTCTAGAAGTTGACGTAGCCCCGCTGAGACCCCCACGCTGACCAGTGCATCTGAAGTCAGCCCAGCGGCCTTAACTCGTTCAATGTCAGTCAGTTTAATCCCGTCAATCCACTCTAAGGTCAGCACCCTGGTGCTGGTGTAGCGCCAGTAAATGGCCGGCACTTTAACCCTAGAATCATCGGCAAAATTAGCGGCAAATGCCTCAGCATTGCGACCTTCATTTAGATAGTCAATTTCCTCAAACAGCTTTGAGCCAAACTCATCCACAATCAGGGTGAGGTCATGGCCCAAATTTAACGGCAGCCAGGGGGCAATCCAACCGGCAGCCCAGCGCATTAGGTATAGATCTCGACAGATGATGGGCACGAGACCAGGTCGCTGAACTTTTACGGCGACGTCTTCACCAGTGTAGAGTCGGGCTCTATAAACCTGTCCAAGACTGGCGGCAGCAACGGGGTCAGGTGAAATATAGCTGTAAACTTCGTCGGGTGTGCGTCCTAACTCTTTTTCAATAATGCGACTGGCTACATAGTTATCAAAAGGTGGTAGCTGGTCCTGAAGCTTTATCAGCTCATCTAAAAACTTTGGGTTGACGAGATCGGGCCGTGTAGAGAGGGCCTGCCCCACCTTGATAAATGTGGGGCCTAGATCCGTTAAAATCTTGCGCAGTTGGGCCGCGCGTCTTTGCTCGTTAATTTCTTTTCGACCCAGGGCTCGATCTAGCAGCAGCCCTAGAACAAAACTCCCTAACATTAGGGCGACCGACAGCGCTCGCCACAGTACCGTTAAAAGACGAAAGCGATAGTGATCTGCGATCGCAACCGCATCATACCGTCGCATCTTCTCAAGATCAGCCATACATTCTTATCTCCTAAGCAAAAGGCTCAGTCAAGAAGGCAGGGTGACACTTGGGTGGGACGAGTATCATCAGCCTTCGTTCTAAGCGAAGGGAACAGTGGGCAAGCCCGCATACTAGCCACTATTCATCATTAAATATCTTAATCATAGTATAGATAACTACATTTTTATTTAGACTTGACGTTAGTTTTATCTAGCCAAATTAAAAGCAATAAAAAAGGGAGCGCCCAGACCGGCCACTCCCTTAAATTTTATGCATGATAAACGCAAAAAACAGTGCTGGCAGGGCTGTTCGTCAAAGCAAATAAATGCTGCGCCCCCATAGCCAATTAGATGATGGTGTTTAGGATAGAGGTGATAATCGACAGCAAGAACGAGCCGATAATTGCACTCCAGATACCCCAGCGTAGGCGAAATCCCTCAACCAGCTTGGCCGATAGACCAAACAAAATTAGGTTTAGCAACAAACCACCCAGCGTAACTAGCCACAGCAAACCACCCAAAATGGGTAAGCCTGCAATAATGCCGACAACACCGTTAAGCACTCCAAACACTAAAGCAGTAATCGCGGTCTTGCCAAAGCTGTCAGATTCTACGCCAGTGGGCAAGAAGGTAATGATTATCAGGGCAATCGTCGTAATCAACCAGGTAACAATAAAGGGAACGAGAAAGGCCATGGCAGGGCTCCTTGGATGCGATAACTACGGAAGATCCGTGTTTACTCGTAGCGGTTTCGCCTGAAGTATATCAAATTTCTCTCTATGCATAATTAAAGGAGTGTTAAGCGAAATCCCTACGATTTCAGCTATTTTCGCCGATAATACTGCCGCAGTCGCTGCTGAAATTGGCCCCAGTGCCGGTCTAGTTGGTCGGGGTTAAGGGTAAAAAGCTGGGCTGGGGTATCTTCAAGTGCGATCGCAACCATGGCCCGTTCAACCTTAAGGTTGAACTCTCGATACACCCAGTTCACCGCCCAACAGTAGGCAGCCACCTGGAGAAAATAGTCCTCAATCCACTCTTCTTGTTTAGGACGACGGGCCGTTTTCCAATCACACACCAATAGCTGACCGTCATACACCATCAGAGCATCAGGGTAGCCCGCAAACTTTAGCGGATGCCACACCGCCCCCTCCACCAAAAGCACTTCATCAATATTTTTGAGCACCGGCTCAATCGATGCCCAAAATCTTTCAGTGCCCTCCGGCAGGGTCCAATCTTCCTGACGTAAATAGGCCTTGATCACCTTATGGATTTTTGTTCCAGCGCGCGAAGCCTTGGTCGTAATTTGATTGGCGGCTTCAGCCCCCACCCGCTCTCGCCATTGCCACAGTCGCTGCTTTGCCTCCCATGGCTTGGTCGCTGACAAAATAGTTGTCACACCAGGCAGCTGCTGTCCGTCAATTTCATAATGACGACGACGGTTGAGCGAAACCTGCTTTGCTTTGTAATGGGGCAGCATTTGTCAAATTACCCTACACACCGAACGTAAAGACGTTCCATGGAACGTCTCTACCAGGCCAATATGGATCATTTTTATTGCACGGCAAAGGACTCAATCATCCACTGATCGTCTTGCCTAATGAGGTTATATTCCACGGTCAATTCATCTTCATAGGAGAACGCGCCGTTGTACTCACCAAACTGATAGGCATTACCGATTTCACTGACATCAGCAACGGCCCGAATTTGGTCTTCACCGATGGCCTCAGCCGTTAGATTTTGAATCGTCTGTTCATACTCTAAATGGACCCCTTCGCGCTGATTGCTGGCAACCTTAGCTACCCATTGAGAAAGGGTTGGTTCTAGCAAAATACCTGACAGTGCATCTGCATTCCACTGGGGACCCATGGCCTCAGATTTAACCTGGTACCAGGTTTGAATGGCATCTTCAGCAATGACCTGCACATCCCCGCTAGCAGACGACGGTTGCACATCCTCAGCCGGTAGTTCAATTGGTGGGCGAGCTACATCAATATCCAGAGGAGCGCCCTGGATTTTAGGCCCACCAAACAGCCCACCAAATAGGTTCAATAGCTGGGCCACAATAAACCCTAACAGCCCCAAGCCAAGTAAACCCAGCAGTAGCACCATGGCTAAACGGCCCCACTTGGGCGAAGTAGAGCGTCGCCGTGCTTTTACACCAGGCTCATCAAACCCAACGGTGGCACTAATGTCATTATCCAGCTGCCCCTCTGGAGACAGGTTAGACACCTCTTCAGCCGTATAGGCAGGACGAGTAGCCGCCGCACCGACAGTAGCGGCGGCCCCTATGCCAGCAGACTGGCTTGAACCAAAGGGTGAGCGTCCATAGTCGGATGACCCTGAGTAGTCTGTGCCACCGTAGTTCGAACTGCCAAAGGCTCGACCGCCGTAGCCTGTGCCAAATTTCCCTGCCGATACCGTGTCATCGGGGGGCATGGTTTCTAAATAAGCCTGCACCTGCTCATTGGCAAAATAGTCTTTAAGGGTGACGCTACTCTTATCAAGATCCCTAAAGAATGGAAAAACATCTTGCTGTAGCCACCGTTCGGTGTAAAGACACAGTCCGGGCAGTAGGTCTGGGGCACCAGCAGAATGTTCCCTGATAAATGAGATGGGTTCATTCTCATGGCTACGCTCTAACGCATAGGTGGCCTCTTCGGTCTGTCCTAGCAGTACGGCACACACGGCCTGCTCTAGATAGACATCCTGCCGCTCTGTTAGTAGAGAAAGGCGGTGCTTAGCCTGACGCACAAGATTGGGCTGATGCTTGGCAAACCCCCGAGCTAAAAGCGCATACACAGACAGATAAATGCCAACAGAGGATGGCCGTTGAGCCTCTGTTTCAAAAATATCTTGCTGTTCTGAAGAGGTTAGATAGCTACGCAGCTGCTGTACAAATCGCAAAAAGTCTTCAACATTTAATCCCGAAGCATCATCGTTGGCCCCATCAATGCCGCCCCGTGCTTCTAACATGGATTTTAATAAGGCAACGCCCTGCTGTCTGGCCGCCTTGTCCGCCACGGGTCGTGCCACTAACTCTAAAATTCGATAAGGCTTTAATTTATCAAGGTCAGCCTGAATCTCAGCCTGCATTTCAGGAAATAGACTTTCTCGAATCATTAGCTCCTGACCTGTCTCTAATGATTCTGCAGCATTTTCATATTGATGTTGCTGCCACTGCTCCCGCCCCAGCTCTAGACAGGCTAAACCAATGGTTAAAACTACATCTGATAGAGCATCTTCAGTATTACCCCCCTCCAGATTGCCAGAGCCGCTGGTTAGATAGGGGCGTCCCAGACGAATGACTAACTCATATTCACCGAGCTCTAGCAAAATGAGCAGCGCACCGATGAGCTGCTCTTCATAAATCTCAATTGAAACAGGCTCAGTGCCTGCAGCTAACAGCTGTGCGTCGTAAGCCTGACGGGTACCTGAGTCTTTTAAGGCTACTTGGGCTGCATCAATCAGCTGTTTACGTGACTTGATGGCATACTCTGAATATTCCCGGCGGGGTAGCTGTAGGGTACGGTCACGGTGAGCTTGCTCCAGTTGTTCCGCTGTCGCTTGCATCGGCAGCCCCAGAATTCGGTAGTAATCTAGCGGAATTTGCACAGTGACTTCCTTAGCACTTGAGTAAACGTCAGCTTATGAGACCTTGCCAAACTTTAGTACAGGATGAATAAATACCCAAAAAGCCCAAAAAGCATGGATGTATAGAAACCACCTGAGACGGGTAAAACAGTAGTCTACTTAAAACCGCATACATAATAGCGATGAAATGCTTATTTTTGAAAGCCTACAGCAGTGAATCAAACTTTTCAGACGATTGACTTAGCAAATTAAGCCTACAAATCTACTGTCTGTACCTATCGATTTTTCACAAATTAGTGCCCGTAAATCTACTTGCACCACCTGTTTGACCAGAGTGGTAACCCCTAACCCATAGAGTTTGGCTCCAGCGCTCCCCAATATTTACCAATTACTAATGGCGGCTTATTTTAAGTAAACATTCAAACAGATTAAACAGACATCGGGCATCGGGAAGGCAAGATTGTCGTCTAAAATTGTGTTCGGTTGATTTTAACTTAATCAGGCCAATAGGCATCTTCGTTATTGCGATTTGCTCATGAACTGATCACTTTTTTTGGAATAATCATAATTTGTATTGCGGCGAGGCGACTGGCAAGCCAATGGTTCAGGAAAGAACATTACCAACATTTCAAGCAACTTCGGCAAAGCTCGATAAGCAGGAGGGCCTGAGACTATATGAAGATATGGTCCTGGGTCGCTACTTTGAAGATAAGTGTGCGGAAATGTACTATCGGGGCAAAATGTTCGGGTTTGTACATCTCTACAATGGCCAAGAAGCCGTATCCACCGGAGTCATCAAATCGATGCGGCCCGATGACTACGTGTGTAGCACCTATCGTGACCACGTCCATGCGTTGAGTGCTGGTGTGCCTGCCAATGCTGTCATGGCTGAACTGTTTGGCAAAGAAACGGGCTGTAGCAAAGGCCGGGGTGGCTCTATGCACATGTTCTCTAAGGAGCACAACCTGCTGGGGGGCTTTGCCTTTATTGGTGAAGGCATTCCGGTTGCGCTAGGGGCTGCTTTCCAGTCACGCTATCGTCGTGATGCGCTAGGGGATGCGTCTGCTGACCAGGTGACTGCGGCCTTTTTTGGCGATGGCACTACAAACAACGGTCAGTTTTTTGAGTGCTTGAACATGGCTGCCCTTTGGAAACTACCCATTCTATTTGTGGTGGAGAACAACAAGTGGGCCATTGGTATGGCCCATGAGCGGGCGTCTTCTCAAACTGAAATTTATCGCAAGGCCAGCGTGTTTGGGATGCCGGGCTATGAGGTTGATGGCATGGATGTGCTGGCTGTGCGTGATGTTGCTCAAGCCGCCATTGCTCGGGCTCGAGCTGGCGAAGGTCCCACCCTGATTGAATGTCTGACCTATCGTTTCCGGGGGCACTCACTGGCAGACCCTGATGAGTTGCGATCGCAAACCGAAAAAGAGGAGTGGCAGGCTCGCGACCCCCTCGTCCGCATGGAAGCTTATTTGATTGAACAAAATCTGGCCGATGAGGCTGAGCTTAAAGCCATCAAAAAGCGCATCGAAGTCCATATCGAAGACGCCGTTAAGTTTGCAGAAGAAAGCCCCGAACCCTCCCCCAGTGAGCTTCGTCGCTATATTTTTGCCGAAGAGTAAACGACCCATTTATCGCAGTTAACAAAATCACAGGTATCTAATGGCAGAAACACTTTTATTTAACGCTCTGCGAGAAGCCGTAGACGAAGAGATGGGTCGCGATGAAACCGTCTTTGTTCTGGGCGAAGATGTGGGTCACTATGGCGGCTCCTACAAGGTCACCAAAGGACTGTATGAAAAATATGGGCCTCTGCGAGTGCTAGACACCCCTATTGCTGAAAACAGCTTTACTGGGATGGCCGTGGGGGCGGCAATGACGGGCCTTAGACCCATTGTCGAAGGGATGAATATGGGCTTTTTGCTGCTGGCCTTTAACCAAATCGCCAACAATGCAGGGATGTTGCCCTACACCTCTGGAGGCAACTACCACATTCCCATGGTGATTCGGGGTCCTGGCGGTGTGGGTCGTCAGCTCGGGGCAGAGCATTCTCAGCGTTTGGAAGCCTATTTCCAAGCTGTTCCTGGTCTCAAAATTGTGGCCTGCTCCACGCCCTACAATGCCAAGGGGCTGCTCAAGTCAGCCATCCGCGACAAAAACCCCGTCCTCTTCTTTGAGCATGTGCTGCTGTATAACCTCAAAGAGGATCTGCCCCATGACGAATATCTGATCCCTCTGGACAAGGCTGAGGTGGTCCGCCCTGGTAAAGATGTCACCATTCTCACTTACTCCCGCATGCGTCACCACGTATTGCAGGCCGTTAAAGGGATTGAGGCCCAAGGGTTTGACCCAGAAGTAATCGATTTAATTTCTCTCAAACCGGTCGACTATGACACTATCAGTGCCTCGATCCGTAAGACGCACAAAGTAATCATCGTCGAGGAATGTATGCGCACAGGCGGGATTGCGGCGGAGATTATTGCATCCATTAACGATCGGTTCTTTGATGAGCTGGATGCGCCCGTGCTGCGTCTGTCCTCCCAGGATATTCCCACGCCGTACAACGGCCGGTTAGAAAGTTTGACCATAGTTCAACCCAAGCAAATTGTAGAAGCCGTTGAAAAAATGATGACTGCACGGGTATAGACCGATATTGCTGTAGTAGACGAGTAAAAAGCACAGGGTATTAGGACCCTGTGCTTTTTACTTGCAAATGCTGCTCTAAGGGATGAAGCGATCTGGAGCATTCAATAGTTCACAACTTCTCACGGCTAAAACCATCCCGAAGATCAGCAATGCCTTTTATCTTTACAAGGGGATAATGGAGCTAAGCACGGCAACCTATAATAGGATGTTCTGTTGGATAGCCAAGACACGCGTACCGAGCCAGTATATGGATAAAACGGAGAAAGACCATGGGTAAACAACGCTCGATGTTGGTAGTCATTGTTGGGCTTGTGATCGCAGCGGTGTTTACCATTGTGCAGCTGCCCACTCAGCTAGGGTTAGATCTGCGGGGTGGTTCCCAGCTCACGTTACAGGTGCTCACCACCGAACAGATCACCCAAATCTCCGAACGGGAACTGGAGGCTGTCCAACGGGTTATCGAAAATCGCGTCAATGGATTGGGCGTCTCCGAAGCCATTGTCCAAAGCTCTGGTCAAGACCAGCTATTGATTCAGCTACCGGGTGTCAGCGACCCCGCCCAAGCTCAACGGGTACTGGGGGGGACGGCCCAGCTTGAATTTCGGGCTCAGGAACCGGGCACTGAAGGTCAGCTAAGAGCGATCGCAGATATCATCAACCAGCAAGAAGTCGAACAAGCAAGCATACTGGCCGTCGGCAATGAAAACATTACCGATGAGCAACTGGCTGAGTTAGAAAGGGTCACTAATGATCTACAAGCCAGCCGGGAAACATTGCTCGAACTGTTTGCAGATACTGAGCTGACCGGTGACAAACTCAGAGATGCCCTGGCAAGTCCGTTGGGCACCAGTGGTCAGTCTTGGCAAGTTTCCATCTATTTCAATAATGAAGGCGGGTCTCTTTTCACTGAAATGACTCGAAATATTGCCGGTACAGGCCGCGTTCTCGGCATTTTTCTAGATAATCGTCTGATCAGTGCGCCCACAGTGGATGTCCAGTATGCTGCCACAGGTATTCCCGGCGGTAGCGCCACCATCTCAGGTAACTTTAATGCTGATGCCGCTAGAGATTTAGAAATTCAGCTACGGGGTGGAGCATTACCGGTACCCGTAGAAGTGGTCGAAAATCGGACGGTGGGAGCCACTCTAGGTCGCGACAGTATTCAGCGCAGCCTCTATGCCGGTATTGCCGGTTTAGGGCTGGTACTTATCTTTATGGCCGTCTACTATCGTCTGCCTGGCATCCTCGCAGATGTGGCGCTGGTGGTTTATGCACTACTTACCTGGGCCGCCTATAACATTTTGGGCGTAACCATGACCCTGCCAGGCATTGCCGGTTTTATTCTCAGTATCGGTATGGCAGTAGATGCCAACGTGCTGATCTTTGAGCGTACCCGCGAAGAACTGCAGGCGGGTAAAACCCTCTATCGTTCCGTTGAGTCAGGGTTTTACCGCGCTTTCTCCAGCATTCTCGATAGTAATGTCACTACTATCATTGCCTGTGCCGCTCTGTTCTGGTTTGGCGCTGGTCTGGTAAAAGGATTTGCCCTCACTCTGGCGGTGGGTGTTGCAGTCAGTCTGTTTACAGCCTTTACCTGCACCCGCAATCTTCTCTTCTTTATTATTAGCTTTCCGCAATTTCGCAAGGTAGGCTATTTCGCTCCCAGTCTAGCCACCGACCTGCCGTCTACTTCGCAACCGTCTCAATCATGAAACTGAACGTCGTTAAACAACGAAGCATCTGGTGGCTCACGTCTGGTCTTTTAGTGTTGCTTAGCATTGCGGCTATGGCCATATCCTGGTCACAGTTCAATGGCCCAGTACGACCAGGTCTGGATTTTATTGGAGGTACTCTACTACAGCTGGAGCGCGACTGCAGTGGCGAAACAGCCTGTAGTGAACCTATTGATATTGTTGAGGTACGAGCAATTTTGGATGAGCAAGGTCTAGAGGGTAGCAGCCTGCAGCTGGTGGGCGACTCTGGGCAAGCTATCTCTATTCGTACTCGCGACTTAGATGTAGACGAGCAGACAAGCTTACGCTCAGCCCTTGGGGAAAATTTGGGTCAAATTGACCCAACCGCTTCCAAGATTGACGTCGTTGGACCAACCATTGGTAGACAGCTATTAGTCGCTGGCTTGCTATCGCTCCTGGTCGCCTTTGCTGGCATTACGGTCTATTTAAGTCTCCGATTCAAATTTGACTATGCCCTGCTGGCTCTTTTAGCCTTAATGCACGATGTCATTATTACCTTGGGCATCTTTGCAATTTTGGGTCTTACCCTGGGCTATGAAGCAGACAGCTTGTTTATTGTGGCTCTGCTAACGATTGTTGGATTTTCTGTTAACGATACGGTGGTCATCTACGATCGCATCCGTGAAAACTTTAAACGGATGTCTGATCAAAGTGTGGAGCAAATTGTCAGCGATGCTGTCAACAAAACTCTGGGACGCTCTATAAATACAACAATGACAACCGTATTGCCGTTACTAGCCATTGTCATTTTTGGGGGAGATACCCTAAAGTTTTTTGCTTTAGCTCTAATTGTTGGCTTTTTAGCGGGCGCCTATTCTAGTATCTTTATCGCAAGTACATTACTTGCTTGGTGGCGCTCTAGCTCAAACTCTAATTCTGATGTCGCTACACCTGCGACAGAATAGAGTAGGGCTCGCCTACAGAGACATTGGCAAAATACGAGATGTGACTTCTTCCAAAAGTTCTAAAAACAGCACCCACACCACTGACGAAAGGGCGATTGAAGCGCTGCGACAGCACGCTCTAACTACATGGTGGCGTCTGACCGTTATTGTGTGGCTAACCCTAGGACCATTGACCCTGTGGCAGCTGCGCGCTGAAATTAGTCTGTTATTTGACTATTTCACCTGGACCTCTGTGTATTACGGTTTGAAATATAATTTTTTAGGAGCTTTGGGATTCTTTTTTTGTGTTGGTTTAGCTAGTACGCTAATGGTTCGCGAAATTCGCCATCTTACCCTGGGTCTTTCCCCAATTGAGCGTAGGCGATTAGAAAATCAGCTAGCTCAGATTCAGCGTCAGGGGTCATCACACCCCCTCTGGTCTTTAGTTAATCGGTCGTAACATAAGCATCTGCTAAGAAACATCCACACAAAGGATTTTCAATAATTGCAAACTTGCCGGGTACTTTACAAATCCCATCGGTAAAATATCGGGCATTACTGATTTGTATGCGCTCTGATAAGTCCTATTAACATCGCTTGTTTACACCAGGGTGAGCGTCAGTTATCGGATCTAAATCGTTAATCAGTAATGGTGAATGTCGAGTTTATAGGCTCAGGCTATACCCCCATATGAAACTTGTAACTGACCGATTAATTATTCGCGACTGGCATCCTCTTTATGATGCTCAGCAAGCATTTGACATTTACGGCGACTCACAGGTAACTCGTTGGATTCAGAGTGACGCCGATGGTTCTCTTCGCATGACTAAAGACAGACTGCAGCGCTATCGTCAGCGCTGTATCAACGGTCTTGGTGTTTGGGCCGTAGTTGAAAAAGCAATTGACCGCGCCATTGGCAGTATTTTGCTGGTGGGTTTACCCAACAATGACAAAACAGACAGCGGCAAAGTCGAAATTGGCTGGCACTTTCGTCCAGCTAGCTGGGGCTATGGCTACGCCACTGAGGCTGCCAACGCTATCTTAAACTACGGGTTTAAGGAGCTGGCGCTACCGACTATCTACGCGGTCACCTCACCAGACAACATCCCCTCCCAGCGCGTCATGATTCGATTAGGGATGGAATCTTTAGGATTTACCGACAAGTATTACGGTCACACTCTGCGGCTCTATAGTCTGTCAGCTGAAAATTACTCATCCGGCCAGCTAGCCTCAATCGTAGACAGCACAGCATCTGCATCTGCACCACTGACATAGTTCACCATCTCAGTCCAAAAGGTGCCTGTACCGACAGCAGCAGGCATCAGGTCAGAGCCATCAAATCGGATTGTCTCAGCTTGAGCCAACACTTCTGCCATTTGCCGCACGCCATCGTTTGGGTATATGGCGAAGTCAACGTCTTGATGGGGGCTAATATAGCCCCGCGCCGCCCAGCTTTGATGGGGAGTGACCGTTGTGAGGTACTGGATAGCTGCTTGGGCCGCTGGGGTATCGTTGGTGAGGGCAAACATTAAACCACCGGTCAGCAGCGGGGCCGTTGGCCCGTCACCGGGCAGTAAAAATACTTGAGTATCTCGCCCTGGCTCTACGGTATCTGGTAAAAAATCGGTAAGAAAACTAGCCTGACGATGCAAATAACATCCCGGTGGCTGCTCAAACATCGGGGCTGGAGCGTCGCCAAAGGGAGTACTGATGGCACCGACAACACCGCCACGCACATAGCGTTCGTTGCGCACAATTTCTCCAAACAACTCCATAGCTTCTTTGACAGGAGGAGAATTAAAGGGAATCTCATGGGTCACCCACTGGTCATATACATCGGGACCTGCCGTTCGCAACAAAATGTCTTCTACCCAGTCAGTTCCGACCCAGCCACTGGCTTCACCACTTTCCATGCCAAAGCACCAGGGTGTTTTTCCCTCATCTGCAATTCTCTCAGTCAGGGCCATCAGCTCATTCCAGCTGGCGGGAATCTCGTAGCCTGCGGCGTCAAATGCATCAGGGTTGTACCACACTAAACTTTTAGGATCAGACCGCATCCACAATCCATAGATCTGTTCATCCACGGTGCCCAAGTTTATCCAGTCAGGGCCAAAGGCGGCTGTTAATGTCTCCAAGTCAACAACATCATTTAAAGGGGTGAGAACTCCTTCTCTCGCCAAATCTGCCATCAGCCCCGGTTGCGGAAAAATTGCCAAATCTGGCAAATCTCCACCCTCCACCCGAATCGGTAAGACTGTGGCAAACGCATCAGTGCCTTCATAAACCACTTGGATACCAGTCTCAGCCGTAAATGGGGCAAACGCTTCTTCAACAATCTCTTGGCCGACACCCGTGAGTGACCCTAAAATCACCAGAGTATTCTCGTCGCGGCTGTTTTGAGACTGACTATCGCAGGCGGTCAACAACAATAACAAAACACTAAAGCAGAGAGAACTGAGTTTCATGGCATTGCCGCTTGGGTACCCCGATAGTGTATCGCCATCAGGTAGGGGTGTTCCATGGAACGACGCTATACGTTTTAACTAGAAGCGCTAGTGTAAAATCGCAGGGCAAAGCGCCAAAATAAACGTGATACATAGAATAATCCAGCCGCCAGCACACCCGCCCCTACCAGCCAGCCAATCTCAACCCGATTGAGCAACACCTGGGCAGGCACCGTTGTGAGAAAGGCTACGGGAATGACAAAGGTAAAAAAGATGCGAAAGGCAGCAGGATAGGCCACAATTGGAAATCTCCCGGCCTCTAAAAAGCTACGCAGCACCTCGGTCACGTTGTAGATTTTGACAAACCAAATGCTGGTGGCCCCTAAAATAAACCAAAGACTATACAAAATTAGAAACCCCAGAGCAAGCGGCACCAAAGCAGCCAGATAGTTACCCAAACTTAACCCTAGCTGGGTTCCGGCGTAAATTACCATCACCGCTCCTAAAACCAAGTCTGGAAACCCCCACGGTGAGATCGTTCGGGTCGATAGCCAAAACTGAGAGCTGATGGGTTTTAGCAACACAAAATCCAGGGTCCCTTCTTGGACATGTTTAACAATGCGATTGAGGTTAGGGCTTAAAAACGTTGCCGCGTAGCCCTGCAGTATGGTGAAAATGCCCAATACCACGAGTGCTTCTTGCCATTGCCATCCCTGAAACTCGTAGCCTGTTTGATAAAACAAAAACAGACCAAATAAATTGCCACCCAGTGCCGTCAGACTGCTCAGGGTGGCAATTATAAAATTTAGACGATATTCAAGTTCAGCTGCGATCGCAACTTCCCAAAACAGTCGCAACACTCTTAAATATCGCTGCACTGTTACCCACTCCCGATACCACCTGTTCTATGGTATCAACACAAGCCGGGAGAAATCGTTCACCTTTCCAGGTAGAGACGTTCCATGGAACGTCTCTACATTAGGCAGAATGTTGACCATCGATATAGCGCTTTAGCTCACCCTGTAACCGGTAGCGCGCCCGAGCAATGCGAGACTTGACGGTACCCAGAGAAACACCCGTAATCTCAGCGATCTCCTCATAGGGCAGACCCTGAATCTCTCTCAACACAATTGTGGTCCTAAAAACCTCAGGCAGCTCAGCGATAGCCGCCTGCAAACGCTCGTAAAATTCATGGGTCATCATCGTATCTACAGGGCTAGGATCTTCTGACGCAATTTCCCAATCAACCTGACCATCATCTAAATGACGAGGTGCATCTAACGACAGCGTGCCAGCATGGCGCTTCCGCTTGCGGAGTTCGTCATAAAACAAATTAGTGGTAATACGACTCATCCAACCCTTAAACTTCACGGGGGATTGCAAACGGTTCAAATTGCGATAAACCCGAATCCAAACCTCTTGGGCCAGGTCAGCCCGGTCAGACCAGTCGGGAGCAAGATGATAAAGCTGACGATCTACGTGAGACTTGTAGCGGCGCATTAGCTCTGAAAATGGAGCTTGCTCTGGATAACGGTGACGCTGACATACACCGATCAATTCAGCTAGGTCTAGTCGATTCAGTTGTTCAGCTGTCAACTTTTGACCATCGGTCTGAACAGCTTCGAAAGGGGACAGCTTAGTGACAGAATCAAGAGCCCTAGTAGACAAAGCGCGCGCGTCAAGTTGGATAGTAGTCATAATAAGAACAATTCAGGAAGCTGTTTAATACCGAGGGCTGAATTTATTAGGGGTTTTACCTAATTTTTGTTCGTAAAAATAGCAGTGATTTAATGACTAGAAGAACAGAGATATCTGTGAAAATCACTGAGCCTGTCAACTAGTGTGATAAAAGCTACTACTACCAAACATCAGCCGTGTAACCGAGCATGTTTTCTAAGAAAACTCTCATTACTACTTTAATGTCTGGTCCAAGAGTAGTCCGTAAAGTGTTAGTTAAGAGATAACCCGTAAAGACTTTTGTCTATTAAATAGTTCAACTTCGTAAGTAAAAGTATGGGGTTTGTGAAGATAACCCAGCTAACCTTAAACCTATTGCAAATAGGCCACATATAAACTTTGTACAGGTATCACTAAGTTCATGTTTTCTACATATACTTAAGTACCCTGTGTGCTCTAACAAAACAATTACTTAAGCACCCATATCTGAACGCAGTAGCCTGCGTTGGGAGAACAGTTATTCAGGTCCCCATGCCTGAACTTAGTGGTCCACGTTGGGAAAATAATGCTTCAGGCCCCCATGCCTGAATAGCGTTTAAGCCCCTGTTTCCATAGCCAACGATTGAGGCTCCAAAAAATAAGGCACCAAATCATTGTGACAGCGATACTTTTACCAATTTGTACTGGCAAACCGACAATCAAACTGGCCGGCACATAGATTAGGTAAGGAAACGGTGTCCAAAATACGGCTTCACGAATACCGTCTGGGAACAGCGTTAGCGGTGCCACCATGCCTGAGAAAAAGGTATAGAGCAAGAATGAAAATTGTTCGACCGCCGTTGCTCGTTCAACCCAAAAAGCAGCCATGGCATAGGTATACTGCATTAAAAACCGCAAACAAAACGCTAATCCGATGGCTAATAGCCCCCATAAAATATGGGCAGGTCGCTGACGCGCCACCGGATATAGGGCTAGAAAAAGTCCGATTAGGGCAACAATAAAAGGAAGTCTGGCCAGACGCTCGGCTAAATGAGATGAAAAATGACGCCAACCTGGGTCTAAGGGCTGTAGCAACAGCGGCGACAGCTTACCTTCTAACACTTCCCGCTCAAAATCCCAAATGACCCAGACCACCGTCAGCTGCCGCACGACAAATACGGCTAAAAAGTAGCGCACTATATCATCGGGGTTGAGGTCAAACTGTCCGCTGCGGGCCGCTTCTTGCCATAGTCCCATCAGTATCAGTGGGAATGAGCCGGAGAGCACCCAAAACATCAGTTCAGCCCGATATTCCAGCATATAGGCGTAATACACCGACAGCAGCGTCGGGATTATGCGTAAAAAACGCTGAAGGTATCTGAGTAGAGACATCACTCGGCATCCTGATGAGGTGTGGAATGCAATTTTGGGGTGAGGTTTAGACGAGACCTAAACCTTAAGCCTAAGACCGCAAAACTCCTTTAGAGTTTAGTTGGTTATGCTGAAGGTGGGGCAACAGGAAAACACGCGCAATGCTGAGAATTTCTAACCAGGTTACGATTCCCGATAGCGAGATTGAACTACAGGCAGTGCGATCGCAAGGTGCCGGTGGTCAAAATGTAAACAAAGTCGCCACGGCCATACATCTACGGTTTGATATCAACGCATCATCGCTACCCGAACGCTACAAAACTCGTCTGTTTGCCCTCAGCGATAGCCGCATTACCAAAGACGGTGTCATTAATATTAAGTCTCAGGCCCATCGAACTCAGCTACGCAATCGGACCGATGCCCTAGAGCGACTGCAGCAGCTGATTCGTTCAGCCATGGTGGTTAAAAAAGCACGAAAACCCACCAAGCCGAGTAAAGCCGCTATCAAGAGACGTCTAGAGAAAAAATCTAAACGCGCTCAACAAAAGGCTTCTCGCAGTCGCGTCATCTATGATGACTAGGACATAGAGTAATTCCGTGGAGAACGTATCGGCATACACCCAGGCTATTCAACGGGTATATAAGGATCTAGTCATCACTACGATAGAGCCTCTCAACCATGGGCAAAACAACACTGTGCTCAAGGTAAATGGCTCGTACATCTTTCGATTTCCCAAATATACCGAGGGTTACCAAGCATTAAAACGGGAAATCACCCTGCTCGAATATTTACAGGACAAACTCCCACTAGCAACACCTTGTCCCACCTTTAGCTGCTTATCCAACCAGTCTGATGCGTTTATGGGGTATCCCAATCTCTCCGGTGTCCCACTTTGGAACAGGGTATTAACTGAAGCAGACGATGCCACTAAAAACAGAATCGCTCAGCAACTAGGCTCGTTTCTAAAATGCCTCCATCAACTCCCGGTCACCGACAAACTTAGAGAGCTGCTACCGCAAACTGACACTGCATCATACTGGAACACAATATTTGAGCAAGTTCGTTCAAAACTGATGCCACACATGCGAACAGATGCCCAAATTCAAGTCGCCAACCATTTTGAGACGTTTTTAGAACAGCCCAGCCCTTTTGCATATTCCCCTGTTCTCAAACACGGTGATTTTGGAGCGAGCAATATTCTAATTGACCCCATAGCCGGTTCAATTAACGGCATTCTTGACTTTGGCAGCTCCAGCTTAGGAGACCCAGCGTACGATTTTGCTGGACTTTTAAGTAGTTATGATGCCAGTTTTGTTCGTCACATCGGCTATCACTACCCAAACTTTGATGCACTTTGGTCACGTATCAGGTTTTATCAGGGTACCTTTGCCTTGCTAGAGGCACTCTTTGGCATTGACAACTCAGATGTAAACGCATTTAAAGATGGTATGGCTCTTTATTGGTAATTACGTTTAATTCGTCCTCAACGTCTGCATTGCTACAGAAAGCACTCAGATAGCTCCGTCAATATGAGACATTTAGAAAACCATCGAGTTTATAGGCTAATTCTCTAAAAACATTAAGAGGTTAAGAAGTTTGGTGGTTAGTGGAATTTTTTTTGATGGGTTAGCTAAGACTTAAAGAAATGTTTTCGTAAGATAAGACAGCTTGCGATCGCACATTTGCAGCTCACCTGTGCCGTACTCCAAAAACGCTTTTGAGCAGCTCCTGAGGAAGCGCCATCATGCACATAGCTTACTTAGTCACTCAGCACTCTGACATCAGCAGGACCGAAGTCAAGGATAAACTCTATGACCTAGAGGAATCGGGTATTGAGGTGTCCAACTATTCTATATATTCCCTACAAAATGACAGTGATGAGTCTGCCAACTCGCCAAACACCTCAGACCTCGAGACAGGCCCGACCATTAGTCAAACATCGTTAATGGGGCATCTGACCACCACGGCCTTTAAGCGACCTATCGCTTGGTACAAATGCTATCGACGGATGTTAGGTCTTTGGGTTAATTCCACCAGCAGTCTGTATCTCCATTTTGTATATATGGCCGAGGCCTGTGTGCTGTTTAACTGGGCTAACCAAAACCAGGTAGACCATATACACGCCCACTTTGGGACAGATCCATCATCGGTGGCCATGTTATGTCATGTTTTGGGCGGCCCCACCTACAGTTTTACGATTCGGGGCTCAGAAAAGGTTGAGAATTTGAGCGATCCGTTATTGCTAGAAAAAGTCAAACGCGCCAAGTTTGTAGTCGTGATTGACGAAACGGATACGGGTGATCAGCAAATCCAGCTGCTGTCAGTCAAGTAGAGCTAGATGACTCTGGATGAAAATAGTCGTAGATTTGCTGGGCTAGCTGAGGGCCAATCCCTGAAACCACCGTTAACCGTTCTACGCTAGCCTCTCGGATATAGTCGATAGAGCGAAACTCAGCCAGCAACATTTTCTGCCGATGATGCCCCAGCCCTGGAATCTCGCTGAGTCGAGAGCGGCGCATTCGATCGGTGCGTTTTTTGCGATGAAAGCTGATGGCAAACCGGTGGGCTTCATCCCGCAATCGTCTTAATAGCTGTACTCCCGGCTGTTCCGCCTCAGTGGATAGAGGCGTAGATTCTCCTGGCAAAAAGATTTCTTCTCGCTTTTTCGCCAAACTCACAACATTTAATTCGCTCAGCAAGTTGAGTTCCCTAAGCACTTCGACAACGGCCGAGAGCTGTCCTTTACCGCCGTCAATCATGACTAAATCAGGCCAATCAGGGTTACCAACCCGTTCCTTTGATGGGTCTTCTGCATATTTGCGAAACCGACGACGGATCACCTCAGCCATACTGGCAAAGTCATCGGAATGACCGCTGGTTACCTTAGGGTTTTTGATTTTGTAATGGCGATAGTGCTGTTTGGCGGGTAGCCCGTCCACAAAAACCACCTGGGATGCCACGGCATCTGAGCCCTGAATGTGGGAGATATCGTAACCTTCAATCCGCTTTGGCATACCTGGTAAATCCACAATTTCTGCCAGGTCCTGCATCGCCTGATTGTTGCGATCGGCAAACCTCTGGGTGCGGGCCAGCTCATACTGGGCGTTGCGTTCCACCATTTCCACCAGCTCGGCCTTTGCCTGACGCTGGGGAACTTCGATAGTGACCTTGCGACCCTTTTGCTGGGTCAGAAACTCCGCCAAAATATCTGCTTCAGGTAGCGTATGCTGCACCAAAATCTCACTGGGGATTTCTACTGCGTCCACCGTAGGGTAGTGCTCTTCGAGTACTCGCTGAAGGATCTGACCCGGTGTGCCCGATTCGGTTTCAGCGACAAACCCGAGGCGCCCCACCAGACGACCGGCTCGAATTTGAAATAGTTGAATACAGGTGTGCTGGTCGTCGCCGGAGAGTGCGATCGCATCTCGCGAGATAGTATCATCCGGCAGCGCTACCTTTTGGTGGGCACTCAGGGTTTGCAAACCACGAATCTGATCTCGCAGCCGGGCCGCCTGCTCAAAGTTCAGTTTTTCAGCCGCCTTTTCCATTTGGCCAGCCAGTATTGACTCCAGTTCTTGCACCCGCCCCTGAAAAACCATCGCCACTTTCTGAACAATCTTGTGATAGTCCTCCGGTGTGATCAGCTCCTGACACACACCAGGGCATTGACCAATGTCGTAGTTGAGGCAAGGTCTGTCTTTAAATAAAGGCTGCCGCCGCTGCCGCAGCGGGAATATTTTCTTGGAAATGTGCAGCGTTCGGCGCAGCAAGCCGGTATCGACATAGGGGCCGTAGTAGCGGTCTTTTTTAGTGGTTTTGCGACGCTTACGGGTAATAAAGATGCGCGGGTAATCTTCTGACCAAGTAATACAGAGATAAGGATATTTTTTATCATCCTTGAGCAGCACATTAAAGTAGGGCTGATGCTGCTTAATTAAGTTGGCCTCTAACGCCAGTGCCTCCGCCTCGGTATCGGTAACGATAAACTCGATATCCACAACCTGAGTGACCATCACACTAATGCGGGGCGTGTGATGACGTTGTCCATCCCTAAAATAGGAACGCACTCGATTGCGCAGACTTTTGGATTTACCTATGTAGAGAATCTGATCATCCCGATCCCGCATAAAATAAACGCCTGGTTCCTGGGGAATTTCCTTAAGGCGAGTGGCCAGGCGTTCGGGGTCTTTTAATAGTGTCGTTGCAGCGGCAGCAGAAGGCACTCGGGGTCTCTCCAAATCCGTTCCAATAGAAGGAGCCTCAGGGGCATTGCCTTTCTATTCTGCATACATTTGTCCTAACTAGGTCAGTTAGAACATTTTTAGTAATCCTTGTTGCCCTACTAAGATTTCGCGCAGCAGGCTAATAAACGCCACCCAAATGATCGGAGAAATATCCACACCACCAAACGGAGGCACCACCTTGCGGACGGGGATCAAAAAGGGCTCCGTCGGCCAATACACCAAATTGAAGGGAAACTTAGTGGATTCTGCCTCAGGGTACCAAGTAAGAACGATGCGGAAAATAAATAGCAGGGTCATCACCGCCAGTAGCGGGCCAACGATCCAATTACCAATCGTGATACCTGACATCGTCAACTTCCCTCGCTAGATGAGTAATTCACTTTAAGGATTGTAAAGCTTAGCTCGATTGCTATGGACTGCAAATTTGCAATCTTTTTATTAAAAAAACTAAAAAGCCTTGATGTAAAAAGCTTTTGGCGTTTTGAAGTCAATCCATACCAATTTTTTAACCAACTTCAAAGGCTTCTCAAGGTTAACGTTGCTCGATACTATATTAAGCAAGCATTACAAACGTTTGCGGAACTAAAGGGTAAAGCCATGACACCTTCACTAACTAATTTCTTATTGAGCCTGGTTGCTGGCGCTGTAATTGTGGTTGTCCCAGTAACTCTCGCTCTTGTCTTCATCAGTCAGCGCGACCAAATTAGACGCTAGGTCTCTATTTGGCTTGAAGTAAACGTTATTACTTTAAGTGTAAGTAAGAGTAAGGACAATTTCCTGGTCAATGTCTTGTTTAAGTGAAACCGAGAGTGCAGCCCATGCTGTGCTCTTTTTTATGCAGGCAGCTGATAGACTCTGGCATTGGAATCTGCCAAAAGACAAATCCAATGCCGCCCGCTAGGATAGAATTGGTGGCTATGGGTTGCCATGCTAGGCAGAGCGTCTGGCCATACTGGGCAGAGCGCCCGTCAGAGGGCCACCATCATACGAGGAAGCGATTGTGAATTTTGGTACTCCTGTCCCGCTACTGGTTGGATTAATACTTATTCTCGGTGCGGTTGGGCTGTTTTTTCTAGATAAGCTCAAGCCAGGTTACGAGCGCAGCTCTGACAAGGTTTACTCAATCTTGCTTCTGTTGTCTGGCATTTTTTTGCTGGCCCATTTAAATATGGAGCTACTTGCTTCGTTTCAGCAGGTCATGCTGGTGGGCATGCTAACTACGTTAATTATCAATGACATTAGCAAGCGAGACTCCAATCGCACTCGCTCTGTGGAGCGAGAAGGTCCGCCTCGTCGCTATGACGAGCGGCCAAGACGGGTATATCGAGCTGAACTAGATGATTGGGATTCACCTGGTCAAAGACAGCCTCGTATTCCTAGCGATCGCTACGGTAATGATGGTTATGGTGAGCGTTATGAACCCCGCCCCATAGAGCCCCGCCCCCCTTATGACGACCGCCGTCCACCAGCGCGACTGCAGCCAGGTCAACCAGGCCGCGATCAGTTTGACAGCTATTCTGACCGGGCTCGTCCCGGCGATGAGCCCCCCAGATATAACGGTCCGTCTCGCCCTCAGCAACCGTCTCAATCACCCCCCCAGAGACCCCCTAGAGATACCCCAGTACCAGCCGGTAACGGAGCCGGTCATAGTTTAGGGGGACTACCTCAACCCCCTAGAGGCAATGGTCCTCGTAACGAGCGACCGTCTCGTGGCGAGCAGCCGTCTCGTAGCGAGCCGCCGCCGTTCAACGAGCAGCGACCGCCGCGTGACGAGCGACCGTCTCGTGACGAGAGGCCGCCACTTAACGTCCGTCCAAGAACGGCTGGCCAAGAAGGGAGCTACACAGAGTTTC
The DNA here is from genome assembly GCA_038748405.1 of Cyanobacteria bacterium P01_H01_bin.21. Lineage (GTDB taxonomy): Bacteria > Cyanobacteriota > Cyanobacteriia > Phormidesmidales > Phormidesmidaceae > Leptothoe. The sequence continues at coordinate 32,164 of JBCDIX010000001.1, read as the reverse complement.
GACCCGCTCCCTCTAGCGATGAACAACCTCCCTACCCTGACGATGCTCCCCCACCGCAGCCCCCAGCAAATTACTAGCAGCTAGCATCCCTTTTTGTAGAACGCAGATAACATTCACCAATGGCCAAAAATAGACCTACGCAAGCTCACATCACCAAGCTTATTTCCAAAAGTCAGTCTGAATTTCTCAAGGCACGTACAAAAAAACAGACAGAGTACTACATGGGAGCTAAGCTGATTGAGGTAGGGGTCAATCCAGATAAAGCAATTTATCGCTGGAAAATGGTAGACAAAGGCATGAAAGAAGAGTGGACCTACAGTGCCTATTGGAATGACAGTAAAGAAAAAATAGAAGCCGAAGAAGGCATTGGCTAGCGCACGATCTCTTCAGCCTGACGAATTAGACTATCATCAATGGGCTGATTGAGCAGCACCATCGTTGTAGTGGTATTTTCTGAAAAACCTACCCGTTGATAGAACCGTTGCTGGTTTGTCGTCATCAGATAAACTCGTTCAACATTACTCATGTGGGGATGGCTCAAGACCGTTTCTACCAGCTTGCGACCCAAGCCAGCCCCCTGGTAGTCGTCGTGTATTACGACATCCCAAATGGTGGCGCGATAAACACCGTCAGACGTAGCCCGCGCAAACCCAATCAGTAGCTCCCCATGCCAGGCCGTTACTACAGGGCAGCTATGGCTAATAGCCTTGGCTAGATCCTCAAAGCGTCTTCCGGCTGCCCAAAAAGCAGCCTGTTCAAACAGGTCTCTAAGTTGCTCTAAGTCCTTTGTCGATAGCGTTTCAGTGTAGCGAAACCGAACAGACCGAAAATCCATAGATACAAAGCTAGGAAAGAACATTCCAGCTGCTTGTCACGTAATCGGCAAGCAACCGAGCAGCAAGCTGCAATCACGATACATAGACTTAAGCAAGGGAACTATCAAATACGTTGATACTTGACATCAAGTATTCGGTATCAAAAAATACACATCTGAGCCAAAAACTAGCCTAAGGCGCAAAGATAGCCCTAGAGACCAACTACACTCAAAATAGCCCCCCTCTGCCTTAACCAGTCTCCCTGTCGCAGTATTTTAAGCTGTTGCTCTGGTTAGATTTGCATTTCCCCTCTACAAGTTCAACATTATCCCAAGTGAGGTAAACCGTCCCCAAGTAGGGGGTTTATCGACTTAGGATATCTAGATAAGATAAGTATCGGGGTATAGTACCCACACCCGCCGTTTACTGCCCAGACATGCTGAAACGACTTTTAGGCGATCCAAACGCCCGTAAGCTCAAGCGCTATCAACCTGATGTTAAAGAGATTGCCCTGCTAGAGGATGAAATCAAGGGCCTCTCAGATGATGAACTGCGGGGTAAAACTGCTGAGTTCAGACAGCGTCTTGAAGATGATGAAGATCTAGACGATCTGCTTACTGAAGCGTTTGCCGTTGTGCGTGAGGCTGGCACACGAGTTTTGGGGATGCGTCACTATGACGTCCAGCTAATTGGCGGTATGGTGCTCCACGATGGCCAGATTGCGGAAATGAAAACCGGTGAGGGTAAAACCCTGGTGGCCACCCTACCCGCTTATCTAAATGCTCTATCGGGTAAAGGGGTACACGTCGTTACGGTCAACGACTACTTAGCTCGTCGGGACGCTGAATGGATGGGCCAGGTCCATCGTTTTCTGGGTCTATCAGTGGGTCTGATTCAGCAGGGGATGAGTCCATCGGAACGGCGTAAAAACTATGCCTGTGACATTACCTATGGCACCAACAGTGAGTTCGGTTTTGACTACCTGCGGGATAACATGGCCTCTTCGATTGACGAAGTGGTACAGCGCCCGTTTAATTTCTGCATTATTGACGAAGTTGATTCCATTTTGGTGGATGAAGCTCGTACACCTTTGATCATTTCAGGTCAGGTTGATCGCCCCCAAGAAAAGTATGAGCGTGCAGCAGACCTGGCCCGTCAGCTAGAGACTGAAGTTGACTACGAGGTGGATGAGAAAGCCCGTAATGTTCTCCTAACTGATGAAGGGTTTGAAAAAGCTGAAAACCTCCTGCAGGTAACGGACTTATTTGATCCGAAAGATCCTTGGGCCCACTTTGTCTTTAACGCGGTCAAAGCAAAGGAACTATTTGTCAAAGACGTTAACTACATTGTCCGTAATGATGAAGTAGTGATCGTTGATGAATTTACCGGGCGGGTGATGCCCGGTCGTCGCTGGAGCGATGGCCTACACCAGGCGATTGAGGCCAAAGAGCATTCACCTATCCAGCCAGAAACTCAAACCCTGGCATCGATTACTTACCAGAACTTCTTCTTGCTGTATGACAAGCTGTCGGGGATGACGGGTACTGCCAAGACAGAAGAAGCTGAATTTGAAAAGATTTACGACATTGAGGTGACGATTATTCCTACGAATCGGCCAATTGCTCGTATGGATAAGTCTGATGTTGTCTACAAAACTGAACCTGCCAAATGGAATGCGATCGCACAGGAATGTGCAGAAATGCATGAAACGGGTCGCCCGGTGCTAGTGGGAACCACCAGTGTTGAAAAATCAGAACTGCTGTCGGGTCTATTGCAACAGCTCAACGTAGAGCACAATCTGCTCAATGCAAAACCAGAGAACGTTGAACGAGAGTCAGAAATTGTTGCTCAGGCAGGTCGCAGCGGCGCGGTTACCATTGCCACCAACATGGCAGGCCGAGGAACTGACATTATTTTGGGTGGTAACGCCGACTATATGGCCCGTCTAAAGATCCGTGAATATTTGATGCCAAAGATAGTTCGTCCCGAGGAGGAACAAGGATTTGGTGTCGCCAGGGTCGCGGCAGCTGGCGGCAGAACCAGTGCAAAAGGGTTCCAAAGCAATGGCAAAAAGCAAAAAACTTGGAAAGCGTCTCCTGAAATCTTCCCCACCGACCTATCTGGAGAAACCGAAAAGGCCCTAAAAGACGCTGTCGCCTTTGCGGTTAAAACCTACGGGCCTCAGAGTCTATCGGAACTAGACGCCGAGGATAAAATTGCCACGGCTGCAGAAAAAGCACCCACCGAAGACCCAGCTATCCAAAAGCTACGGGATACCTACAAGCTGATTTTGTCAGAGTATGAAGCCTTTACTGACGCTGAGCATGACAAGGTTATTGAGCTAGGCGGACTCCACGTAATCGGTACCGAACGCCATGAATCTCGCCGGGTGGACAACCAGCTGCGGGGTCGTGCTGGTCGTCAGGGAGACCCTGGATCCACTAAGTTCTTCTTAAGTTTGGAAGATAACCTGCTGCGGATCTTTGGTGGTGACCGAGTCGCTGGCCTGATGAATGCCTTCCGGGTGGAAGAAGATATGCCGATTGAGTCGGGGATGTTGACCCGCTCTTTGGAGGGTGCTCAGAAAAAGGTCGAAACCTATTACTACGATATTCGTAAACAGGTGTTTGAATACGACGAGGTGATGAACAACCAGCGTCGTGCTATTTATGCTGAGCGCCGTCGAGTGCTTGAAGGCGACAAGCTCAAAGAGTTGGTGATCGGCTATGGTGAGCAGACCATGGACGACATCGTTGACGCCTACATTAATCCGGAGCTGCCTTCGGAGGAATGGGATCTCGACAATATTGTCGGCAAGGTTAAAGAGTTTATCTATTTGCTTGAAGACCTGACTGCCGACCAGCTCGAGAACCTGTCTATGGGAGAAATTAAAACCTTCTTGAGAGAGCAGGTGCATATTGCCTACGACATCAAAGAAGCCCAGGTAGACAAGATGAAGCCGGGGCTAATGCGCGAGGCAGAGCGATTCTTTATCTTGCAGCAGATTGATACCCTCTGGCGCGAACACCTACAGCAGATGGATGCTCTAAGGGAAACGGTCGGTTTACGCGGCTATGGGCAAAAAGATCCGCTGATTGAATATAAGAGCGAAGGATATGAGGTTTTCTTGGACATGATGACGGGCATTCGCCGTAATGTGGTGTACACCATGTTCCAATTCCAACCTCAGCCACCGCCGCAAGCAGCTCCTGCTGACGGCCCTATTGATGTAGAAGTGGTGTAAAAGCCTAGCTCTTTTACTTATCCATGGCACAAGCCAAAGCGTTGTTAGATGATGCTTTGGCTTGTTTGTCTTGGCAGTATCGGAAATTTGGAGTCAGCTTAGCAACATAACTTAAGGCACTCAGTAAATTATTGGGTGCTTAAGGCTATAAATGGTGAGATAGCCTGAAAATCAAGCCCCCATGATTTTTATTCATCAACCGCCTGCTCCACCCCCGGTCGTTGCTCTCCCTCATACTGACGAAGGTACATTACTGGCTCAAGCCATTGTCCCAGAGAGCCAGACTAATGTAGACATCAATGGTGACGACATCACCATCAGCGGTGGTGAGCAGGCAGGCAATAATCTGTTTTATGGGTTTGAGCAATTTAATGTGCCGACAGATGCTACGGCTGATTTTCTAGCCAACCCCTCTGTGCAACGGGTGATTGGTCATGTTATAGGCGGTAACGGGTCAAATATTGACGGGCTATTAACCATCACTGGCGGTGACGCCGATCTGTTTATCATCAATCCAGCCGGAATTTTATTTGGTCCCAATGCTCGGCTTGACTTACCCGCTACATTTACAGCTACCACAGCTCACGGGCTCAGGTTTGGTGACCAATGGTTCAAAATAGCTGGGGAGAATGCTATTGAGGAACTAAGCGGTGTTCCTATTGGTTTGGCGTTTTCTGAGACATCGGGCGCGATTGTCAATCTGGCTGAGCTATCAGCAAATGGCGGTCTTATGCTGGCAGCCGGTACTGTTATTGACCTGGGGTCCTTAAACTCAGCCGATGGTCCCATCCAAGTTCTGAGTAAAGAATCAGGTGGGGTTGTGCTTGAAAATGGTCTATTACGATTAAATTTGTCGTTAGATTCATTACCCACAGACATCGCAGAAACACCTGTCTCACTCGCCGATCTATTAACAGGAGGTACGGCTGAACAAGCCGCCGCTTTAGTCGTCGATAATGCTGGGAATATTGCCCTGGCGGGCGATAGTGTTGTTAGCGAGGTAAACGCTCAGACCGCTTTAATTGCGGCTGACAATATGCTGTATTTGCCCAGCAGTAACCTAGCAACAACGGGTGCATTAACCCTGGTTGGCGAACAGCTTTATGCGACTGACAGTGGGGCACAGCCGTTGACACTAGAGGCCGGTGGAAGGCTAACGCTTCAAGGCCATGAAGGCATTAACGTGCTGGCGCTGTTTAACGACCAAACCACGATTAGTGGGGGTGATGTTGTGCTGGCCAGCGATGGTGAAATTTCGCTAGATGCCCACATCAGCAGTGATAGCAATGTGAATTTTGCTACCCTTGACCAGCAGTCGGCAGATTTTATTAGTCTCTATGATCCGATTATTAGCGCCAATGGGGATGTTTCATTTGGTAGCTATAGCGGTCCAGCGCTAAAGGTTGAGGCGACCGGCAGCATTACGGCCAACGGAGACATTACTATTACGGGCCCAGATACGACTCTGTCGCCGATTCTCAATTGGGAAAGCATTGGCGATGTTTCATTTGAGAATTCGCAGTTTGGGTTTGGCCCTGCGATCGCACCGTCTCAGATTGCCCTTAACATTGTGGCTGGTAGTGATACAGCCACGCGGGCCGAGTTAGAGGCTTTCCTCGGGTTACCCAACGGTAGTCTAAACAGCTTAGGTGACGGCGATGCCAACACAAGTAGCGCCATCACAACAACGTTTGACGCTCAGGCAGGAGACACCGTTTCGTTTGATTGGAGCTTTGTTACAAGATTAACCAACAATTTTGATACAGCTGACGACGTTGCCTTTGTTGCACTAACTGGGGGAGCCCCAGCTGAATTAATCACCAGCGATTCGCCAGGGCTCAATCCAACCGCTGAGAGTTTTGAAAATTTTCCACGGATTTTTATTTCACCCAGTGACTCTTCAACAGGTCCCCAGACATTTTCTAGTGTGATTCCTGCTGATGGTAGCTATACCTTAAGCATTGGTTTAGTCAGACAAAATCTATCGTCTGGCAACTCATTTTTGTTAGTGGAAAATACATCGCCTGTACCAACACTGATTTCCGACAACTCTCTATTAGCCACAACACCGGCATTAGTCTTAAGGGCTGGAGAAACCAACCTCCAAAATGCTGCCAATGTGCCTCAGCTGGACGTCCCAGACCTTAATACTGATTTTGTACCCGCTGATATTGGAACAGAACCAGCCAGCATCACCATTAATGGCAACATTGACACCAGAGGTAGCGATTCAGAGGGTGGACCTGTCATTCTCTCAGCCCCTGGCTCAGTCACGCTCGCAGACGTTAACACTACAGAATTATATAGCGGCAACATTGTGATTACAGGCAGTGAGATTACGGCCGGACGACTTAACGCAGGCGGTGGGTTTCTAAACGATAGTGAAGTTGTGCTCACCTCCACTGAAGGTAACATTGTTGTGGAAACCGTCTCTACTGGCAGCGATGGGATAGATATCACGGCTGCCGGTCTCTTTCAAGCAACAGATTCATTCAACACATCGGTCAGAATCACCCTTGACCCGCTTGAAGATGCAGCACTGATTGCTTTTTTGCAAGAGGTGGATGCCGATGCATTTAGCCAAATTGATCTCAATGAGCAGATTGAGATCTCTCTGCCGGTCAGTGTTGCCACCAGCCCAGATAGTGGAGAACAAGGACGCATTCGCATCCGTCATGGCGGCGCGGGTATCGCCACCACAAACGAGGTATACACGATTGAAGGCACAGAAGCCGTCACGTCGACACCATTTTTTGTCGGCCCTAACGCAGACAATGTGACCATTACCATCAATCCTGAAGGGTCCACATTTCAAGCAACAGTCAGCGGCTTTGTACCCCTTTTTAGTGATACTGATTTCCCCACCGAGGCCAGCGGCACTAACGGCGCCATCGCCCAGTTAACCGGGGATGGCAGTTTAGCCACCGCTTTCTTTAACGAGCCCTTTGTGCCAGAAGTTCCGTCCGGACCGGGGTCTAATCCAGGAACCAACCCAGGGGGTGGGCCTAATCCTGGGGGTGGGCCTAATCCTAGCCCCGGACCTAATCCAGGAGCCGGACCTCAGCCCACCGACCCCTCTGGGCCAGAATTTTCCACAGCGGACACAGACAATTTAGAAGAAACAGACGATGAAGACACGGTTGCAACGGACGATGAGTCTGACGATCTCTTGGCATTGCGGGGAAGCCCTGAAGAATGTGATGCAGATGAAATCACTCAGGAGAACGGTGTAACCCAGCTATCAGGGGATTGTTTAGAAGAGGACAATAACAGAGAAGCCCCACAAAGCAGTGCACCTTTTGAGCCTGCGTCAGAGGCTCAACCGCCAGATAATATAAGCATTCAGCCATGATTGTCTTGACTAGTCGGCGGCTAAAAAGAGTGTTAAGTCTGCTTCTGAGCACATGGTTAGGATTATTGCTCGTATTTGGCACAACAACTTTTGCCCAAACTCCTGCTGAGCTATTTGCCCTGGGTCGACAGCAGTATGATAGCCACCAGTATGAGGCTGCGATCGCAACCTGGCAGCAGGCCCTAGAGTTGTACAATCGCCCTGCCGATCGGGCCGCCACTCTTAATGGTCTGGCCGCCGCCAATCTAGCCCTGGGGCAAAACCGAGCTGCCATTGCCTTAGCGGGTCGTGCCCTAGACACCTCAACCCAGGTAAATGAGCCAGCTATGGCCGCTACGCTGCAGGCGCAGTCATTGGGCAATCAGGGCATCGCCCAGCGGGCACTGGGGCAATATTTAGATGCGATCGAAACCTATCAACAGGCCCTCACATTAATGCAGGAGCAGGGTGACCGGCTAGGCGAGTCGCGAGTGCTAGGGCTGTTGGGTAACGCCCATGAGTCCTTAGGAGATTTTAACCAGGCTACTGAATTGCATCAGCGCAGCTTAGAAATTGCCAAAAGCCTAGAAAATCAGCTCCAAGAAAGCGCCGCTCTCAATAATTTAGGCGCTACCTACGCCACTGAAGGGCAGTATGCAAAAGCCATTGAGCTTTACCAGGAGAGTCTCGCCATTGCCAACTCCCTTAACGACAGTCAGCGTACTGGTTATGCCCTCAACAATTTAGGAACCGCTTACCATGCCCAGGGCGAGGTGGATAACGCTGTACAGCGGTACACGCAAAGCCTCACCCTGGCAGAGACCCTGGGTAACACTGGCTTAGAAATCGATGCCCTGAGCGGTCTTGGGCTGGCCTATGAAGACCTGGATGACTATGACCAAGCCATTGCCCTACATTCTCGCAGCGTTGATCTGGCAATGGATATTGATGACCCCCGCCGTCAAGGGCGCACCCTCAACAACCTAGGCCATGCCCTATTTGGCAACAATCAGCTAGAGCAGGCCGAAACCACCCTGCGGTCTGCTATTCAAACTTTAGAAGCACTAAGACCCGAACAAGATCAATACAATGTCTCACTGTTTGACACCCATGTGCTCACATACAATCTGTTGCAGCAGATTTTAGTCGCTCAGAACCATCCAGCAGAAGCCCTGGAAATTGCTGAACGGGGACGCGCTCAAGCGTTTGTAGAGCTGTTAGCTCAGCGCTCAGATAAAGTACCCAATACAAAAATTTCTCTTAAAGAGATTCAAACCATTGCCCAAGAACAGCAAGCTACCCTGGTGGAATATACCCTCGTGCCTGACGCGAGTTTTAAGGTGCAAGGCAAACAGCGAGGCACGGCAGAAAGTCTATATATCTGGGTAGTGCAGCCAACCGGAGACGTGGCATTTCGCCAGGTTGACCTCAAAGGCAAGGATATTTCCATTGCAGATTTGGTTAAAACCAGTCGCGATCGCAGTGGGTTGCGCTCCCTAGCCATTGGGCCAGGTGATCAGGTGCGTCGTGAAGGAGAGCCACTAGACTGGGCTCCCTATGAAGTCACCGCCATCGATCCACGGGCACAAACCGTGACGCTTAGCCATCCTGACTTTACATTACCCAATCCCGTAGTCCCCCTGAGTGAGGTTTATAAAGCCACCGCCTCCGCTTTTGCCCCTGTTCTACAGCAGCGTCAATATTGGCGAGAACTGCATGAGTTGTTGATTACGCCCATCACCGACCTGCTACCCAATAATCCAGAGGCAAGAGTCTTTTTTATCCCTCAAGAACAGCTATTTTTAGTACCATTTCCCGCACTCCAAGCAAATGACGACAGCTATTTAATCGAGCATCACACGATTCTAACCGCCCCTGCAATCCAGGTTTTACAAAGGTCTCAACCATTAAATAATTCTCTCTTAAACACTGAAGCCACATTGATTGTTGGCGACCCATCGCCAATGCCGGCGAACCTGCAGCCACTACCCTATGCTCGGGATGAAGCCCAAAACATTGCCGAGCTGTTAAATACTAAAGCCATTATCGGAGAGCGCGCAACCGAGCCAAAAATCAAAGAGACCCTGTCGTCAGCCCGTCTAATTCATCTGGCGACCCATGGCTTTTTTAATGAAACAAATCCGCTAGAGGGATCCCTCGCATTTGCACCCGTTACCGGCGACAGTCCTAATAACGACGGGTTTCTGACAGCTAAAGAAATCTTAGACAGCCAGCTAAGCGCTGACCTTGTGGTACTTAGCGCCTGTGATACAGGGCGAGGCCGAATCACAGGTGACGGCGTGGTCGGTCTATCGCGCTCATTTTTGGCAGCGGGAGTGCCCAGTGTGATGGTCTCTCTCTGGCAGGTGCCCGATGAAGCCACCTCAGCTCTGATGTTGAGTTTTTACCAGCAGCGACTGACTGGAGACAACAATGCCCACGCTTTACGACAGGCAATGCTATCGATGTTAGATAAGTATCCTGCACCGCTGAACTGGGCCGCGTTTACTTTGGTGGGCGGCTAAGCGTCGTTTGATTCCAAATAAAGATTGACGTCTTCAATAATTCGGGTTAGCTCTGCCTCAGTCGTTAGCCGTATACGGTCGTCTCGCACTGTCACCAACAGCTTGGCCGCAAATGGGCTAGGCCAGATATTGGGGTTGCAAAAAATTTCTAAAAATACATCCCCCGTATGGCGATATTCGATCGGCTTTACCGGCTTGGGTCTGGCTGCACCCACCGTCGCTGCTGCTGAAGTTTTTAGGGTCTGGGTCAGGCTAACTAAGGTCGCCTTTAATTCTTGGGCCGCTGCGATAGAAAAACTAAACTGCACGGAACCTTGAACTAGATTGAGGGTGAGTTGGGATGCCATAGACCAGCGATGAGGATTGTGTTGAAATCGTAGCGCTAGCCTCTCTCTAGACACGCTAGCGTTATAAAGTTTTAGGTTCTAGACCCAAGCCAGATAACTTTTTGCAACTTTTGTTGCATCAGGTTACTGTCGTCAATGAAACCTGCGTGTTTTAGCGAAGCCCCACTCTGCAACACCTAACACCGTTAAATGTTAAATATCTTTAGCTATGAATACTGCGTACAATCCAGTAGCTAATCGACAGGGCAAGAATCGCAACGGCCAAACCGATCAGGCTAACGCCGGTTACCTTTTCTAAGTCTAAAATAATGATTTTTCTAGCCACCGCTGTTAGTGAGGTGACAATAACTAGCTCCACCTGCACTACATGCTTTCTGAGATAGGCGGTGATATTTTCTAAAATTTCTAAGGCGATTAAAACACTCAGAAATAACCCAAAAATTTCGCTCAGAGTACTTTTAAAGAAACCAGCAGGACTCGGTTCTAATAGGGCAACTGCCAGGAACCGAATCAGGTCCACCATAATCACAAAGATCACCACTAGCATGGCAACGGACAGTATCTTTGAAACGATGGTTTCTATGTTGTCGATACCGTGCAAAAAACCTTCAGCACTTAACCAGTTCCATCGTTTGTCCTTCTTGTTGCCAACCATATAAGCACTCCAAAAAATGGCACCCCTCTAGGAGCACTATACAGGGGGGCATGGTCTGTCAGGCGGTAGAAATATTTTTGCCGCCTGACAGCTTATACCTACATAAACCGACCGGCCATCTTTAACATGTCACCCATGTCCACGTCGCCATCGCCATCGCTGTCGAGAAAGGCAGAAACAAGCGGATTACCTTGGGCCTGAGTGCCTGCTTTGGCAGAGCCCTGGTTTAAAAACTTCATCACAATGGGAATCACCATGGGCAGCATAACCCTGACTTGGTTAGCATCTAGACCCGTTTTTTCAGCGACGGCTGTGGCCACTGTACTTTGCTGAGCTGGACTAAATAGCTTAGGTAGCACACCCGCCCCGTCGGTCGTTCCTTGCTGCACTAACTCAAGGACAGCATCCATACCCTGGGTTTGTTGTTTTTCACGCAGGGCCGATTGGACAAAGCTACCGACAACGGAGGCCGCCTGCTGAGTCGCTGAACTATTGGCATTGTTCGTCTGAGCAACCTGCTGCGCCATCGATACAATTTGGCCAAGCTGACCGATACTGGCTTCACGATTGGGGTCCTGAATGGCTCCCATTACTTGATCAAATATTCCCATAGGAATTCAACCTGTCCTTGGTTAGCAACAATTGGCGGCAATTTTCCACCTTGTGTATAGTAGGACGCCAGGCTATCCCAGGTGTAAAATTGGTCGCTTCATTCGATGAATATCGGCTAAATGTCTGAACTGCACCTAAACTTGCGGTCCCCTACAGAAAATATCAGTTCTGCATGGATACAAGGTTTAGGATTGCATCAGCGGCCTACTGACGATAGCTAACATTAGCCTATGAAGCGACCTTTAACTATTGCGATCGCAACTCTAATTTTTTTGGGTCTACTGCTGTGGCTGATCAGCACCCTGGGGACGCTCTATTCGGGTCTGGCTAATCTGCATCCGTGGGTAGCCCAGGCGATCACGACAGTGGTGGTGGTGCTAATGGTGGCAGCGCTGGGCGTAGTGGTTTACTACGGCTGGCTGTTTTTGCGGCCCCGCCATCGGGCAGAGCCCCTGCCACCCAAAACGACCCGTGAAGCGGCCGTTGCTCAGCTGCAAAGCCTCGACCAGCAGCTGGGCCAAATCCAAGATGAAGTCACCCGGCGGGCTTTAATTGAACGGGCCAAAACGGTCACCCATGCCTTTGAGCAACAGCGACTGCACCTGGTGATCGTGGGCAGCGGTTCGGTGGGTAAAACATCGCTGACCAATGCCCTCATGGGGGAAATGGCGGGAGACACTGCCGTGACAACGGGGACAACAACTCAGCAGCAAACCTATCGAGTCGCAATTCCAGACATTAATGGAGAAATTATTCTCAGCGATAGCCCAGGTCTGCTGGATGCAGGCGCGTCTGACCAGGCGAGTCGAGAGCTGGCTACCCAGGCAGACTTGCTCTTGTATGTCGTTGATAACGATCTGCACCGGGCTCAGTATGAGATTTTGATGCAGCTGCTGGCGGTGGGCAAACGCACCTTGCTGGTGCTCAACAAAATTGATCGATATACCGATGATGAGGTACAGCTGCTGGTGGACCGACTGCGGCAGCGGGTGGGTCAACGGATGGAAGGGAATGATGTCGTTGCGATCGCATCCCATCCCAACGATGAGCCGACACCGTACATTCAGCCGCTGGTGGACCGCATTATCGCTGTTCTGCGGGCTGAAGGCCGCGACCTGATTGCCAATAACATTTTGCTGCAGTCCCAGCGACTAAGCTTAGAAGCACGACAGCTGCTCACTAAACAACGCCAGCAGCAGGCCGATGCCATTATTGACCGCTACCAGTGGATTGGGGCAGGCGTCTTGGCGGCCACCCCGCTGCCGGTGGTCGATATGTTAGCCACCGCTGCCGTCAATACCCAGATGGTGGTGGAATTGGGCCAGGTCTACGGTATTCCCGTCAGCATTGAGGACGCTCGTAAACTTGCTCTTTCACTGGCAAAAACCATGGGTAGCCTGGGTCTGGTTAAAGGAGCCCTGAAGCTTTTAACCGTCGGTCTGCAGGCAAACCTGGCCACAGCGGTCGCTGGAAAACTTCTACAGGGGGTAAGCGCAGCCTATCTGACCCGCATCGCTGGCAAGAGTTTTGTAGACTATTTTGAAAACCAGCAAGATTGGGGCGATGGAGGAATGCAGGCAGTGCTAGAAAAACACTACCAGCTCAATCGGCGCGATCAGGTTGTGCAACAATTTGTCCAACAAGCCATCGCCGCTGTTCGTAGCTAAGACAGCCCGCCCACAGATTATGTGACAGAGATAAAGTTATCAAAAATGGATATCTATAAAAAAACCTTGTCCATAAAATGGTGATACGCCACCGCTCGGTTACTAAAAGTCATTAGGCTCCACAGACAGAGACTGTTCGCCCCAATCTACTCAGCCCCCAGTTGATAATGAACGCCAATAACACGCAGCCTGCCGCCAGTACGATTCAATCTGCTGTTGCTAAACGCACACCTACCTTTTTGATTATTGGTGTCCAAAAATCGGGAACAACATCGATTTATAACTATCTAAAGCAGCATCCGCAGGTCTACATGAGCCCGGTTAAAGAAACAAACTTCTTTAACAAAAACTGGGACAATGCCTCGACCGAGATGAAACGTCGTAAAAAGAACGGCATTGTTAGTTGGGACCTATATACGCAGCTATTTGATGGGGCCACCGATGAGCATGTGGCCCTAGGGGAGGTGTCTCCCAACTACATGCTTAACTACAAGACAGCGGCTGAGCAAATTCAGCAGCGTTTACCCAATGCCAAATTAATTGCAGTACTGCGCAATCCGGTAGAGCGCGCCTGTTCTGACTATTTGATGAATATGCGTGATGCCATTGGCAAACAAACACCGCTGGCAGAACAGGTGCGCAGTCGTGGTGACGCATCCCATGTATTGATGAAGGGCAAATATTACGAACCGCTTAACTATTTTTTTGAGGTGTGCGATCGCAACCGCATAGATGTCTTTTTGTATGACGATCTGCGTAAAGATTCCCAAACGTTTATGCGGCGAATGTACGAGTCAATTGGTGTAAACGCCAGCTTTGTGGCCAACACCTCTAAAAAGGCGCAAACGGCTAAAGTTCCCAAAAACCAGACCCTTAACCGGCTGTTAAAAACTAAAAATCCTATCCGCAGCGTTGCCACTGGCCTCATGCAAATTGTGCCGACAGACCTAAGGCATCAGCTGCGCGACCGTCTTATTGCGGCAAACTCTCAAGACAAGGGAAAGGCAAAATTTACCGACGAAGATGTCATCCTACTGCGACAGTACTACCGTGAAGATATTCTTAAGCTCCAGGATTTGCTACAGCGAGATTTGTCGGCCTGGCTACTGTAGGGGCGCACTTGCAGTGCGCCCCTACAAAACGCGCCCCTACAGTAGATTCATCAAACCATACATCAAGCTACTGATGGGGGCTGGCACCATTTCGCCGCGAAAGTCTAGCAGCTGCACTAAAAGCAAATAAGCGATCGCAAGTATCAACGAAATCGCACCCGTAATAATCGCAACAATTTTTGAACGATCCATATTAAAAAAGGTAGTCTAACGTTTTGGCATAGTGTGACAGAGCAATTTCAACACTCTGGTACCCTAAGCTAGGTTCTTGAGAGGCGGCAGCCCTCTCAACTATACCGATTAGACCGTGCGCACGTCCCGTTGGGGGCGTATTTTGTGAGTTGATGGACACCGTTTTTCCCGCTGACGCTAACCCGTCTGCCATCGTGCATCGTCCGGTTATCGTTAAAACCCAAGATCTGAGTAAAACCTATCGCACAGGCTTTTGGCTCAATCAGCAGATCGCCTCGCTTAAACCCTGTTCTTTAGAGATCTATCAGGGCGAAACGTTTGGGTTACTGGGTCCTAACGGTGCAGGCAAAACCACCCTCCTAAAGCTGCTGTTGGGCATCATTCGTCCTTCCTCGGGCAGCGCTCATCTGCTTAACCAGCCAGCGGGCGACCAGACCATCAAACAGCAGATCGGCTATCTACCGGAAAACGCATACTTTTACGACTACCTGACTGGCTGGGAGTTTCTCACCTATTCAGCCGGTTTGTTTAATATTCCAGCCTCTATATATAAGGAGCGTATTCCCGATCTGTTAGACCGAGTCGGTCTGTCACGGCACGCTGCGATTAAAAAGCAGCTTCGACAATATTCCAAAGGAATGCTACAGCGCATCGGTTTGGCCCAAGCTCTGATCAATGATCCAGATATTATTTTCTTAGATGAGCCGATGTCAGGACTAGACCCAACCGGACGCTATCAGGTGCGGGAGGTGATTTTATCGCTCAAAGATGAGGGCAAGACTATCTTTTTTAATAGTCACATCCTGGCGGATGTAGAGGTCATTTGCGATCGCATTGCCATCCTCGACGAAGGTGAGCTGGTATGCCAGGGTAGTCTGTATGAGCTGCTGGGCTCTCCTGATACCTATTTTGTCAAAGGCCAGGGCGGTAGCTTAGATGTCCTTAAAAAGTGGCTGCAGAATCTCACCTTTGAAGGCGGCTATTGGCAAGGCTATCTACCAGGTAACCCCAATGACTTTTTGGCCAGCGTTAACCTAATGAACGGTCGATTGATTACCCTAGACCTGCGACGGCTATCTCTGGAAGAATTTTTTATCCAGCAAATCAATCAGCGCCGGATCAACTTAAACAAACCTTAGCAGTTGGGAACGAGTCGATCCAGAAGTGTTGGTGTTTAACGACTTTTCATAGCTATAGTCATACCGAGGATCAGCAATGCCAAAAAATAGCGATTGCTGATTATGGGAACGAGCCGATCTAGAAGTGTTGGTGTTTAACGACTTTTCACAGCTATAGTCATACCGAGGATCAGCAATGCCAAAAAATAGCGATTGCTGATTATGGGAACGAGCCGATCTAGAAATGTTGGTGTTTAACGATTTCTCACAGCTACAGCTATACCGAGGATCAGCAATGCCAAAAAAATAATCCCAAATTTCGGTATTTGCGAAACACAACCACACCCAATTGGCCCTAAAGTATAAGACTCCCCCGCATATTCTTTAGGCATCAGCTATGGTCGAGATCGCCAACACTACATTTTTTGATCGCTCCCATTGGGGACGAATTCAGCTCACTGGAGCGGATCGTCTCCGCTTTCTCCACAATCAATCCACTAACGCATTTGAGCAGCTGCCCCCTGGTCAAGGCTGTGAAACGGTTTTTGTCTCATCCACGGCCCGTACTCTTGATTTAGCCAGTGCCTACGCAGATGAGGACAGCGTTTTACTGATGGTGTCTCCTGGTATGGCAGCAGAACTGTTGGCCTGGATGGATCGCTACATCTTCTTTGCCGACAAAGTTACTCTGAGCGATCAAACCGAGACAACCTTTGCTGTTACCCTCCTGGGTCCCGAAACCGATCAGCTTTTAACCAAACTTGAGCTACCTCAGCCAGGCACTGATGCTTATAGCCATGTCCGCACCCACTGGCCGATTGGAAATATTGATATTCAAGTCGTTCGAGAGACTGGACTAGGGCTGCCTGGCTACACTCTAATCGGCCCAAAGGAGCAGGCAGCTACGCTAAAAAACTGGCTCGTTGAGCATCAAGTCATCAGTCTGTCTCCTGAAGAATGGGAAGTATTACGAATCCGGCAGGGTCGTCCAATGCCGGGTCAGGAACTGACTGATAAAGATAACCCTCTAGAAGCGGGGCTTTGGCACACAATTTCCTTTGAAAAAGGCTGTTATATCGGCCAGGAAACCATTGCTCGACTCAACACCTACCAGGGGGTGAAAAAACAACTTTGGGGGTTCAAACTAGGCAAGCCAGTGACGCCAGATGTCTCCCTGACTTTAGACGGAAAGCAGGTGGGCAACCTGACCAGCGTAGTTGCTGACGATAGCACCGTTTGGGGGCTGGGATACTTGCGTACTAAAGCAGGGGGGGCTGGGCTGACCCTAGAGGTAGAAGACACGACAGCCGAAGTTATCGAGCTGCCCTTTTTATCACGGGGCTATTTAGATAGCGATGCAGCCACTTTGAGTTAACTCCGATGAATAATAATGTTATTTCTTAACATTTTCTCAGGATTTTCTCTTTTCTAGTAGAACAACTAGTGGTTACAATGAAAATGGCGCGGTTTTTTACCACAGATTTTTGAACCTATTAGGTTAGGAAGCTAGGCCCGACATGGGTACTCTGAAATTGCGTTTAGTGATTTATGTCGGCCTAGTTTCAACAAATGCTCATTATCCTGTGGGATTAGACCAGCATAGCCAGGTTTGAAAAAAACTCTATTCCAATGGCTGTCCCTACCCTAGGGTGGGGACAGTCAGTTTCATATCAATGTGACAATAACAATCCTATTTAGAGGTTTACATCATGGCAACATCCCTTTGGAGACTACCGCTTGATCGAGCAGTTCGCTACGCCGTTAGTGATGCATTAGCATCAGTTAAATCTCACGTGTACGATTTAGAGTACAACCAGCGTCGTTCTCCCCACGAGGTAACTACCTGGAATAACTATTTAACTGAGCTAAGAGTATTACACCAGCTGCTGCTAAACCTGCCGAGCTTAGAAACGGCTCAGTGGCTAAGCGATGATCAGGCTTACACTGCTCCAACCTTTACACCATTTGTCAACGGCATCACAGATGCGAGAACCAGTATCCGACGAGTTCACGGCTGGTTGCTTTCTCTGCCTCAGGTAGCCGCTGACAGTACATCTGTTGCCAGTTCTTCACTGCTATCAGAGCAAAACTACTACTTCAATCAGGTTGATGAAGCCCTTACTCAGCTTCAGCTGTTGCCAGCTCCTGGCAGTGATGCCTGGTATGCCAAGTATGAACCCAATGTTGAGAAGACCGTAACATCGGTAAAGCCATCTCAGCAGTCTTTGGAACGAGCAGTCGCCTAGTCGTTCTGGGTTAGTGTTGCCTCTATACACCCATATGCTGAACTTTTTATAAGAGGAATCGTCCCATCGGGCGGTTCCTTTTTTCATGACTTATTTCTAAATCAGCGGCTAGCCAGCAAGGAGTAGGTCAGAAGAGTGTTGTTATGGAAAAGAGTTTGCAATTGTGCCTCGCGACACATGATTTTAGCCAACGTAGTTAGGGGTGTACAGTTTTGAGTTCTAGCGTTATCGCTCCGTATCCCCACACAGCATAATTTTAATCTTCAGATATACTGGGTGCTTTAGAGCATGATCTAAAGGCGGCTTTAGCCGTAGGATAAACTACACAATCAGAAATTAAAGACCGTCATTGTGTATCTCGTTCTCGTGTATCTCATGCGTTGCTTATCGTTGAGCTGTCTAGGACCCTGAAAGTTGTCTCCTCGCCCTCCCGCTAATTCTCTTGGTGAAGAATCCACACCCCGGCCAGACTACGGCCCTCTATTAATTACCATTTTGATGTTCCTAGGGGTGATCGGCGTGCTGTTCCACTGGTCGTCTCCCCAAATGCGCTGGCGGCTTCCTAAGGCATGGTTTGACCCATCTCAATTTTTACGGTTAGGGTCTGCTGACTGGGTCGCCTCTCCCTTGCCGTTGGCGATGGTTGGCGGAGACCCCCATATTCGTGCTTTGATGCGAACAATTTCGGCTAGTGAATCGAATATGGATCAGCCCTATCGCTTACTCTATGGTGGTCAGACCATCAGTGAGCTCGATCAACACCCAGATACTTGTATACCGATTGCAACGGGACCCAACGTCGGGGACTGTACGACAGCTGCCGGGCGCTATCAGTTTTTGACGACTACCTGGCAGGCAAAAGCGCAAAAGTACCATCCCCATCCACCAGGGTGGTTTGAGTTTTGGCAAGCCTATGATTTTTCGCCTGAGGCGCAGGATATTGTTGTCTATCGCTGGCTCTCAGACCCAAATGCTTGGGGAACAGATATTAGCCAGCAGCTAAAAAATGGAGAGATCAATCAGGTGCTAGAGCTGCTGTCAGGCACCTGGACTAGCTTGGGTTACGGCATTGAAACAAATACAATGTCGAGTCATCTGCCGCAAATCTACGGAGAAATGCTAGATGAAGAGCTATCAGTATCTGAATAGTTTAAACAAATTAAACATGGGAGAGTTGAGGATTTAAAGCGGTTGCGATCGCAGCTTGCACCTGGTTACGTTTAGCCTGTACCTCACCCGATTCCAACAACGTTTGGGCTCGATTAAATCCTTCTGGCAAACTTGCTACCACACCCGCACGCCACAGATAAAAGCCACCATTCCAAATAGCAGAGCGCGTCAGCTCGATGGGCTCGCCCTGCATAACCTGTTCTAAAAGCATTGGAAAATCGGCATCTAGTTCCAGGTCATGACCTTCAAATCCATAGTCTCTTGGATGCAGCAACAATCGCTCAAACGTGGGTTGCCCATCGTCAGCACTACCCATACCAATAATCGCCGTACGGCTGCGAGACAGATCACAGCTCCCCTCTAGTCCTTTGACAGTCGTAAACTCGTAGGTGTGGCGTAAATGATAGGTTTCTTGAGTACGCGTTTCAGTGGGAGGGTGCACAAAACTGCTGACCACATGTTTGGGACCATCACAGGGAGCCCACATTAACTCCACTGTTGCCAGGGTAGGGCGTTTCCCAATTTGTTCTCTATAGGGAACTAGCTGATGCGCTTCAGGAAACTGTTGTGGCATATAGACAAACCCCAAACAAGTTTGTTCAAAAACTTTTTGCGCTTGCTCTAAATTTAAGGGTTTCCACGCTATCCCTAAGTCTTGCCAGATGTCTACCAGCGGCAGGCCCATTTTTGTCGGCATGCGGTCACCCCCATGCAAAACAGCGGGGACACCACTGGCTGCTAACATTAGAGCCGTTATCGGGGTCACCGGAGCATGGCGCTGACGACCATCATAGGGAGTATTGAGCACCATGGTTGGGTAGTCGGTCTGGAAACCCACTAATTTGCCCCCCATTTTCTCGTAGCAGTCCAACATACCGGCTAACTCAGGAATCGTGGGTCGTTTGATCCGCTGAGCGATCATAAAAGCACCAATCTGAGCCGGCGTCGCTGTTTGCTCAAGCATCATACGTGTTGCCAACTCAGACTCTTCTCGAGTCAGATCTTTAGATGTGTGGGTACCGCTACCAACCTTCTTCAAAAGGTCTCGAAAAACGTCGCTCATAATGAGACTGGGGGGTGGAAGTTAGAGACGGATGTCTTGGTTAAGATAGTTTGAGGTAAACATAAGGCCCTCGCAGTGTCACCTAATTTAGGGCCAGGAGACTGGGTAAATCACTAATTTGACTAAAGCTTTCATCGGCCAGACGTTGCACCATATCGCAAAACTGTCGCACAGGTGGCAACCGTAGCCGATCTTGAGTAGTCACCATTACCACCTGACGAGTTAACACCGGGGACGCTGTACTACGAACGGCTAAACCAGGATCACGACGGCTCTCAGCTAGAGCTGACTGAGGCAACAGGGCAATCATTTTGCCCTGGCGCACAACCCCACGAAAAGCATCGAGGGTATTGAGTTCTAACGCCATTTTTAGCTCTGTTTCAGGGATTTGAGACTGGACCAAACGCTGCATCCCATAGCCATCTTTAAAGACCACGTGGGGGTAGCGGGCAATTTCAGACCAGGGGGCCGGACTGTAGCTGGCCAATGGATGATCTGCCGCCATCAGCACCTCCACATGGTCCTCATATAGAGGCGTTACAGCAATCTCTTGTGAGTTTGTCAGCATCGGATTGTGCATGACAATCGCAATATCCACCAGACCGTCGCGCAACACTTTAAGGGAGCGATCGCTCCCTAAAGCCGTCACCCGCAGCTGCACTTTGGGATAACGCTGACAAAACTGGGTAATGATCGGCGGCAGAAAGTGAGAACACACCGATTGAATACCCGCCACACACAGTTCTGGCTGGCGACCCTCTAATAGATCGGCAATCTCACCCGTTGCCTGTTGCCATTCCTGACAAATACGGCGGGCCCTGGGTAAAAGCCGCTCTCCACCAATGGTTAATTTGGCTTGGGCGGTGCGATGAAATAACGGCATACCTAAATCATCTTCTAGCCCACGAATTTGCCGACTAACCGTTGATTGAGTAATGCCGCATCGGCGGGCGGCAGACTGAAAACTACCGGTTTCAGCAATCGCCAAAAATGCTTGTAGCTGCTCTATGCGCATGGGCTAATGGTTGTTGAAGGGCTAGAGACACCAAAATCGGTGGAGCCATCTATCTACTCTAAGCAGGCTTACCATTACATTTAGTACGTCTGGCTACCAGCAGCAGATCAACTCATCAAACTATTCTTAAAGAATTCTAAAAACAGGCTGTGTGCTATCTCTAGATACCACATCACACAGCTCTTTGTGTCTGGTGTATTTGGACTAGCTACTAATGATCGTTAGCTAGAGTAACTATTGAATATGAATTGAAATATAGCTGTTTTTGATCAGTAATATTTATCGACGTAAAAACCAAGAAATCAGAGTATGGCGTTTCTTAATGTGTTGTTAATCTTATAGGCCACCGTCCTTGATAATCAAATTTTGGCTCCATGACTTACCAAAGTTTAAGAACGTTTGCCCGATTGCTGGGGCAGCGTTCAAGATATGTAGAGACTCGCTCAAAACTCTGGTCAGGATCCAAACGTTTGAGCGCGGCAATGGTATGTATGAGCACTGCATCAACCGGGTGATTTAACAGCGGCAGCAGGGCATCAAACGCTTGGGGCTGACCTAAACCCGCTAAGGCCATTGCAATGACCTGGATAACAACGGCTGCAGGCTCGGCTTGCAAACTATCAATCAGACATTGAGTTGAGTGTTGAGCCATCGCTCCGTGACGTAAATCGCCCATGACTCGAACAATGGCCACGACTATTTGAGCTGTTTCCTCAGCCGTCAGCGTTTGGAAAGCGCCCGCTTTTGCCCCAAAGCAAAACTGTTTAAGGGCATCGTTTAATAGGGCAAATGCTCGCTGTGTGGTGTGCTCCGCCAGGTCAGCTCCGGGGCGATCGCAATACCACTTCAGTGCACTGACCGCATTAGTGCGTAGGGGCATGGGGGTATGCTCCGACAGCAGCACCTGACTCAACGCGTCCAGGCTATCGTCAGCCCCTAAACGCCCCAAGGCCAGGGCTGTCTGACAGCTCACACTGAGATCTACATCCCACAGCAGTGGCTGTAGCCGTTGACTCAGGTGACAGGCGGTTTGTAAATCTTGTCGACGGCCCAACGCCATTACGGCTGCCTTACGCACCGGGGCGGACAAATCGTCTAAAGCCACCAACAAAATGGGGGTTACGGCAGCACTGTGAAAGCTACCCAATGCATCCACCGCATAGTAGCGAACCTTGGCATCGTTATCGCCAGCGACACTCACCATCGCTGGAATCACACCGGTGGAGCGCACCTGGTTTAAAGCTTTTGCGGCCAGCAAACGTCGTTGGGGCTGCTCTAACAGCTGGCTAAGAACAGTAACAGCAACCGGCCCCATGGCGGCCAAAGTCTCAATGGCAAAGGCACTTAGCTCAGTGACTTGTTCTGCTGTGCGATTGACATAAGCAGTGTTGTCAATCTGTGCCGCGATCGCAGCAATCACATCTGGCTCAGGAAAATGCCCCAGGGCACGAATTGTAAACCAGTGGGTTTCAGCATCAGCATTCAGATCGCTCAGCAGCTCCAACAGAGGTGCGATCGCAGTCTTACCTTCCCTGATAATCAGCTTTGAGCTGTTCCACTTTTGATCAAAATCGCCCGTTCGAAAGCGCTGCCAGTGAGCTACCCGACCGTCTAACCTAGACGACTCTAAGCCGCTAACCCCCTTTAATGGTGGCATACATCAACTCTGCAGACATCTACACTATTATTCCGCGAAAATGCCCTTTCAAAGCGTTTCAGGATGAATATTTTACGACTTAAGATGCATTTATTGCATCGAAAATAAAAACTGAGATGCTGTCATCTTTAATCATTGAATCATTCCAAAAGAATTGGAAATGTCTGTATGCCCCTATACCAAAGGAAAGCATCATCACAACAGTCAGCTATGTAAGAATATTGGATCAACTCTATTGGATCAATTGCCTTAATGCCTTTGGTGATTTTCGCATTTTCGCTATGCAAATATTGCAATAACCCTTAAAAAGAGTAATCAACTATACAAAAAAATCCAGATTTTCTCCATATTCTTGGTTTAACTCGATAGCAAGCGAGCTAAATGAACTCCTGAAGCGGTTCCTTATAAGTGTGTCTAGCGGGGCAGAGCCATAGATTCTTATCGGATCTAGGTCCTCTGCTCCCGTTTTTTTTGCTTCAGTCCCTCTGGGATAATTGCTGAGGGGTTGGCCTATGACGTCCATGTCAGGGCATTGTCTATTCAACAGGTTGGGAGTGCTGCTGTGGTAACCGCATCCACTACTGAGAAAAAGGTAAAACTCAATAAATTTGAAAAATACAAGGCTGAAAAAGATGGCCTAGCTGTCAAGGACGAACTCGAGAAATTTGCCAGAATGGGCTGGGAAGCCGTAGATGAAACTGACCTAACCCAGCGTCTCAAGTGGTTAGGTATTTTCTTCCGTCCCGTCACGCCGGGTAAATTTATGCTGCGTCTGCGCATGCCCCACGGTCTGATCTCTTCAGAGCAAATGCGTGTGCTGGCTGAAGTTGTTCAGCGTTATGGAGAAGACGGTAGCGCCGACATCACCACTCGCCAAAATCTGCAGCTACGCGGCGTTCACCTAGAAGATATTCCCGATATCTTTTCTAAGATGCATGCTGTTGGCCTGACCTCAATGCAGTCGGGTATGGACAATGTTCGCAAC
The DNA here is from genome assembly GCA_038748405.1 of Cyanobacteria bacterium P01_H01_bin.21. GTDB lineage: Bacteria > Cyanobacteriota > Cyanobacteriia > Phormidesmidales > Phormidesmidaceae > Leptothoe. The sequence continues at coordinate 8,410 of JBCDIX010000001.1, read as the reverse complement.
ATTACGGGTTCTCCAGTTGCCGGTATCGACGCGAATGAACTCATTGATACCCGAGAGCTGGTGCAGGCAGTGCAGGACATGATTACCAACAATGGTGAAGGTAATTATGACTTTACGAATCTGCCACGGAAATTCAACATTGCGCTCGAAGGCAGTACTGATAACTCAGTTCATGCAGAAATCAACGATATTGCTTTTATTCCAGCTTATAAAGACGGAACTCTTGGTTTTAATGTATTAGTAGGCGGATTTTTCTCCTCTACGCGGTGTGCAGCGGCAATTCCCATGGATGTGTGGGTTCCCCCCGAGAGAGAAGATGTTGTTGAACTTTGTCGCGCTATCCTGACGGTCTATCGTGACAACGGCTCCCGTGGAAATCGCCAAAAGACCCGGCTAATGTGGTTAATTGACGAATGGGGTGTAGAGAAATTTCGCTCAGAGGTTGAAAAGAGTGTCGGTAAACCGTTGTCTACCGAAGCCTCTGAAGATGCTCTAGATTCAGATAAACGGGATCATGTGGGTGTTTTTCAACAAAAGCAGCCGGGCTTAAATTATGTTGGCCTACATATTCCAGTGGGTCGCCTACAGGCAGAGCACATGCTTGACCTGGCTCGCGTTGCCGACGTTTATGGCAGCGGCGATTTGCGTTTGACAGTTGAACAGAACGTCATCATTACCAACGTTCCTGACAACCGCCTGGCTGTCCTCTTGGCCGAACCTATTGTTCAAACCTTTCCCATTCAACCCTCTCCTTTGGTGCGTTCTTTAGTCTCTTGTACAGGGGCTCAATTTTGTAATTTTGCGCTGGTAGAAACCAAGATGCCGTCTTTGGCATTAGCCCGACGTTTAGATTCAGAGTTAGACGTGCCAGAACCTGTGCGTATGCATTGGACAGGCTGCCCCAATTCTTGTGGTCAACCCCAGGTTGCACAAATTGGCATGATGGGCACAAAAGCCCGCAAAAATGGCAAGATGGTGCCTGCTGTAGACATTTATATGGGTGGAGCGGTCGGCAAAGATGCCCACCTGGGCGAACGCGTTATGCAAAAAGTTCCCTGCGATGAACTGCCCGGTGTCGTCCGAACGCTGTTAATGGAGAACTTTGGAGCCAAACTCAAACCGGGTGTCGTTATTGAAGAGCCTGTTGTAGAACCAGAGCCCGAGACTGCCGCAGCCCCTAAAGCGAAAAAGTCTGCGGTTGTTATCTTCTCTAAGTCTGGTAAGGAAATTACCTGTGATGATAGCCAGCCTATTTTAGCGATCGCACAAGATGCCGGACTCGACATCGAAAACAGCTGTCAGTCTGGCTCCTGTGGCACCTGTAAGGTACCGCTAGTTGAAGGCAAAGTACGCTACGAAGGGGACCCATCGGCTCTAGAAGCCGGTGAAACTGATGCCGTATTGACCTGTATTGCTCATCCTGAGGGGCGCATCGTTCTTGATGTCTAGCGCAGGAGCTAACACTTTGCTCGATAGCAAATGGCTACCGATTTGTTGGGGGAACAACAGTGGAACCTGCTGAAAGCCTTAAATAATAAGATCTATGTGAGCTACAAATGGCTGAACAAATTCAGCCATTTGTGGTATCTGGCTAAATTGCAAATAACGCAACAAATAAATGCAAAAAACAAATTGATTAATGCGTCCCGTTAGCAATGTTACAGAAGTGCTCCAGAGACCGTGGGCATGATGAGCTTAACAAAGTAGATTTTTAACTGATGGATAACCTGAAATCTTTAGTTCTTCCAGCTTTTCTCGGCTTAGCTGCAGGGGTAGTCCATGGAATTATCTCCCATCAGGCAGATCTACCCATGTCACTGACAGAACAGCTGATAGAGTCGTTTACACCGGCTCAGACAGTTGGCTATTTACCGCAAGGACTAAATTTTCGTAAACAGTAGTGCTTGCTACAGAATAATTATGGGATGCTTGAGCTAACGCTATAGTTCAGGGTTAATTTATGGCTTCCCAATCTCGTGCAATGTCCACCCAGGCTTCTAGCTTAGATAGAACATTAGCCGCTTCACTGGCAGCATTTTCTATGTTTGTAGTTGGCTACGCAGCTGTTCGAGTTTTTCTAGCTCAGCCTTCAGCAGATGCATCGATTACGGCGGTAACTCCCCATCAAGCTGAGATATGGTCTGGGTTAGGTCAATAGCGCACGGCTGTTGACGCAGCTTAGCAAGAGACCGGTTTTCCTGCTTAGAGGAAAACCGGTCTCTTAGTTATTAACCCCATATTTCCTATATGCATTCAGCGGTATTCGAGCAAGTTATTCAATAAACGAGAGATGTGTTGCCTTAACAGGAACACTATTTTTGCTAAATAAGACATAGTTAAAGAGTCAAATACGCTCAGCAACTACCCTTCGCACCAAGCTGCCCGATATTTGATGCAAAAAATAAGAAAGAACATGCAAAAAAAGAATCGTTTCAAAATAATGGTAGCAAGGAGCACATTTTTCACAGTTGAGCGCAGATAAGGTAACGCTATGGTGATAAGGACTGAATTCTTCTGTTCAGTTATTACTAATTGGGTATTAAATTTTGACATTTTTGCCTGTTAGTTTTTACAAATAAACAGGTTCAGTTGTTGTTATTACCTATCTGTTGCGTCGCGTTGTCTGTCACCCTGCCAATGCTTATGGCACCGACAGTTATTTGCAAAGGCAACAGCTTATAGTCTGCCCGCAAGCAGGCTCCCAAAAAAGTGAAATGTTTGTCTGTCCAGGAGAATAGAACTGATGCTCGGAGAGATGTGGTCCTTTAGGGGACGCTACAAAATCCTCCATATGACCTGGTTTGCCTTCTTCCTGTCGTTTGTTGTTTGGTTTAACCTTGCACCGTTAGCGACAGCGATTAGAGAGGACTTTGGTCTAGAGGTGGGTCAAATTCGTACCATTGCAATCTGTAATGTGGCTCTAACGGTTCCAGCCCGTGTCATTATCGGCATGTTGTTGGACAAATATGGTCCTCGCTTGACCTATTCGCTGTTACTTATTTATGCAGCGGTTCCCTGTGTTATTTTTGCCTCTGCTCAAAGCTTTAACCAGTTGGTAATTGGCCGTCTGCTTATGGGTATTGTGGGTGCCGGCTTTGTTATCGGTATCCGGATGACCGCAGAATGGTTCCCACCCAAAGAGATTGGTCTAGCTGAAGGTATCTACGGCGGTTGGGGGAACTTTGGTTCTGCATTCTCTGCATTTACCCTCGTGGGTTTAGCAACCGCTCTAAACTTTTTCCCCGGTTCTTTTCAGGTAACTGATGGCCCGATGCTGAACTGGCGCATTGTTATCGCTGCAACAGGCATCATCGCTGCCCTCTACGGTTGTCTGTACTACTTCAGCGTTCAAGATACTCCTCCGGGCAAGGTTTACCAGCGCCCCGCCAGCACTCGCGGTATGGAAGTTACAACCGTCAGGGACTTCTGGGGTCTGTTGTTGATGAACCTGCCATTGACTGGAATTCTGATTGTCCTGGCTTGGCGTCTTAAGAAGGTTGGGTTTCTTAATGAAGGAACGTTTGGTCTTGCGATCGCAGCTCTCGTCGCTCTTTATCTTTTCCAGGCTTACAACTGCTGGGCAGTAAACAAAGATTTGTTGTCCGGCGCTAAGCGCTACCCTGCTGAAGACCGTTATAAGTTCAAGCAGGTTGCCATTCTTGAACTAACCTACATTGTGAACTTCGGTTCTGAGCTTGCAGTAGTCTCCATGTTGCCCACCTTCTTTGAAGGTACTTTTGGTCTCAGCAAAGCCTTAGCGGGTATGCTGGCTGCAAGTTACGCATTCATGAACCTGTTTGCTCGTCCGAGTGGTGGCTTGATTTCTGACAGGTTAGGCAGTCGTAAGACAACTATGGGTGTCCTAACCCTTTGCATGGGTATTGGTTACCTGGTCATGAGCAGCATCCCCAGCATTCGTGATGCTCTAGGTGGCGGCGGTGCATTTATGGTTGGTCTCGCCGTTATCATGACCATGATGTGCTCTTTCTTTGTACAGGCGGGTGAGGGCTCCACATTTGCCATCGTGCCCCTTGTAAAGCGTCGGGTAACTGGTCAGATTGCTGGTAACGTTGGTGCTTACGGTAACGTTGGTGCGGTTGCTTATCTGACTCTCTACAGTTTGGTACCTGAAGGAGATATTGGTAACATCATCTTCTTCCAGACTCTAGGGGTTGCAGCAATTATTGTTGCCTTCCTATGTTTCTTCATTCTAGAAGAGCCCAAGGGTTCCTTTGCTGAGGCCCATGAAGGCGAGGAAGTCTCTGTACCCGATGGGTCTTATGTGGGTTAATCCCACTGCTAAGCTCGCTTAGGCAGACAAAGTAGTGTTGCTACTGGGTTTTGTTCTCTAGGCGGCTAGCAGCAACCGGTGATGACAGCAATGTCAACTCAACAGATTGGGGGGCGATCAGCGCTCCCCTTTTCTGTCTAAAGGGGACAATTTATAAAGTTTACTGTTGGCATTGAAGTAGTTTATGGATTGTCCTTGTACGCTTAGGTGTAGTAAACCTTACGCTCTACCGTTAAAGTCGCTAGAGCTTTATCGTTAACGCTTAGTGATTAACGATTTCTCAGCAAAGCAGTCAGTCTTTAAATCTATACAAAACAGATAAAAAATCAGGGTTTTCGTGGAGGATGCAATCTATGGCTGATGCAGCAAAAACACTTTGTCCCTACTGTGGCGTGGGATGTGGTCTGGAAGTGCTCCCTCCTGCTCAACCCGGCCGACCCGTAAACCGCGATGAACAGGGTAATCCCGTGTGGCAGGCACGGGGCGATCGCAACCATCCCTCCAGCAAAGGTCAGGTCTGCATCAAAGGCGGCACCATTGGTGACTCCCTCGACAAAGGTCGGCTGCTTCATCCCATGATGCGAGAGTCTCTCGATCAGCCTTTACGACAAGTCTCTTGGGATCAGGCCCTGGATCGAATTGTTCGTGAGATTCAAAAAACGCTGAGAGAGAGAGGTCCAGAAGCCATTGCCATGTATGGCTCAGGTCAGTTTCAAACAGAGGACTACTACACCGCTCAGAAGTTGTTAAAAGGGTGTTTAGGTACCAACAACTTTGATGCCAATTCACGACTTTGTATGTCATCAGCCGTCGCTGGCTATATTCAAAGTTTTGGTTCCGATGGTCCCCCCTGTTGTTATGACGATTTAGAACAAACAGACTGTGCGTTTTTAATTGGTACCAACACAGCAGACTGTCATCCGATTGTGTTTAATCGGCTCAAGAAATATCACAAAAAAAACCGCAAGGTCAAAATGATCGTGGTGGACCCCCGCCGCACTGACACAGCAAAAGCCGCCGATCTACATTTAGCCATTAAACCAGGCACCGACATCGCACTGCTAAATGGTATTGCCCATCTTCTGTTAAAACATGGCTGGATTGATCCCGGCTTTATTGATTCCTGTACCGATGGCTTTAGCGACTATGCCCAGGTGGTCAAGAACTATCCACCAGAGCGGGTAACAGAAATCTGTGGGATTACCCTGAGCGAATTAGCCAAAGCCGCTGAATGGTGGGGCAAGTCAAATCGCGTCCTCTCAATGTGGTCCATGGGGGTAAACCAGTCTACAGAAGGGACTGCCAAATGCCGCACCATTATTAACCTGCATTTAATGACGGGCAATATCGGCAAGCCAGGGGCGGGTCCTTTTTCGCTAACAGGGCAGCCCAACGCCATGGGAGGTCGTGAGGCTGGAGGACTGGCCCATATTTTGCCAGGCTATCGACTAGTCAAAAATCCAGAACATCGACAGGCTGTTGAGAAGGTTTGGCAGGTACCCGAGGGCAGTATTTCACCCGTTCCAGGTCTAGCCGCCTGGGATATGATGCTGGCGCTAGAACGCGGAGATATTGGCGTCTTTTGGGTAGCCGCAACCAACCCAGCTGTTAGTATGCCAGACATCAAGCGTACCCAAGACGCCCTCAGACAGTCTCCCTTTACCATTTGCCAGGATGCTTACTACCCGACAGAGACAGCGGCCTTTGCCCATGTGGTGCTACCGGCGACCCAGTGGGGAGAAAAAGCTGGAGTCATGACCAACTCAGAACGAGTGGTCACCTACTGCCCGGCATTTCGCAATCCGGTAGGTGAGGCGAGAGCCGACTGGGAGATTTTTGCTGAAGTGGGTCGTCGTTTGGGCTTTGAGCAACAGTTTGCCCAGCGGACATCAGCGGAGGTGTACAAAGAGTTTGTCTCACTCTCGGCAGGTCGTCTGTGCGATGTTACCGGTCTTAGCCATGAACGGCTGGCAGTAGGTCCCATTCAGTGGCCGTGCCCAGCTGGAGAATCGGATGATGTTGCCTATGGTAAACACGATAAGCGACTGTACACAGATTATCGCTTCGCCACACCCAATAAGAAAGCAAAATTCTGTGCGTTTCACGTTAAGGGACTGGCTGAGCCCCCCAATGAAGATTATCCGTTTGTGCTGACCACCGGTCGATTGTATGGTCACTGGCACACTCAGAGTCGCACGGGCCGTATTGCGCGTATCACCAAGCGTTACCCAGAGCCGCTGCTGGAGGTTAATCCGCGGGATGCCCAGCTGCTGGAGATTCAGTCTGGGGATTGGGTGGAGGTGAAGTCTCAACGCGGTTTTGCCCAGCTGAAGGTGTTGGTCACCCAAAACATTACCCGTGGCACGGTCTTTATGCCCATGCACTGGGGATTTTTGTGGGGTGACAACATGGAGGTGAATGCGCTGACTCACCCAGAAGTATGTCCGATTTCGCTGGAACCTGAGCTTAAGGCTTGTGCTGTGCAAGTGGTGCCAATTCCAGTACCTCAGGTTGCTGATGAGGCGACTGTTAAGTCTAGGTTTGAGGCAGCCCAGAAAATCGCAATGCCTCAGCCGATGAAGGTTTAAGACAGTTGCGGTTGTTTTTTAATCCCTTTTAACTCGGCTTGATCTAGCGGCAAACAATAGCACGGACAGAATCTCGTCGTTTTCTAAGGGCTTGTTAAAAATTAAGCTCATAGTTTGATTATTGGCTGTTTTTCCTAATAGGAAATTAGATAACTCTTCCTTTTAGAATTTTGTCGTCGCGCGCAAAATTCTAAACCACGTGGACAAATGCCCAAAGACGCTCTTAGGGATACCGCTGATGTTTTCCGTCGGGTTCTAGGGCGGCGGAACGCCCTAGCCAGGGGGTGTGGGGAACTCGGTGGGACCCCACGCAACCGGTTTTGCCTCCAATCAATGTCCTGAAAATAATTGTGAATATTGGCCAATTAGCGATAAAGGCTGCTCAGGGCTTTCCTCCCTGAAACCCTCCTGTTCGTGGGGGCCTAAACTCCCCCACACCCCCCGAAAGTAGGATGCCAATTAATTTAAAGATACTGGTGTGGTATGGGATACGGCGAGGTTAGGGAAAAGATTATGCTCTTCAGACCATGAAATTGTTTTTTAACATCTCCTAAATCATCGTAATCAGCCAAGATTTCATCGTGGGTTATCCCGGAACTGAGTAGTTCTAGTAAAAATTTCACGGGATAACGCAGACCACGAATGCAGGGTTTTCCATGGCACATGTCCGGATCGATAGTAATTCGTTCCAATAATGATGAACTTATGGCTTTTGTGACTGACAGTATACGGCAACTCAATTTTGTGTGTTCTCTCAGCCGCGCCCCCTTAGACTTCGCTCAGGGGGCGCTCCAAGCATTAGAAACGGTCTAATCCACTCGGACTCGGTTGGTTAAAATCGCCATGACTTCGTTGGGCTGGCCGGTGGGTAATGGACGACTCCAGTCATTTGGTTCTGCATAGTTGAGTTTATGCAGCAGTTTGATCACGGTCTGGACATAGCTGAGGCTACCGAACAGCATGTGTCGTCCGGCTTCGTAGTCATGCTCCGGCAAAACTGCAGGATGGTTTGTGGGCGCAGCTGCGCTCGTTGGGTCATGAAACATAGGTCTGGTTCTCCGTTGAAACGTAAGGAAAGCCAGAACCTAACTTCCCTAGCCCCCACAAAAAGTCATGGCAAATCGCAGGGGGTAGGGCATAATAACCCAATCCCATTGGATTGCTTTGGAATCCGTGGGTAGCCATCGGTTGGGTGGTGCGAACACCCGCCGATGGTGCCAAAGTTATTAGGTTCTAGTGAGATGCTGCAAAAGCAGCATTGGGTAACTTTAGACCGGCTACCCGGCTTTCGTCAAGTGAGTATTTGGTTGGGCAAGATCACAACAGGTTCTTGTTGGTTTGTGAGTGTCACATTTTACGAGGTGCGATCGCAACAAAAGCCAAAAAGTGGATAGGGCAAACGCATATTCGGAATGGGAATATCAAGGGGGTTGCGCGTTAGGTCATCCCCCATGTCTACCCCCGATGAGACTTCAAGTACCCTGTTTGAGCACTTTAGAGACCTTGACGATCCGCGTGTTGACTATCTAGT